>DASQMX010000001.1:0-1925 GCA_035645275.1 Anoxybacillus sp.
AAAAAGGGGCTGTCTGAAAAGTCCTAAAAAATAAAGCAAGTGGAGAAAAACTAGTTGGTTTTCTCCACTTGCTTTTGTATTTTTTCGGTTTATCTGAAAGTAGCTGGAGAATTCCTGCTACTTTCAGTATGTTGTGGGCCATTGCCACAATCCCAAATTCGACGTGTACTTTATCGAGTCCCCGTAAGGAAAACCTACGGAACGACCGATTGCCCTTGATGTGACCGAACACACTTTCTACCTCGACCTTACGGCGAGAGTAGATCGCTGCTTTCTCTTCACATTCAAGGGCTGCTTTGGCCTTTGCTTTCATTTCTTCAAAGATGGGATTCCAGTGAACTTGACGGTTTCCCTTAGCTTTCGTGCATTTTGTTTTTAATGGGCAGTCTGTACAATCTTCACATTCATAGATTTTGAAGCTTTGTTCATATCCAGACTGATTCTTTTTATTTTTGTAACTTTTAAAGAGAACCTTCCTTCCATTAGGGCAAATAAAACAATCATCTTGTTCTTGGTAAATCCAATTTTTTGCATTTTTAATATCCTTTTTGTACTTACGTGTTTGTTCTTGTATGTAGCTTCCGTAAGGAATGAGAAAATCGAATCGGGGAGTTTTCTCTTCTCCTACCGCATATACATAATTTTCTTCACTGCCATATCCTGCATCTGCAACAATTGTTTTGGGCATGGGTAGTGAGGTAGACGCTAGTTTCTCCATATGTGGGATAAAGCAACGGGTATCTGTAGGTCGTTGATGAATGGTATAAAACAAGATAAACTGGTTTTCAGTCCCCATTTGAATGTTGTATCCAGGCTTAAGTTGTCCGTTTTTCATATGATCTTCTTTCATGCGCATAAAGGTGGCGTCTTTGTCTGTTTTGGAATAGCTGTTACGCTCACCAAAAATTTCTTTCTGCTTCTTGTATTTAGCTAGTCGTGGCAGGAAATTTTGTCGAATCATTTTTAATGGTTTTTTCCATTTATTACGCTCTTGGCGTTTCTCCTTGCGGAGATCAGTGTCTGTTTCTTTTTCAATTTCCTCTGTGATGGTATCTATCTTTCCTTCTATTTCTTTGGCGATGGACTCAAGTGTATGTACATCGTTCTCTTCTATATTCTCGCTTGCTCTTGGCTCCATACTAGCTTCTTGTTGCGTCAATTCCTGAATATATTGGAGAGTTTCTTGAATCTTTTCCTTTAACTTCGCTTCAAACTTTTGAGTTGATTTTTTCCACACAAAAGAATACTTGTTGGCATTGGCCTCGATTTTAGTCCCATCCAAAAAGTAGTTTTCCATTGTGATGTATTTATCTTCAATCAATTTTATAATCATGGCCTCAAATAACTCATCCATCAAGCCTTTCATCCGTTGTCCTCGAAACTCATTAATCGTGCGAAAGTCCGGCTGTTGCATTGCTGCCAACCACATAGCAGGAATATTTTCTTTGGTGAGCTTTTCAATTCCACGGCAAGAATATACTTTTTGAGAATAACCAAACAAAATAATTTTCAACATCATTTTTGGATGAAAGGAAGCTCGTCCGCCACCTTGATAATAAGAAAACAATGTCTCGTCTGAAACAGCTTCAACCATTTCATCTACTACACGGGCAACATGGTGTTCTGGAATAAGTGATTCAATGTCATAGATCATTTGAATCTGACGGTTGTCGTATGGAATGAAAGCAGGGGCTAATTGTCTTTTAGGTTTATTTTTCTCCTTGAGGACTGGAAGAAGTTCCATTTGCGTGTTATAATTTTTTTTAGTAATCTTTTGATTGCTCATAAAAATCGTCCCTTTCGTAAGTGTTGTGTGGTAACTTCATTTTACTAAAAAGGACGATTTTTTTGTATATTTTTTCCTTAAAAAAATGAAGGGACTGTCACAGAAAGTCAATTTTTACTGACTTTCTGGACAGCCCCTT
>DASQMX010000002.1:0-94223 GCA_035645275.1 Anoxybacillus sp.
TATACCGTTTCACCTTCATCGAATTTTCTCGCCGCTTGAGTCAGAATACTCTACCTAAAGAGGTGCGCGCCGAAATTCACTGGTACCTCCTACATAGGGGGAGTCTAAACTTCTTTAATGGAAAAATTTAGATAATCAACATTCGTGCAGACCCCTCATTTTGTAATATTTGCTTTTCTTACGGTAAAATCGACATCACGATAATAACTGTTTTTGACAAGTACGTTTGGACCTAGGCATTGAACAGCTGGGCAATGGCAGTTTAATTGTTTGGCAAGAGATGAATTCATCCATTTTTCATATGCTTCAAGAAGAGTATTATGCTGAATATTGCCAAGAATTGGTTCATCGCCAAAATCTGTAACGATAATATCGCCTGTAAAGATATTGACATTTAAGCGTGAACGTCCATCTGGATCGTTGCGAACCGTCACATTTTTGCTTGAATACAATCGTTTCAACAGCGCTAAATCCTCTTCTTTATCACTGCATGGATAAAAAGGAAGTGTGCCAAAAAGCATCCATACATTTTCATCGCGGATGTCGAGCAAATGATGGATCGCTTCGCGTAATTCATCAAGACTTAACGTTTCAAGCGCGCTGGCAAAGTCGCTCGGATACATTGGGTGCACTTCGTGGCGTTTACAATGCATCTCATCGACAATTTGGCGGTGAATCTTTTCTAAATGCGGCAATGTACGTTTATTCAGCATCGTTTCCGCCGATACGATAACCCCCATTTTCGCAAGTGCTCTAGCATTTTCAATCATCCGTTCAAAATATTTTTCTCTCTGGGCAATTGTCGGCTTGCGTTCCATCATTGCAAATCCGCCTTCAACGAAATCTTCCACTGTACCCCAGTTATGCGAAATATGCAACACATCTAAATAAGGAATAATTTTTTCATAGCGCTCAAGTTCAAGTGTCAAATTCGAATTGATTTGTGTGCGCACGCCCCGCTCATGAGCATATTTTAAAAGAGGAACAACATATTCGTTTACCGATTTAAGAGAAAGCATTGGCTCTCCGCCAGTAATGCTTAATGAGCGAAGATGCGGTATTTCTTCAAGTCGTTGAATGAGCAAATCTAGCGGCAATGCCTCCGGGTCCTTTGTTTGCAATGTATACCCAACTGCGCAATGTTCACAACGCATATTGCATAAAGTAGTGGTTGTAAATTCAATGTTCGTTAATTGCAATTTACCATACTGCTCAATATCTAAATACGCTTCCCACGGATCGTAGTTTGGAGTAATTGGTTGGAGTGTAAGGCTATTCATCGTATTCTCCTCTTCTTTTTAATGAATTGATAAACTAACGTTAATTATGTAAAACAATGTAGAATGTTGTCAAATTCCTTGCCGATAAATTCAGATGGCAAGAGAGGATACTTTTGGGCAATGCCGTATAGGAAAAAGGCCTACAATTAAAATATTGAAAAAACAGGCTGAATATGTTTCTAAATGTTATTGATTCTATCAATCCTAAATCAGCCAAATTAGCGGATATTGAGCGTCTCATTCAAATGATGAATGATTTAGAAGGTAAAAGTGAACAATTTAAAAATTGGCAAAAGCCGCTATGACAAGCAGGCTTTTTCTTTTTAAGTATGGTGTTCCATTTTGAATCGCTTTTCATACTCAGCGAAAAAGGAGTATAATAAACGAAGGTAGTATTCTAAATATTAGTACATATTTTGAACAAAGGGGAAGGGGCGTTAACTGTGGAAAAGTTTCAAGAAAGTATGTATAAGCTGATCGTAGAAACGTCTACAAAATTGCCGAAAGATGTGCGCCGTGCCATCGCCCGTGCAAAAGCAAAAGAGAATGCGGGAACGCGCGCTGCAATGGCATTAACGACCATCGCCGGCAATATTAAAATGGCAGACGAAAATGTATCGCCAATTTGCCAAGACACAGGACTTCCGACATTTAAAATTAAAGTTCCTGTCGGTGTCAACCAAATTAAAATGAAAGAAGCGATTCGAAACGCAATCGCTCAAGCGACAAAAGATGGAAAGCTTCGTCCAAACTCTGTTGATTCATTAACAGGAGAAAACAGCGGCGACAATCTTGGTGATGGTGTCCCTGTTATTAAATTTGAACAGTGGGAAAAAGATTATATCGATGTGCGTCTTATTTTAAAAGGCGGCGGCTGTGAAAATAAAAACATTCAATACAGCCTTCCTTGCGAATTGGAAGGATTAGGACGCGCCGGCCGCGATTTAGACGGCATTCGCAAATGTATTTTACATGCGGTTTACCAAGCGCAAGGACAAGGATGCAGCGCTGGTTTTATCGGCGTTGGTATCGGCGGTGACCGTTCTTCTGGCTATGATTTAGCGAAGGAACAGTTATTCCGTTCAGTTGACGATGTCAATCCAAATGAGGAACTTCGCCAATTGGAAGAATATATTATGGAAAATGCGAATAAGCTCGGTATCGGTACGATGGGGTTTGGCGGCGAAACAACGCTTCTTGGCTGTAAAATCGGTGTGATGCACCGCATCCCGGCAAGCTTCTTCGTTTCCGTTGCTTACAACTGTTGGGCGTTTCGTCGTTTAGGTGTTAAAGTCGACCCAGAAACAGGTGACATTATTGAATGGCTGTATCAAGAAGGAGAAGACGTTGATTTTGCGAAAGAGTTAGAAAAGGCAGAAGAAAAGACTTCTGTAAACATCGGAGAAACTCACGAATTTGTTCTAGAAGCACCAATTACGGAAGAACAAATTCGTCAGCTTAAAGTCGGTGACGTTGTCCGCATTAACGGCATGATTTATACAGGCCGCGACGCGATTCATAAACATTTAATGGATCATGATTCTCCAGTTGATTTAAATGGACAAATTATTTACCATTGCGGACCGGTGATGTTGAAAGATGAAAACGGGAAATGGCATGTAAAGGCAGCAGGGCCGACAACGAGCATTCGCGAGGAGCCTTATCAAGGGGAAATTATGAAAAAGTTTGGCATTCGTGCTGTTATCGGTAAAGGCGGTATGGGGGCAAAAACGCTCGCGGCGTTGAAAGAGCATGGCGGTGTTTACTTAAATGCCATCGGCGGAGCAGCGCAATATTATGCTGACTGTATTAAGTCCGTTGAAGGAGTCGACTTCTTAGAGTTCGGTATTCCAGAAGCGATGTGGCATTTAAGAGTAGAAAACTTTACAGCCGTTGTCACAATGGACTCACACGGAAACAGCTTACATGAAGATGTGGAAAAATCATCATTGGAAAAGTTAGCGCAATTTAAAGAACCGGTATTTAAGTAAAATATATCTTTAAACCGCTGGCATTTAATGCTGGCGGTTTTTTGTTTGTAAAAAATGGATTGATTAAAGTTTCAAAGAAAGAAAAACCTATGTCTAGCCACATTTTTAGGGGGAGATAACAGTGAAAAAAATCGCCATTACTTTTTCGCTATTTCTTAGCTTCGTGTATACATTCATACCATATGAAGCGAATGCTGTTTCAAACAAAGCAATCCATTGGGGTTTTAAAAAAAGCGAGAACCATAAGCCGCCTTCTGCCGGAAAGGAACTAGACAGCTTGCTTGCCAAATATGATGCCTTTTATTTAGGAAATCCCCACAAAAAAGAAATTTATTTAACGTTTGATAATGGCTATGAAAATAATTATACGGCGAAAATATTAGACATCTTAAAAGAAAAAAAGGTTCCGGCTACGTTTTTTGTAACAGGGCATTATCTAAAATCTGCCCCAGATTTGGTCAAACGAATGGTAAAAGAAGGCCATATTGTCGGAAATCACTCTTGGCATCATCCGGACTTAACGCAAGTAAGCGACGAAAAACTGCGTGAAGAATTGGAATCCGTTCGCCAAAAAACAGCAGAACTGACGGGGCAAAAAACGATGAATTATCTGCGCCCACCGCGCGGTATTTTTAGCGAACGCACGATTGCCGTCGCAAGAGAGATGGGATATTACCACGTTTTTTGGTCGCTTGCATTTGTTGACTGGCATACGGATCAACAAAAGGGGTGGCAATACGCTTATAATAATATCATGAAGCAAATTCACCCGGGAGCGATTCTTTTACTTCATACCGTTTCGAAAGATAACGCTGATGCTTTGGCAAAAGTGATTGACGATTTGCGAAAACAAGGTTATACATTTAAGAGTCTTGATGATTTGATGTTAGAAAAAACGATGCCTCACCCATGGCTGTTTACCCTTTGAGCATGTTGTTCAAAGGGTTTTTTAGATGAATGAAGCGAACTTGCGAATATGAGTGTTGATTTATAACTATTTTCTCGGTAATTCACGCTTTTCTGCCATGATACCCGAACGAGAACGCCGACGGACAAATCCGTTTGTCCGCAAAGCGTTCTCCGTTCGGGTTAGGCATGCGGGCGCATGCCCAGTCAGCTAAGCGTTTCGCTTAGCTGACTTCGGCAGAAAAGCTACTTAATTATATTGGTTAATAAACACCTCTGAACTTGCTCAAGTTTTTGTTATGCTATAATGAAAAGAAAAAGGAATGAACGTCGATGTGGCAAGAACGAGTTGAAGTGCAGGCTCCTTATGATTTTTCCCGCGTTTTGGAGCGTTTGGCGCGTGACCCGCTGTCCAATATCAATTTAAATAAGCAAGAAATTATCGTCCCGCTTTATATTCACGAGATCCCTGTAGCTGTTTCCGTACAAAGCATCGGGACAAAAGAAAAGCCGCATTTTCTTGTGACGGCTAAATATCAAGATTTAAAAGAAGAAATACTTGAGCGCATTTCTCATCTTTTTCAATGGAAAACGCCATTGGCAGCGATACATAACCACTTTTTAAACACAGAGTTAAAAGAAATTTTTATTCAGCATGAAGGCACGCCGCTTATTTTAGATTTTGACCTTTATTTTTGCTTAATGAAATGTCTCATTCATCAGCAATTAAATATGAAATTTGCTTATCGTCTCACCGAACGATTTGTAAAAACGTTCGGAAAAGAAATAGATGGTGTATGGTTTTACCCACGTCCGGAAGATATTGCTGCATTAAGTTATGAAGATTTACGGCCATTACAGTTTAGTGGGCGCAAAGCGGAATATATCATTGATACATCAAGGCTCATTGCAGAGGGAAAGCTGAATTTAGAGAAGTTGACAGAGGCATCGGATGAAGAAGTGATGAAAGCGCTGCTTCCAATTCGTGGCATCGGGCCGTGGACAGTGCAAAATTTCCTTTTATTCGGCCTTGGCCGCCCGAATCTTTTTCCGAAAGCCGATATTGGGATTCAAAATGCGATTAAGCAGCTTCTTCATCTCGAGCAAAAACCTTCCTATGAACAAATGGAAGAGTTAAGCAAAAAATGGGAGCCATATTTAAGCTATGCTTCCTTATATTTATGGAGAAGTATTGAATAGGAGTTAGGAAAATGGAAAAAACAGCAATCAAAATCAAAAAGGGACAACAGTTTCCGCTTACCATTAAGCGGCTTGGCATCAATGGAGAAGGAGTAGGATATTTCAAAAAACAGGTCGTTTTTGTACCAGGGGCGCTTCCAGGCGAAGAAGTTGTCGTTGAGGCGACAAAAATTGAACCGAGATACGCGGAAGCGAAAATCAAAAAGATTCGTAAAAAATCCCCTTACCGCGTTCAACCACTTTGCCCTGTTTACGAGCAATGCGGCGGCTGTCAGCTTCAGCATCTAGATTATGAAGCGCAATTGAACGAAAAGCGCGACATTGTGATTCAGGCATTTGAACGTCATTGCCGCATTCCAATTGAAGAGTTGCATATAAAACCGACTATCGGCATGGACAACCCATGGAATTACCGCAATAAAAGCCAGTTTCAAGTCGGAAAGCAAAAAGGAAAGGTTATTGCGGGACTTTATGGGCTCAATTCTCATCAATTAATCGATATTTCTGAATGTTCTATTCAGCATCAAGCCACAAATAAAGTAACGAAAATCGTAAAAATGATTTTGCAAGACTTGCAAATTCCGATTTATGATGAGCGAAAACGGACGGGACTTGTAAGAACCATTGTTGCAAGGGTTGGTTTTCACACGGGAGATGTCCAGCTTGTATTGATTACAGCTGAGAAAGAAATTCCCCGTAAAGAATTGCTAGTCGCTGAAATTAAGCGCCGTCTTCCTGAAGTAAAGTCGATTGTACAAAATGTAAACGGACGGAAAACATCTCTTATTTTCGGTGAAGAAACGTTTTTGCTTGAAGGAGAAGAGTATATTCAAGAAGTATTAGGAGACTTGTCTTTTGAATTGTCAGCCCGGGCGTTCTTCCAGCTGAACCCTGTACAAACGGTAAAATTGTATGACGAAGTTAAAAAAGCCGCGACATTAACGGGCAGTGAAAAAGTAGTGGACGCTTATTGTGGTGTGGGAACCATTGGACTTTGGCTGGCAAAAGAAGCCGGGGAAGTCCGTGGTATGGATATCATTCCTGAAGCGATTGAAGATGCAAAGAAAAACGCGGCGAAACATGGCTTTACAAATACGTTGTATGAAGTGGGTAAAGCGGAAGTATTGCTTCCAAAATGGGTAAAAGAAGGATGGAAACCGGATATCGTCGTTGTCGACCCGCCGCGAACAGGCTGTGATGAACAACTGCTAAAAACGATTCTTAAAGTAAAACCGCAAAAAATTGTGTATGTCTCTTGCAATCCATCCAGCCTGGCAAGAGACATCGACGTACTATCGAAATTTTATCAAGTTGAGTACATTCAGCCTGTCGATATGTTCCCTCATACCGCTCATGTGGAGTGTGTGGCGAAACTAATCTTGAAATTGTAGCCAATTAATAAACTCTTGCCATTCACAATAAACTCTTGCAAAAATCAAAATAAAGTTGTGCAAAAGGGCAGGAGCAAGGCAGGGGAAAGGAAAGAGGGAAAAGGGAAAATCCTTTATCCTCAAGCCTTTACCCTGTCTTTCTATCACAACTTTATTCTCAATCATAATAAAGTTCTGCCAGAAAAAATCGAATCAAAAATCGAGAAAATGAGCGATTCGTGAACGACTTTATTATGAATGGAAAAATATAGGGAGCGTAGGAATGAGGGATGAAGGGGTGGGGAGTAGCAAGGGTTTATTATTACTGAACAGAAATTGTAAGGAATAAATAAAGTCCTGCCATATAAAATAAAGTCGTAGCAAAATCAAAATAAAGTTGTGCGAAAGGGCAGGAGCAAGGCAGGGGAAAGGAAAGAGGGAAAAGGAAAAACCCTTCATCCTCAAGTCTTTCCCCTCATTCCCTGTCACAATTTTATTCTCAATCATAATAAAGTTATGGCAGAAAAAATCGAATCAAAAATCGAGAAAATGAGTGATTTGTGCACGACTTTATTATAAATGGAAAAATATAGGGGGCGTAGGGATAAGGGGGGAAGGGGTGGGGAGTAGCAGGAGTTTATTATTACTGAACAGAAATTGTAGATAAAAAATAAACTCTTTCCAAAATCAAAATAAAGTTGTGCCAAAGGGCAGTGGAAAGAAGGAGAGAGGGAAAAGGGAAAATCCTTCTCCCTCAAACCTTTTCCCTGTTTTTATATCACGACTTTATTTTAAATCCTGAAATAAATGTGGATAACTTTTGTTGTTATCTCATTCATCGATGTGCTAATTTTTATTGGCATGGGTGTCTGTTATCGTTTATTGTTGATTTTTGACCAACTGAAAAAATAATCTTAAGGTGGTTTATTTTGTAATTATCGAATGCAATCGTTCGGGAAACAATGATTGAATTACTTTGAACAAGTATTTATTATCTTTTCAAGCACAACAGGTCTAAATTTGTTTGTTGATGTATTGATTGCATGAACTATAATACGAGTTGGTCTAAATCCAAATGAGATTTCCTCTTCTTGCCCTATCCAAGCAGTTTCTTGATGTTTGGTAATTGAATATAGTTGAAA
The DNA here is from genome assembly GCA_035645275.1 of Anoxybacillus sp. Classification (GTDB taxonomy): domain Bacteria; phylum Bacillota; class Bacilli; order Bacillales; family Anoxybacillaceae; genus Paranoxybacillus. The sequence goes on from DASQMX010000002.1 coordinate 7,890, forward strand.
AAACCAACTTATTTGGTTCGGAATATACGCCAACACTTCATAGCCATCATAATTTCCAAAGGAAGACGATTTAGGTAAATGTAAAGCTTGAACACTCAAGCTTGTCTGTTTATCATTAAATTTTCTTTCAATGTTATAACTATTCCCTCGCTCAAATAACTTGTTCCTTGATACGAGTGACCCCAAAATTCCTCGTGTTTTTTGTTTCCTGCTTATCATAAACACTTGTGTGTCACATTCCTCCGTTGTAATATTCATATTATAAGGATAATAATGGAAGAAGTTCACGGCGGATTCCTAATATTCAGGGAATCTAAAAGGAAAACAAGAGATTAATATAGGTGTAATAAAGTAAAATATTAGAGAAAAAATCGTGCTATTATTGTAAAAATAAATATTTTTTGATTGCTCAAGAGGGGAAAAGCAAAAGATGGCTATTCAGTTCTTGTATGGGTTGCTTGTAGGAATTCTATTTTCATGTTTGTGTAATATTTATTTTAGGAAAAAGTCGAAAAGCGGTACTAAAAGATTTGAGGATAGTGAAAAAAGAATTTTTAAATTAGTAGAAAGTGCCAAAGATATTATTTATTATTACCAACTTAGGCCTGAGCCAAAGTACATATATCTTAGCCCTTCTATAGAAAAAGTTTTAGGTTCTGGATTAGTAGAGAGAAGTTATCAAAACCCATATACTCACTTTGAACTCATTCATCCAGACGATTATGAAATATTAGTAAAAAAAATTAATGGAAATATTGATTACGATCAACCAATTGTTCAACGCTGGAGAGATGAGCAAGGAAACTATATATGGTTTGAAGAATATACTACCCCGATATTTGAAAATGGAGAGCTTGTTGCAGTTCAGGGGATTATTAGAAATATCAATGACAAGGTAAATCTACAAAAGGATTTAGAATATCGCATTACTCATGATGCTTTAACGAATATTTACAATCGGCAATTCTTTGAGAAAAATATGGAAAAATACGATCAACATGTAAATGTACCTGTAGCTATTATTTTGTGTGATTTAGATGAACTCAAATATGTAAATGATAACCACGGACATAAAAAAGGGGATGCTTTAATAAAAGAGTCCGCTAAAATATTAAACCAATATTCCTCAGAGAATATCATCGTTTCTAGAATTGGTGGAGATGAATTTGCTATTCTTGTAACAAATACTGACTGTGAATATGTAGAAAGTATGGTAGATCATATTTCAAAAGATATTATAAGGTGCAATGAAAATAGCACAGACATTAAAATAAAAATGTCCATAGGTTACGCTTTCAGTCATCATTCTATAGGAAAAATGGAGGACCTATTTACTGAAGCGGATCAAAACATGTATTTTGAAAAAAGACTAAAAAAGAATCATAATATGTTACATCAATTAGAAAGTGTATAACGGGAGAAATGGAGAACGACATTTTCTAATATTGGCTAACAAAAATATCTATTGAGCAATCAGCTATTTTTTAAAGCACTTATTATAGGTGCGGAATACTGATGAGTTTTATAACAGTTGAATCCAGAACTTTGAACTCTTGTCTTTTTAATACTTACTATGTAACCACTAAACATATGTGTCTGTCCACCACCCGATTTTTCGCGAATCTTTATAAAAATATCCGGGTGTGTTGACAGGCTTTTATTTTGGCTCCTTTTTTACATAATTGAATTGTTTGTTAAAATAAACTATAAATTCCATGAAAAAGGAGCGGGTTGTCGTGAAGAAAACAGTTCGTGTGGTTGGCGCGGTTATTTATAATGAGCAAAATGAAATTTTGTGTGCACTGCGTTCTCCGGAAATGTCACTTCCGAATCTATGGGAGTTTCCAGGTGGAAAAATCGAAGAAGGAGAAAATCCTGAAGAGGCATTAGTAAGAGAAATTCGTGAAGAATTAGGCTGCACGATTAAAGTGTATGAAAAAATTGAAGAAGTACATCATGAATATCCGAGTGTGATTGTTAATTTGCTTACATACAAAACAAAAATCGTTGAAGGAGAGCCGAAAGCGAAAGAGCACGCGGAATTAAAATGGATGCCACTTACAGAATTACACTCTCTTGAATGGGCACCCGCTGATATTCCAACCGTAGAGGCTTTATTAAAAGGGGTCTGTCCCTCATCACTTTAACGCTTTAATGTGGTGGGGGTCAGACCCCATTATACTGGAAAAAAAGTGTTTTTACATTTTTTCAATATTGTATTTACATTTGTTCTTTGGGTTGGTATAGTGGTCGTGGAAAGGAACTGCTTTTTCTTTTTTAAAAAATAAAAAAGTAAGGAGGATATGGCTGTGAGAAACTAGATGAGTTTTTCACGGCAATCTTTATGGGTGATGTCGGTTTATTTCTTTCAGGAGCTACATTATTTTTAAACAGTTTAATGTTGTTTGGAAAAGCGGATGGAAAAAGCGTGGGAGTCTTCAATTTGTTTGTAGGGGCTTTTCAAGTCATCGCGCCATTTTATTTAATTGCTGTTTCTGATCAAAACCATTGGACCATTTTTAATCTGGCTTGTATCTTTTTATTTGGCTTTACCTATTTATATGTAGGTGTTATTACGCTAAAAGGCCTTGAAGGCAACGGATTGGGATGGTACTCTCTCTGGGTGTCCATCATAGCGATCGTATATGCAGTTGTATCTGTGGTACATTTTCATGACATGATCAATGCTTTAATATGGGTAATGTGGGCTTATTTATGGTTTTTATTCTTTTTATCCATGGCTCTTAATAAGAAAATTGATGCCTATATTGGAAAAGTGGCCTTTGTGCAATCATGGGTCACTCTCACCATTCCGGCACTCCTATCTCTAACAGGCGTGTGGAAAACAGATTTCGTTTCACATGTATGGTTCTATGTATTGATATTATCGATTGTTTATTTCTGTATTGGTGCTATTAGATTAAAAGTATCATTAAATAGCAGAGGAAAAAACATGGATGTACAAGTAAATTCCTAAATTATTCGAGAGACTGACTCGAGAAGGGTGTTTACGAAGTCAGAGTGCTGCTCTGTATGATGCCTAGTTTTCTATTATCCAAAATTAGCAGTCCAGACAGAAACTTATTCCAAAAGAAGAAGCAGGAACCGAATAAGGATCCTGCTTTTTTCGTGCAGTTCTAATTGATTAGATCCGACTATTTTTAGCGACGAAGACAAAGAAAGTGTATGGAAAGGAAAAAAAATCCATGAAAACTTCAAAAATTTTACTTATGGTATCTTGAAAAATGAGATAAAATAGGAGGTGAAAGGACTAAAACTTTTTTCAAGGAGGAACCAAAAATGAAAGCCCTTACATACTTAGGACCAGGAAAAAAAGAAGTGATGGAAAAACCAAAGCCGAAAATTGAAAAGGAGACGGATGTAATCGTCAAGATTACAAAAACAACGATTTGTGGAACCGATTTACATATTCTTTCTGGAGATGTTCCTACTGTAAAAGAAGGTCGAATTTTAGGCCATGAAGGTGTAGGGGTTATTGAAGAAGTTGGTTCAGGTGTAAAAAATTTTAAAAAAGGCGATAGAGTGTTGATTTCTTGTATTACCTCCTGCGGAAGATGCGAAAATTGTAAAAAAGGTTTGTATGCTCATTGTGAAGATGGTGGTTGGATATTAGGACACTTAATTGATGGAACCCAAGCAGAGTATGTAAGAATTCCATATGCAGACAACAGCCTTTACCCAATCCCGGAAGGCGTAGATGAAGAAGCTCTCGTTATGCTTAGTGATATTCTTCCAACAGGATTTGAAATTGGTGTATTAAACGGGAAGGTTCAGCCTGGACAAACAGTTGCCATTATAGGAGCTGGCCCTGTAGGTATGGCGGCACTCTTAACAGCTCAGTTTTATTCACCTGCAGAGATCATTATGGTTGATTTAGACGATAACCGCTTAGAAGTGGCGAAAAAATTTGGTGCAACTCAAGTGGTTAATAGCGGTGACGGTAAGACAGTTGAAAAAATTATGGAATTAACCGAAGGAAAAGGTGTAGACGTCGCGATGGAAGCCGTCGGGATTCGAGCGACATTTGATATTTGTCAAGAAATTATAAAACCAGGCGGCCATATAGCTAATATAGGTGTTCATGGAAAAAGTGTTGAGTTTCATATTGAAAAATTATGGATACGTAACATTACATTGACAACCGGTCTTGTCAATACGACTTCTACACCGATGTTATTAAAAACGGTGCAATCGAAAAAATTGAAACCAGAACAATTAATTACACATCGCTTTGCCTTTTCAGACATTATGAAAGCTTATGAGGTATTTGGTAATGCAGCAAAAGAAAAAGCGTTAAAAGTCATTATTTCCAACGACTAAGTTTTCTTTCATAAAAAAATACATCCGTTCTTGATCTTTAGAACCTGTATCATTGCTCATTATACAATGATACGGGTTCTTTTTCTATATAATTGTTCGACTTAGTGTCCAAGTTAAGACACATCAAAGGAAGCATGTCCGCCCTCCCTCTCGTGGTAGGTTGAACGAAGGAATGTAGAAGCAAAGGACTCTGTGAGACATGGAAGTGGAGACCGCCACGAGAGAAGTGAAAATTCAAAGGACAATCATCGGAGGAGTGTCCACCATCATTTTGAAAAAATAAAGTTGAGGAGTTTCTCGATGATTTGCTTAAATCAAACCCTACATCAGCCACGATATTCCCTTTCTCGTTGTTCTCCAGTTTATTGTTTCCTTTTCCCATAGGTTTACGATGGCAAAGAGGAGATTTTTTGGGAGAAACTACATTTTAGCAAAGCGGATAACGATATTTTCAAGCGGTTACATTAAGCATGCGGAAGGTGAGGATAAATGGCAAAAGATAAAACTGCTGCTGGTACGAACATCAAAAAAGTAAGCCTTGAGCCATTATCGTTCAGGGAACGCTCGAGATTGAAACCGCGATTCTCGAAGCGGCCGCCCTAGAGCGACAAATAGTTCATATATAATCGCTTACAAAGCTAGCAAATGTTAGCTGAAAAGAACGTGGTTAACTGATTCTTCCCAAGTTAGAAGAATAATCGTTCGATGTCATGACGAATCGTTCTATTTTAGTTATAGAAGCCCGTACAGAATCAAGCAAATATTAGACAGTGAGGTGGCAATCAAACGTGATACGTGATATTGATTTGCGTTCCATCCAGGAAGTAAGGGATTACCTTGAACAAGCCAAAGAAGCACAAAAAATCGTCGGAAAGATGACACAAAGCGAAATCGACAAGATTGTTGAAAGCATGGCAAATGCGGGAAAACAAGAAGCGGAAAACTTGGCAGCTATGGCAGTGGAAGAAACTGGTTTTGGTAATGTTCCCGATAAGGTGACAAAAAACCTGTTTGCAGCCAATGACGTTTATAATGCCATTAAAGATATGAAAACGGTCGGGATTGTTCGTCGGGATGAACAAAATCGCGTATGGGAAGTCGCCCATCCTGTAGGAATCGTTGCAGGAATCGTTCCATCGACAAATCCCACTTCGACAACTATTTTTAAATCGCTAATCGCAGTTAAGGCAAGAAACGCCATTGTATTTAGTCCCCATCCATCCGCTGCAAAATGTACGGCGGAAGCAGCAAGAATCATGCAAGAAGCGGCAGAGCGCGCCGGAGCTCCAAAGGGGCTAATTTCTTGCATCAAACAACCGACATTGCCAGCGACGAATGAGTTAATGAAACATAAATTAACAGACGTCATTCTCGCAACAGGCGGTCCTGGTATGGTGAAAGCGGCTTACAGTTCTGGAAAGCCGGCATACGGCGTAGGCCCTGGAAACGTACCGATCTATATTCATGAAAGCGCCGATATCCCAACTACCGTCCAAAAAATCATGGAAAGCAAGACTTTTGACAACGGAACGATTTGCGCCTCTGAACAAGCACTTGTAGTCGATCAATCGATCAAAGAACAGGTCGTTTCGGAATTCAAGAAGCAAGGCGCTTACTTCTTGAATGAAGAGGAAAAACAAAAAGTGGCCTCCATCATCATGGTAAATGGAGGACTCAATGCTAAGATCGTAGGAAAATCACCGCAGACGATTGCAGAAATGGCTGGAATTGAGATTCCATCTGACACGAGATTAATCATTGCGGAAGAAACGAACGTAGGCAAAGAATATCCATTTTCCATTGAAAAATTGTCGCCAATTCTTGCCTTTTATACCGTGAAGGATTGGCATGAAGGAAGCGATGTTTGCGTAAAACTGCTGGAATTGGGTGGACTGGGCCATACCTTGGGAATTCACGCTGAAGACGAAAAGCTAGTAGAAGAGTTCGGCATAGATAAACCGGTTGCACGGATTATTATCAATGCTGGTACAACGTTTGGAGGAATCGGTGCCACTACGGGAATTATGCCATCCTTGACACTTGGATGCGGTTCTTTTGGTAATAACATTACCTCTGACAATATTAGTGCTCAACATTTGCTTAATATTAAACGTGTGGCATATGGGATCCGCGAGATGCCGAAATCAAGCCCCAGTTGAAAGAGGAAAATCTTGCACTAATCTAGTACCAACTGCCTGTAAACCAACATCATCCTGAGAAAGCAGGGAAGTAATAGTAATACCACAAACCCAGCGGTAAGCTGGGTTTGTTATATCTTTTGATCAAAGGTACAAACTTCATCATCGAAAAATTTTGATAAGATTCGTTTGGTGGCACATGCACCTAAACAAGCCATTGTATAGTAAATAAAACAATGATATCTCCTTTTTGTTGATTCCCGTTCTTCTATATAGCAAAAAATAGGTGTTTTTATAAAACACCTGTCTAATCAAATGGAAAGAAATTGGAATGTTATAGATTATAATAGCTATTTAAAGAGGGAGATTCATATGTTGGCAGATCGAATTATTTTGACGGGTCGAAAATATATAGGGACTCCTTATGTGTTTAATGCTCCGTCTTATTGCACAGATATGTTTGATTGTAGTTCGTTTACCCAGTACGTTTTTGGTGTGAATGGCATTCCTCTTCCTAGAAACTCCCGGCAACAGTTTTTAGTAGGTACCTTTGTTCCTTTACATCGGATTCAAAAGGGTGACTTATTGTTTTTTACGACAGAAAAAAGAAAGAAAAGAATTGGAATTGCTAAAATTGGGCATGTTGGAATCTATATAGGAAACAATCAAATGCTTCATACGTACCGCCAAGGAAAAAAAGTAACTATCACAGAGTTAAACTCATATTGGAAGAAAAAATTGATCGGTGCTAAGAGAGTGTTGTAAATTTCAACGGTAAATGACAAACAAATTTACCTTAAAAGCGATATGTTGTTAAATAATTATGTTGATAATAGGGCTATTTTTCTCAATTTGTGTATGTTTTTATATCGGACAAGTAAAAGGGGATATCGTGAGTATGAAAGGCGATAACCTTTAGTCATTGAACAACTACACAAATAAATAGAAGCAGGCAACCCTTAATTGGGGTGCCTGCTTCTTCTTTTAAAAAGATCTGTGAGACGCACTCAATATACATCGTATTGAATGCCTTTTTACACCTTGAGTAATTTTGAACGTTATTTAAATTGTTAATACATATGCCGAGTCTCTTTCTTGCGTTCAGATTACTTTAATTCACTTAAGAAACTTAAGTGTGCGGTCATGTGTTCAAATGGTTATCACCTCAATGAAAACCAGAGCTTTACTCTTGTCGCTCCTAGCTACGCAAACTCCCTTTTAACCAAGCGCGAGGACGATAGGGACCCACAGGAATTTGGATTAAGCTTGTTTTCCCTTTCCGATCGATTTCGTAAAGTTTATCACATGAGGTCACATCAAATCCGAGAAGTGGGTGACCACCTATCCCCATAGCAGACGCCACCAAGAGTAGTCGTTGCACAAGCATCCCCGCCTCCATCTGTTGAATGCGATATCCTCTATACCCTAATTCCATTTTCAGGTGATCCTTGTCTCCTACCACATGTAGACAGAGTGGTACTTGGAACAGATTGACATTGTCCATTGACATTCCGTATTGTAGGAAGTGACGATAATCTCCGAAACGTATCCGTCCTAACGCATGGGCATCACTGTCATAGTAGTAAACACCATCTGGAACGTCTTCAACGTTATAAAAACAGCCATACAGTGAGACACGGGACTTCGGTTCCTCATGTTCTCCATCTAAATCATTTCGATACGAGAAAGAAAGCGTAGCCTCTTGTAACAAAGCGGCCAACTGTTGTTGACTTACCTTTCCTAAAACAAAATCCATGTCTGGTGAATGCCGCTTCTGGCAGACTGACGCTAGATCATACGATAGCCTCTTCACGGTAGGCAGAACCACCGCTTGCATCCCACAGGTAACATTTTTGCCTCCCTTAATCTGCTGAAACGATCGAGTTGATTCCAACATGGATGCTTCATTCATTTTTCTCAGCATTGGATACTCAATGATTCTCCGTGACCGGACATAGTAATTATGCTGAACTGCTGGCAATTCTCGGTATAATTCAGTGGCAGAGACACTTTCTTCTAAGTTATTATCGTTATTAAACCAAGTTATTGAAGACTCCACAGATAATGGGATAACTGCATATACACTCTCTTCCTGTTCGGATAGTCCAAGCAGATGGTTGATGGCCCTATCAAGAAATTGGAAATACACCGCTGATTCGAAGTCGAACCGTTTCGCCACTTCCAACAGCTGCCCGATTAGCACGCCAGCATCCAGTCCTTGCAGACGGTAGGCAAAATTATTGTATTTAAAGAAATTCTTCCAAAACATGGTCGATACAAAAACGATACCGAAACAAGCCGAAACGTCACATCGATTGCCCAGTGCTCTAGTTAGATAGGAATCGAAATTGCCTTCCCGCAACAAAACTAAGCGATGGTGTGCCACATCATAATGGTACACTCCATCTGGAACATCTTTTATCTTCAAATACACGTATAATTCGTTTGGATACAACGCCCCTCCGGAGGGAACAAACCGCCGGTACAACTGCACTAGGTTTACTGCTTGTTCCGTGGAACCCAAGGCAAAGTCTGCATGGCACAATTGAGTAAGGCCGAAAACGTACCAGAGAAAATGACCTATTTCTTCTAGGTCGAGCTTTCCAGACGCTTCCTTTCCTTCGAGCGTTAACGGTACTTCTGGAGAAAGCGGAATCGCAGGTAAATTACGGTACAGCTTATACGCAAGCGGTGCGTCTTCCCAATCCACCTCCCAATCTGGCGGTACAATCTTATCGACGTCAAAATGAAGATTGTGTAGAAATGTCTCTAGCTTCATCCTCTTGCCTCCTAGTCATGGGTTACGGGAACGGATGGGGATGTGGATTAAGCTGTTCAAGCGTGAGCGGTTGTTTTGTATAACCGAGTTCCATTGGTACCCGAAGCACTCTCTCTAGACCTGTCACGCGGGTCAGGTGATGCCCGAATGTCATCGGTAACATTCCCGGAATCAGTACTTTCACGCAATATAATCCGTTTCGCTTTGTTACGGGTGTTGTCTGGTCCACCACAATTACCTCGAGGTTCAATCGCCGGAACTTCTGAAGAATGTCCTGCAAGTCATCAGTCAAGTCTGCACTCTTTGTTTGCCGCTTGAATTCCTCTTCAAACGTTCGCAACGGGTGATGATCATTCAACAAAAATTGCAGGCGTTCCTCTGCTTCCGGCAAACCGTACAGCATGCCATGATCCTCCATCTGCTGCACTAAGAACGGATCGTGTAACATTTTCTTATATTTCTCTCGGTTTGCCTCCAATTTCTCGTCAAGCGTGAGCATCATGCCTGCTAACTCGTGAATCGCGCTTTTCACTGCCCGGATAGGGTCGGGATGAGCTCCGGCAGCACAGATAAGATTCAACCCCTTTTGTTTTCTGTTTTTCGCCACTGCCAAGACGCTTGGAATCCCATGCTCCATCGTCGAGTTGAAAAAATACAGATCATATCCCGCCACCACACGTACACGGTCAACCATCAACTGTAATTCTTTATCGTTAGCGGAATTAAGGTCCAGGCGCGGAAGAGGCAACTGCGCATACCAAGTCATCAAGAATGAATCACGCTCCACCACTTCCAAAATGGCATGGAAAATCGCTTCCTCTAAACTCCCGCCTAATGCACATCCGTTGGAAGTTTCATAGACAAAGCCATCTCCACAGCCCAAACTGTAATATGCGAGTAACTCTGGAACCAAAATCGGACGCTCTTGTAAAAATGAATAGCCCCATACCCAATTCATTGGACGATCAGGATGGAACGGTTTGAACGGAAAATCAGGTCGCGCATACTGTTCCTTCGCATGCACTCCTACCTTTACAGGGTTGAGCGCTTTATCTTCCAGGTTTCTGTAGGTGTCATGAATCATCGTCCGTTTGCCGCGAGGTTCGATACCGCAATATCTCTCCAAGCCCTCCAAAATGGCGGTTACTTCGCTAATCTCATATGAATGAGTTCGGCCTGCTACTCCCTCGTCCCCCATAAACAATGGCATATTTACAATTGCATCAGCAAACGGCAGCACGAAATTATGAATTTTACCATTCAATAATCCAGTTCGGTAATCTAGGTAGTCTTTGACCAGAATTTTTTTTAAATCCTCTATTGGACGACAGCGGTAACTGTCAATGCTGATCTTTGGGCTAGATTGCAATGAAATGCAGGCTGCTGTCGGTGAATCATCAGGTAATTGACCGCATACTGGACATAACGGGTCGGGCAGAAAGAAGTGACATGAGTTCTTTAATGTTTTCAGGTTGATGAGGAACAACCTTTCTTCTAAGTGGGCACGCCTGCCTTCTAACACCCTCTGCGTCTCCGTACCGATCAGGTGAGCCATCTGCAAAAGTCCTGTTCGTGATGCCCATGCATCTCGCTGTATTCCTTCTTGCACCGCCAGCTTCTGTTGCAGCTCCCACATCTCCTTGCGGTCGTATCCCGCTATAAGGCGTCGAATGTCAGCGCACTGAGAGCATCCCGGGGTATTCGGACGAACTAGTGGACCGATCACGCCCTCACCAAATGAAACAAAGCCACGAAGCCATGGAATGCCTGACGATCGTAACACCTCTTCCGCCTTGTGATGAACGGAGGGATACCAGGCATCATGCAACACCAGAGCCAAATCTGTTTCTTCCGGAACTCCTTCCTCGAAATCGATTTGCCGAATTACTTGATACTGGACGGACAATTTTTCATACACAAAATCTGCCAATATTCCTTCTCCAACAATCAATACGCGAGAATCCATCAGGAATCACCCTTTCTTAACAGCACGCCAAATACTCCTGCCAGTTCCTCTTTTAAAAAAGGTTCCATCGCTAAATCAAAGACGAAGAGCCGCATGTTGTTTCGTTTCAAGACCTGCATGGCAGACTGCAAGAACTCCAATTGTGTCGTCTCTTCGCAAGCGGGGATTTCAAGTATTAATGGCTCCTTTTCATTTAGAAGAATGGATGAATCCCCCAACGCTTGTATTCTGAGTGAAGCCGCTTGATTTTGTGCGTTCATAAGCGCCTGCGCTAGCGCCTTCCGCAACGCCATTGTGATATTCAAACCTGCGCTGCCATACCAACGGTTACTTGTGCCGACCCATACTACAGGAAAGCCTGACACTTTTTCTCCCAAGCCGATCATTGGTGATCCATGTATCGTAGTCAGTGCTTGCAAATAAAATCTGCAGTGCTCATCCTCTACCGAACCTAACCGTACCCGAAAAATAGGTTCTCTTTGATTAACGTGTCGTTTGCTCAGCTTCTCGTCCAAGCACTTTTGCAATCCTCGACAAACGCCTTCGGCAATCGTTTCCCCTGCTCCGACTCCGATAAATTCCTGTGGTGCTATTACACCAACCTCTTCTTCGTGGTTTAAGGATGACGTAACGAGTAAATCTACCATTTGCGATACATACGCTTCAATCCCGGTCAACCCCGCTTCTCGCCGTGACTCCTCATGCGTTAGACCTGCACAGACAACTGCTGGCAGAAGCTCAGCCGGTCCGTCCGATAGAGGGTTAACTGTTTGAACGCAGCACTGGGACAACGGAAGCTGCTTCAAACCACCTTCCTCCCATATATGGAAAATTCCTGATTGTGTAGATGTTAACTGACTGAAATAATGAAACAATCTACTCGGATCATCGCAACGCGAATTCTGCTTAAGCCTCCCATCAAGATCTTGAACCAATTCAGCTGCCACACGTTCAGTCGTCACAAGTGGATGTTTTATGAACGAATGCCAGTTACCTTCCAATGTTTCCAGATCGAGAAGGAAGAATTGATCCCTCTGTTCCGATTTAGTCACTCCTGTAACTTTTTTAAATAATTCAAACACGATCACATTCGCCAACATTGCTCCCGCTGTTGAAGAAAAAGGTTGTAACTGCCGATCTTTGAAAAGCGCGGATCGGTGTATGCGACGCCAGGCGGATTCCCAACATCCTTCAGAGTCTGGATGCACTAATGGACCCGCTAAACCCACTTGCTGCAGATATATGGCGGGGAGAAATCCCTTCTTCTCCTCCCTGCAAATTGCATGAAGATCCCGTAGTTCCTCTACATTGCCCTCCTGCGAGACGTATAAAATCCAATCAAATGACTGCACAACTTCGCGCCAAGAACTTTCTTCCAGGGCTATTTCCTCTATTGCCACTTCGGAGTCGATTTTGCGGGCATTCTCCACTAGTTCCTTCAATCGCAGCCGATTAGTAGGCAATGAGTCTGTAATAAGAACATGGAACTTAGGCAATCCAGATTCGATCAACGCAGAAACCAATGAGACAAAAATGGGGCCAGAGCCGACTGCTAATACTTTAGCTTGACGATATACTTGAAAACGGAACGCACCAGAATCAACAAAACTTTCTAAAAATTCAATTTGTGAAGCATACTTTTTGAGAATCCTATTTTCCAATTGATGCGGACGGTCTTGGCTCACATCTCGTACAAAGCCGTTCTGGTACAACATTTCTCCAATTTCATACACCCTGTTCCGATATGGGGCCGGTAATCCATCTGTCAATTCTCCCAAGGTGTGTTCTCCGTTGAACATCGGCATCAGTTTTTCAATCCACTGATAGATTGTACTGCCTTTTATACGAAATGAGCTTGAGTTATTTCTAAAATACACACCACCGTTTGGATCAGGGAGAAAAAACGTATCTTTTTTCACCTTCAGACGCGAGGAAGCGTTCAGATTTGTCATTCTACTCCTCCTTATCCGCGAGTTGTTCCTAAACGCGCACTATCATTTTATGTACTTCTATTTGTCCCTTATGATAATTTCATAGAGAGGGCCCCTGCAGCATGCAGGGGCAGTCCCTTCTTCTTAGGTAATCACCTTTTTGAGCTAGGGAACTAGAAGCCTCCTCCAAAACCACCACCCCAGCAATTGAAGCAGTTAAAACAACGACCAAAACACTGTCCGAAACAACGACCAAAACACTGTCCGAAACAACGACCAAAACATTGTCCGAAACAACGACCAAAACACTGTCCGAAACAACGACCAAAACATTGTCCGCCGCACCGTCCTCCGCAGCGTCCACCGCATTGACGAGCATCTTCAATAATATAGGTCTGCGTTTGAGGATCCCAAACCATCACCTCACTTGCCACGTAATCATCCATGCCTAACATTTGAAGTTCATTTTGGAAATTATCCATTTTGCACCATCCTATCGTTATAAATTTGTTGTTTCCAGTGACGCAACCAGAAACTGGAAAGGAGAGTAGAGCGAAGGTATCAGAAAGATATCTGTGAAGCAGATAAACCCACTGACTACTTCGGGTACTCTCTTCAACAAACTATGAACGGTGTTAGGTTGTTGTTACTGATTGAAGTGCCTATTTTTATTGAGACTTCGCAAAAACGTCTAAAATGGTGGGGGGCAACCATGTGATTATCAACTTAAAATATGGTCAACGTCCTGTTGAAGAATTAGAGGAAGAAGTTGTTCCACACTTTCTGTCATTGACCGGGAAGTGAATTAGTGGTAAATATTTTAGGAAGAAAAAGATTCGGCGAATGAATGGATGAATCGTCTACGCGTACCCAGAATCAAAATCGTTTAACCTCACTGAAGAATTTGGCAGTTTCTGTTCTTACCGAACGGGGTACAAAATGAAAATGTTGAAAAGTTTGAGATTGTTGTCGGAGGAAAGCACTAGAGTTGCGAAAAATTAAAAGATTGCATCATTAACCTTGAGATCGCAATTGTCGGTCTTAGGGTTGTTTTACGCGACAAGATCCGAGCCAAAAATGAAGTCTCGCAAGATTTATGGCGCCCAAAAATTACAAGAGAATAGATATAAGTCTCAAAATACAGCAGCTCGAATTATGAAAGAAGAAGGGGGAGCATATAAACACAAGGAAACAATGAACAGCAACCATTCATAAACGTGTATGCCAATCGGTTCGAGCAAAACTTTTAAGCAATGGCTCAAAATAAAGTATGATTGATATAACGCCAGTAGATGCAGTTATCTAAATGAACAGGAGGGAGAAAAAATGGCAAAAGTAAAAACAAATGCGATGCGTGTTCTTGATAAGAACATGATTCCTTACAATGTCATTACCTACGACAGTCAGGATAGAAAAATCGATGGAATTTCTGTTGCCCATAAAATTGGGAAAGATCCTCAAGCGGTGTATAAAACATTAGTAGCGCAGGGGAATAGCGGAAACATTTATGTGTTTGTCATCCCTGTGGAATCGGAACTGGATTTGAAAAAAGCTGCACAAGCAACAGGTGAGAAAAATGTCGCGCTGGTACCGATGAAAGATATACAAAAGTTGACAGGCTATATTCGCGGAGGGTGTTCACCGATCGGCATGAAAAAACTTTATCCGACCTTTATTGATTCTAGTGCTTCGCAATTTGAGCATATCATTGTCAGCGGCGGCAAAATCGGTGTACTAATTGAACTTAGCGTGGAAGCTTTACAAAGCGTAACAGAAGCTGCACTGCAAGAAGTAGTAAAATAAAGCAATTGATTAAGTGCTGTGTCACCGCTCGAGTTTTGTCAAATTTGTTTAAGCTCGTTCGAGGTGGGAATCTTTCCGCTGACAGAGTGTTGAGAAAGAATTTAGGGGAGTGGTTATAGTACCATCTTGGATTATGATATGCGTTGAGCTTCAATATCTAGCATGATTGAGTAACTGTATCATGAGAACCGATTAAAACGTTTGTTCTGTTCAACTCGCTCTATTAAAGAAAGAGTTCGCATGGTTGATCGTATTTCGTTACAATCTACTTTACGTCATCTGGATGACGCTTTAATTTATAAAAAATTTACTTTACCTATGATGTAAAGTATATGACTTATTATCACTCTCATGAGTTAGATAGTGATAAACTAACGATTATAAATAAAACTCCACCGCTTTTCCGAGATTGAAATAGTGTAAAAGCGGTGGCTTTTTCTTTAACTTTGATCGAAGTTATTCCAAATAAATAAATTCTGGATATGGATGACTTAAAAACTGGGAATGGGAAATGTCCCAACCGTAAGCACCGGCGCATTCAAAAAGAACTATATCACCAACTCGAACACTTGGACAAAAAACGTCTCGAGCCAAAACGTCATTTGGTGTACATAATTCCCCTACGATTGTTACTACATCTTGAGTAATACCAAATCGCTCAAACGGATAGTCCCATTGCTCAATAGGTATAATCGAAAAAGGATGATTCATCTTCCAAGCAGCAGGCAAACGCAAATGATGCGTGCCACCGCGAAGCACTGCAAAATTTTTTCCATGATTCTTTTTAATATCTAAAATCTCGGCAGCATAATAACCATGATGTGCTGTTATGTATCTACCTAGTTCAAATACAACAGTCCATCGAGGATGGGCATGTTGTTTTAATATGAGTTGTAACTGGTTGCTGAAGCTTTCCCAATCAAACCTTTTATCAGGCTGATCATAATGGATGCCAACTCCACCTCCTACATTGATAACGGAAAAACATTGTGCAAATTCTTTTTCCCATTTGTCAGTTTGCTCTAAACAATGCTTCACAAATAAGACATGTTGCTTCTCATCTAGATTGTTTGACATCGCATGAAAATGAAATCCGTACAGCTTTACGTGTTTCATTTCTTTCGTCATTTGAATAGCGAGGGGGATTTGGGTTTCATCTATTCCAAACTGTGTCGGAAGTCCCGCCATTTTTAACCTTGCCTCTGGCACTGTTGTTTGTAAATTTACTCGCAGCAAGATTGGAGCAACCATCTTATATTGTTCTGCAAGCCAGTTTAACCGTTGCAATTCAAATACGCTTTCTACATGTATAAATGAGATGTTATTAGCAATTGCTGCTCGCAATTCCTCGTCCGTTTTCCCAGGGCCACCGAAAATTATAGGAACGGTAGAGCTAACAGATCGCACTTTATTCAATTCTCCTATTGAGGCAATTTCAAATCCTGCTACATACGGTTGTAAAGCCTGCAATATTTTTATATCTGCATTTGCTTTAACTGCGTAGAATAAACGACACTGATGCGGCAAAGATTCTGATAGATTTTTCACATGCTCTTGCAGTCCTATTAAATCATATAAATAGGCACAAACTGGTTTGTTCTTTTTCTCCTTCCAATCGATGATCGTTTCTTGAATCATAGGATTTTTGAGTGCAACCATTGATTTCCCCTCGCTTTTTATAGCTTCCATAATTCTTTCCTCTGTAATAAAACAAATAAAGTACATATTGTACAGCCTGTTCCCATAACGATGCCTGCTGTAAATACTCCGAACCACTCAGCTAAAGACGTAATGATGATTGTTCCTAAAGGAATAAATCCTCTGTCCATGAGCGCAATGCTCATAATTCTTCCCCTCAAACCATCCGGTACAGTGATTTGTATTGCTGTACGGTTCAATGTTCGGTACACTTGGCTCGTTATTCCAATAAAAAACATTGCGATGGATGCAAACAGAAAGTTGTCCGCCACAAACATAAACATAAGCAATGTTCCACCGAAACCAAGCAATGAACTAATCAGCCATTTCCCTATCGCGCCTACTGAGAAGACGGATAACGATATCGTTCCTAAAAGCGCGCCCATAGAAGAAATGGATAGAAGGATTGCAAAACCTTCTGCCTCTTTTTTCATTAACTCTTGAACAAATAGGGGAGTAACGCTAGAGTAAGGAAATCCAAACACCATTGGCACAACTGCTAAAATCAATAGCGATTGTACTAAAGGAGTTTCTTTCACATATTGCAATCCTTCTCTTATTCCGATAGAAGGCTCTAATCGTTTTTTTCGCTTCGTAGGCATATCTTCTTTAAGAGCCAATAAAGAAATGAGAGAGATAGAAAGCGTGAAACCGTATAGAATGAACAACGAAAAAGTTTCCATGTATGTTAGCAGCCATCCCGCTACCGCAGGACCAAGAATTCGCCCGATATGCAGTCCGGCTGTATGTAAAGCAATGGCACTAGAAAGAGAAGATGGAGGAACTAAGCTAGGCATATAAGAATTGCGAACCGCTGTTTCTAACGCCATAAATACGGAACGTAATGCGACTGCAAGGAGTAACCATATAAAGGGACTTCCATTATAAACGAAAAACGCAAGAACAAAAGTAATGATCATCATCCCTGCTTGAACGCCCACAAGTAGCGAGCGCCGGTCATATCGATCCGCTAACATTCCGCCTGGCAAGCTAAATAGAAAAATCGGCACGAGGCGGCAAGCGTTGAGAATCCCCAAATGTAAAGGAGAGGATGAAAGCTGCAATACCGTCCAGTTTAAAGCAATAAAATCCATCCATTCTCCTATTCTCGATGGTAAGCTTCCTAACATGTACAAGCGAAAAAGCGGATATTTTAACGCAAAAGATGAATCTGATTTCCATTGTATGACTTGTGGCATATCACTTTCTCCTGTTCATATGCTGACTAATGGATTGGGTACTGAAACATAGAAGTAGCGCTTTTGTTCCGGATTTAATCTCATCTTCGTTAATGCCTTATGATCGATATTTGCCTGATATAGTGTTTTCTTGCCTTCATGAATGTGTTCCTGAAGTTCTTGATTGAATGCCAGCTGCTCAAACACTTTGTCACATTGAAGACGAATCGGCTTCCATAAAAGACTTTCCTCAAGGTTCCAATACTTGCTTATTTGCTGAATGATTTCGCTCAGTTGATTTTGAAAAACTGTGTAAAATACTTTGTTTTGTACTTCCTGCCAATCATCAGTAATAGTCATAGAACCTGGATAAAACTGTATATCAAAACCTTGTTTTTGTAAGCGCGGACGATGAATTCTTACTCCGCCCCAATCGCGAAAAAGAATTTTTACTGGTCTTCCATTTTGAAAAACAGGGATCGTATTTTGCAGATGTCCTTCTAAACCAATTCCATATTTAAACAATAGGGTTAAAAATCCTGGTAGAGCAACCTGTGCATATTCTTTTATAAAAGAAACGGCTGATTCTTTTTGATATTTTATATTAAGGGTTTTTGCATATCTTTCTATTATTTCAATTAAAATAGGTTTTCCGCTGATAGGAGACTGAGCATATAAAGCTGTACCTGCAATAGCAATTTCGTCATTATGAATAACTTGTTCTAGATTTTCCCGATAAATAACAGAAAGATTCCGGTTCTTTAATGTATCGTCTGAACGAAATGAACATCCACCAATTTCACAAATAGGAATAAATGTTTGTGCTAATTGTTTTTCCCTATCCATCACTTTTCGAATGAGTTTCGTAAATTCAGCACCGTTGTTTGCAGATTGTGGTGAAATAGAGCGCACAGTTGACGTCATTTGACTATGAACAGCCATCTTAACACATATATCTTTATCCTTTGGAATAACCGTACGAAACGAGGTTGTCGCAAATGCCGGAATATTGACTGTTTCTATCAATATTAATCTTCCATCTTTAAGTTCTTCTCGATATATATATGGAATGATATTTTTCCATTGCCATGGATGAACAGGAAGCAATACGAAATCTTCAAGCTCCTGTTCTTTCGTAACAAAAAATTCCCTAATCTCATTTTTAAATTCTGGAAAATGTTCAAAAAAGAAGTCGTTCGGATCTTGATTATCAAAGAACCGGTAATCACATAGATCCCGATGAAGCGCGACCAATTTTAATGATGGTGTTCCTTCAAATTCCGCCGCATAGCTAAACACATCCTCAGGCAGCATCCCCATTTTCGTTTTCGAACCAGGATGAAGATGATGTCCTTCTACGCACAATTGTTCAAAAAATAACATTGTTGAAAAAGAAGGATCGGTATTTTGTTTCTGTTGAATGTAATCTAGCGTATTAACGGTATTTTTAAATGAAACGTTTATATTTTTCGACTTTTCCTCAAAGTAAGCATAAGCAAGTGCTAAATTGGCACTACCATTTTCTAATTCTTCTATAAGAGGCTTCCAATTGCTGACTTCTTTACTACTTCCTTTTTGTTTCAATAAGTTCAGTAATTCTGTGCTATGATTAATTCTTTTTAATTGATTTCCTGCCAACAAGATGTCCCCTACAATCTCAAATCGTCGAAAAGAATACTCCTTGCTCACTGGTATGATTAAACATTCCTGTTCATTTAGAGAATATACTTTATATAATATTCCTTCTTGAAGATTTGCATTTTGTAGTTGTCGAATAATTGCTTCCCAGTGTTCTGTTATCTTTGGTAGATTCATAGCAAAAACTGAACCTATCACACGCAAATCGTATGAAGTAGAAAAGAGTCCAAAAACATCTTCACGCAGAAGGGAAGCGGTTATTCTCTGTAAAATTGTGCGTCTTGCCCGATCTAGATTTCCTATGTAAGCCTGCAGTAAATGAGGCTGTTTCTTTTCCAAAAACTCGATACATTGAATTTCATCGGCGGTTAGTTGTAATTCTGTTTGTAAAACAGACGTACAAACACTCATTTCTCTAGATCTCCTTTCCACTTGGCTAATGGATTTGGCACGGCTATAAAGCTATTATGTATATCATCTGTTAGTCGCATTGTTACTAGAGCCTTCATTTCAAGCGTTGGCTTGAAAAACGCCTGTTCATCTTCACTGACTTGTTCGCTTATCGTTTCATTTGTTTTCAACTTAGCAAATACATCAAGAATAACTACCGCTATTTCCTTCCACAATAACTCTTCATCAATGGAAAAATAACGAACTAAACAAGCGACGATCTCGCCCAAATGATTGTGAATAATGGCATGGGATAATGTTTTTGTCAATTCAGTCACATCATTCGTTACAATCATTGACTGATTGAAAAGATTAGCGGACATTCCTTGTTTTTCAAGTCGATTAACATATATTCGTATGCCACCGAAATCGCGAACTTTCATTCTGCTAAGAGCGCCATTCCGAAATATTGGGACACTGTTTTGTAAATGAGCTTCTAAACTGATACCATATTTACTCATCAATGTAAGAATGCCTGGAAGGAACATGGAAGCATATTGTTTAACAAATGCAACTACGGCCTGATTCATTTCTTCAATCTTTTGATATCTAGCATATTCCTCGATAAGTTCTGCTACAATCGGCTTTCTATTTACAGGGGAATTAGCAATTAAAGCTACAGCAGGCATAGCTATTTCTCCATCTTTAAGGTCATGTTCTGGATTCTCACGAATAATTGCCGCTAAATTTTTTCCTAATACGGACGTATCGTGTTTAAAAAGCGATGGATTTGTTGGCGCAAAATATATTCCTGCTTTTTCCTCAATCACATCTAACCGTGAAAGAAGTTGTTCTTTTGGCAAAATATTTTTTATTAATTGTGATACAATAGGGCCGTTAATCGTTGAAGCTGGTGAAACTGTACGAATGGCACTCGTCGTTTGCACGTTAATCGGCGTCTTAATATGATGTTTTCTATTCTTTGCTTGCATTAACGTACGTATAGAGACTAACGCATAGGTTTCGATGGAATAGGAAGGAATCGGAATAATAGTACCGTTTTTCATTGCCTCTTTGTAAATTGCTGGAATGGTATGTTCCAGTTGCCAAGGATGAACAGGAATAAGGTCGTATTCGTCTTCCTTCGCTCCCTTTTTCTTGAGTTCTTCTATGACATGTTGTCTTAAATCTGGATACTCCTCATAGAACAAATCGGCTACTCTTGCTAACTCAAAGGATGTAAGATGACAATCAGATCGTTTTACAGCCAGAAATGAAATATTTGGTTTTGCTTCCCATTCTGGAGAGTAATTCATTACTTCTTCGGGATTAAACCCAAATTTTGTTTTTGAGCAAGGATGAATAGTATGGCCATCAATCACCCATTGTTCGTAAAAAGCAAGTGGGCTGAAAGAGGGTGTTTGTTGTTTTTGCGCTAAAACCCATTGTATAGAGTTCATATATTTCTCGTTGTTCATGTTTTGTAATTGATTAGTACGATATTCTCTCGCTGTTAATGCAAAAGCGTAATTGGCTGCGCTATTTTCCAATTCTTTATAAAATCGCTCTTGATTAGGATATCCGGCAATTATGCCTTCTTGCTCCAATATTTTTAAAAGATGAGCAGGAGAAGTAATTGCTTCTTGCTTTTTTTCATGCACGAAAAAGATTTCTTCGATATCAAACTGCTGCAATTGAAATCTTCTTGATACTTTTGCTTGCAGCCACTTATCTTCGGAAATATGAATGCGCAACTCTTCATGAGAAGGGGTATCATTCCAAAAAATATGTTCCTCTTTGATTAATCCTTCACGAATTATTCCTTGAAGCAACCGTTGAATAATACCTAAGCGACTTTTCTCGAGTTGTCTCAGAAACATTTTTGCTAAATTTGGATGTTTTCTTTCTAAATACCAATAAATTTTTTGTTCATCATTCGTTAAATGATTGAATAGAGTTTTGGATAAAAACAAAATCTCACTTCCTTTATTGAAATTTTGATAATGATTATCAATTTCATATAAAGAATATTACAAATGATTATCATTTTCAATTTTTTATAAAAAAACACTTCTTTAGTCATGACACTGAAATGAATTTTATTTCAATTAAAGGATAAAATTACCAATTATACACCTTGCGAAATGGGGCGAAAGTAAGGGGGATTTAATCATTGGTCTGATACGATATCATGAACATAGCTTGTAAAGATGGCTCTTTGAAAACGGAAGATAGGAGAGAATCATTAAGACATGACGTGTAATAACGATGTTAAGGGGATGAAATGATGGAAGTCCGTCAAATCGAAAATGATCATTATCTATACTATTTGTTTGTTATCGAAATAAATGTTCGTTTAGTGTGCTGAGATGCATTCGGATGAATGAGAAAGAAAAACTCATATTAGAATTGATTCGACACTGTTCTTGTGGAAAAAATTGCAAAGAACTTATCATAATCGTGTTTAAAAGAGGCTGTCTTAAAAGGTCATAAAAAATGACCTTTTTCGAGACAGCCTCTTTTTTGTTCTTTATTAGGTTATCTTGTTTCTAGAGTTTCTGAATGATTGGCCTGCATCGTTGTTTCAAAAGGATCATACATGTTTTTATGGATGAAAAAGGCTGCGGCAAGAAGGAAGATGAATAATGACAGATAGAGAGTAACATCACCGCTAATTCCATGAATAAGCGCGCCAAGCATTGGTCCGATCGCTGCGCCAGTAAAACGGATGAAATTGTATATTCCTATTGCCGTTCCTTTTTCCTTGACAAACAAATTCACTAATGTAGTAGATTGCGAAGGTAAGCTCATTCCTAGCAAAATACCGTAAGCTAACAAAAACATAATGAGGATCGGAATAGTCAGAATGTCGAACATTAAGCAAACTCCAAAAGCGAAAACAACAAGAGAGATTACATAGGAAGTATAGACCAGAATCACTTTGTGCGTGAAGCGTTTTTGGACTTTTCCATCCCAAAATGTCCCTAGTACGATTCCTGCTGTTAGCGATTGAAAGCCCAAATAGTATTTTTTCTTTTTTATACATCCTATTTTTCACTTCCTTAAAAAATTTAGCCAAATCCTGATTTTGCAGGAAAAAATTTCAATAATAAAACAATAACAAAAATTAGATGAAAGTTCACTTAATATGTTTTTGGTGGAGTAAAACGAATGGCGAATGTAGGCCGATATATTATATTTTCTATGGCGCTTAGGTATATTCTTTTATCATTCATCATCATTGCGATGAACATCACTGATGATTAAGAATGCGTTTTTATTAAACGGTATTATTGGGATGGCCATTTTATGGGGAGCTAGAGAGAAATCAAGGTACTGGTCCGCATGTAGCTGCGGCAGATGAGGTATCTCACCTAGAAAAATCTTCTAAAACAAAATTATTCAGTTTTCAAGTTCAAATGATTGACAATGCATTGTATACTCATATATATTGAATTAGAACTTATCGGTCATCAAAATAACTAATCGGTCATATACGGTAAATGAGTCTTTATAGTAGCTTTTGTGTTTGTTGTCGGTACTGTTTATAAACACAAAGTCTTTCGATCACGTAAAGGAGTGAATCATTTGGAACAATTAGATCAAAGGAAAAAGGTTACCATCATGATTTCCATCATGGCAGCCATGTTTTTCGCCGCAATCAACATGACGATTGTTGGTACATCATTGCCTAAAATTATCGCCAAGATTGGCGGAATGGAGTATTTTGATTGGGTCTTTACGATTTACATGCTGACATCAACCATTACAGCCATGTTAGTTGGTAAATTATCGGATATTTACGGGCGGAAAATCTTTATCTTAATCGGAATTGCCGTCTTTATGATTGGAGCGTTTTTAAGTGGAACTTCTGATACGATTTATCAGTTAATTCTGTATCGAGGCATCCAAGGATTAGGCGGCGGCATGATTATGTCTTCTTCTTTTACAACGATAGGTGATTTGTTTTCGCCAAGAGAAAGAGGTCGCTGGCAAGGATTAATGGGAGCCGTTTTTGGTTTATCAAGCCTTTTTGGTCCCACGCTTGGAGGATACATTGTCGATAACTTTGATTGGCATTGGATTTTTTGGGTTTTTCTTCCGATGGGATTTATTGCTTTTGCGTTAATTTGGAAGCTATATCCTTCTCATCAGCGTGCTGAAAAAGAGCCAGTCGATTATCTTGGTTCGTTTTTATTGACAGTAATGATTGTTACATTACTTCTTGGTTTTACTTGGGCTGGAGGAAAATATGACTGGTTGTCATTTGAGATTATCGGATTGTTTTCACTAACGATTTTAGCGCTTATTGCGTTTATCGCAGTGGAACGAAAAGCCAAAAGCCCGGTTCTTCCGTTATATTTGTTTAAAAATAGTGTGTTTACTGTCTCGAATATCGCAGGAATGTTAGTGGGAATGGGAATGTTTGGAACGATTATGTATGTTCCTTTTTACGTACAAGGAGTTCAAGGACATTCCGCAACCACTTCAGGGTTAATCGAAATGGTCATGACCATTTCGATGGTTACAGCGAGTGCGATTGCTGGTAATATGATTACAAAGACAGGAAAATATAAAATGATCGCTATACTCGGTCTCATAGTTATGGCGGGCGGTTTAGTTGCCAATTCAACCCTTGATGTCCATTCTTCTTTAACAAAGCTGATTATCCAGTTAATTGTTGTTGGCATCGGTTTAGGAATGACAATGCCGGTGTTCCAAGTAACTGTGCAAAATGCAGTAGCACATAAATATCTCGGTGTAGCTACATCGGCGATGCAAGTGTTCCGCCAAATCGGGGGAACGATTGGTGTGGCAGTGATGGGAAGCATTATGGGAAATTTAATGGCTGATAAAATGAAATCGTTACAGCCTGAGAATATATCTGCACCAAGCGAAATGCCAAATATGCCTGGAGAAATGACCAGCTTACAAAATCCACAAGTGTTGATGGATTCTAGTAAATTAGAAGAAATTCGTTCACAGCTGCCTGGTCAATTTGCTGAGGTGTTTGACCAATTTATTTCAATGTTAAAAGAGGCGTTAACTTATTCTTTATCAGGTGTGTTTCTGTTTGGCGCGGGTATTGTGGTTTTGGCACTCATTTTGACTTTCTTTCTGAAAGAAGTTCCGTTAAGAGAAACAAATGATGATAGAGAAAATCACAAAAAAATGGAGTTAATCAGTAACGAATAATATAGTCTCAGAGAGATGCCGGCGAATCTAAAGGCATCTCTTTTTTCAAATCGTGTTGTTGGGAGTATATTGAACAAGTAGAAGAGGTTGCTCAATTTAAAAGAAAGGAGTGAGAGCTGTGGACTCAAAAAAGAAACAAATCATGGAATCGGCATTGAAGTTTTTTTCCGAAAAAGGATATTACTCGACATCTGTTCAAGAAATTGCCAACGATTGTGGAATTTCTAAAGGGTCCTTGTATAAATATTTTGAGTCAAAAGAAGAGCTGTTTATCGAAGTATTAGAATATTACCGGAATGCAATGTTTGAAAAAGCGATGAATGTAAGCTTTGAGAAAGAGTTAAATCCTAGGGAAAGGTTTGTTCAACAGCTCATTGTGCAGATCGAGGACTTTATTGATAAGAAGGATTTTATCATGATTCAGTTTAAACAACTGCCCATTCATCAAAATCCAAAGCTGCTACCGTTTCTTCGAAGAATGAAAGTGAGAATGTTAAACTGGCATAAGAAATGTTTGCTAGAAGCATATGGTTCTGAAATAAAGGAGCATATTTGGGATGCTACTATTATCTTTCAAGGAATGCTAAAAGAGTATTTACTTTTAATGGTGAATGAAAATAAATATCTGTCCATTCGTGATACGGCCGAACATATTGTCCGGCAAATGGATGTGTTAGTTGATAATATGAAGAAAAAACAGACCGTTCCACTCTTAACAGATGCAATTATGTCAGATTTAGCGATATCTGATTTTGAGCTAGAAAAGGTTTCAAAAGCAGAAACATTGGACAAAATTTTTCATGAAATGAAGAAAACGTTAGAGCAATTATCAATCAACTCAAACATTAGGCAAGAGCTTTTTGCAACCATCGATTTGTTAAAAGATGAGTTAAACACTGAAGATCCGCGAATGTTTCTTGTTCATGCACTGTTGTCTTATTTAGAAAAGGAAAGCGAATTAAAAGGGTACGTGCAGCACATTAAAAAATTACTTTAAAAAATGTTCGTGGAAACAATACGTCTAATTTCCTTAACAAAATTGTTATAGATTGAAACTTTTTGAATTGGAAAAATCAAACAACGATCAATAGCATATTTTAAAGAGACCTATTTTCCTCTACAGCTGAGGGAAATAGGTTTTTTATATAAACACATATTAAGGAAAATATATACAATGTTACATAAATTTTTTTTAAATAGATTTATTTATGAATAAGCAGGTATTAAAAATAGTTATTAATTTTATCAGTAGCCAACTCTGGTTTGTATGCGACTTATCGTGTGCTTTGGTCGATGTTGCGGCAAGGGATGGTTAGCCCGATTTTTAGCAAATTATCGAAAAGTGGTGTCCCGATTAACGCGTTAATTGCCCGCATGATGAATGGAGCAGCCTCTTTTTTTTTGCTTGCCTCCGAGTTTTTTTGACAGCATGTCAACACTCTGTAAAAAATCTTGGACATTATAAAAAACAGAATAAAAAAAGTATTAATACAAACCATATATTTTGTCGATTATACAATCTTAGGGAGGTATAGATCAATATGCCAGAAAAGAATAAACAAACGTTATATAAAAAGTTAGGTGGAGAAGAAACGATTGCGAAGATTGTGGATTATTTTTATGACCTTGTCTTAGCTGATGATACGGTCAATCATTTTTTTAAGAACACAGATATGGAGAAACAACGTCAGCACCAGGCAAAATTTATTAGTTATGCGCTCGGTGGACCGAATCAATACACTGGTCGGTCGATGGCGAAGGCGCATGAAGGAATGAATATACAGCCTGTTCATTTTGATGTGATTGTGAAATATCTTCATGATGCGCTTGCTCATTTTGATGTAAGTGAAGCCGATATTCAGGCGGCTCTAAGTAAAGTAGAAGCATTAAGAGATGATATTCTTTATAAATAAAAGTTTTTCGGTTTGTTTATATGACAGATTTTCTAAAGCAGGAGCTTGTATAAAGATTTCCTGCTTTTTTTGTTGAATCAGAAGCTCAAAGCAGGAGAGAGAAAGGACGTTACAGAAATAAGAATATGGTAATGATTGGAGTGAGCTAATTGGAGTGGTGCTTATGAAAATTCAGCTATACACGGACTTATGTAAATTACTTGGTATTGACTATCCGATTATTCAGGCGGGGATGGCAGGAAAAATTACAAGCCCTGAACTTGTCGCTGCTGTTTCGAATGCGGGCGCGCTTGGAATGCTGGGAGCTGCCTATATGACTCCTGACCAGCTTGATCAAGCGATAAGGGATGTCCGAAAGCTAACCGACAGGCCGTTTGGCGTCAATTTGTTTTTCTTTGAGCCTTCCAAAGAAAAAGGGAATATAACAGAGATGCAAAAATACTTGAACTCGTTTCGACAGGAGCTAAATATCCCGTTACAAACTGAAGCTAATGTGAACTATATGGATCAACAAGAATCTCTGCTTGAAGTTGTGTTTGATCATCGAGTCCCTGTTCTCGGTGCAACGTTTGGCATTCCTTCTGAGGAAATTCTCCAAAAGGCGAAAACGCTAGGAATTCGTACGACGATGATGGTGACAACTGTTCGAGAAGCCGTTTTAGCCGAACAAGCGGGAATTGATATTTTGATTGCGCAGGGCGGAGAAGCGGGGGGACATCGGGGGACATTGGAAGTTAAGAAAGGAAGTCATGGCGCGCTTATTGGTACAATGGCGCTTGTTCCGCAAGTGGTTGATCATACAACAGTTCCCGTCGTTGCGGCTGGTGGAATTATGGATGGAAGGGGGCTTGTTGCCTCTCTTGCATTAGGAGCGCAAGGTGTCCAGCTTGGAACGAGATTCCTGCTTGCAAAAGAAGCCGAGACACATCCTGTTTACCGCGAGCAACTGCTCAAAGCAACGGAAGAAGACACCGTCATCACGACAGTGTTTTCTGGAAGACCGGCACGGGGAATTCGGAATGATTTTATAGAAAAAACAGAACAGCATGGTCCCGCTCCTTTGCCTTATCCATGGCAAAATCAAGTAACGCAGGATATTAGACAGGCGGCAGCTAAGCAGAACGATTCTCGCTTTATGTCACTGTGGGCGGGGCAAGGCCTCCGTTTAGCTGTGAAGGAAGAACGGGCTGAGGATATCATTATTGGAATGATCGAGCAGGCAAAAATAATCATCGGATGATGATAAATCAAGCAATGTTGACAGCCAGATGTGTTGATTAACCAATAAAATCCAGATAAAGCAGGTTTATTTAAGTAGCTCTACTCCGCTTATTCAGGAGGCTGAAAAGTTGATTTGAGAAGTAGATATTAGGTATACTTTTATGTAAGGTAGGGTACCCCTTTCTCTTAGATTTTTTGCAAATCAGAGAATACCCTACCTTTTTCTTTTAGTCTACTTATTTTCTTTACATAAACTTTTATACATCATCTTTTGATGTGTTATTTATTAATAAGTTAAGGAGTAACAATATGAAATGGTTTAAATCGCAGATTTTTTGGAAAATCTATATCATTAATCTAGTCATTATCTGTATACTTTTAGGTTTGATGTTTATTGTATCACGTATCATATTGCCGGAAATTTCAAAGGAGCAATATCGGCAAATTACTGATAAAACGGTTTTACGCATGAAAGATCAAATTTCTCTCATTGCGCAAGACCTGCAAAACCTTGAGAATTACGTTCAGTCGAATGAAAATTTTAAGTCCAATGATTTTAATCGTCTTTTTAAGGGATTAGAGAATATTGTTGACGTTTCGCCTTATATTGATAGTGGCACGGTTGTAGATACAAATGGATATGTACGAGGATTTTATCCGAATGACTTGAAACATTTGAAAAATTATAACTTAAGTAAGCGTGAGTATTTTCAGCAAGCACTTAAAACAAAAAAAATTTATTTAAGTGATGTCGTTTCCGCAGATACAGGGCGATATTTGATTGTTGTTTCAGTTCCCGTTTTAAACAATCATAAAGAAGTCGAACGAGTCGTCAATTTATCGTTACGTATTGCAAATAACGAAATTTTTCAATCCATATTTCAAAGTTTTAAAATCGGGGAAAACGGGTACACGTTTATTGTTGATCGAAACGGAAAAATTATCTCCCATCCGTCAAAAGAACGAATTGGAGAGGATGTAAGTCAAAACCCTGTTGTAAGAAAGGTATTGAAAAAACGATCGGGATATCAAGAAGTTACGAATACACAGGGTATTACGATGCTTGCTTCGTTTGAATATATCCCGATTTTAGAGTGGGGAATTGTAGCGCAAATACCTATTGATGAAATTTATCAACCCTATTTAGCATTTCAAAAATCATTGTGGACGATCTCACTAGTGACCTTTATTGTTTTATCTGTTTTAACTGCTTTATATGCAAGGCAGCTTATTCATCCAATCCGTCGATTATATCTTGCGGTGGATCAAGTGGCAAAGGGGGATTATAATCAACGGATCGAGAAAATTGATAATACAGAAATCGGAAAATTATCCAATCGTTTTAATGAAATGATTCATTATATTCGCCAGTCGAAAGCGAATTTGCAGCTTAAAGAAGAACAATTGAAAGAACAGAAAGAATTTCTTCGGAAAATTATCGATATGAATCCAAGTTATATATATGCTATCGACAAGGAAGGAAAGTTTACCCTTGTAAACGAATCATTCGCTAAGCTTTTAGGAACAGAAACTCAGCATCTTCTTGGCAAAAAGATCGATGATTTTCAGTTTCATATAGAATTTGATCGAGTTCGTGCTTGGGAAGAAATAGAGAAAGTGAAGGAACGTCTCATTCTTGAAGAAGAGTTTAAGGATCAGGAAGGGAAAATTAGGTGGGTAGAAACAGTAAGACTACCTATTTTGTCTCCGAATGAGGGAGCCGATCAAATCTTATTTGTTTCTACCGATATCACAGAGCGCAAACAAGCGGAAGAGTTATTACGGAAATCGGAAAAGCTTGCGGTTGTAGGAGAACTGGCTGCAGGAGTGGCCCATGAGATTCGAAATCCGTTGACTTCTATCAAGGGGTTTATGCATCTATTAAAAGAAGAATGTGAAACACATAAACATTATTTTGAAATTATAGAATCTGAATTGGAGAGAATTAACTTTATTGTTAACGAGTTTTTAATGTTAGGGAAACCACAGGTGATGAATTTTCAGAAGAAAGATGTTTGCATTCTTTTGAAAGATGTTATGACCTTACTTGATGCACAGGCTATCTTAAATAATGTTAAAATGGTTTCAGAATTTGAACCGAATCTTCCGTTACTTGATTGCGATGAAAACCGATTAAAACAAGTATTCATTAATATTATTAAAAATGCCATTGAGGCGATGCCAAACGGTGGAGAGATGAAGGTTCAAGCGAAGATGCAAGAAAATAGTCTTGTTATTCGCTTTATTGATCAAGGGTGCGGAATACCAAAAGATAGAATCGCAAAGCTAGGAGAGCCTTTTTATAGTACGAAGGAAAAGGGAACTGGTTTAGGGTTAATGGTAAGTTATAAAATTATCGAAGCTCATAGTGGAAGTATTAAAATTGAAAGTGAAGTAGGTCAAGGAACTACTGTGGATATTATTTTTCCAATTTCTTAATCTGTAGTTTATGGAATAGTTGCTAGTGCTTGTCACTGCCCATTCGTCGGGTGGTGATAGGCACGAATTTTTTGTTGATAAAAATTGATCAATCACGGAGAAATCTTCTTTATGTAATCCATGTTTCCTGTTTCGCTAAGCCCTATATTTCTTTTGTGACATTGGTAATTGGCAAGGCAACGTTGTTCTTATGTGCTATAAACTCAATTATTATAGTTGTAAAATAAAAAGTGACAGAATTTTAAATGAAAATTTATAAGCAATCACCTAAATCTTATATGGTAAAAAAATAATTTCCAATATATTGATATGATGGTATAATGTGTTTAAATCTGTAATTTACTAAAGGTAGGGAGAATTATGTCACTAAGGAGTTATATGGTCCGAACTTTGTTTGTTGTTGTGCCTTGCACTTTTCTTATTGGTCTTGGCGTTTGCATGGTTAATGGTTTCACTGGTTCGACGTTTTGGTTGACGATTGGCAGCCTTATTTTATGTGGTATGTTAGTTGGAATTTTGGCTGCAACTTTAAATTACCGTCGGTTCATTGCTCCTATTTCCGTGATCAACTCCCACTTAGAAGCGATTACGGACGGTGATTTATCGACTCGTATTCCTGTTGATGAAGTGAGAGAGCTAAAGCCAATTGCTGTTTGTATAAACGAAATGGTGGAAACGTGGGGAACGTTAATCACGAACGTAAAACGTCACTCCCATGAAATCGTTTCATTTTCTGAACAGTTGACGCACATTGCTGAACAAACGACGAGAGCTACTGAACAAATTGCTTCGACGATGGAAGATATAGCTATCGGATCGGAGCAACAAGTTAAGTCTGTTCAAGAAACTTCTGCTTCTATGAATGAGATTTCTAACGGTCTTTCTCAAGTTGCGATGAATACCCAGCAAGTTTCTGTTAGCGCCGGGGAAACGTTTGTAAAAGCAAAAGCGGGAACACAAGCCATTGAAAAGATGGAAGAGCAAATGCGTTTCATCCATAAACATGTAGAATCGTTAGGACAAGTTGTCAGAGGATTAGGAGATCGCTCTAATGAGATTGGACAGATTACACAAGTCATTACAGGAATCGCTTCGCAAACGAACTTGCTCGCTTTAAATGCCGCTATCGAAGCGGCGAGAGCGGGGGAGCAAGGACGAGGATTCGCTGTTGTCGCGGATGAAGTGCGTAAGCTTGCTGAACAGTCTGCGGAATCCGCTCAGCAAATCTCACAATTGATCACACAAATTCAAGAAGAAACAGAGGAAGCAATCACGTCGATGCAAACCGTGGCAAATGAAGTAGCTCAAGGTCTTGATGCAGTAAATTCGGCGGGAGAGTCCTTTGAACAAATTCGCCAGTCCGTCAATGAAGTAACCAAACAAATTGAACAAGTTTCCGCCGCCGTTCAGCAAATGACCGCAGGCGCTCAACAAATTGCTAAGTCTCTCGACAATATCGCTTCCATTGTTGAGGAATCTTCAACCGGATCATTAAACATCTCAGCGTCTACGGAAGAACAGATGGCCTCAATGGAAGAAATCGAATCATCCGCGTCTTCCTTAAGCAAAATGGCGGAAGAGATGCAATCTTTATTAAATAAGTTTAAAGTGTAAAACAGTCGGACTTTTCTTTTATGATCGAACAATTTCCGTGATAAGGCTAGTTATAAATAAAAATAAGAGGCTGACCCATAAGTGTCTGATCTCATGCACCTGTCATATATATCGTTCATTGATCCAATGAGATGTTCTATATAAGGTGTTGTGGGGGCTGACACGTTGATTATGGGTCAGCCCTTTTTTCATATTCATCTTTTTGAAGCCATGAACTCTTTTTTGGAGGAGATTTCCGAATACATAGGAAGGTCATTTATAACAAACTTCTGTTTGCTTCATCTAAAACCATCATCGTGTGCCCTTCTTTAAAGAAAAAATGTATCATATCATGAAGCAATTGTAAGAGAGCTTCGCTGTACATCACTTCTAAGGCTGAGTGGTCATCTTTCCTTTTTCTTTTTGCTTCAGTTCAGATGTTTATTTCTTGATATTGGTAAGTAATAGTAATTAAGTTAGAAAGCGAAGAATATTTCATGTATTAAGTCGGTGACTTTTGTATGTATCATCTTCTTTTTCTATGTTAGAGGAAATGGAGGATGTTCAATTGAAGGTAGTTGAGTAGGTAGAAGGAATCTGGAGGATTTGGGAGGATTCAAGACGATACGGGAGGATTTATACAGATATCGGAGGTATGAGGCAGTAGACCCTATATTATCCGAGAATACGCTCGAATACAGATATATACCAAATTTGTAAATAATAACCATAATAAACTATAATTTTCATCGTAGAGTTTCATTCATCGTAAAATTTTTTGTTTTTGTAGCTGTAAAAGGGGGGATGTAACCATTGAAGCATTTTTTAAGAATTTATGAAGCCTATTTATAACAGCAGCAAAATGAAAAGAGAACTATTCGAATGTATCTCCTGAGGCAGAGCACTTTCTTGTGTATTAAAAAATTGTTTCAACAATTGGAGCAATCTGATTTGTTTCAATATCGTGCTGAACTGCTGTGAAAGGAAATGAAAGTGTCTACTATCAACCAATTAATATCCACATTAAACTCCTTTTTTCGATGGGTCCGCCAAAATGGATATATCCGCGAAAACTTTGCATCACAGCTTCGTTTTCACCAAGAAAAATCATTTTCAACAAACTAGCTGTCAAAAGAACAGTTGCTATTAGGAGTCGTTGCAAAGGAAAGAAATCCGTTTAAAAAAGCGTGTAATAAGGAATTGTTAGTTGTCATGCTTTATGTCGGGTTGCGCATTGAAGAATTGTCAAAACTTTATACTTACTCAATAAAGAATGCCTGTTTATTAGTTGTTGATCATGGAAAAATATCCCGGTAGATTCCTTTATGCTCAAAAGCAAAAGAGAAAATTTATGCATGGATAAAAGTTCGTCATCGAATGAAAAAGCAAATGTATATTTAGGAAAGTACGTATTTATTTGTCACAGAACGTTCTGATCAAATGCAGCCGAGAGTGATTCAATATGTCGTCAAAGCCTATAGTAAAAGGCTTAGTTCTCGGTAACTTATCAAATGCTGAGAACCACGTTTTGCCGACGTCTAGTAGAGCGGAGTAAAATATCGGAATAAGTACAAATGATTGCCGGACAAAAGTCACTCTCGGCAAGCTATAAATATTTCGATTTTAGGAGGTAAATAATTGAAGAAATTAATTGGATTACTGTTATCTGTATTTTTGGCCTTTTCGTTAGCAGCATGTAATGCAGGAGAAGCAACGAAAAAAGGAAAAATTGTCGTTGCTGGAAAGAAATTTACGGAACAAGTGATTTTAACTCATCTATTAGCAGAGTATTTAAAGGCGAATACTGATTTAGAGGTTGAGGTAGAAGATAGTTTGGGTGGTGTTTTTGTTTTACATGAAGCAATAAAAAAGGGAGATATTGATTTATACGTTGAGTATACGGGGACAGGATACTTAAACGTATTAAAAAATGAATACAAACCAGGTCAAACACCGGAAGAAGTATATGAAGCGACAAAAAAAGGATATAAAGAAAAATTTAATATCACTTGGTTAGAGCCTTTAGGTTTTAACAATACATACGCCCTGGCATTGCGCCAAGAACTTGCAAACAAATTAGGAGTAAAAACGTACACAGATTTGGCAGCGAAAGCACCACGATTAATTTTTGGATCTGATGCGGAATTTTTCGAGAGAAGTGATGGATTTGATGCGTTAGAAAAAGCGTACAACTTTGAATTTAAGAAGA
This sequence comes from Anoxybacillus sp., assembly GCA_035645275.1. Lineage (GTDB taxonomy): Bacteria > Bacillota > Bacilli > Bacillales > Anoxybacillaceae > Paranoxybacillus. The sequence goes on from DASQMX010000002.1 coordinate 42,323, forward strand.
CGACAAACATTGACCCTGATTTGCAGTATGAAGCAGCAAAAAACGGTGATATTGATGTTATTACGGCATTTTCTACTGACGCAAGAATTAAACAATTTGGTTTAACGTTGTTAGAGGATGATAAAAACTTCTTCCCGCCTTATTATGCGGTTCCGATTATTCGCCAAGAAGTGTTGGATGCTAATCCGGGATTAGAAGAAACTCTTAACAAATTGGCAGGCATTTTATCTGACGAAAAAATGCTGGAACTAAATGCACAAGTGAACTTAAAAGGAAAAGAACCAAAACAAGTAGCGATTGATTTCTTAAAATCAGAAGGATTAATCGATTAGTAGTTGTGTGTTTATGCCAAAAACACAGATGGTTTTCTAATGAAATGAAGGATAAGGGGAGCGACATGATTAAATTTGAAAATGTACGAAAGCAATATGAAGACGGCTTTGTTGTTTTAAAAAATATGAATCTCGATATTCAAAAGGGTGAACTGCTTACATTAATCGGTCCCAGCGGTTGCGGAAAAACAACAACGATGCGCATGATTAACCGCTTAATTGAGCCGACAGAGGGGAAAATTTATATTGACGGTCAAGATATTTCTAAAATAGACCCTGTAGAACTGCGGAGAAATATCGGTTATGTCATTCAGCAAATTGGTTTGTTTCCTCATATGACAATCGAAGAAAATATTGCCCTTGTTCCGAAATTAAAAAAGTGGGAACCAAAACGATATTTGCAGCGTGTAGATGAACTATTGGATCTTGTAGGCCTCGATCCATCGACGTTTAAACATCGCTATCCGTCTGAACTTAGTGGAGGACAGCAGCAGCGTGTCGGTGTTGTGCGGGCGTTGGCGGCAGAGCCAGACATTATTTTAATGGATGAGCCGTTCAGCGCGCTTGATCCGATTAGCAGAGAGCAACTGCAAGACGATATCGTTAGACTGCAAGAAGACATTCAGAAGACGATTGTTTTTGTTACGCATGATATGGACGAAGCGATTAAGATTGCCAATCGTATTGCGATTATGAAAGACGGTGAAATGATTCAACTCGATGCGCCAGATAAAATTTTGCGCCATCCAGCTAATGATTTTGTACGTGGATTTATTGGAGAAGAGCGAATGAAACGTGGGGAGACTTCTATTCCAATTGCGGAGGATTTGATGTTTTCATCTGCTGTGACTTCTTCACCGAAACGAGGATTGGCAGAGGCGTTCCGTTTTATGAAAGAAAAGAAGGTTGATAGTTTGATGGTCATAGATAAAAATAAAGCATTACTTGGGGTTGTGACGTTAAAGAAAGTTAATGAACATTACAAAAACGAACAGTTAACATTAGCAGACATTATGGATACAAATGTTAAGACATTGAAAAAAGACGCAGCTGTTAACGATGTTGCGGAAATTTTTCATGAAACAAATGTCAGTGCTATTCCTGTACTAGAAGGTGACAAGTTAGTGGGAGTGATAACAAGATCGAGTATGATGCGCGGATTAGCAGAATGGGAATATAACAAACAGTGAGGGAAGGATTGAAAATGGGGTTAATAAATGCTTTTATTGAACGGAAAGACGATATTTGGATTTCCTTTCAGGAACATGTGTTGTTATCAGGAATTGCGATGCTTCTAGCGATCCTCATTGCCGTTCCATTAGGGATTTGGCTGACAAGAAATAAAAAACTGGCTGAACTGATTATTGGTGTTGCCGCAATTATTCAAACGATTCCTAGTTTGGCATTGTTAGGATTTATGCTACCGATTTTTGGAATAGGGAAAGTTCCGGCTATCATTGCGTTAACATTATACGCCTTACTTCCGATTTTGCGAAATACGTATACAGGAATTTTAGGGGTTGACCCTGCTCTTGTTGATGCCGGAAGAGGAATGGGGATGACGTCTCGCCAAATTTTATTTATGGTTGAATTGCCCTTAACGTTACCGATTATAATGGCGGGAGTTCGTACAGCGACCGTGTTGACGATTGGTGTTGCCGCGCTAGCGACATTTATCGGAGCCGGTGGATTAGGTGATTTGATTGACAGAGGATTGCGTGTAGCGGATAAAAATTTAATTTTAACCGGTGCCATTCCTGCTGCGATTTTAGCTATTCTGTTTGATTTAGCCCTTCGTAAGCTAGAGGAAAAAGTAACACCGAAAGGGCTGAAGTCGTAGAGTTAAATAATTAAGGCTACATCTTCTTTTTGAATCATGCGCATTGTGTAAGTTTTGCGCTCTACATTTTTCTAATTAACAGAAAAGTTTTCCTCTAGAACTAGTAATATCGTTGATCATAAAGAAATATCGGGTGATAGTATTTTAGTGAAATGAGAAAAAGTGTGGAGAATGAACGCACTTTTTTTAGCATTAAAGGATAATGTATGGCCAACGCTCTCTAAATTTGTACCGATTACGTATGGAATGGAACTGTTAAAAGGAGCCGTTGCTTATGGATACTCATTAAGTGACTTGTTATATCCACTCATTGTTTTATGTTTCATGAGCGTTGTAGACAGGAAATTAAGTACGTAAACATTAGGGGTTCAGGAGGACTTAAGCTATAGATAAAGCTTAGGGTTTCCTGAATTTTTTATTTTTATCAGGTTGATTAATGAATGAAGTTTAATATGGAATAAAATCACAAATGATATGAATATAATTTTAGGTAAAGTATAGACTTTGAAATTCATTGTATTTTACTGGCCATCAAAGCATTTTACAACAAATATTTATTTAACAGAGTACGGAGGTAGAAGAACTACAATGATGAAACATTCTCCTTTATTAAAGTTTGTAAAGTGTGAAAGGAATAATCTAAATGAAAGACAAGAAAATCAAAGTAAATGGAATTGACCTCCATTTAGTGGATTTTGGCGGGCAAGGGGAACCTATTATTTGTGTACATGGTTTGACTGCTAACAGCCGCTATTGGGATTCGGTAGCGGAAAGATTAGTAGACAACTACCAAGTACTTGCGGTTGACTTGAGGGGACGCGGCGACAGCGAAAAGCCGTCATTAGGTTACAACGTGCGCCAGCATGCGGAAGACATTTTCGGAGTGATTGACTTTTTAGGATTTGAAAAAATCGTTTACATGGGCCATTCTCTCGGGTCCTTTATTGGAATGTGTTTTGCAGCAACGTATCCGGAGAGGGTGTCTCGGTTAATTCTCGTTGATGGAGGCTTCGATGTTGATCCGCTAGTATATGAAAAAATTCGTCCGGCGATTGAACGGCTTGATATCGTATTTCCTGATTTTGCGACCTTTTTAAGCGAAATGCGAAAGAATCCGTTTTTCGATGAATGGAATGAATATACGGAGCAATATTTTTATGCTGATGTTGAACATCAACCAGATGGTTCAGTGCGCTCAAAAGCAAGTAAGCAAGCAATCTTGGAGGAGATAAAAGCACTTAGAGAAACATCAATTAATGCGTTCCACGAACAAATTGAGACTCCGACGTTACTTTTATGGGCCCCAGATTGTTTTAAAGATGGGAAAACATTTATGGTAACAAGAGAAGCAGGGGAAAAGCTGGTGGCTGCTTTGCCAAACAGCCGTTTTGTTGAAATAAAAAATGCTAACCATTATTCGATTATTTTGTCAAAGTATGAACAATTGGTTTGCGAAGTAAAGGATTTTTTAGAGTCAACAAAAACAAAAGGGTGATAAAAAGTGAGAAAAGTAGAGTTAAAATCCGTGAAGTTACCGAATGGAGAAACGATTGGCTACAGGGAGAGAGAAGGAGGAGATAAAGTTGTTCTTCTCATTCACGGCAACATGATTTCCTCAAAGCATTGGGACCTTGTTTTCGAAAATATGGATGAAACATATAAGCTGTACGCTCTAGATCTACGTGGCCAAGGAGTTTCGTCGTATAACAAACCTATTACCTCGTTAAAAGATTTTTCAGAAGATGTAAAGCTCTTTGTAGATGCGATCGGTCTGAAGAAATTCTCTCTTGTCGGCTGGTCGATGGGTGGCGGTGTCAGCATGCAGTTTGCCGCTGATTATCCTGATTATGTGGAAAAGCTGGTGCTGCTTGCTTCGTTATCTACAAGAGGATATCCGCTTTACAAAGTCAATGAATACGGACAGCCAGTATGGACTGTGCGACTCAAAACAAAGGAAGAAATCGCTCAAGACACCGCAAGAAGCATTCCGATCTCGAATGCCTATAAAAATAAAGATAAAGAGTTTTTAAGACAACTATTCAACCTCACCATGTATACACATAATCAGCCATCTCCAGAGAGATATGACGCCTACCTAGATGATGTGTTAACCCAAAGAAATTTGCTTGATGTCTATGATGCGATTAATCGTTTTAATATTAGCCAAAAATATAACGGGCTTGTAGAAGGAACGGGGGAAGTAGAGCGTATTACCGCCCCGACGCTTATCATTTGGGGAGAACATGATTTAATTGTAACGAAAACAATGCAGGAGGAAATTGTTGAAGATTTCAAGGGTATAGCAAAGTTTATCATATTGCCTAATACAGGCCACTCACCATTAATCGATCACCTTGAGGGATTGTTAAAAGAATTGGATCGTTTTCTACGTTCATAGCCGATTAGAGGCTGTCTCAAAGACCCCACAACAAAATATATAGGACATAATGGTGGTATATATTGTTAAATGCACGTGAGGTCAGACCCTTATAAGACAGTCCTCTTTTTGTCCATTAATAAAATGTTTCGTTTAATTCCCAAGACTCAACGATTGCGTAAGCCGTTTGCGGGTCAAATCCTCTACCGATTAAATATGTCATTGCTGCGACTTCTTGCAGGGCGTGTGCAAACGATGTAGCCTGCGCTTCTTTTAAACCGTATTGAACAAAAGGAGCAACCATGCTGAGTGTCTGGTCTTTTAACTGAGGATACAAAGGTTGTTTTATTTGCTTATGCGCGATCATCTCAGCCTGTGGATATTGCGGAAATTGTGGTTGGTAATAAGGCATTTGATAAGGAGTAGGGTAATAATGCATACTTTAACTTCCTTTCTTTTGTTTATTTAATGTAGTATTTTAAACTCAATCCTATACTATGTTCCGCTATTGTCCACTGTACTAGGTATATGCCTATTTTAGGCGATGGCTTTGGATTGTTTCATACTGTAGATTCAGCATAACACTGGAGGAGAAAGATTTCGTCGTTTTGTAATTTGTATGTACCATTTACGAATTTGTTATTTTTAGGACGTTAAATGTTTTCTAGTTTGAATGAAAAGAGGGGGCATAAATTATTTGCCCCCTGATTTTATGATTTGAAAGCCTGCATGTATTCGTTTTTTTGTATTATGATAGCTTTACAACTGTTCTGCCGCGTAGTTTGCCTTTTAGAATATTCGATAATGCCTCAGGAAGTTGTTCAAGCGTAATTTCTTGTGCAATCGATTCTAATAATTTATCAGGTTTTAAGTCGTTGGCCATTCGTTCCCAAATTTGTTTTCGCAATTTCATTGGGCAATAGACAGAATCGATACCAAGTAAATTGACTCCGCGAAGGATAAATGGAAAGACTGTTGTTGGAACATCTGCCCCTCCTGTTAACCCACTGACAGCTACGGAGCCGTTATATTGGATTCTGCTAAGGATGGAGGCAAGGGTTCTCCCGCCGACAGGGTCAACGGCTGCGGCCCAATATTGTTTATCTAACGGACGGATCTGTTCTGGACAAACTTCTTCACGCGAGAGAATTTCTTTTGCACCGAGCTCGCGTAAATATTCATGCTCTGTTTCTTTGCCTGTACTTGCGACAACATGATAGTTTCGTTTGGCCAACATGGAAACAGCGATACTTCCAACCCCGCCAGTTGCTCCTGTAACGAGTACTTTTCCTTTTTCAGGAGATAATCCATTTTCTTCTAAGCGATGGATCGACAAAGCTGCAGTAAACCCTGCCGTTCCTAAAGCCATGGCTTCTTTTAGTGTTAACCCTTTTGGAAGAGGGACAATCCAATCTCCAGGAATGCGGGCATATTCGCTGTAACCTCCGTAATGAGACACGCCGATTTCATAGCTCGTTGCAATGACTTCGTCTCCTTCTTTAAAGCGCGGGTCATTCGAAGAAGCGACAATACCAGCGAGATCGATACCCGGGATAAACGGATAAGATTTAACAATTTTTCCATTCGGAATGCATGCCAATCCGTCTTTATAGTTGACGCTGGAATAAAAAACTTTAATGACGACATCTCCTTCTGGAAGGTCATCCATGGAAACGGTTTGTACATTCACTGTAAAATCTGTCTCCGTTTTGTTCACTACTAACGCTTTGAATTTGTCCACTTGACATCCCCCTCTTCGTTTTTTCATATTATTGTCTATAACGATAACAAAATGATTCTGACCGGTCAAAATATTTTTGTCGTCAAAAATTGATGTATAATATCGTTATCATTGAAGTTCGAGGGTTGGATTGGATGAAGAAAAAAGCGGAAGAAAGGCGAGAACAAATTTTAACATGTTCACCGAGAAGTCTCCCACTTCTAAGCGAAGTGTAGGCAGGAGAGGTTCATGGGCTGCTTTTCAAGCGGTTTCAGATAAAGGATACGAAGCGGTTACATTGCAAGATATCGCTGATTATGCAGGTGTAAGCAAAGGGGTTACGAATTATTACTTTGAAAATAAGGAAGCGGTTTTTTAGCTTATTGGAATGGGTGACCGATCGGATTTATCAACATGAGTATAAAGCGGTTAGTAAGCAAACAACAGCGATCGAAAATTAGAGGCATATATCCATTCTGTTTTTATTGATCAAGAAAAAATAAAAAGTTTTACAAAGTTTATCTTGATTTTATCGCTCAAGCTAACCGAAATCTGCAATATCGACAAATTAATCTCAAGTTTTACGAAAACTGTTGGAAAATCGGACGCGCCATTGTTGCGCTTGGACAAAAGGAAGGAACCTTTTCGTCTAACATTTATGTGGATACAGCTGCAAAAATGATTCGCTCGATCATCGATGGATGTCTTATTCAATGGTTAATGTGTGACGAAGATCATCTTCATGAGTTTTATAAGAAGACTTGCTATGATGTTATTTTCAAGTATTTAAAATAAATTCCTTATATTTATCGCTTTTTTGCCGTAACGTTTACTAAAAATTCGTATCCTCACACATAAAAAACCCCCGCTTTTTAAAACAGAGCGGGGAATTCGTTGCTTTATTCCTCTGTTTTCTTTTTTTCTTTTTTCAGGCGTCCTTCACGTCTTGCAGCATCACGCAACAAAAATTCAATATGCGCGTTGACGCTGCGAAATTCTTCTTGCGCCCAGCGTTCAATGATTTCATATAGTGCAGGGTCGATTCGTAACGGGAAACTTTTCTTTTTTGCCATATCACTCCACAACCATTAATATAAGCTTCCGGTATTAATCACCGGCTGTGCTCCGCGATCAGAAATAATCGCTACCATGAGATTATTGACCATATTTACTTTTCTTTCTTCATCTAACTCAAGAACGCCTTCTTTGTCAAGATGCTCAATTGCCATTTGTGCCATCGAAACGGCACCTTCCACAATTTTTTTGCGTGCTGCCAAAATCGCTGCGGCTTGCTGGCGTTGTAACATTGCACTGGCGATTTCTGTTGAATAAGCCAAGTGAGTAAGGCGTGCTTCAATCACTTCAACCCCTGCGACGGTGAGACGCTCTTGCAGCTCTTTTGCTAATACATCAGAAACGATATCTGCGTTACCTCTTAATGTAATATCGTCATCTTCAAATGTATCATAAGGATATTTTGTTGCTACATGACGAATGGCTGTTTCACTTTGAATTTCTACGAACTCTTCATAATTGTCTACATCAAAAATGGCTTTTGCTGAATCGATGACTTTAAATACGATTACTGCAGCAATTTCAATCGGATTTCCTTCAACGTCATTGACTTTTAATTTGCTGCTGTTAAAGTTGCGAACACGGAGAGAAACGGTTTGACGAATCGTTAATGGAACAGTAAGAAACAAACCGCTGTCGCGAATGCTTCCTAAATAACGACCAAAAAAGGTGATGACTTTTGCTTGGTTTGGTTGAACAATTGTAATTCCTGTCGCTAAAACAAGAGCGATGGCGACAAGTAATACAGCCGGGATAATGAGTTGTTGCACGAATGTAAAAGCAGCGCCGATAAGAAGGATAACAATCAGCAAAATCCCGACAAACCCATTCATATACCATGCTTTTACTTCTTTCATTGGCAGTCTCTCCTTATATTATTTTTATATCAATATGATATCACTTTTTGAAAAATATGTAAATAATAAATGTGCATTCAAAGGAAAAGAAACTATTATATTAAAAATAAAAAAGCCGAGAGATTTATCCCTCGGTCATGAAACGATTGTTTTGCGATTTTTGCAGAAATGATTGGTACCCATAAATCATAACAGCATATGAAAGAAAAGAAAGAAAAACATGGATAGGTTTAAAGTTGACTAATTTATATACTTTGAGCCGTTGAAAGAGAGCTGTTAAAGGATAGGCGAATGTGTAATCCATCATCGCATTGGTTATAAGATATAACCAAAACTTACCGTACGTAAAATGAAAAATCCATATGGTTCCTACGAAAAAAGGACCAAAAATAAAGCTTAAATCGTTCGAAATTTTTCGTTTTAGGCATCCTTTTACCGTCCACCATTTATATGGAATCGACAACATGCTCATCAATACGACCAATAATGACGCAAAGAAGGAAACAGGGAGGAATTTCTTTAAAGAGTTTTTTGGTAAAAAGAAAAATGTAGACCAAGACAAAATGATAAGAATTATTCGAATTAAAGTCGGTAACATTTTCAGTTTCCCTTTTCTTTTCTTATACCATTATGTTGTCGAAAAAAAGCAGTATTATTCTTGCATGTATAAGCAACATGACTAATGACTACTTTAATCTATTACCAAGTCACTATATTAACTTGTTAAAATATAGTAAAAATCGTTGACAATCAAAAAATCAAACCATACAATAACAATAAGTTAATAGTTTATTTAGAAAATTTAAAAAATAGGTGTGTATAGTATGCTTAAGCAGGCAAAAGGAAGAATAGGGAGAAATGCAGTGCTGCTCGCTCTGATGGAAGAAGAGGAAGAAGCAGAAATAATCGCTCATTTAGATGCGCTAGAGTGGCGATATTGCAAAGGAAAAGTTGGTTCGATGGAGCTGCAAAAAATTGTCGCTTCCATTGAAACCGCTGCGAAGCGGAATCATATTGTGAACAGCGATTTATATCGGGAAATGCATGCGTTATATCATGCTGTCATTGAGGCAGTGTACGGCATAACGAGAGGGCAAGTAGAGTTAGGAGATTTAATGAGAACAGTCGGTCTTCGTTTCGCTGTTGTTAGAGGAAAACCGTATGAAAATAGTGATGAAGGCGAATGGATTGCTGTTGCCTTGTACGGTACAATCGGCGCACCGGTTCGCGGACTGGAACACGAAACGATTGGACTGGGAATTAACCATATTTAATTAGCCTATAGTTTTTTAGTTCAGTAGGAGGCTACATTCACAAACACGGGTTTTGTGGATATAGCCTCCTTCTTTATTTCTCTAAAGCGAGAAAGGGTGTGTATCTAATGGTCATTTTAACGGGTCATACATTAACGTTGGAGGAAGTGAAGCGGGTACTGTACCGTGACGAACTTGTTATAGCTTCTAAAGAAAGTATGGAAGCGGTCGAAAGAAGCAGAAAAGCTGTCGAGGATATCGTTGCCAATCAAAAAATCGTTTATGGCATTAATACTGGTTTCGGAAAGTTTAGCGATGTGCTCATTGATGCCGATGATGTCGAAGAGCTGCAATGGAATCTTATTCATTCACACGCGTGCGGTGTAGGAGAGCCGTTTCCGGAAGTAGTGTCCCGCACGATGCTGCTTCTTCGCGCCAATGCTCTTTTAAAAGGTTATTCTGGCGTCCGTCCGGTTGTGGTTGAACGGTTATTGGATTTGTTGAATGTGAAAATTCATCCGGTTATTCCGCAGCAAGGTTCACTTGGAGCAAGCGGTGATCTCGCTCCGCTTTCCCACTTGGCACTGGTGCTATTGGGAGAAGGGGAAGTATTTTATCACGGACAGCGGATACCAGCGATTGAAGCTTTAGCCAAAGAGGGAATCGCGCCGCTCACGCTAAAGGCGAAAGAAGGATTAGCGCTCATTAATGGCACACAAGCAATGACAGCCATGGGTGTTGTCGCATATTTAGAAGCAGAGCAATTAGCATATGAAAGTGAAGCGATTGCAGCGCTGACGGTGGAAGGATTGCGCGGAATTATTGACGCTTTTGATGAGCGCGTTCATCTTGCCCGCGGCTACAAACAGCAAACGGAAGTAGCAGCGAGAATCCGCGATTATTTAACGGATAGCCAACTAATCACAAGACAAGGCGAATTGCGCGTGCAGGATGCTTATTCTATTCGCTGTATCCCACAAGTACACGGCGCTTCGTGGCAGGCGCTCGACTATGTGAAAGAGAAATTGGAGATTGAAATCAATGCCGCAACAGACAATCCGCTTATTTTTGAGGACGGAGCGAGAGTGATTTCCGGAGGCAATTTTCACGGACAACCGATTGCCCTTGCGATGGATTTTATGAAAATTGCTGTTAGTGAGCTGGCCAATATTTCGGAACGGCGGATTGAGCGGCTTGTCAATCCGCAACTAAACGATTTGCCGCCATTTTTAAGCCCGGCGCCTGGACTTCAGTCGGGAGCGATGATTATGCAATATGCCGCGGCTTCGCTTGTCTCAGAAAATAAAACGCTTGCTCATCCAGCAAGTGTTGATTCGATTCCATCTTCCGCCAATCAGGAAGACCATGTGAGCATGGGAACCATCGCTTCCCGTCACGCCTATGCCATCTTACAAAATACAAGACGAGTGCTTGCGATTGAACTCATCTGTGCGATGCAAGCGGTTGAATATCGCGGTGTTGAGAAGATGGCTTCAAAAACGCGAGTCTTTTATGAAGCAGCGCGGAAAATCGTGCCATCTATCACAAAAGATCGGGTGTTTTCCAAAGATATTGAAGCGGCGGCACAGTGGTTGAAAGACGTTGATTGGCCCTTTTTTCTGAAAACAATGGCAAAAACCAATCAATATTCATAAAGGAGGAAATGATGATGAGTCAAACAACTTCTCGTCATATTAAAGCAAAAAAAGGCTTGGAATTGGAATGTAAAGGCTGGGAACAGGAAGCTGTTCTTCGTATGTTGTATAACAACTTAGACCCAAAAGTAGCTGAAAAACCAGAAGAACTGATTGTATATGGCGGCATCGGCAAAGCCGCAAGAAACTGGGAAGCGTTCGATGCGATTGTAAAAGCATTAAGAGAATTAGAAAAAGATGAAACACTTCTCATTCAATCAGGAAAACCGGTCGGCGTGTTTAAAACGCATGAACGCGCACCGAGAGTGCTCATTTCTAACTCGGTCCTTGTGCCGAAATGGGCGAATTGGGAGCATTTTCATGAGTTAGATAAAAAGGGATTAATCATGTATGGACAGATGACGGCAGGCAGCTGGATTTATATTGGTACACAAGGAATTTTGCAAGGTACGTATGAAACATTTGCCGCTGTTGCAAAAAAGCATTTTGGTGGAACATTGAAAGGAATGTTAACGTTGACTGCTGGATTAGGCGGAATGGGTGGGGCTCAGCCTCTTGCTGTAACAATGAATGAGGGCGTTGTCATCGCTGTTGAAGTAGACCCAAGCCGTATCCAAAAACGGTTAGATACGAAATATTGCGACCGAATGACCGATTCGTTGGATGAAGCGCTGCTTTGGGCATATGAGGCAAAAGAAAAGGGGGAGCCTCTTTCCATTGGACTTGTCGGCAATGCTGCAGAAGTGCACCATGAATTATTAAAACGCGGTGTGAAAATTGATATTGTCACCGACCAAACATCTGCACACGATCCGTTAAACGGTTATATTCCGGCAGGGATGTCACTAGATGAAGCAGCTGAATTACGAAAATCTAACCCTAATGAATACGTTTGCCGTTCGAAACAAAGCATGGCAAAACATGTCGAAGCAATGCTTGAGTTTCAACGGCGTGGGGCGATTGTCTTTGACTATGGCAACAATATTCGCCAAGTTGCAAAAGATGAAGGAGTCGAGAATGCTTTTGATTTTCCTGGATTTGTCCCAGCTTATATTCGTCCGCTTTTCTGTGAAGGGAAAGGACCGTTCCGCTGGGCGGCTTTATCCGGGGACCCAGAAGATATTTATCGGACGGATGAGCTCATTAAGGAATTGTTCCCGGAAAACAAAGCACTCATTCGCTGGATTGAGATGGCGCAAAAGAAAGTAGCGTTCCAAGGCTTGCCGGCACGGATTTGCTGGTTAGGGTACGGCGAACGGGTGAAAATGGGGCTTGCGATTAATGAATTAGTGCGTAAAGGAGAGTTAAAAGCACCGATTGTGATTGGCCGCGACCATCTTGATTGCGGTTCCGTTGCTTCCCCAAACCGTGAAACGGAAGCAATGAAAGACGGAAGCGATGCGGTAGGAGATTGGGCAGTATTGAATGCGTTAATTAACACGGCAGCCGGCGGCTCTTGGATTTCCTTCCATCATGGTGGTGGTGTTGGAATGGGTTATTCGTTGCATGCCGGCATGGTCGTTGTCGCTGATGGCACGGATTTAGCGAAAGAACGTTTGGAACGCGTCTTGACGACTGACCCTGGCATGGGGGTTATTCGCCACGCGGATGCCGGTTATGAGCGCGCCATTGAAGTAGCGAAAGAAATGAATATTACAATCCCGATGTTAAGGGGGGAAAGTTCGTGACGAAACATTTTGATACGCTTATTGTTAACATCGGTCAGCTTCTAACAATGGAAGGGGATGGACCAGCAAAAGGGGAGAGAATGAAAACGCTCCCCGTTCTGGAACATGCCGCAGTCGGTATCAAGGACGGAAAAATCGCGTTTATCGGCAAAACCGCGGAAACGAAAAACTTTCATGCAGATACGATGATTGACGCTGGTGATAAGCTTGTTTCTCCGGGGCTTGTTGATCCGCATACACATCTTGTTTTTGGCGGATCACGAGAGCATGAGTTGGCATTAAAACAACAAGGAGTTCCGTATTTGGAAATTTTAAAAAGAGGCGGCGGTATTTTATCAACGGTACAAGCGACAAGAAAAGCAAGCGAGGAAGAGCTGTTCGAAAAAGCGAAGTTTCACCTTGATCGGATGTTGTCTTATGGCGTTACAACGGTTGAGGCGAAAAGCGGATACGGCTTGGATGAGGATACAGAGTTGAAACAGCTGCGGGTCGTAAAGCGTCTGCAAAACGAACATCCGGTTGACCTTGTTTCGACATTTCTTGGCGCGCATGCGATTCCGCCCGAGTATAAAAGCAATCCGGACGATTTTCTTGCTAGCATGCTGAAACTGCTTGATATCATTCAAAAGGAAGAGCTGGCTGAGTTCGTGGACATTTTTTGTGAAACAGGTGTCTTTACTGTAGAGCAGTCCCGCGCGTTTTTACAAGCGGCCAAAGCAAAAGGGTTTAATGTGAAAATTCATGCTGATGAGATTCACTCGATTGGCGGAACGGAACTGGCGGTTGAATTAGGAGCGGTTAGCGGCGATCATCTTGTTGGCGCGTCAGATTCCGGCATTGAGCGGCTTGCTGGGGCAAATACGATTGCTGTGCTGCTTCCGGGTACTTCGTTTTATTTAGGAAAAGAAAAGTATGCTAGAGCTCGGGAAATGATTGAATCGGGTGCCGCAGTCGCTTTATCGACAGATTTTAATCCGGGCAGTTCGCCGACGGAAAACTTACAGTTGATCATGTCGCTCGCTGCTTTAAAGCTAAAAATGACACCGGAGGAAATTTGGCATGCGGTCACGGTGAATGCGGCTTACGCGATTAACCGCGGCGAGGAAGCGGGACGCATTGCTCTTGGAAGAAAAGCGGATATCGTCATTTGGGATGCGCCGAATTATGCTTACGTTCCGTATCATTATGGCGTGAACCATGTCAACACCGTATTAAAAGCGGGGAAAGTGGTTGTAGAAAGGGGCCGAAGCGATGCAGTCATTTCGCTTTCTTAAAGAAGCGGGTAAAGCGATATTTCAAGACCGCTATGTAAAAAAAGCGAGCGAATTGCTGCATACATGGGATGGAAGTCAGGGAGGGAGCGTCGGTATGATCGGTGCTCCTCTATCGAAACCATCCATCAGCCACTCAGGGGCGGCTTTTGCTCCCAGCGCGATTCGCAAAATGCTTTCTTCCTACAGCACTTATTCCATTGAAGAAGATATCGATTTGTCAGATTTGGTGATTACCGATTATGGTGATATTGTCATGCATCCAACGGATCTTGTCCACTCCCAAGAACGAATTGCCGAAACGATTGAGCAAGCAGTCTCAATGAATCCAGATATGTTGCTCATCGTTCTTGGAGGCGATCATTCTGTCAGCTATCCAAGCATTAGCGGCTTTCAAAAACGTTGGAAAAAAATCGGTGTCATTCAATTTGACGCTCATCACGATTTACGTAATTTAGAAGATGGTGGACCGACGAATGGAACTCCATTTCGAAGTTTAATCGAATCTGGCACGATTCAAGGAAGCCATCTTATTCAAATCGGCATTCGCGATTTTGCGAATAGTAAAGCCTATACGGAATATGGGAAGCAGCACGGTGTTACCATCTATACGATGAAGGATGTTCGAAATCGAGAAATGAGAGAGATTATTGAGGAGAGTGTCCGAAAACTTGAAAAAGAAGTAGATGCCATTTATGTCTCCGTTGATATGGATGTTCTCGATCAAGCGTTTGCTCCGGGGTGTCCAGCGATTGGCCCAGGCGGAATGGACAGCGCCTCCCTATTAGATGCGGTCGCCTTATTAGGAGAATGCGATATTGTGAAAGCAATTGATATCGTCGAAATTGATCCGACAGTCGATTTTCGTGATATGACAAGCCGCACAGCTGCATGGGTAATCATGCAGTTTTTAAAGGGAAAGAAAAAAGCGGGATGGATTTAAAGTTTGCGCTCGTCGGATAAACTTCTGCGATCTTATACAAAAATGGATTGACTCATAAGTATTTGACCTTGCGCACAAATACTCTAAACACGCATTATGTACCGTTGAGGTGGTTTTTGGGTCAGCTCCTTTATGACGATTGGACATGAAGGCTCTTGAAATGAATGAAAACGATAGGTCATATTGGAAATAAAAAGTCGATTTTTCCTACGCTGAGGAAGAATCGACTTAACTCCATTTATCTCGTATTACATTAAATATTTAAAAGTGATACAGTATTTTTCGCTTCTAGATTTTCAATCATTTCATACCAAGATTTTGGTTTGTTCGATAAGACAGAATAATAGCGTTTTAAAAACTTCACAACAAGCTCCGCTGGAAGTTCATTTACGTTATCATCCATCGGAAGGAAACAAAGGTCGAGTCCTGTTACAGCTTCTCCATCATTGTTCCAAGATGGGTGAACATAAGGGAAGTCAAGCCGCTTATACCCAAGGTGAGACAATACTTCACGACGAACATATGGATCCATTGGTTTAATTCCGCCAAATTCATAATGCTCTACTCGATAAGGATCATAAATTTCCGCAAACATGCCAAATAACTGCTTTCCGTTTGCAGCAGCCCAAGCATTCAAATCCTCTAGCCTTTTTTGAGCTAAAAATCGACCGATACCAAGTCCTGCTTGGCCAATGATCGTGAAGTCTGTCATCGCAACATTTAAATCTTCATAATAGCGGTACTCTGTCGCACCTACGACATTTCCTTCATGAACAGCAACACACACGCGAATTCCCGGATCCTCTAGAGGCTCTTTCCAAAGATCGAATGCTAATACTTCTTCAGGAGGAAATACCTCTTGCATCAATTCGTGCATTTTTTTAAACAAAGGGTCTTCAATACTCGTAATTCTCCGATATTCCATGTTCATCATTCTCCTTGTTAAGATTTTGTTGTATAAAAAGGATTTTTCCATTCCATCAGCGCCGCGTAGTTACAAGATTCTTCATCCTCTAAATAGTTAGCCACCACTTTAACAGGGGTACGGCCGCAGCGAAGCAGGAAGGTAATGACCGGGTCTTTTAATTCACCTTTTACGACCGCTTCGAGGTATTGTTCTGCTGTCATCTCATCAGCTTTTTTATGATAGCCAGGCATTCTCCCTCCGCCTAACAGACGTTCTAATCCCAATTGAACGACGACTTCATACATCGATAGCATCAGCCATTTTCCTAACCCTAATTTGCGATAGGCAGGGCGTACGCCAATATCAACAACATAGAGCGTATTGCCATTTGGATTATGGTTGCGAATATATCCATTATCGGTGATTTCTTCCCAAGTATGTTCCGGATGGTCAGGATCAAAGTCAACAATCAATCCTGTCATTGATCCTGCGATTTCCCCATTCACCTCAACGCATAAGGCTCCCTCCGGAAAGAGCGTAACGTGGTTTTTCAGCTGTTCCGTGTTCCACCATAATTCAGACGGGAATGGTGGAGGAAAACTTTCCTGTTGAATACGGATTAAGCCGGGGAAGTCTTTTTCTTCATAATTTCGAATAACCGCTGGGACAGGTCGATCTTGGTCAAAGACGTAAAACTCTTTACGATACATTTTTTCCTCCTTGAGCTAACCTTATTTCCAATCCGGATAGAGATCGGTGCGTCGGTCACGCCATGTGGTGACGGAACCGCTTTCGCGAACTTGATATAACAAGGCTAAATCAAGATCAGCGGTTACAATCATATCATGATTGATTTCCCCTTCTACCAAGATGCCGCGCGGAGGAAACGGAATATCGTTCGGGGTAATGACTGCCGCTTGGCCAAAATTTGCCCGCATAAAGTCAACTGTAGGAAGAGAGCCCACTGTACCAGTCGTAACGACATAAACTTGGTTTTCGATGGCTCTTGCATGGCTTGTGTAACGGACACGATGGAATCCATGACGATCATCCGTGCAAGAAGGACAGAAAATGACATCCGCACCTTTCGCTTTTGCCATACGAACGATTTCTGGAAATTCAATGTCATAGCACGTCAACATCGCAATGGTTCCTTTTTCAGTTTCAAAAACTTGAAGGCTATCTCCAGGTGACATGTTCCATTCTTTTACTTCCGTAGGCGTAATATGGAGTTTTGCCTGTTCGGCAACTCTTCCATCTGGATAGAACAAATGAGCAACGTTGTATAATCGGTCACCTTTACGGATGACATGGGTTCCGCCAATAATATGCATCTTTGTTTTCTTAGCCAAATCTATAAATAAAGCCCGATACTGTTCTGTAAAATCGGGGAGGTCTTGAATCGTCAAAGGTTGTCCATGTTCATCGCCAATGGACATGAGCTGAGTAGTAAAAAATTCTGGGAATAAAATAAAATCTGCATCAAATTCTTGAGCTGTTTTAATGTAATGCTCCACTTGTTGAGCAAATTCTTCAAATGATTGTATCGTATGGAGATGATATTGAACGGCTGAAACTCTTAGTTTCATAAGCCTCCTCCTTTCTTTTCATCCATCTAGAAAAATTTCATTCCATTCATGTTATTGATGGTGATGATATTGATATTATTAGATACATCATTCGTTTTAACAAGTACACACTTTCATGTAACATAGTGTAAAAAAGTATACTATAGGGAGTACGAATCTGCGGAAGCTACGTTAAAAGGAAGTGATGATAGCAGGGAAGGGGAAATAGTGATTCTTAGTTGTTGAAACTGAATTTCCAAGTGAGGATAGTCATCAACGTACATACGTAAAAAAACGGGCAGCAACCTTTTATAAAGATTGCTGCCTGTTCGTTTTTAGTGTCTGATTATACTTATCATTCATTTTTGTTGCTTGTCTCTTAATCGCTATCTTGATGCGCTTGTATCGCTACAAGTTTTATGTGACCATAAAAGCGCATAATAAAGGGATAAGAGAGTTGGGTTCAGGATTTTTACTTAGCGGACTCATTGATTTTTACATGGTCCTTCACGACCGTCTCCATATAGTTTTTCCCCCATTCATACATAGCATCGAGAATGGGGATTAGACTTTTTCCATGTTCCGTCAGTGAATATTCCACTTTTGGTGGAACAACGGGATAGACTTTGCGTTGAACAATTTGGTCTGCTTCCAGTTCACGCAACTGGTTAACAAGCATTCTTTGAGTGATCCCCGGCATGAGGGCCTTCAGCTCACCAAACCGCTTTGTTCCATCTTTTCCTAGATGCCATAAAATAAGCATTTTCCATTTACCGCCAATGACAGCAAGTGTCAATTCTTTTTCACAGTTATATGTCTTGCCGCAAACATGCCCCATTTGTTTCACCTCCATGTCTATTATAGCCAATAGTATACTCATGAGTGTTGATTAGCCATTATTTATAACTATTTTCTCAGTGATTCACGCTTTTCTGCCGTGATACCCGAACGCGAACAAATCCATTTGTCCGTAAAGCGTTCTCCGTTCGGGTTAGGCATGCGGGCGCATGCCCAGTCAGCTAAGCGTTTCGCTTAGCTGACTTCGGCAGAAAAGCTACTTAAATAAACCTGATTTATCTGGATTTTATTGGTTAATCAACAAACCTGATAGTATACTTTTGGTTGCTATATGATCATAAAGTACATAAATGTTGCATTACTAATTTTAAAATAGTAAATTTTCGGTAAGGAACTATAGTAAAAAAGAGGATTGCGACTGTTTTGGAGAGAATGCCGCAAAATAGCAGGGGGATCGATTATGAAGGCATTTCGCATATCTTGGCATGCTGTGATTGAAGATGAAAGTGTATTAGAAGGAAGAAGTCTTATATATGCCGATTGTGAAGAAAAGGCGATCGAAACTTTAATTATGCAAAAAGCAAAAGAATATCATTTAAAGCATGAATGGGTGCGCGTGGAGAAAATCATCGAACTGCCTCATTTGCAAACAGATGAAATGATGGAAAAAGGGCTGTAAAAATTCAGCCCTTTTTTGTTACTTGCGGTTTTTTCCTTGGCGAATGCCTGCTGCTTGAGCCCGTGCTTCTGCCTCTAAGTCTTCATGATCAGCGAATTCTCGTGAAAACTCTACATCTAAGCCGTCAGATTTTAAATTTTTTGGTACTTGTGGAAGAGTCGATTTGTTTTTATCCCGCGTTCTTTGTCCTCGAGATCTGCCCATAACGAATGCCTCCTAACTCATAATATGAATCAGTACGATTCATTAAATAGGATGGCAGTCGATGAGTAAATCATAAGTGGAAGTATTCGGTTAATGTCTTGATTTTTTTGCCGTATAGCCACCAGCTTGGTCTGCTAATTTAAAGTCGCGAGCATAGGTTACTTCTTGTGCACTTGATAATGTACTTTTTGTTTTGTTATCACGTTTCTTTTTCTCAGCCATAGATAACACCCTCCGCTTGAAAAATGTAATCATCCACATTTTTGACAAATCCATATCGGCTTATTCAAAAAATGGGGGCTGACCCTAAAAAGTAAAGTGTCAGCCCCCATGATATTTTAACATGTTCATCGAGAAGTCTCCCACCTCTAAGCGAAGTGTAGGTGGGAGAGGTTCATTGTGTGTTTAGTGCGTATATAAGGCAGACATATGAGTCAGCCCCTTTAAAATTTGTTCTTATGCTTCTTTTAATTGTTGGTCTTGTTCAATAGTAGAAGGACAACGCATTGTGTAAAGCGTATAATTATCTTTTGAGATTTCATATAAATTATAAATGTCTTGGCCGTTATTAATTTGTTCTAACAAATGTTTTCTTGTTTCATTCGCTAATGTTACGTAAGGCAGCTTTTCTGCTGCTTTGGTCGATCGAACGTTGACTTTGCGAATACGCATAAAAATCGTTTCAATAGAAAGCTCATAAAACAGTTCATTGAAAAACGCTTCTTTCGCGAGTTTATTGTATCCTTTTCCGTGGTAAGGCTTACCGAGCCATGTTCCTAAAAAGCCAGCGTTGTCTTGAATATCAAACAAATTAATTGTACCAATAGGATTTCCCCATTCATCCAAAATCGTACGGGAAATCAGTTCTCCGCGTTCTTCCGCTTCAATCGTTTGCTTTGTAATAAACAAAAATTCTTCATATGAGTTCGCTTTATGGCGCACAAAAGGGAAGACCTCCGGGTGCACCATCAGCTCGTAAAGTGCATGACAGTCTTGAAGATCACGTTTTTTTAGTATCATATTTCCCTCCTGTTCTGAGGGCAGTTCATCGCAGGTAAACCACCCTCGAAATTTTTTAATTTATTCAAATCAAAAAATTTCGGGGTGGGAATCGAACCCACTAGAACCAGCAGATTAGAGCTGGTGGCGCACCATTTGCCTTCCCTTCACATTTATGATTAATATCGAATTGTAAACAAGTTGTTTTGTATATTTTTAAAAACAGTCTACTCCATGATACTCGAAATGAGGAAAAAAAGAAATAGTTTTTTTATTAAATTTTTGTGTAGATTATGTCCCCATTTACCATTGTTAGGAGAGGTTTGGCTAAATAGTGAAAAGGATGATAGCTCCACAAGACAATGTCTGCGTCTTTTCCAGGTTCTAAGCTGCCGATTCGGTGTTCCACTCCTAAATTGCGGGCTGGGAGAATTGTGATTCCTTCAAGCGCTTTTTGCTCGCTTAATCCTTCGCGGACAGCAATCGAAGCACAAATGTTTAAATATTGAATCGGGGTATAAGGGTGATCAGTCGTAATGGAAACTTCCAATCCGATATCATTAAGAATTTTATACGTCTCCCAGCTTTTGTTTTTTAACTCAACTTTTGAGCGTCTTGTTAGTGTTGGACCAACGGAGACCTTTAAGTTTCTACCCTTAAGTTCTTCTACGATTAGGTGGCCTTCTGTGCAGTGCTCAATGCGCAAATCCAAATCAAATTCTTCAGCAAAGCGAATGGCGGAAATAATATCATCAGCACGGTGGGCATGAATACGTACGGGAATTTCCCGCTTTAATGCTTGAATAATTGGAATGACACGAAAGTCATCAATATTGTCGCAATGTTTTGCTTTATAAAAGGCTTCCCGCAGCATTCCCATAATTCCCATGCGGGTAATCGATTCTTTGTTTCCGTGGCTGTGAATCCGCTTTGGATTTTCACCAAGAGCAATTTTGAGCCCTGCTGTTTCGCGAATAATCATTTTTGAGATATTTTTTCCATAGGTTTTAATAACTGACGTCGTTCCTCCGATCACATTAGCGCTTCCCGGCATAATATGAACGGTTGTAATGCCATGGGTAATGGCATCGCGAAACCCAGGATCAAGCGGATAAACGCTGTCCATTGCTCGGGTATGAGGGGTTATCACCTCAATCGTTTCATTTGCATCGTTTCCTGCCCAACCAGTTCCTTCATCATATAGTCCTAAATGGGTGTGTACGTCGATAAAACCAGGAAACAAGTATTTCTCGTTGCAATCTATGATTTCGGTATTTGTATCTGCTTCTATTTGGAATCCGATAGCTTTAATTTTTCCATTCTCGACAAGTAAATCACCGTTTTTTATAGGTTCTGACGTAATTGGATAGATGGTTGCGTTTTTAAATAATATTTTTTTCATTGCAAACTCCCTTACTATCTTGAGATTCATTAACTACGATTGTAATATGTCATAAAGCGCTTCTTCAAGATAAGGGAAGGAAAAATTAAATCCAAATTTTTGTAGCTTTTCTGGCAATATTTGTTGTCCCTCAAGCACTAGAATACTCATTTCGCCAAGCAGCAGTCTTAAGACAAAGTCAGGAACAGGAAACCAATAAGGTCGATGAAGAACTTTAGCAACGGTTTGACCAATTCCTTCATTCTTGTTGGATGTGGCGCGGTAATATTAACAGAACCGGAGATATTTTGGTTATTTAATATAAATTCAATGGAACGAACGACATCTTTGATATGAACCCATGAGAGCCATTGATCTCCAGAACCGACCGTTCCGCCAATGAAAAGCTTGTATGGAAATAAGATTCGCGGAAGCGCCCCTTCTTCTTTGCCGAGAATCATACCGATTTTATCACCTGTTTATTTTATTTTTATGTTATGCATTTTCGCTTATTGCTAAGGAAATTCCTTTTTTAAATGTGCTACGATACATATGAGGTGTTGTCGATGGCTTTGATTACAAAAATTACGACACAAAAAGATAATCATGAACGTTTTAACGTATATATTGACCGGGGGAAAGGGGAAGAGTTTGCCTTTAGTGTTGACCAAGATGTATTAATTAAATTCCAATTAAAAAAAGGGAAAGAAATTGATGAGTTCGATATTCAGCAAATTTTATACGAAGATGACGTAAAAAAAGCGTATAATACCGCCTTGCGTTTTCTTGCCTACCGCATGCGTTCAGAAAAAGAAGTAGCGGATTATTTGCGAAAAAAGGGGATTTTGGAACCGATTATTCGCGAAGTGTTTCATAAGCTGCGCGAATATAATTACGTCAATGATAAAGAGTTTGCCGATGCTTATGTGCGCACGCAAAAAAATACAACAGTGAAAGGGCCAGAGGTTATCCGCCAGGAACTTTATGATAAAGGAATTTCCGAGCCGCTTATCAATGAAGCACTCGAACAATTTACCTTTGAAGAGCAACTTGCGACCGCAGAAAAGTTATATGAAAAAGCAAAAAAGCAAAATAAGAAATTTTCTTCGCAACAATGGAAACAACATATTGAGCAATTGCTGCGCCGCAAAGGTTTTTCATGGGAGATCATTCAACAAGTAATGAGTGAAAAAGGCAATGAGACAGATGAACAAGAGGAATGGGAAGCACTTGAATACCACGGACGGAAGGCGCATCGACGCTATGAAAAATACGAAGGATTTATGTACGAACAAAAAATGAAACAAGCCCTTTATCGTAAAGGATTTTCGATTGAGATGATTGAACAATTTTTGCAACGTTTAAAGGAAGAACAGTAGGAGAAAAACTCTCCTACTGAATCATAATCTCAGGTTTGCCGTTGTCTTCAGCAATGATTTGCCGCGCTACTTCTTTTGCAGAGCGTAGGCGCGAGCGGTCTTTTATATGATCGGTTCCTTCCCAAAACGGCGTATCCATTCCGCCCATATAGACAGCGGTAACGGAGATATTAGTTTCTTCCAGTTCTTTCACAAGGCTCTCGCTAAAACCTCTAATAGCAAATTTGCTTGCGACATAGACAGATTCGTTTACTTTGCCTCTTAGGCCGGCAGTAGAAATAATATTGAGAATTTTTGCTTTTGGAATAGTGTGAAAGTAAGGTAAAAATGCTTTTGTCATAAAAATAGTGCCTTTTACGTTTGTTTCAATCATATCATGAATTTGCTCCGCGGTAAGCGATGTGAATGGTCCGAAATAGCCTACGCCGGCGTTATTAATCAAACAAGTCACTTGATGATGTTTCAAAATCTCCTCTACGGTTGCTTTGACGTTTTCGTAATTGCGAATATCCAGCGTATAGCTGAATGCTTTTCCGCCACGTTGCTCAATTTCTTTTTGCACAGTTAAAAGAGGATCCAGGCGTCTGCCTGTTAAAATGATTGTATTTCCTTGCTCGGCATACTGCTGAGCCAGTTCCTTGCCCAATCCGGTACCGGCACCGGTAATGACGATAGTTTCCATGTTTCATCTCTCCATTTTATGAAAATTGTTCGTATCTTATTGTATCGCACTTTGCTTTTGTTTGAAAAAAATATTTCTAATATAATAAAGAAAAGGGGGAGACAAATGTGAGAGAATTCCATCAACAAAAACGTTACAGCGAAATGACGGAATATGAATTAAAGCAAGAAATTGCCGCATTGACAGAAAAAGCGCGCAAGGCGGAACAAATGGGAATCGTTAACGAATTTGCCGTGTATGAACGAAAAATTGCCATGGCCAAAGCTTATTTATTAAATCCCGAAGATTTTAAACCTGGGGAGATATATGAAATTGTCGGAGACCCCGGCTCTTTTTTCAAAATTAAATATTTAAACGGAGTATTCGCCTGGGGGTATCGTTTAAACGGAAATGGCGAGGAAGAAGCATTGCCAATTTCTATGCTTACAAAATAGGAAAAGAAACCAGAGAAGTAAAATCTCTGGTTTCTCTAATGTTAAGAGCGCTTCCTTGTTTCATATTCAAGGATAATCAAATCCTGCGTTTGCTGGGTTTCGCCATTTACTTGTGAATGAGCATGTTTCGGATTTGCCCATGGTTGTTGAAAAGGGTTAGAATAAAGGTTATCATAAAACTTCTTTTTTGAATGTCGGCCCATGACCAAACACCTCCAATGGTGTGTAACAATGATTAAAACTGATCAGCTCGTTCACCGGAAGCACGCATTCGTTCTTGTGGATGAGTGTTGGTTGTACCATCTGCACGTTTTGAGGCATACTCAGCTTTCGCGCGTGGCTCTCCTTCAAACTTGTTGTTGTTTTGATTCGGAAAAGCTCGTTCTTTGTTCCGCATTGCTGTACACCTCCTTCATTTTATAAGCGACCATCGCTTTATGATGAAGCAGTAACGTTTTTCACTGTATCGTTCGTGTTGAGAAACAACACGTATTTTTATTATTAAGAAGTTTGTTTGCACTTATGTGTTCAAATATTGGTATTCGAGGTGAATAAAGATGATGGACATGAACGATTATTTTGAGCGATTAACGAATTATTTGCTTGAGAAAAACCAATCATTAGCTTATGCACAAGCACGTACATGGGTAGAACTGTTATGGGAAGACTTTGAAACAACGTATGCACGTGCTGGTTACTCATACAAAGGGAAAGAGTTGACGGAGAGGGTTGTGCGCGGGTGGATTGACCAGTACGGAGCGCGTTTGCATGAGTTTACAACGAATAATCCAAAATATAAACATTTGCTTAATCAAGAGGATTATCCTAAACATTAATGAAAAGAGGCTGTCTCAAAAGCCTAGGGTCAGACCCCACAACACAATATATAGGACATAATAGCGGATAAATGAACTATATATTGTGAAACGCACGTGAGGTCAGACCCTTATGAGACAGCCTCTTTTAATTCGGGATTAATTCAAGCTTTTTCCGCAATTTTCCTTCGCTGAAAATCCAACCTGTATAAGAGCTGACAATGTTTAAATCAAGGTCGAGCTGAACGACGGCAACAAACGGATAGTAGCCTTTGCTGCGATAGCGCAAATCGGTAAAACGAACTTCATAATGGTCTCTATATTCGTTGATTTCCCAACGGTATACGGGAGAAAAGGATAAAAAGGCAGATAAATTGTCATCTTTTTTAGCCGCTTCAATAATTGGATTATTTGGTACAGGACATTTTTCGAAAGTGTCTAAAATCGAAATCTTTCCATACTTTGCACGCGCTACATAAAAATATTTTTTCGCGGTGATGGCTAAGTGCCACTCATTGTAGCGAATCGTTGGCACGATAATGATGTCTTCTACATCCGGAATACGTTTATAGACCGCTTTTTTAATGTTGCGTTGTTGGCGAAAACGTACGATGTAATATCCCGCTAATATGATGTAAATGAATAAAAATGTATATCCAGGATGCGTGCCGGCAAAGACAGCGGCAATTCCCACAATATGCATCACGAAAATGAACGGGTCAAATGTATTAATAAGCCCAAGAGCAATCCATTTTTTTGTAAAAGGGCGTAATGCTTGAGTTCCATAAGCATTAAAAATGTCGACAAAGACATGAAGAATGACGGCAATCCATGTCCAAATCCATAAATGAAGCCAATTTACTTCAGGATAAAAGTAGTATATAATTCCGCTAATGAGTAACGGCCATAATAGCACAGCGGGAATGGAATGTGTAATTCCTCGGTGATTGCGAATATATTTCGCATTGTTTTTTAGTTTTAAAATGGTATCTAAATCAGGTGCCTGTGAGCCTGCCAATGTACCAATTAATACTGCTTCTGCGAGAATGGGGTCTTGGGCAACGATCGGGTCTAATGTTGCCATGCTGCCTAAAGCAATCCCCATTAAAATATGCGTACCTGTATCCAATCAAGGAAACCTCCTTAACATTTCTATTCGATAGTGTGTCCACATTTTTTGAAAAAAGAGTATATGATCATAACAAATTGGTTGAAAATTTTTATTGATTATCTTATAACAGAAGCAAACGTCATTCAATACGTATTTTCATCATTATATTATGTGAAAACATACGCCATCTGAAGTTCATCTTTATGCATAAAAATAGCTACAAATGACTGTAAGCGTCATTATTAGTTTATCATCTTGGAGGAAGCATCGTGAATCAAAACGTAAAACAAATTATAGAAGGATTTGATATAAAGGCATTTCAAAACGATTTAATTGGTTGGTTTGAGAGAGAACAGCGTGATTTGCCATGGAGAAAAGATCAAGACCCGTATAAAGTATGGGTATCGGAAATCATGTTGCAGCAAACGAGAGTAGATACGGTAATTCCATATTTTAATCGTTTTATTGAACAATTTCCTACGCTAGAAGCGTTAGCGGAAGCAGATGAGGAAAAAGTGTTAAAAGCTTGGGAAGGGCTTGGATACTATTCGCGTGTGCGCAATTTACATGCGGCGGTAAAGGAAGTAAAAGAGACATATGGCGGGAAAGTACCGAATACAGTAGAAGAATTTTCAAAGCTGAAAGGTGTTGGACCTTATACGACGGGGGCGGTGTTAAGCATTGCCTACGGAATTCCTGAGCCAGCAGTAGACGGGAATGTGATGCGCGTATTGTCGCGGATTTTTTTGGTGTGGGAAGATATTGCAAAGGCAGGAACGAGAAAAGTTTTTGAAGAAATTGTAAGAAAAATTATTTCTCATGATAATCCGTCTTATTTTAATCAAGCGTTAATGGAATTAGGCGCGTTAATTTGTGTTCCTGGCAAGCCGTCCTGTCTGCTTTGTCCTGTTCAAGCCCATTGCCGTGCCTTCCATGAAGGTGTTCAGTCTGAGCTTCCGGTAAAAACAAAGAAAGGAAAAACAAAAGAAGTACAAATAAGCGCAGCTGTTTTAGAAAATGAAGAAGGAAAAATATTAATTCATAAACGGCCAAATGAGGGATTATTAGCTAACTTATGGGAGTTTCCAAACTGCGAAACACCGTTAACGTTGGAAAATCCAAAAGAGCAATTAACCGATTTTTTACGAACAGAATATGGGATTGAAGTAGAATTGGCACAACCGTTTGCTACGATTCAACACGTCTTTTCCCATTTAATTTGGAACATTGTCGTTTACCAAGGAAAAATCGTTGGCGATATAGAGGAAACAGAGAGACTAAAACTAGTCGGCAAACAAGAAATCGAAAACTACGCCTTCCCTGTCTCCCACCAGCGTATTTGGGGTCTGACCCCCGGTGCGTTAAAGCGTTAAAGTGATTGGCGGGGAATTCCCCCACCAATGTTAGTCAAAAGAAATGCGTGTGCCATGTGTGTAATCGGCTTCGTTTCGATTTAAACCACCGCGCGCTTCGATTTCTTCAATAATCTCGCGATGGATGGTTTGCCCCTCGACGTTTAAATAGGGAGTAATTTGTTGGAATGAATGGTGAAAAAAGGCGAGTTCGCTATCTTTCCATTCTGACTTTGGAATCATTGAGAGTTCTGTCATATCACGTCCAACGTACATGAGCATTTTTCCTCCTTTTTCCTATAGTTTGAAAAAGGAGGGATATATTTATACATAAAAAGGAGAATGAAATATGAACAAAGAAAAGGTGGCTGTTGTAACAGGAAGCAGCCGTGGAATCGGCAAAGCTATTGCTCTTCGTTTAGCAGAAGAAGGATATGATATTGTTGTAAACTATGCACGCAGCAAGGAGGCAGCGCTGCAAACAGCAAAAGAAATTGAAGCATTAGGCAGAAAAGCGCTTGTGATAAAAGCAAATGTAGGAAAAGTAGAGAAAATTAAGGAAATGTTTGCACAAATTGATGAGGTATTTGGGCGAGTCGATGTTTTAATCAATAATGCTGCATCAGGCGTGCTCCGCCCAGCGATGGAATTAGAAGAATCTCATTGGGACTGGACAATGGATATTAACAGTAAAGCACTGCTGTTTTGCGCTCAAGAAGCAGCGAAGCGAATGGAGAAAGTCGGCGGGGGGAAAATTGTCAGCATTAGCTCGCTCGGCTCTATCCGCTATTTAGAAAATTATACAGCTGTCGGTGTTTCCAAATCAGCGCTTGAATCATTGACACGCTATTTAGCCGTTGAGTTAGCATCAAAAAACATTTCTGTCAATGCTGTCTCTGGCGGTGCTGTTGATACGGATGCCTTAAAACATTTTCCAAACCGTGAAGAATTACTGGCAGATGCTATAGCGAAAACTCCTGCTGGACGAATGATAGAACCAAAAGACATTGTTCATACGGTGATGTTCCTTTTATCAGAAGAGGCAGAGATGATTCGTGGACAAACGATCATTGTTGATGGCGGAAGATCATTACTTTTATAATTTTTTTGGATATAGAAGTCACCTCCTGGGTACATTAAATTCCGTGGAGGTGATAACAATGGCTAATCAACCAAACAAAACAGCAGCAGGTACGAACATTCAAAAAGTAAAACAACAAAACGCACAATCTGCACAAGCGGGTGCTGCAGGTCAATTCGGTACAGAATTTGCAGCTGAAACAAATGTGCAAGAAGTAAGACAACAAAATGCACAAGCAGAAGCTCGCAAAGCACAAAATTCTAGCAAATAACAAAAAAGCGGTGCTCCTTTTTACCGGTAAGGAGTGCCGCTTTTTTACATTAAAAGCTACTTAAATAAACTCGCTTTATCTGGATTTTATTGGTTAATCAACACAACTGTTCTCTCGACAAAATTTGCTATTGCTCTACATATGTAGTCAAAGGAAAAAAGGTTTTCCTCCCGAATTTAATATATAGTCACATAGGTTGGGGGAGGTAATGGATTGTGGAACAGTTTGAGCGGCTTGTAAACGAACAGTTAAAAACCATGGACCAACTTCTGTTTCTTCAAGAAGAATTGGAGAGATGCCAAGCGATTGAAGATGAATTAATCAAGCTGCAGAATAAGACGAAATTGCGCTCGATTCAAGACGAAATAAACGCAATGAAAAAACAACTGCGGGAAATTCAACAAATATTTGAAAAGCAAACAGAAGAAGTGATTCAATCTTATCAACAAGTTCAATACAAAAATTATGGAATTGGCCAAAAAGCGTCTGACCTCATGCGAAATCTATAACACTATAGTGTTCTCATCTAACGTTATATACTATATATTGTGGCTACGGGGGGCTGACACTTTGCTTTAGGGTCAGCCTCTCTTTTATTGTGAACGAACGTGGGTTTAAATCATTCATGAGACTTCTTTCCGAATTGTTTTAAATTGTGTATCGAACCGTTATAATAGTAAGAAAAGCGTCCAAATGAAAGTAGGGGAGAAACATGGTAGCTTATCCTGTTGAAGGAGAAATCATTCAAATACATAGCTATAAACATAACGGTTCCATTCACCGCATATGGGAGGAAACAGTTGTACTTAAAGGGACGCAAAATTATATTATCGGTGCTAATGATCGTACGGTTGTGACAGAAGCCGACGGACGAACGTGGATTACGCGAGAACCGGCGATTTGCTTTTTTCACTCACGATATTGGTTTAACATTATCGGCATGATTCGCAATGATGGGGTGTATTATTATTGTAATATCAGTTCTCCATTCGTATGGGACGGGGAAGCATTAAAATATATTGACTATGATTTAGATTTGAAAGTATTTCCTGATATGACTTATATACTTCTTGATGAAGACGAATACGAGCGCCATCGTCAAGAAATGAATTATCCGGCCGTTATTGATCGCATTTTAAAGAATCATGTTGAGAAATTAATCAGCTGGGTTCATCAACGAAAAGGTCCATTTGCTCCCGATTTTATTGATACGTGGTATGAAAGATTTTTAGCTTACCGAAAGTAAATAGGCAGATGAAGCAAAAAAGCCTGTTGCTAAACTTTACAACAGGTTTTTATGCTTTTTTAGGGGGGATTGTTCTGAACAATATTTATCGTTATTTACAATTCGTGCGTCCATATAAATGGCAGGTCATTGCTACCATTATGATCGGTATTATAAAATTTGTTATTCCACTATTAATTCCGATGATGTTGAAGTATGTCCTTGATGATATTATTGGCAACAAGAAGTTGAGTGTCGATGAAAAGACTGCACGTCTATGGATGGTTTTAACGATTATGTTATTGATTTTTGTGGTTTTGCGTCCTGTTATTGAATATTATCGACAATATTTTGCGCAATGGACAGGAAGTAAAGTGCTATATGATATTCGCAATCAATTGTTTACCCATATGCAAAAGCTAAGTTTTCATTACTATGCCAATCATCGCGCTGGTGAGATTATTTCGCGCGTTATCAATGATGTAGAGCAGACGAAAAATTTTGTGATTACAGGACTTATGAATCTTTGGCTTGATATGGCAACGATTGTAATTGCGATTGCGATTATGTTTACAATGGATGTAAAATTAACATTTATTTCTATTATCATCCTTCCTATCTATGCTATTTCAGTAAAATATTTTTTTGGCCGATTAAGAGAACTGACGAGAATCCGCTCTCAAGCGTTAGCTGAGCTTCAAGCGCATTTACATGAGCGGGTTCAAGGGATGCCTATTATTAAAAGTTGTGCAATTGAAGATTATGAACAACGCCAATTTGATAAGCAAAATCGAAATTTTTTAACCAAGGCTCTTGATCATACGAATTGGAACGCAAAAGCTTTTTCGGTAGTAAACACGATTACTGATATTGCACCGATTATGGTGATTAGTTATGCGGGCTATGAAGTGGTACGTGGTAATTTAACGATTGGCACCATGGTTGCGTTTGTTGGCTATATTGAACGGTTGTACAATCCGTTGCGCCGCCTTGTTAATTCTTCAACGACTTTAACGCAGTCGTTTGCTTCTATGGATCGTCTTTTTGAATTTATGGATGAAAAATATGATATTAAAGACAAGCAAGATGCAATCGAGTGTAAAAATGTAGAAGGAAATATTGTATTTGAAAATGTCTCGTTTGCTTATGAACAGAATGAAGAGCCTGTTTTGCACAATATTTCGTTAAACATCAAAAAAGGGGAAACGGTTGCCTTTGTCGGTATGAGCGGCGGCGGAAAATCGACATTAGTCAGCTTAATTCCGCGATTTTATGATGTGACAAGCGGTCGCATCCTGCTTGACGGGATAGATATTCGCGATTTTAAAGTGCGGAGCTTGCGCGATAAGATTGGCATGGTATTTCAAGACAGCATTTTATTTAGCGATTCGGTAAAAGAAAATATTTTGCTCGGAAAGCCGAATGCCACCGATGAAGAAGTAATTGCTGCAGCCAAGGCGGCTAACGCTCATGAGTTTATTATGAATCTGCCAAATGGCTATGATACGAAAGTCGGTGAGCGGGGGGTTAAGCTGTCGGGAGGACAAAAGCAAAGAATTGCGATTGCTCGTGTATTTTTAAAAAATCCGCCTTTATTAATTTTAGATGAAGCGACATCAGCGCTTGATTTAGAAAGTGAACATTTAATTCAAGAAACGCTAGAACGTCTGGCAAAAAATCGCACAACGTTAATTGTGGCGCATCGTTTATCAACGATTACCCACGCCGACCGCATTGTGTTAATCGAAAACGGAAAAATTGTCGAAAGCGGCACGCATGAAGAGTTGATGGATAAAAAAGGAAGTTATTACAAATTATTTATGATTCAACAAATCAACCAAGCAGAATATAAAGGGCAGTCTCATTAAGGTGAGACTGCCCTTTAGTATATTAAATATTTCTATTTCTAAAGAAAAATTTAGTTTTATTAAAATAGTTTAATTTTTATAAAAATTTTTTATTGTATTATTATTACATGCATGGCATAATTTTAGGTGAAATAAGATAATTATTTTGAAAATACCGAAAATTATGCAACACAAATGAGGGAGTGACTACATGAGTAAACATCCGGTACTGGAAGTAAAAGGATTAAAGACTTCATTTTTTACCGATGATGGTGAGGTTCCTGCTGTTGATGAAATAGATTTTTATATTAACGAAGGGGAGATATTAGGAGTTGTTGGAGAATCCGGATGCGGAAAAAGTGTAACTTCGCTCTCCATTATGGGATTGTTGCCTAAAGGTATCGGGAAGATTGTTGCTGGTGAAATTTTATTTAAAGGAGAAAATATTGTAAACGCTTCTGAAAAGCGGATGAAAGAGATTAGAGGAAAAGAAATTGCAATGATTTTCCAAGAGCCAATGACATCATTAAATCCATTGTTTACGATTGGAAATCAAATAATCGAAGCAATTTGCATACATAGCAAAATGAATAAAAAGCAGGCTCAAGAGCGCGCGATTGAAATTTTGAAACTTGTCGGGTTGCCACGCGCAAAAGAAATAATGAACGAATATCCTCATCAGTTATCCGGCGGAATGAGACAAAGAGTAATGATAGCGATGGCGATGGTTTGTAATCCTTCTCTGCTTATTGCCGATGAGCCAACAACTGCTCTAGACGTTACGATTCAAGCGCAAATTTTAAAACTAATGAAAGACTTAAACAAAAATTTTAACACAGCGATTATGATGATTACTCACGATTTAGGTGTGGTGGCTGAAGTATGTCAGCGCGTTGTCGTCATGTATTCTGGAAAAATTGTCGAAGAAGGCGATGTACGCACGATTTTTAAAAATCCGAAACATCCTTATACAATCGGTCTTATTCAATCGGTTCCTGACATTCGTGAGAAGAAGGCCCGCCTATATTCGATTCCAGGAAATGTGCCTAAACCTGGGTCGATTCGACAAGGGTGTCGTTTTGCTGCGCGCTGTGAACATGCCTTTGAACGCTGTTTTAAAGAAAATCCAGGGTTATATGAAACAGGTGAACCAGGACATAAAGTTCGTTGTTTCTTGCATCAAAGAGAGGAGGAAATCAACGTTGAGCGAACCGTTGCTGCAGGTGAAAGGACTTAAAAAATACTTTCCGATTACAGGTGGAATTTTTGAAAAAAAAATCGGCGAGGTCAAAGCGGTTGATAACATATCTTTCACGGTATATAAAGGGGAAACATTAGGCCTTGTAGGCGAAAGCGGCTGCGGTAAGTCAACAACAGGAAGAATGCTGCTTCGCCTCATCGAACCAACGGAAGGTTCTATTGTGTTTGAAAATAAAGAGATTACAAGTTTATCAAAGTTAGAGTTACGAAAAATGCGTAGAGAAATGCAAATGGTATTTCAAGACCCTTTTGCTTCATTAAACCCGCGCCATACGGTTGAAAAAATTTTAGAAGAGCCGCTCATTGTGCATGGAATCGGCTCAAAACAGGAAAGAAAAAAACGCGTGCAAGAGATGCTTGAGGTCGTTGGACTAAGCAGTTATCATGCGAAACGTTATCCGCATCAGTTTAGCGGCGGACAGCGCCAGCGCATCGGCATTGCACGTGCGCTTATGACGCATCCGAAACTCATTATTGCCGATGAGCCGGTTTCCGCACTGGATGTGTCGATTCAAGCTCAAGTATTAAATCTTTTGGAAGATTTACAGAAAGAATTTGGCTTAACTTATATTTTTATTGCTCACGATTTAGGAGTTGTTCGGCATATTAGTGACCGTATCGGCGTAATGTATTTAGGTAGACTTGTAGAATTAGCCGATAGCGACAAATTGTGTGAAAACCCAAAACATCCATATACGCAAGCACTGTTGTCCGCTGTTCCAATTCCAGACCCAGAGTATCAACAGGATAAACAGTTATTGTCGGGCGATTTGCCAAGCCCTTCAAATCCGCCAAAGGGTTGTGCTTTTCATACTCGCTGCAGTGCGTGCATGGAGATTTGCAAAACAACTCGTCCTGAATTGAAAGAAATTGAGCAAGGGCATTACGTTGCTTGTCACCTTTATCAATAAGGTGATAGGCAACTAAAATATAAACAATGTATAAAGGGGGAATAGCAGTGAAGAAAAAATCGCTATTTGCGATGCTCGTTTTCTTGTTGATGCTCTCAACCGCCTTGGTCGGTTGCCAAAAATCCGAGAAAACAAGCGGTGAAAAAACTGGTGGGAAAGGAGATGCCGCACAAGATACACTCGTATACGGACGCGGCGGTGATTCGGTCTCTCTAGATCCTGCGGTTGTAACAGATGGTGAGTCCTTAAAAGTTACTAAGAACATTTTTGACACATTATTAGACTACAATGATGGTGATACAAGCATCCAACCAGCCTTAGCAACAGAGTGGGAAGTTTCTCCAGATGGCTTAACTTACACGTTTAAACTTCGCCAAGGCGTAAAGTTCCATGACGGAACAGATTTTAACGCGGAAGCGGTTGTTTTCAACTTTGAACGCTGGGCAAACGGTAATGCCGATACATTCCCATACTACGGCTCCATGTTTGGCGGCTATAAAAATGACGAAAGCCATGTAATTAAAGAAGTGAAAGCAGTGGATGAATACACAGTTCAATTTGTATTAAAACGTCCGCAAGCTCCATTCTTGAAAAATATCGCGATGACTCCATTTGCGATTGCAAGTCCTGAAGCAGTGAAAAAGCATGGTGATAAGTTTGGCGAAAATCCTGTTGGTACAGGTCCATTCGTGTTTAAAGAATGGAAACGCAACGAACGTATTGTTCTAGAGAAAAACAAGAACTACTGGTTAGAAGGATATCCAAAGTTAAATCAATTAATCTTTGTTTCGATTCCTGATAACTCAGCTCGCTTAAATGCATTGTTAAAAGGCGAAATTGATTTAATGGAAGATTTAAATCCTTCCGATCTTAATCAAGTTGAAGGAAGCAAAGATTTGAAAATCTTTAAGCGTCCATCTATGAACGTTGGTTATGTTGGTTTAACGACAACGAGAGGACCATTGAAAAACAAATTAGTTCGTCAAGCGTTAAACCATGCAGTTGACAAAAAAGCCATCATCGATGCATTCTACGCTGGCCAGGCAGAACCAGCGAAAAACCCAATGCCGCCAAGCATTCCGGGTTATAATGACGTAATCGAAGATTATCCATTTGATTTAGAAAAAGCAAAACAATTACTTGCAGAAGCAGGATATCCAAATGGATTTGAAATGGAACTATGGGCAATGCCTGTTCCAAGGCCGTATATGCCAGATGGACAAAAGGTGGCTGAAGCGATTCAAGCAAATTTTGAAAAAATCGGTGTCAAAGCGAAAATCGTTTCTTATGAATGGGCAACTTACCTAGACAAAGCAGCAAAGGGAGAAGCAGATGCGTTCTTGCTTGGTTGGACAGGAGATAACGGTGACGCTGACAACTTCTTATATGCGTTATTAGATAAAGACAGCATTGGCAGCAACAACTATACGTACTATGCAAATGATGAGCTTCACAAAATTTTAGTCGAAGCGCAAACGGTAAGCGATGAGAACAAACGTAACGAACTTTACAAAAAAGCACAAGAAATTATTAAAGAAGATGCACCATGGATTCCGCTTGTACACTCAACACCATTGCTAGCTGGAAAGTCAAATATTGAAGGATTCAACCCGCATCCAACTGGTTCTGATAAATTTACAAAAGTGGAATTTAAATAATGAAGTGTTGAGGGAGGGGAGTGCATCCTCTCTCTCTTTTTTAGATAGAATGATAACCTTCGCTTTGTTTTGGAGTACATACTGCTCCAGGTGTGTTAGTTAACCAATGAAATCCAGATAAAGCGAGTTTATTTAAGTAGCTTTTCTGCCGAAGTCAGCTAAGCGAAACGCTTAGCTGACTGGGCATGCGCCCGCATGCCTAACCTGAACGAAGAACGCTTTACGGACAAATGTATTTGTCCGCCGGCGTTCTCGTTCGGGTATCACGGCAGAAAAGCATGAATCACCGCTAAAATGTTATAAATAATCGATAATCAACGCACTCATGCAGTCTGTGCTTTAGTTTTCACAGTAAAAGACTAGGAAGGAGTGAGAGGGATGTTTGCCTATGCAATTCGAAGAATTTTTATGGTTATTCCCGTGTTGTTAGGAATGTCGCTGATTGTCTTCTTTATGATTCGTGCCATTCCGGGAAACCCAGCGCAAGTGATTTTAGGACAAAAGGCCACGAAAGAAGCGATAGAAGCATTAACACATAAATTAGGTTTAGACCAGCCTTGGTACGTTCAATATTTTAAATACTTAGGTGGATTATTGACAGGAGACTTAGGCGAGTCGATCCGAACGGGGGCGTCCATTACAGAGGAAATTTGGCCATATTTAGCAGCGACATTGGAGTTGTCGCTTGCGGCGATGCTAATTGCGATTGTGATTGGTGTGAATGCTGGAATTATCAGCGCATGGTTCCAAAACTCCTGGTTTGATTATGTGGCGATGGTATTAGCGTTAATTGGCGTATCGATGCCGATTTTTTGGCTAGGATTAATGGAACAGTGGATTTTTGCAATTAACTTAGATTTATTGCCGACTTCCGGAAGAGAAGAAGTACGAAATCCTGTATCTCCGATTACTCATCTTTATTTAATTGATACATTGTTGCAAGGGAATACAGAGCAATTTATACAAGTATTGCAGCATTTGGTGCTGCCAAGTGTTGCATTGGCGACCATTCCGATGGCGATTATTGCGCGCATTACCCGCTCAAGCATGCTTGAAGTGATGAAGTCCGATTATATCCGTACAGCAAGAGCAAAGGGACTTAGCATATTTTGGGTTGTATATAAGCATTCATTGAAAAATGCAATTATCCCTGTACTTACAGTCATCGGATTGCAGATGGGATTATTGTTAGGTGGAGCGATTTTAACAGAAACGATTTTTAGCTGGCCGGGAATTGGCCGTTATATTTACGAGGCCATTGGATATCGTGATTATCCGGTTATTCAGTCAGGAATTTTAGTAGTGGCAACGATTTTTATATTGATTAACTTAATTGTTGACTTGCTTTATGCTGCGATTGACCCGCGCATTAAATATAACTAAACCTGTCAAAAAGGAGGGACAATAATGGCTGAACTCGCTCGCAATGGAACGCCGGTACAAAATGCGAAAGTAAAAGAGGAATCTGTTTCGCTTTGGAAGGAAGGATGGCGCAGTTTTAAGAAAAATAAAATGGCCTTAGTTGGGACAGGCATTGTTTTATTTTTCATTTTATTAGCGGTGTTTGCTCCGATGATTGCACCATATGAAATTAATGAGCAAAATTTATCGATGCGCCTTAAGGCACCGTCGAATGAACATTTATTTGGCACGGATGATTTTGGCCGTGATATTTTCTCGCGTGTGATTTATGGGGCAAGAATTTCCCTATGGGTTGGATTTTTCTCTGTACTGGGCTCTGTGATTGTTGGCTCTTTGCTTGGGATTATTGCGGGTTATTACGGTCGATGGATTGATGGAATGATTTCGCGTATTTTTGATATTATGTTGGCGTTTCCGAGTATTCTGCTGGCAATCGGTATTGTCGCTGTGCTCGGACCATCGTTAAAAAATGCGTTGATTGCTATTGCTATTATTAACATCCCAAACTTTGGACGTCTCATTCGTTCCAGGGTGTTAAGCATTAAGCAGGAAGAATATATTATGGCTGCCAAAGCAATTGGGATGAGCGATGCTCGCATTTTATTTCACCATATTTTACCGAATAGTATGGCACCAATTATTGTTCAAGGAACATTGGCAATTGCAACGGCAATCATTGAAGCGGCAGCACTCGGATTCCTCGGGCTGGGAGCACAGCCGCCAAACCCGGAGTGGGGAAAAATGCTTGCTGATTCGAAAGATTATTTAACACAGGCTCCATGGACAATGATTTTTCCGGGGTTAGCAATTATGCTAACCGTGCTCGGATTTAACTTGATGGGGGATGGATTGCGCGATGCATTAGATCCGCGCATGAAAAACTAAAGCGGCTGACCTAAACTGGTCAGCCGCTTTTCCGTTGGGATTACGTTGATTTTGTGAAGTAGATATCTGGCTTTTAACAGGTGCGGCGCTGCTTTTTACGCCCAGTATTTACATCGTCAGAAACGGTGGAAAATATCGGTCGAATTTGTTCAACCTTCAGTTTCTCGCAAATTTCTTTATTGCAGGAATGTTCGTTTAAACTTCCTGTTCTCTAATTTCAAATGATTGTTCATCTTTATGATAATTTTGGAAACTGTCGATTAGTTTATCTAAATGATCTAATTGTTCGCTATATTCGATAATGGTACCAACAAGGGGGAATAAATGATAATTATCTGCTTCTTTGCATCTTTCTAAGTAATGGTTATTAAATGCTTCAACAAGCCATTTTCTGCTGTTGCATGCTTCGGTGACAATTTCCGAATCTGGCTGATATTTAATTTTGCCGATAAACTTTAATAAAATTTGCTCATGATAATTAAGCAAACAATCTAGTTCAGAGCGAATAGCTTGCTGAAACTCTATTGGCATATGCTGAAGTTCATTTTCTAGCCGATGAAGTAGCTTCAAAGTTTCCAGCGCACGATTGGTTGTTGTAATCATTTTTCTATATAGAACGAGCTTTCTCGACTTTCCATATTTATTTTTTGCAAAATAGTTCCTTTCTTCTTTGTACATTAAATAAAGCTGATCGAGCTTTATCATGTTTTCTTTAAATTTTTCAATGTCCTCTTTTAAGAGATTATGTTCAGAGGCGTGTCTTATGTTCATGCGAATCCATTTCAAAATGTTTTCTGTGTTGTCGACAATTTTATAGTAAAGCTTTTTTTCATATTTTGGCGGAATAAACACAAGGTTCACAAAGAATGCCGCCAATATACCTAACAGAATGGTTGAGAAGCGGATTAACGCAAACTGGATAAACCCGTCGCCGGTATATTCCATAATCGCAATCACTGTTACAAGTGCTACAGGAATGGTCGATTCCAAACGTAATTTTACGAAGAGAGCAATGACTAAAATAGCAGTTAAACCGATAAAAAACGGATCATGACCAAATATAAGAACGATGATGACGGCAAAAAAGGCACCAATGACGTTAGCCTGGAGCTGTTCAATAAGGGATAAATACGTACGGTAAATGGTAGGCTGCATCGCAAATACAGCAGAAATGCCAGCGAATACCGGTGACGGTAAATCAAGAAGTTTCGCTAAAAAAAGCGCTAAAGTAATGGCAATTCCCGTTTTAAAGACGCGGGCACCGAGTTTCATCGCAATTCAAAATCCTTTCCTTTTAGCATAAAATTTTTCATAAACAACTTAGTAATATACATCGTTTACTAAAGGATATCAAGGGGAGAAAGAAAAATGAGACTATCTCATCAAATATGGAGATAGTCTCATTTTTAAAGGGATTTAACACTGCAATCTTTTGGTTATTCCGTAGATACAGATGGATCGGCTTGTTCTTTTGTTGGGATAACTTGGAAGAAGTGTTCTTCCGGTTGTTCAAGCAACGGTTTTAGTGATTTAGCTTCTTCGTATTGTTCGTGCTCTATTAACAGCTCAATATATTTAGAAAGCAATTCTTGCACATCTGCTTTTCCTTTTGTTGACAATTTTTCGATACTTACTTTTGCTCCTTTCGCGATACGGCGTTCAAGAGCAGCTTTTGTTAATCCCATTTCCGGCTGGTGACGCAAGTAGACGACTCCACCTGTCATACCAGCGCAAATCCATGGTCCTGGGTCACCAAGAACAAGACCGCGTCCGTTTGTCATATATTCAAAGGCAAATCCTTTAATATTCGCGCGGGTGCCAATGTTACCGTATTCCTTTTCTGGAATCGGTGTTGTCACTTGGCCGCCAATGATCATATCCGCTCCTGAGAGACGAATTCCGGCGCGGGCATCAGCATTTCCTTGAACGACTAACAACCCTTTTTGTGCCCCATAGCCGAAGCCTTTTCCGACGGAGCCGTTGTAGAATTTTCCGTCTTTTCCTTTGGCTTTAAAAATAAGGATACTTCCGCCCAATGCAGTTTTGCCGGTACCGTCCTGTGCGCCGCCATCAACATGAATATGAATGCCGTAGCTATTGTATGCTCCAAGACCATTACCTGGGATGGAACCTTCTTTATAACGCAATGTTACGTTTGGCAACTTTTTGTACGAACCATCTAGACGCCCGCGTACGCGGTGGCAGGAAACGCGGCTACCGAGAACACGCTGTTCTGAAGTAACGGTTGTAAACTCACGGGAACGATGTAAATCTTCTACATGATAGTCAAGATATTCAGCGCCTGCCGCAACAAGTAATTGATAGTCTTCAACGCTTGCAGCTACTTCTTTTTGAGCAAATTGCTCTACTTCGAGAACTTCAAGCAAGTTTTCTAAGTTCATTTGCTCTAAACCTCTTGTTTGTTCCAACAAATCAGAGCGGCCAACGAGATCTTGTAATCGTTCATAGCCGAGCGTAGCGGTTAAAGCTTTAAGCTCGTTTCCAAACGCAGTGAACAAGTTCATCAATCCTTGGACAGCCGGCTCAAATTGACGTGGAACAAAGCGGCGTAATCCATGTTCTTTCGCTTGTGCTTCTGACTCGATTTGTGTCGCGATACCGACATGGCAAGTATCTAAATGGCAGCCGCGGCATGTTGTACAGCCGATCGCGATCATCGAAAGCGTTCCAAAACCGATGCGGTTTGCCCCAAGCAGCATGACTTTAATGACATCAAGTGCACTTTTAATGCCGCCATCTGCCCAAATTTCGACTTTATTTCGTAATCCAGCTTCCAAGAGAGCATTATGAGCTGCTTTGACGCCGATTTCCACCGGAAGCCCAACGTGCTGCAAGGCATGAATGCGCGCTGCTCCTGTTCCGCCATCGAAGCCGCTAAGCGTAATAATATCAGCTCCCGCTTTTGCAATGCCAACGGCAATGGTCCCGATATTTGGAACAACCGGAACTTTTACCGCTACTTTTGCTTTATCGTTCGCTGTTTTTAACTCAGCAATCATTTGCGCTAAATCTTCAATCGAATAAATGTCATGGTTATTTGACGGTGAAATTAA
Source organism: Anoxybacillus sp. (assembly GCA_035645275.1). GTDB lineage: Bacteria > Bacillota > Bacilli > Bacillales > Anoxybacillaceae > Paranoxybacillus. Next base: position 83,276 of record DASQMX010000002.1, read on the forward strand.
GTCAGAACCGATTGTCGCGTTACGTGCTTCAGCGATTTTTGCCGTTACTTTAGAGCCAGGAAGGTGACCGCCTTCACCAGGTTTTGCTCCTTGCCCGATTTTAATTTCTAAAAGATTAGAAGAGTTGAGTAACTCAGCATTGACACCAAAGCGGCCGGAAGCGATTTGTTGTCCCCGTGTACGAGGATATTTTCCAAGCATATCTTTGATTTCGCCGCCTTCGCCGTTCAAGCTAACCATATTTAAACGGTCAGCTGCTTCTGCATAAGCGCGGAAGGCGATTTCGTTTTGTGAGCCGAAAGACATCGAGGCAATCACAAACGGCAAGCTGTGCTCGCCGACGCTAATATCGACTTTGTCGACTGGAATAGATTTTTTTGCTGTCTTTAAATCTAATAAATGACGAATGGTCGTCGGCGTTTGCGTTTCTAATTCGGTTAATTTTTCGCGGTAGTTGTCATATGCCCCTGTTTGCGCGACTTCACCGATAGCTTTCCAAATACGCGGAAACACATGGAATGTTTTACCCGGCTTTGCATTTTCGTCCGCAAAATCTTTTGCACGGGCAATCGCATCTTCTTTCAGTGCAGCAAAATCGTATTTTAAAGAATCGGAACCAAAGAAGTTAACGATGTTTAAAACTTCGGCAATTTCATCATGTAAGCCAATTGACGAGAAGAGGCGGCTATATCCTCTCAGTTCATGAATACCGATGGTTGAAATGACTTTTTCCAAGCCTTTATTTAAGGCGTTGAATAAGTTCATAACAGGAGTAATCGATTCATCAGTTACCGTTGCAAACATTAAATACGGACTGATTGCATTAGCGCCTAAGCCATAGGCAACGATAAAGTCATGCAATGAGCGAATCGCGCCAGAGCGGAGCAAGAGCGAACAATTGCGGCGCAATCCAGCTTCCGTCAACGCTTTATCAATGGCAGAAGTGACCAACAACGGATCAATCCACAACTTTCCGTTTTGATGAGCTTCTGCATCATCGAGAATGAGAAGTGTTTTTCCATCACGAACCGCTTCGCACGCTTCGTCAGAAAGGCGTTTTAGTGCATCTGGAAGCGTTTCGTCAGCTGTGAAGGTTGCTGAGAGGAAGTATGCTAATTTTTGTGATTGAAACGCATGAACAATTTGGTCGTATGAAGGTTGGCCTAGTGGCTCTGAACATTCGTAACCTAATTTTCCTTCGATAAGAATTGGTGAAACAAGTTCAATCACAAATGATTTTTCCGCATCTTCGAATAAAGATGGACGCTTTCCAACAACTGTTCGTGTTGAAAAATGTTCTGTTTCGCGGTCGCGGTCGATAGCCGGATTGGTTACAACGGCGACGCTTTCTTTAATAAAATCCGCTAGATTTTTGCGATTAGGAGCAATCGCGGCCAGCGGTGCATCATGCCCTAATGAACGAATCGGTTCTGCTCCTTTTTCCGCCATTTGTTCGAGAAGCTGAATATGTTCGCGATCCCAGCCGAATGCAGCGTACTGTCCATTGCTTACTTTTGCTGGTGAAGATACGGTAACGTATTTTTCTAAGCGCGGCGGGTTTAAGCGATTGCGATAATTCGCGATATCGACCCGTTTTGAAAAACGTTTATACACTTCTTCTTGAAACTGAGCGTATTCAAACACTTGGATAAAGCCTGAGTCTGCCCATTTTAAGCCGATCTTTTCTCCCGGGGCAAGCGGCTTTGGTTCGCCTGTATATTCGCTTGATGGGATAATGCCAGGCTCAGATGAAAAAATGAAACGATTTTCTGTTTCAAGCTTCCAAAGAGGACGTAAGCCAAGGGCATCAACGCTAAATACCGCTTCATCACCGTATCGTGAAATGATGCCGGCAGGTCCTTGAGCGAAATGTCCCCATGCCTCGCGAATGTACGTATATAAATCTTGAAGATGCTCCGGATAAGATCTAATTTCATTTATAATTGGCGGGAACAAAATATCGATTGCTTCAAATAAACTGTAACCGTGACGAGAAATAAGCGTGTCGATCGTGCGGCTTAAATCTTGTGAATCGCTTCCGCCGTTTGTTAATGGAACACCAATCATTTTCGCTTCATCGCGAAGCTTGGCAATCGTATTAATTTCACCGTTATGCCCGAGCACGCTAAACGGTTGAACGCGGAAGAAGTTTGAAAGAGTATTTGTTGAGTAACGATTATGTCCTAATGTCATTGTTGAAGCGACAAGGGGATTGGCTAAATCATGGTAATATTTTGGTAAAATATCGCCTGCTCCCATGACTTTATAAACAACATAAAAATTGCTTAACGAAGCGACATGAACATTTTCATCTTGTTCGATGTCAATGACTAGTTCAAATAAGCATTTTGCCAGATTTACCGAATCAGTAGGTAAAAGAGCGACTTGCCAAAACAGAGGTTCTTGCCGTAACGCAATCGGACCTAATGCGCTCGAAGAAGTAACACGATCGGATTCATAAATAAGGGAAAGTCCATATTGTTTGAAGAGAGACTTTATTTGTTCTTTTTTATTTGTTACGTTCGTTGTTTTATTAATAAAGATATGTCCAACCGTAAAATCGTCGCGGTTTGCTATTTCTGGATTTTGTCCTGCATTTGCCAGCTTTTCCATCCAAAGTGCTTTTGGAATATCGATGTGAATACCAACTCCATCGCCTTCTCCGTTAATAAAGCCGGCACGATGATTCATTTTTACAAGCGCATCAATACATGTCATAATATTTTCTCTTGTAGGCGTGCGGTGTTTTTCGATGGCAGATACAATTCCGCATGCATCATGTTCTGCATGATGGAAATCTTTAAACAGACTCGGACTCCATTGTTGTTTCATGTAATCGGCTTTAAAGTGGGAAATGTATCTCAAGATGGAGACCCACTTTTTTGCCTTTCACCTCCTGCAATCAATCTATAGTAATTAGGTTAATATATATTTTACAAAAATTATTAACAAATTAAATTTTCGGAATTTATAGTTTATGTTATCACGTTAAAGAAGTGAAATCAATTATTTATTCATTTTTTTGGTTTTTATATTCATTTGTCGGAAAAATGAATAAAATTATTTGTAAACGTTTTCAATCGATTTAAAACAAAAGCGGAGAGTTAAGCCTCTCCGCACAAAAATCAAAAATGTATATTTATTCATTTTTCAGGGTTTTAAATGCGTTTTCAACCGCTTGTAATGTATATTGAATGTCCTCTTCTGTATGAGCGATGGTGATGAACCATGCTTCGTATTTAGAAGGAGCGAGGTTGATTCCTTGCTTTAACATCAGCTTGAAGAATTTTGCAAACATTTCACCGTCTGTCCGCTGAGCTTGTTCGTAATTTTCTACTTTTTCTGTTGTGAAGTAGACGGTTAACGCTCCTTTTAAACGATTGATGGTGATCGGGATGTCATACGTTTTTGCATGGGCTAAAATGCCTTCTTCAAGCATGGCACCAAGACGATCAAGGTATTCGTAAACTCCTTCTTGCTGCAGCACTTCTAAGCAAGCAATTCCCGCGAGGATAGAAGCTGGATTTCCTGCCATTGTTCCTGCCTGATAAGCAGGGCCAAGCGGAGCGACTTGCTCCATAATCTCTTTGCGACCGCCATATGCGCCAATTGGCAGACCTCCGCCGATGATTTTACCGAGAGCTGTTAAATCAGGCTCAATTCCTAATAAATTTTGTGCTCCACCGTACATAAAGCGGAATGCTGTAATAACCTCGTCGTAAATCACAAGCGCACCAGCTTGATGAGTAAGTTCATTTACGGTCTCAAGAAAACCAGGCTTTGGTTCAACGATGCCGAAGTTTCCGACAATCGGTTCAACAAGTACGGCTGCGACTTGGTCTCCCCATGTTTCAATCGCTTGTTTAAACGAATCAATATCGTTATATGGAACGGTGATCACTTCTTGTGCAATGCTTTTTGGAACACCGGCAGAGTCAGGAGTTCCTAGTGTAGACGGACCAGAACCAGCAGCGACAAGTACAAGATCGGAATGTCCATGATAGCAGCCGGCGAATTTAATAATTTTATCGCGGCCCGTATAGGCACGTGCCACGCGAATCGTTGTCATAACTGCTTCGGTTCCTGAGTTGACGAAACGAACTTTTTCCAGCGAAGGAATTGCTTCTTTCAACATTTTTGCAAATGTAATTTCATAAGGTGTAGGTGTTCCGTATAGTACCCCGTTTTCCGCAGCACGTTGAATCGCTTTTGTAATGTGTGGATGGGCATGTCCAGTAATAATTGGTCCATATGCTGCTAGGTAGTCGATGTATTTATTTCCATCTACGTCCCAAAAGTAAGCACCTTTCGCGCGTTCCATCACGACGGGAGCGCCGCCGCCAACCGCTTTATAAGAGCGGGATGGACTGTTGACGCCGCCAACGATATGTTCCAATGCTTCTTTATATAGCTGTTCTGATTTTGTAAAATTCATATCGAAAAGCCTCCTAAGCGAGTTTCTATGACGATTTCTATTCTAACATATTTAGTTAAGCGTACAATTTGTTTCGTACTTCTACTTTAGATAAACTATTCTTTGTCTGGTTTTAACTGTCCGTAAGCCTTGTCTTTACAAAGATGCTAGAAGTACGAATCGCTCAACTGGCGCTAGTAGAGGAGGCTCTACTGAAGAAGCTTCACTTTATCGTGTTGTGATGGAGGTAATGAGATATGGCAAATGCAATCGAAGTAGAAAAACTGCGCAAAGAATTTAAATCCTATTCAAGCCGTTCAGGCCTCATGGGAGCATTTCGCGACCTGTTTACGAGAAACTATAAAATCATTCGTGCTGTTAACGACATTTCCTTTACCGTCAAACAAGGAGAAATGGTCGGCTACATCGGTGAAAACGGTGCAGGAAAGTCAACAACGATTAAAATGTTGACAGGAATTTTAACACCGACTTCAGGAAAAGTCATTGTGAACGGAATGAATCCGCATAAAGAACGGGAAAAATTTGTGCAAACAATCGGCGTTGTCTTTGGACAGCGTTCACAACTATGGTGGGATATTGCGGTGCAAGAGTCGTTCCGTCTTCTGAAAAAAGTGTATCGAGTATCCGATCAAGCTTATAAAGAACATATGGAACATGTCATCGAAACGCTTGATATCGGCCCATTGTTAGATAAGCCTGTTCGTAAATTGTCACTTGGGCAGCGAATGCGCTGTGAATTGGCTGCCGCGCTTATTCATAATCCGCCGCTTTTATTTTTAGATGAGCCGACAATCGGCTTAGATGTGCTCGTTAAATTAAAAATCCGTAAATTTTTAAAAGAAATTAATGAAAAATATAATACAACGATCTTACTAACAACACATGATATTTCCGATATTGAAGCATTATGTGAACGCGTCATTATGCTTGATGAAGGAAAAATTATTTACGATGGTTCGTTGCAGGAATTAAAGGCGAACTGGGGCGAAGGAAAACAAATTCAGTTTCAGTTTGCTAAAGAAGTAACTCAAGAGGAATTAAACATATTGACCGCTGATTTAAAGGTGCAATGGCAAGCGGGAGAAAGAGAAAATGTTTGGACAGCTCATGTATCACCAACGGATATGTCGGATGTAATTGGCCGTGTTGTCGCAAAATATGAGATTAAAGATATTAATATTAATGAGATTTCGACGGAAGAAATTATTCGTAACATCTATGAAGAAGGTGTTGTACATGGCTAAATACATCGAAATGATTCGCATTCGTTTTTTAATGATGCTTGCCTATCGCACGAATTATTACAGCGGTATTTTAATTTATAGCATTAACATCGGTGCTTACTATTTTTTATGGACCGCTATTTATGGCGACAAGCCCTCTATACAAGGAATGTCGGTATTGCAGATGACGACATATGTGGCTGTTGCATGGATGGCGCGCGCCTTTTATTTTAATAACATCGACCGTGAAATCGCTATGGAAATTAAAGAAGGGAAAGTCGCCACCGAGCTTATCAGACCTTATAGTTATTTAGGAATGAAAACGATGCAAGGCTTAGGCGAGGGGATTTTTCGCCTGTTTTTCTTTTCCTTGCCGGGCATGGTCATTGTCGGTTTGCTTTTTCCGCTTGAGCTGACAACCAATGTAAGTACATGGGGGTACTTTGCGGTTTCAATCGTGTTGAGCTTTATTATTAATTCTGAACTTAATTTAATTGCCGGGATTTTAACGTTTTTTACTCTTAATAATGAAGGATTATTGCGTGCGAAACGTTTTATAATCGATTTATTTTCTGGCTTGATTTTGCCGATTAGCTTCTATCCAGCTTGGGCGCAAGAAATTATGAAATACTTTCCGTTTCAGGGAATCAGCTATATTCCAAGTATGATTTTTACGGAAAGTTTTCAAGGGCAAGCGATTATCGATGGGTTAATGTTTCAACTTATGTGGAGCTTGATTTTGCTCATCCCGATTCAGCTGTTGTGGAGAGCAGCGAAAAAACAGCTTGTCATTCAGGGAGGGTGAGTATATGTTTTACGTCTCTGTATTTTTTCAATACATGTCGCAATATTTGAAAACGAAATTGCAATATCGAACGGATTTGTTGGTCGAATTTTTCTCTGATTTGATGTTTCAAGCGGTGAACTTAATCTTTATTCTCGTTGTATTTGGGCATACGCAAGTATTAAACGGATGGACTCGTGATGAAATTATTTTTATTTACGGATTTTTCTTAGTACCGTTTGCCGTGTTTGGAGCGTTTTTTAACATTTGGGATTTTAATGAACGATATATTGTGCGCGGGGAAATGGATCGTGTGTTGACGCGACCTGTGCATAGCTTGTTTCAAATCGTTCTTGAGCGGATGGAACTTGAGTCGCTTCTTGGAGCGATTACAGGAATTATTATTATGATTTACGCAGGCTCGCGTCTAGACTTAGTTTTTCATTGGTATGATATTTTTATTTTTATCCTTTTTGTTCTTGGTGGAACGCTTGTTTATGCAGGGATTTTCATTTCACTGGCGACAATCAGCTTTTGGTCGGATGCGCGGAGTTCGATTATGCCAATGATGTACAATATCGGCAACTACGGTCGCTATCCGATTGATATTTATAACCGTGTGATTCGTTATATTTTAACGTGGATATTGCCATTTGCCTTTGTTGGCGTTTATCCTTCTGCTTATTTTCTCGGGAAAAAAGAATGGTACGGTTATGCATTTTTAACACCGGTGATGGGGGTTATCTTCTTTATGATTGCCGTTTTCTTATGGAATGCCGGAGTGAAACGTTATAGAGGAGCAGGGAATTAAATGTAACCCTGCTTTTGTTATTTGTTACAGGGATTAGGGAATTCCTCTCTTGAATATTCAGGTTTTATTCCTCGTATATATGTATGGATATATACGGGGGGATAAAAATGGAGTATATTTTGTTAATGATGATTTTCACCGTTTTATTTATGAGTATAAAATCGATATGGACCATTAATCAAAATCCGCACCGCTATGTTTCACTAGAAAATTTGTTCGTTTTATTAGCTCTTTATCTGACAGTGTTGATTGGTTTCGGTCTTGTTTACACAGTATTACAAATGAAAGGTTATGAAGTTTTATTGATAAAAGAAAAAGCAGCTGATCGAGATTTTTTTGAGTTGCTTCAAGACAGCCTGTATTTCAGTGCGACTACCTTAGTGACAGTCGGTTATGGTGATATCATCCCCGTCGGAGTTGGAAGATGGCTTGCAGCGGCAGAAGGGTTGTTAGGTTATGTTTTGCCGGCTGCCTTGATTGTGCGCACAGTCATCGATTTTGAAAAAAGATAAAAGTTGCACATGACGATTCTTTTCGCTACGCTAAAAATAATTAAGATAAGTATTACGGAGGGAAGAGGATGTCGCTGCAAATTGGACAACTTGCTCCGGATTTTGAACTGCCGGCAAGCAACGGAAAAACAGTAAGGTTATCCGATTTTAGAGGAAAAAATGTCGTGTTATATTTTTATCCGAAAGATATGACTCCTGGCTGTACAACAGAAGCGTGTGATTTTCGCGATTACCATCAACAGTTTGCTGATTTAAATGCGGTCATCTTGGGGGTCAGCACCGATTCAATCGAACGGCATAAAAAGTTTATTGAAAAATACAATTTACCGTTTTTACTGTTAGCTGATGAAGAGCATAAAGTAGCGGAAAAGTATGGTGTGTGGAAACTAAAGAAAAACTTTGGAAAAGAGTATATGGGAATTGAACGCTCTACGTTTGTTATCGATAAAGAAGGAAAGTTAGTGAAAGAGTGGCGGAAAGTAAAGGTAAAAGGTCATGTTGAAGAAGCGTTAGTCTATATCAAAGAAAATTTACAACAATAATTTTTGAGAATTAGGTAGGTGTCTATACAAAGAAAAGGAGAGGAGAGTATGTTAATAGTGTAGGGCATACCTCCTCAGACGTTAACGATTTGGAGGCTGTCTCAAAAACAAAGGGCCTAATCCTGCGACTACAATCATTGTATATCGTGTTTGATAGGTACATGATATATTGTGAATGGTCGTGAGATCAGCCTCTTATGAGACAGCCTCATTTTTTATGTGTAAAAATAGAACAAGCTCATATATTAATGATAGGAATATTGACAAAATATCCATGTACCCTGTAGACTATTTATAAATATTATAAAATAATAATTCTTTTAGAAGAAAGTGAGGTGCATGACGGTGTCTGATAATGTTCAGTTGAAGGAAGCGCTTGATACGTTGAAAAAAACAGGAGTACGTATTACTCCGCAACGTCATGCGATACTTGAATACTTAATTAGTTCTATGTCGCATCCAACGGCAGATGAGATATATAAAGCGTTAGAAGGAAAATTTCCAAACATGAGCGTAGCGACTGTATATAATAATTTGCGCGTCTTTAAAGAGGTTGGATTAGTAAAAGAGTTGACATATGGCGATTCTTCAAGCCGTTTTGATTTTGTCACTTCCGATCATTATCACATTATTTGTGAAGAGTGCGGTAAGATTGTTGATTTTCACTATCCGGGATTAGATGAAGTTGAGGATTTGGCTGCGCACGTTACAGGTTTTAAAGTAAGCCACCATAGAATGGAGATTTATGGTGTGTGTTCAGATTGTCAAAAAGAATATCGCCAGCATTAAAAATAGAGGCTGACCAAAGCAAGTGCCAGACCCCACAACCATAATATATAGTCCATAACGTTAGATGAGAGCGCTATATATGATGGATTTCGCGTGAGGTCAGACACTTTTAGGTCAGCTCTTTTTCTTTTTTTGTTTTCGATTATATTTTTCGTCGAACTCTTTGCCGGCTAAATCAGGATCTAGCGTCAATGGTTCATTGCAGTACATACACATGTCTACCCGTCCAAGCATTTTCGTGACTTTATTACAAGAAGGACAAACAACTTGAACCGTTTTTGTAGATAACATTCCGATCCAAAAATAAACAACCGTACTTGCAATAATAAAAAGCAAACCTAAAATCATAAACAATGTCATAACGAATATGGAGTTGCGGAAGAATATACCTATATACATAACGACAAAGCCAACGAAAATTAAGCTTAGAGCAAATGTGCGAATTTTGTTGATTTTACTTGAATATTTTAATCCCATTTTATTCCCTCCTAAAAATAACTATATCATAAAGTGTAAGCATATAAGCTGTATTTTGGACAATAAAAATAAAATTTTTATCGTCTCCTAAGAAAAAGGAGTTTTGCGATTTTTGTCGAATTGTATATCGGCAATTATGAAAATGGAGGAACGGCCATGGAGGATTTGTTGCGTCCCATTTATCAAGAGAGAGCTAGTCATCGGAATACGCTAGGGATTTTAATGGTTGAAAAAAAACTAAACAACTCGGCTATAACTGATACGTTTGACCTTGTTTTATTTGTCATTGTTAAAGATGCTGAACAACCTGTTTTTATTAAACATTACGTTTCTAATGAACAAAAAGCTGCTCTGCATGTAGTTGACGAAAAAAAATTAAATGAGTGGCTTCTCCTAGGTTCCAACCGAAAAGTGATTGACTGGGTTTTAAATGGAAAAGTTTTGTTTGATCGCAATGAATATGTTTATGACTTACGTAAAAGGCTTCTTGAATTCCCTAAAGAAAGCCGTCAGTTAAAAATGGGGATTGAGTTTGCTAAGTTGATTCGAAGATATACGGACGGAAAAGTATTTTTTGAAACAAACCAATTGTTAGATGCATACAATCATGTCGTTCATGCTCTCCATCATCTAGCGAGGCTTGCTGTCATTGAGCAAGGTTTTTATCCTGAAGTAACGGTATGGGATCAAGTAAAACAAATTGACCCACAAATTTATAAATTGTATGAGGAATTGATTGAAAGTGAAGAGACACTAGATAAAAGGCTAGAACTTTTATTTTTGGCAAGTGAATTTTTAATTCACTCACGGATAGCGTCAGGAACGGCTCATTTATTAAATGTATTAGGAGAAAAAAAGGGAGCTTGGACAATCGGAGAAATTATTGAGCATCCGGATCTTAAAGTCTATTCTATAGATATTGTCATTATGCTTGAATACTTAGTGGAAAGAAACGTGTTATTAGTTGAGGAAGTGCCGACAAAAGGGCAAGGAATTTATCATAGATATTATGTTGCAGAAAAAAATTAAAAAAATGTATTGACTAGTTTTTGAGTAAATGATATATTATAAACCGTCGCTGCGGAAAATACTCTCCGCGGTTGACGGGAAATAAAAAGTGCTTGACACAAGAAAAACTTGATGATAGTATAGAGAAGTCGTTAATAAATGTTCTTTGAAAACTGAACAAAACGAAGCGTCCACGTCAATTTGTTAGGTATATAACTTTTATTTAGAGAGTTTGATCCTGGCTCAGGACGAACGCTGGCGGCGTGCCTAATACATGCAAGTCGAGCGGACCGAGGGGAGCTTGCTCCCTGAGGTTAGCGGCGGACGGGTGAGTAACACGTGGGCAACCTGCCCTGCAGACTGGGAT
>DASQMX010000003.1:0-1659 GCA_035645275.1 Anoxybacillus sp.
AGTTATTTTTCTTTTCTCCTAATGATAAATACGGACAAATCTCTTTTTTATAATATCTTTGTTTAACAAACTTTTTTTTGAAAGAATGATACAACTTTTTTATAAAGTTTTCATTCTTTCTTTTACTTTAAACAACTTCATATTTTTGAAATTAATTACAATCCTTATAAGATAATTTTTTTTCTTTGACTGCCGCAGGTTACTCTGCGGCTTTTTTTGTTTTTCATGGTTAATTCATCCGGTTTTACAAAATATAATAATGTGTAGACTTCCCCTTTTTAGTACAACTCAAAAGTAGCAATTTTAGTTATTTCTCTGTTGTTGTTAATTGATGTGGAAAAGTGGTCAGGAATAGCTTTGGCATCAGAGTTGGCTTGCTGTCCATTTTTCCACATTACCGGTGATAGGCCATCTAATGCTTCGTGAGGTCTATAGTGATTATAATCTTCTATCCATTGGTCTGTAACTTCTTTTACTCATCCAAACTCGAAAATAATAAGCATCCAAAACTCCTTGTCTGAAAGATTTATTAAATCTCTCTATTAATGAATTTTGAGTAGGCTTTCCGGGTTGGATATAGGCAAATTTTATATCATTAACCAGACTCCAGGTCTGAATGAGATGCGATATAAACTCAGGACCATTATCCATCCTGATCTTTTTGGGCTTTCCGTATCGGTTTACCAGATGTTTTAAAACCCACACCACACGGCTGCTTTTAATGGAATAGTCCGCCTCTATATACAAAACCTCTCTGTTAAAATCATTAATTACATTAAAGGTTCTTATTTTTCTGCCATTTTCCAGAACATCACTCATAAAGTCCATACTCCAGCTGTGGGTAAAGCTTTCAGGAATCTCTAAAGGTTCTTTAATCCTGGAGATTTTTCTCTTCTTTGATTTCCTTCGTAAAGACAATCCTGCCTGTTTATAGATTCTGTAAAGCCGTTTATGGTTTACTTTTTCTCCCCGGTTTCTCATCCGGAAACAGCACTTCCAAAACCCTTCCCGGGGATGGGATTCGCTTAAAGAAATTAATTTATGGTAAAGCTCCGTATCATCTTTAATACTTACATAAGCCATAGAACTACGGCTGATTCCCAGTAATCGGCACGCCCTGCTGATGCCCATCTTCACTTCAGCCTGCAATTCTTTTATCAGGCTTCTCTTATGGCAGGGCTTTAAAGCTTTTTTTCAATAATGTAACGGGCGGCTTCCAAGTCCAATGCTAAGTTAGCATACATTCTTTTGAGTCTTATATTTTCCTCTTCCAGCTGCTTGAGACGCCTTAGATCCGAAGATTCCATTCCCGAATACGTACTCCGCCATTTGTAAAATCTCTGACGGCTGATGCCATTCGCTCTGCAAAGTTCTTCACTATTGGTGCCCCCATCATAGGCCTTTAAAATTTTAGCAATCTGATCAGGACTGAATCTGCTCTTTTTCATAATATCTTTTACAATTTAAAGTTATTTATTTTATACTTTTAAATTGTACCCTTGTTGGGGGAGCCTACACAAACTGCTTTTCGCCCTGCAAATTACGCAATCTTCCGTAAATGTCATAATCGGTTTCCCAGACTTTAATTCCTGTATTATCATAAGCTTGTACAGGCCTGCCTATGTAATCTGAGATAATACTGTATTTTTCTTCTCCAAT
>DASQMX010000004.1:0-159042 GCA_035645275.1 Anoxybacillus sp.
GTGGTAATCTTTTTCATATATGAGCCACTCTCCTTGGTGTTTTGTTAGGGGTAACAAACATTGTACAGGAGAGTGGCTCTTTTTGTCTGATTTTTTGCTTACAATCCCATTTTATGGTTAATCAACACTCGTGCAGACCCCCCACTTATTTCTTTGCGGTTAGTTGGTTTAGGAAGGCGGTTGCGGAGGAGATGTTGACTCCTTGGTAATAGTATTTAACGATTTGGTCGTACGTTTTTCCTTCTTGCGCCATGCCGTTTGCTCCATATTGGCTCATGCCGACTCCATGGCCGTATCCTTTTGTTGTGATGATGATTTTGTTTCCTTTACGCGCCCATGTAAAATCCGTTGATTTTAAGTCGAGTTTTTCGCGTACTTCCCGCCCTTTTAATTTTTTCCCGTTAATCTCCACAACTTCTACACGTTTACCAGGTGTTCGTGAAAGAACGACTCCGACGGAACCGTCTTTTGGAAGTGTAACACCGAGCTTTTGCTCGAATTCAGCGACAGACATGACTTTTCGGTCATAAAATTTCGGTGACTGTTTATCCCAAGGGCTGGAAACGCTTTTTAAATAAGGAAAGGCATTTTCCCAATAAGCTTCAGAATTTTCCGTAAAGCCATTGCTTGTCGAGAAAAACGAAGCTTCAATCGGAACGTTATTATACGTTAAGATTTGTCCGCGCGTCGCTTGAACAGCCTCGGTAATCTTTTTAATCTTCCAGCTGTAATCCGCTCCCCATAAGCGCTTTAATTGTTCATTGCTATAGTATACTTGGTGCATAATGGTATCCGTGACATTCGCACCCTCTGGCAAGCTAATCGGTTGGTCATTGATCATTTGCTTGACGATATACGTTCTTGCCGTTAACGCTTGAGCCTTCAGCGCCTCTAATTCAAACTCAGCCGGCATTTCCGCTGCGACGACCCCGATGACATATTCTTCTAATGGAATATGTTCGATTTTCTTCTCTTTGCTGCGGTATACTGCCACTTCTACTGCCGATCCTTCATTTTTGCCGTTTATATCTGCTGACGGGGATGACTGTTGTTCAAGCCCTTCAGATAGTTTTCCATCTGCTTTTTCACTAAATGGCACGACTAACAAAGTAGGAATAAGCAATATGATGACAAATAAAAATGATACTAGTACGATGAAGGGTTTTACACGTTTCATAGCTCGAGCCTCCAATATGAAATTTTCAAAGGGCAAAGAAGCGGCTGAGATTTTTCCGCCTTTTATATACAGGCGCAGCAATCTCGATGTCAGATGCTTATTGCCTAAATCTCTGTATTTGATTAAGCTGACCTCTTTATTACATTGTTATGGGCTTGGACAAGTATATATGACAATTTGAATGAGGAAATGGGGAAAGTATAGAATAGGAGAGAAAAAGTTTTTGGAGACGAAAATGAGTTCCCGCCGCCATATTTCTTCATCTTCTTCTACTTTTGCCGTAAGCCATTCCATCGCGCCACGATGCCGTGCCTCCACTTCTTCCAAATGTTTAAAGTGGCTTCTCATTTTTCCCCTTGTATTTCTGGCGAAAAAGAAAAAACGACCATTCACTACTCCTTTGAGCGTAGTTCACGGTCGTTTTTGTTCGTTTCAAATATTCACATTATTCATATCTGTCACTGCTGCATCTTGAGCGACGTTTTCTTCCTCGTTTACCCGCTCGATATCAGCTCCAAGAGCGGCTAGTTTTTCATGGAAACGAACATATCCGCGGTCAAGATGCTTCAATTCCGTTACACGTGTATAACCTTCTGCGGCTAATCCGGCTAAAATTAACGCTGCAGCCGCACGTAAATCCGTCGCTGCTACTTCTGCTCCCTGCAAGTTACAAGGACCGTTAATGATGACGGAGCGACCTTCAATTTTAATATCCGCATTCATGCGGCGAAACTCTTCAACGTGCATAAAACGGTTTTCAAATACCGTTTCCGTAATCATGCTTGTGCCTTCTGCTTTTAAAAGCAATGCCATCATTTGCGATTGCATATCCGTTGGGAATCCTGGATGCGGCATTGTCTTTACATCAACCGCTTTTAATTTTTCCGGACCGATGACACGTAATCCTGTTTCCTCTTCAATAATTGTCACGCCCATTTCTTTCATTTTCGCAATGAGCGAGCTTAAATGTTCAGGAACAGCTCCTTGTACTAATACATTACCGCCTGTAATCGCTGCAGCAACCATGAATGTACCTGCTTCAATGCGATCAGGAATAACCGTATGCGTCGTGCCATGTAATTTAGTTACACCTTCAATTCGAATCGTTTCCGTTCCTGCACCGCGCACTTTCGCCCCCATGGCATTGAGGAAATTCGCCAAATCAACAATTTCCGGCTCTTTCGCGCAGTTTTCAATCACAGTTGTTCCTTCCGCCAAAACGGCAGCCATCATAATATTTTCAGTTGCTCCCACGCTCGGGAAGTCCAAGTAAATTTTCGCACCGCGAAGTTTTCCATTTACTTCTGCGTCGATAAAACCATTTCCTACCTTCACCGAAGCCCCCATCGCTTCAAATCCTTTTAAATGTTGGTCAATCGGGCGTGAACCAATGGCACATCCGCCAGGTAAAGCAACACGCGCACGACCATAGCGCGCAAGCAATGGTCCCATCACAAGCACAGAGGCACGCATTTTGCGCACATATTCAAATGGGGCTTCTAGTTTAAGCTCTCGTGATGCATCTACAGTGATTTTATTTTCTTCCATCGTTACTTCTGCGTTTAAACAACGCAATACTTCACTGATTGTATACACATCGGAGAGAGCAGGTACATCATAGATCACGCTTTTTCCTTCACTTGCTAATAAGGTTGCGGCGATCACAGGTAAAACAGCATTTTTCGCACCTTCTACTTTAACTGTGCCGTTTAACCGATTTCCGCCACGGACGATGATTTTTTCCAAGGTATTCCCCTCCGCGTCCAAATTCTCTATATTAATATTCAATCGTAATGATTGGGGTTCCAACTACAACGGTAGTCTTTTCGCCCAATCCTGTTGTTCTTAATGCTAGTTGAATGTTCATAAGCTGATTTGTGCTTGGGAGTGCGTTCTCCCACCGCTCAGTATATGCGGATACTGAGACAAATGTCTTTTCTTGCAATGCTTCAACCGGTTTTGCCTGAAATTCAGCTAAAAGATGATTGGCTTGATTAAGCAAAACACCTTTCATCTTATCACTGAATTCCCCTTTTACACAAGAGAAAAATGTAGGTTCTTTCACAAAGATTTTAGACAAGTTTTTTCCAATTTCTTCAAAAAATGTTATTGAGTTTGCGTCGCTCCAACCAAATCCCTTTACTTCATAGAGGATATACGTTTGGGGCTTTTTGTTTGTGACGGTCATAACTAACTGAATTTTTTCTTTAATCGAGGAATGTTCGTACAGGCCTGTCGCTTTCCATATGTCGTTGTCTTTTTTTACTGTCCATTGAAATGAATGAAGTTTTTCTTTTAGTTCATTTGCTTTTTGTAAAAAAGTTGCATGATCTTTTACTGTTTGGGAATACTCTCTTGTGTAAATAACCCATTCTTCAATCTTTGCGCCGTTTTGCTGCAGCACATGAGCCATCGTTTTTATTTCTGTAAATGGCTCTTTCCCCTTTGCTTCTCCCAATGGATATTGATGCATGATGGCGATCGTACTAAGCATGAAAACCATGATCATCATTTTTATCTTTTTCATACTGTTTCACTTCCTCTCCTTAGCTGTTATTGTTGCCATCTTGGAAGTGAACATACACAAAAATAGTCGACAAAATCAGAAAAAATCAATAGCTAATTTTTGGATAAAATGCAACCATCAAGTCCTCTGTTATTTGTAAATAATTGGATAAAAACACAAAATAAAAAGCGAGTAAAACAAGTTACTCGCCTCTAAAGATAAATGGCAATTGCCGTGACCATGATAAATAATCAAGAAAAAAGTTGCTTACGGTCGAGCCGATGGCAAGCGTAAGCAAAATGTAAAATAAACGCGCTTGCATAACCCGATTCGGCTTTAATATTTTTTCAATATGCACCCCTTGCAGCGTCCACCATGTTAACGCAATAAAAACGAGATGGGACAAAATGCTCACTAAAGCTTGATAACCAAAACCCGACATGTGTTCCCACTCCTTTCCATGAATGAAATAAAAAGAGGCTGTCTCATAAAGGTCTGACCTCACGCTCGTTTCACAATATATAGTTCATTTACCCCAACATTATGAGCTATATATTGTGTTATGAGGTCTGACCCTGGACTTTTGAGACAGCTTCTATATGCTTAATACATGTTTAGCTAAAAAAATCGCCAAAGTGCTCAAATTGATTGAGGAAATCGTAAGCAATGCTTGGAAAGATTCCAAAGACAATTGTACCAATTGCGCAGAAAATGACAACCATCATGGCCCCGACAGGCAGCTTTACTGGAGTTGGTTCTGCTGCCGAACGGAAAAACATTTGCGTCAAAATTCCGAAATAATATACGTATGAAATGACGGTTGTCCCAATCATAATCGCCGCAAGCACGTAATGAGCCGGCTCTGTGACAAATGCCCCTAAAAAGATGTTCACTTTGCCGATAAAACCGGCTGTTCCCGGAAGACCGGCAAGCGATAAAATGAAAATTCCCATCGCTACCGCAACAAGCGGGGAACGGCGGTAAAGACCGGCAAACTGACTGATATCTTCAGAACCTGATTTATCGGTAATCACTTGTAAAATCGCAAACGCTCCAAGATTCATCAATAAATACGCGACTAAATAAAACCAAATCGAATCAACGATAAACATCGACATCGTCACAAACCCAACGAGTAAATAACCGGCATGAGCGATGCTTGAATAAGCAAGCATCCGCTTCACATTGCGCTGTCTGAGAGCAATCGTATTGCCGATTATCATCGTTGCTCCCGCTAAAAAGGCGATATAATCCTGCATCGACAATAACATCGATGCCGAATTCGTGCCTTCAGCCGGAGTCCCGGAAAAAATGTAAACCATTAAACGCAGGACAATGACAAATCCAGCCGTTTTGGAAACGACGCTCAAAAATGCCGTAACAGGCGTTGGCGCTCCTTGGTACACATCAGGCGCCCACATATGGAACGGTGCAGAAGCCAACTTAAAGGACAGACCGACAAATAACATCAGCAGCGCAAGCGCCAGTAAATATTGCTGCCCCATATCAATCACTGTGCTAAGCTGACCGGCAATGGCTTTTAAATTCGTTGTCCCTGTTAACCCGAAAACATAACTCATTCCGAATAGCGTAATCGCTGTCGAGATACCGCCGTTAATCACATATTTCATTGCCGATTCATTCGCCAGTGCATATTTTTTGCGCAACCCGACTAATATGTAAGAGGAAATCGACAACAGCTCAAGACCGACAAACATGGTAATCAAATCGCCGCTTGATGTCATCATCATCGCACCGAGTAAAGCGGTTAAAAACAAATAGTAAAATTCACCGCGATACGGCATGCCTTCTGCAGGCTGATAATCGATGGCCAACAAAATAACAAGAGCGGCCCCGGCTAATAAGATGAACTTAAATGCTTTTGCAAACGAGTCGAGCCGGAACGTATCCTCTAAAATGGAAGTCACTTCGATAGGCAGCAGTCCTACTAATGAGATGAGAGCAACAATAACGCCGGCAAATGCGAACCATCCAAGCAAACGGCGGTCTTTCTCATTAGGCATAAACAGGTCGATGAGCGAGAGAATGGTCGCAACGCCAAGAATGATCAACTCTGGTGTCATAACGCCCCATTCATATTGCAATAACGTCTTTAAATCCATTCCTCTCACCCTCCTAACCCGTTCATAATCGTCTCTAATGTTGCTTGCAGTGGTTCGGCTAAAATGTTCGGATACACGCCAATAAGAACAATCAGCGCGATTAATAACCATACTGGAACTGCTTCAACAAGGCGGATGTCCATCACGCCGGCATAATCACGATTCGCGTTGCCGTATGTGACCGCTAATACGGCGCGCAATAAATAGACAGCGGTCATAATAATGCCGAGTGCTCCAATCGCTGCAATGACCGGATTTGCGGCAAACAGCCCTAAAAACGCCGTAAATTCGCTGACAAACCCTGACATTCCCGGCAATCCAAGCGATGCCATCGCTCCCGCTAATAAGAAACCTGCCGTAAGCGGCATCGCTTTCGCCAAACCGCCCAGCTTGTCTATCATTGTCGTATTTACCCGTTCAGACAAGACGCCGACTAAGAAAAACAAGAGAGCGGAAATTAAACCGTGGGAAACGACTTGGAAAATCGCCCCTTGGATGCCTGCTTCGTTTAATGCTCCTAAACCAATTAAGACGATTCCCATATGGGAAATACTTGAGTAAGCCAACACCATTTTGAAATCGTTTTGAATGAACGCTAAAAACGCGCCATATAGCAAATTAACGACACCTAAAATAGCGATAAATGTCGCCAAAGCGCGAAATTCCTCGGGAAATAATCCGAGACCAAAGCGGATTAAACCGAATGCCCCGATTTTTAATAAGACGCCTGAATGCAGCATTACAATGGACGGAGGCGCTTGAACGTGAACGCGCAGCATCCAGCTATGAAGCGGAACAATCGGCAATTTTACGCCGAAAGCCACTAGTAAAGCAATCAGTAAACCGTAACGCAAATCTTTAGAAATCGGCGCCATCATTTGCGCTTGGGCAGCCGGATCATTAAATATTTCTTTTAACATCGCAATGTTCGATGTGCCCGTACGTGCAAATAAGATTAAAATGACAAGCAGTAAAATCGCTGAGCCGATTCCGTTGTAAATTAAATAGCTATAGGCTGCTTTTTCCTTTTCGAAATAGCCCCATTTGCCAATTAAAAAGAACATTGGAATAAGCGTAATTTCAAAGAAAATAAAGAACAACACTAAGTTTTCCGCCGCAAAGACACCAAGCATGCCAATTTCTAAAAGAAGAAACAGCATAAAATAGCCTTTCCATTCTTGCTTAATATGAATGGATGCAGCAGCAGCGAGCGTTGCCAAAATCGTCGTTAACACAATCATGACAAGGGAAAAGCCATCGATGCCTAATTCGTAGCCAACGGTAAATGTATTTTTATTTAAAAACGCAAATTTACCGAAATGAATCCAATTGTGCTTTTCTGCGAGGCTATTTATGTCATATCCAGAAAGATATTGCACAAACGCTAGCAGCGCGAAAAACAAAGATGGAATCGTTGCTAAAAAGCCGATTAGTTTAATCATCTGCTCTTGCGTTTTGGGCACAAAAGCTAAGGTAATAATGCCAAGCAGCGGGGAGAAAACGAGCAAGGAAAGAAAATACGTTTCATTCATTATAAGTACCCCCCTGTTAAAGCAAGAATCACAACAAGCGCCGCTAAACCGATGATCGTCACAGCGCCATACATTTGTACTTGTCCGTTTTGCAGCCTTGCTCCCGCTTTACCAACACTTTGTGTCAACACTGCAACGGCGCTGGCGGCTCCTTCGACAATAAAGCAGTCGATATACTTAAATAGCAAGCTGACTACTTTTGTCGCATAGACGACCGTTAATTGATAAAATTCGTCGATATAATATTTATTGAAAAGAACATTATAAGAGATAGGCATTCTTGAGCTGAGCCAATCTCTTGATAGCGACTTTTTGCCGTACATAAGCCATGCAAAGAGAATGCCAAGCAAAGAAACGACAGTGGCGACAATCATAATCCAACTTGGCGCTTCATGATGCGCGGGCATATCTGTTCCTTCTGTCAACCAATCACCAAGGAATGTCCCAAACCATGGTGTGTTCACATAACCGGCGAAGATCGCTAATACGCCAAGGATAAGCATTGGCAGCGTCATTACAAACGGTGACTCGTGCGCATCTTTTATATCCCCACGGGCTTCTCCGGTAAACACGAGGAAGAACAGTCTAAACATATAAAAGGCCGTAAAGAATGCCGCTGCTACAGCGAGCCAGAACAACACTGTATTGCCGTGTGCCCAAGCGGCGACTAAAATTTCCTCTTTACTAAAAAATCCGGAAAAGAGCGGGACACCGCTAATCGCTAACGTTCCAATTAAAAATAACGGTGCGGTAATCGGCATTTTTTTCCAAATACCACCCATTTTTTCAATATCTTGCGTATGAACAGCGTGAATGACACTTCCAGCTGCCAAGAACAACAAAGCTTTAAAGAAAGCGTGCGTCATTAAATGGAACACACCGGCTACATAACCGGCAGAACCTAACGCAAGCATCATGTAACCGAGCTGGCTGACCGTTGAGTAAGCGAGCACGCGCTTAATATCTGTCTGCACTAAACCGATGGAAGCGGCAAAAATCGCCGTAAATCCACCGACAATCGCAACGGTTAACATCGCGATCGGACTTGCTTCGTAAAGCGGAAATAACGTTGCGACTAAATACACCCCTGCGGCTACCATTGTTGCTGCGTGAATCAATGCCGATACCGGCGTCGGGCCCTCCATCGCATCTGGAAGCCATGTATGAAGCGGAAACTGACCGGATTTACCGACCGCTCCGACAAAAATCAAAATCGCCGATAACGCCACCATCGTCTCCGAAACCGTTCCTGCTTGTACGGCGGCGAATATGTCAGCATATTCAAAGCTTTTGACTTCCCAAAACAGCAAAATCATGCCGATCAATAAACCAACATCACCGATGCGCGTCATAATAAATGCTTTTTTTGCCGCTGCTTTTGCTTCTTCTTTATAGAAGTAAAAACCGATTAATAAAAACGAACCGAGACCAACCAACTCCCAAAAGATATAGGTTTGCAATAAGTTCGGCGAGATAACAAGACCAAGCATCGCGAACGTAAACAGTCCTAAATACGCATAAAAGACGGGAAATCTTTCATCGCCGTGCATATATCCTTTGGAATACATATGTACAAGAAAGCTAACAAGAGAGACAACAACGAGCATAAGCGCATTTAATTGATTGACTTCAAAGCCCGCTGTTAGCTCAATCGTTCCGATCGTTAACCAAACTTGCTCTGCTTTTAATGTCGGCGCATTCAAACGCTCAAATAAGACCATCACCGAATAAACGAAAGAAATAAACGTCAGCAAAATGCCTATATACGCACTATTTTCCTTCAATCGTTTACCTACTACAAGCAGAATCAAGAACGAAAAAAGCGGGAAAAGCGGTATGATCCAGGCATTTTCCATCATTGTATCACAATCCCCTTTTTCAAGCGGCTGTGAATGAGCCGCTAATCTTTATCGACAAACCCCTTTTTTACCCGTGAAATTAATGTTTCATCGAATCGATTTCATCAATATGGACCGTCTTACGATTACGATAAAGCGCCATTAAAATCGCAAGGCCAACCGCTACCTCTGCCGCGGCGACGGTAATCGTAAACAGCGAGAATACTTGTCCCGTAATACTTGGATTCACTCCATATTTACTGAACGCCACCAAATTGATGTTAACGGCATTTAACATGAGCTCAATACAAATGAGCACAATGACCGTATTTCGCTTGGTCAACGCTCCGTATAAGCCGATACAGAACAACACTAACGCAAGGACAAGGTAGGCGGACAATGGAACCACACTCATTTGTCTTTCGCCTCCTCATCATCTTTTTTCGCTAAAATAATCGCTCCGATAAGGGCTACTAATAATAAAACCGATGTCAGTTCAAACGGAATGATGTACTTAGAATATAAAGCGATACCGATTTGTTCTGTATTTTTTTCATGGAGCGTTGTTGCCTGCCCGCCAAGGTCTAAGTCGTAAATGCCGAAATACACGGCAACGCCAAACACCGCAACCGCTAAAAAGGTCAATGCTTTACGAAGAAATCTCCCTGTTGAATGTCCTTCATCTTGATGACGTGTTAGCATAATACCGAACAACATCATAATCGTAATTGCTCCCGAATAAATGAGCACTTGAACAGCTGCGACGAATTCAGCGGATAAAAGAACGTAAAGACCCGCAATGCTGACAAACGTAAATACAAGTGCTACGACCATATGAACGACTTTTGTTAAATTTAACATCAATACTCCGCCGGCAATCGCCACAAGCGCAAGACAGAAAAAAGCTAAATATTCTCCGCTCATGGCTTATTCCCCTTTCTCACATTCGTATCGTTTTCATCGAGCCATTCTAAGTCTTTAAACAGCGCGTCGCGACTATATTCTGCTAGTTCAAAGTTATTCGTCATGACGATGGCTTCAGTCGGACAGACCTCAGTACAAAGGTCGCATAAAATACAGATTTCAAAGTTAATGTCGTACGTATCAATAATTTTTCCTTTTTTCGTCGGGTCTGGATGCTTTTTACCCGTCAACTGAATACAGTCGGTTGGACAAATATTCGCGCATTGATTACAAACAATACATTTTTCCGGATAAAATTTTTGAATGCCGCGAAACCGATCAGGAAGCGGAAGCGGTTCATTCGGATAATCGTACGTGACTTTTTCCTTTGTTAAGTTTTTCAGGGTATATTTTAAACCTTTCGCTAAGCCAAGCAAGCTTTTTCACCCCTTTTGATTAGAAAAATAATTCCTTAATAAGCGCAGTGATGAAAATATTCGCCAGCGCTACCGGAAGCAACACTTTCCAGCCAAATTCCATCAGCTGGTCAGCCCTTAGACGCGGGAAAGTGACGCGGAACCAAATCAATAAAAAGACAACGAAGCTAAATTTAAGCGAGAACCAAACCGCTCGCGGAATAAAGTCAAGAAACATCACCGGCTGCCATCCGCCTAAAAACAGCACGGTTGTTAATGCAGACATCGCAAAGAAATAAACATACTCTGCAAGCATAAAGAATGCCCAGCGAAATCCGGAATACTCGACATGGAATCCGGCAACAAGCTCGGACTCTGCTTCCGGCAGGTCAAACGGCGTCCGGTTTAACTCTGCAACAGAAGCGATTAAAAAGACGAGAAAACCGATTGGTTGAACAAAAATGTACCAAACATCTTCCTGCGCTTCAACAATCTCATTGAGATTTAAGCTGCCTGTTAAAAGAATGACGCCCAACACGGACATGACAAGCGGAATTTCATAGGAAATCATTTGCGCAGCGGCGCGCATGCCGCCTAGAAGCGCATATTTATTGTTGGATGCCCACGCTCCCGTCACAACGCCAACCGTTGTTAAACCGGAAACGGCAATGTAGTAAAGCAGGCCGACACCAATATCCGCAAACTGCAGTTTATCCGTAAACGGAATCGTTGCCAATACCATAAATGCCGGAGCAAACGCAATGACAGGCGCTAAAATAAACAGCGGACGGTCTGCCGCTTTTGGAATCGTATCCTCTTTTAACAAAAGCTTTAGCACGTCGGCAACCGTTTGCAATAGCCCCCAGCGTCCGCCGACTTGGTTCGGGCCGTAGCGTGCCTGCATAAAGCCCATCACTTTCCGTTCGGCTAAAATTCCGTAAGTAACGAAACCTAAAACAACTAATAACAGCGCGGCCCCAAGCCCAAAAAAGATGGCGACATTTGTCCAACTTGGCGCTGACTGTAATAATTCCTCCATCATTATCCATCGACCTCCCCGAGCACAATGTCAATTGCACCAAGAATCGCAATTAAGTTGGCGATATTTTCACCTTTTAATAGTTTCGGGAGTATTTGCAAGTTATAAAACGATGGCCGACGGAATTTTAAGCGATATGGTTCTTTTTTACCGTCACTTGCGATATAACAGCCGATTTCTCCGCGCGGTGATTCAATTCGTACGTATGCTTCCCCTGGAGGCGCTTTAATGATGCGCGGCACTTTTGCCATAATTTCGCCATCTTTTGGAAACTGCTCGCATGCCTGCTCGATGATTTTCAATGATTCTTCGATTTCAGCAAGGCGGCATTCATAGCGGGCAAAACAGTCGCCGTCTTCACGCACTGGAATATCAAAGTCAAAACGATCATAAATCGAATACGGTTCATTTTTGCGTAAATCCCATTTAACCCCCGTACAGCGAAGGTTCACGCCGCTTAATGAATAGGCAAGCGCCTCTTCTTTCGTATATTTGCCGACACCGATAACGCGGTTACGGAAAATTTCATTTCCTGTCACGAGCTCATGATAGCCTGCTAGCTGTTTGCGCATATAAGGAACGAAATCTTTGACTTTTTCAATCCAGCCATCCGGAGCATCCCATTTTACTCCGCCAACACGCATATAGTTGAACGTGAGGCGAGCTCCTGATAACTCATTTAGTAGATTAATAATCATTTCACGTTCACGGAAGGCATAGAGGAATGGGCTGACGGCACCGATGTCCAATAAATACGTTCCCCACCAGACAAGATGACTCGCAATGCGCCCTAATTCCATCGCTAAGACGCGCAAATATTCAGCCCGCTCAGGTACTTCAATCCCCATCATCGTCTCCACCGCATGACAGAGGACATAGTTGTTTGTCATCGCCGATAAATAATCCATTCGGTCCGTATAAGGGATAATTTGCGTATATTGCAAGCTTTCAGCAATTTTCTCTGTTCCGCGGTGAAGATAACCAATAACAGGTGTAGCTTCTTTAATAATTTCTCCATCGATTTTTAACACGAGACGAAATACACCGTGCGTACTCGGATGCTGTGGTCCAACGTTAAGAAGCATTTCTTCTGTGCGAAGCATAAGCTACACCTCCACATCGTACGGTTCATAGTCTTTTCGAAGCGGATGACCGACCCAATTTTCACCTAAAAAGATGCGAATTAAATTCGGATGGCCTTTAAATTGAATCCCGAGCAAATCATATGCTTCGCATTCCGGCCAATTCGCTCCCGGCCAAAGCGGAGCGAGCGAATCAATTTCTGGATTGTCTCGGTCAATCTTTACTTTTAACGCAACGGATTGATTTTTTTTATAAGAATACAAGTGAACGTACACTTCCATATGAGTTTGAAAATCGGTTCCATGCAATTCTGATAAATAGTCAAATCCAAGTTGTTCGTTAAACTTTAAGAACTGCGCCACCTTAAAATATGTATCTTTTTTCGTCACAAGTGTCGGAACGTCTTTGGAAAGCCGGTTAATGTAAGCATCTTCGAGTACATCTTCACCGAGGTGCTCTTTAATCACCTTCACGTATTTATCAAGAAATACTTGATTGGGTGACGGTTTCTCCTCCTGCTCCGGCGTTTCTGCCGCTTTTGCTTTTGCGGCTGCAGCAGCTTTTGCCTTCGCAGCGGCAATCGCTTTCGCCTTGGCCTTCGCAATTTCGTCTTCACTTGCTTCAGCGTTGCTTCCTTCTTGCGCTTGTTGTTTTGCTAATGCGGCGGCTTTCGCTTTTGCTGCGGCAGCGGCCTTCGCCTTCGCTGCTGCGATTGCTTTTTGTTTGGCTAATTCATCACTGTCAGACGCTTCTTTCTCCCCGCTTTGTTCAGCCGCCTTTTGTTTCGCTAATGCTTCGGCTTTTGCTTTTGCGGCCGCCGCGGCTTTTTTCTTCGCCAATTCTAAATCGTCTTCTGCCGACTCAGTCTTCTCCTGCTCTGCTTCCTTCGCTTTTTGCTTCGCCAGCGCAGCGGCTTTTGCTTTTGCGGCCGCTGCCGCTTTTTTCTTCGCTAACTCAAGAGCATCGTCTTTTTCAGCGGCTTTTTCTGGCTTTGCTTCCGCCTCTCGGTTCAATGAAACCGTTTTCTCAAGCTTTTGCTCAGTTTCTTCCGTTTCCTTTTTTGCCGCCATCCGCTCACGAGCCAATTGCTTTGCCCTTTCTGCGGCTTCTTTTTTCAGCTGCTGTAAATCTTTCTCGTCACTCATCGATTACAGCACCTTCTTCCCTGTCTTTGCTTCATAACGAATTTTTTCTTTTAATTTATTAATCCCGTAAATTAAAGCGGCTGGGTTAGGTGGACAGCCCGGGATATAGACGTCAACCGGTACGATTTGATCGACACCTTTGACGACGCAATATGATTTGACATAAGGGCCTCCCGCTGTGGCACAAGAGCCCATCGCAATTACCCATTTCGGTTCAGGCATTTGATCATATAAACGGCGGACAATCGGCGCCATTTTCTTTGTTACCGTCCCCGATACAATCATGACGTCAGATTGGCGAGGAGACGTACGAAAGAAGGAACCAAAACGATCCAAATCATAGTGCGAAGAACCGACCCCCATCATTTCAATTGCACAGCAGGCAAGTCCAAATGTTAATGGCCATAACGAATTGCTTCTTGCCCACGCCTTTAATTGTTCCAGCGTTGTCAAAAAGACGTTTCGTCTCAGCTCTTCCATTTCTTCTTCAGGTACATTTAATAATTTTACATCCATTTTAACACCTTCTTCTTCCAAGCATACACGAGTCCAATCACAAGCATGAGGACAAAAATCAGCATCTCAATCAGAGCAAACAAACCTAGCTTATCATACGCTACAGCCCAAGGATATAAAAATACAGTTTCTACATCAAAAATGACAAATAAAAGGGCAAAAATATAGTAGCGTACATTAAATTGAACACGTGAATCATGGAATGGTTCAATCCCGCTTTCATACGTCGTTTGCTTCGCGGCATTCGGCGCATGCGGCCGCAAAAAGCGTCCCGCTGTAAGTGCTACGACTGGAAGCAAAATACCTAAACATAAAAAGACAAACACAATTAAATAGTTATTTAAATAAACATTTAACAACGTGACGTCTGCCCCCTTTGTTGACTTAATCAAACTTTTCAAAATGGTCTCATAATTAAGACAATGTAACCGATACCATTATAACATTTATATCCAACAGTGTCGACCAACCGTAGGCAAGAAAAACGGAGGCGAGCCAATTTCGCCTAAAGGCAGCCCACGTCCTGTGGGCAACGGCGAAATGTCGCCATCCTAGCTCCCCCGAAGGAAAATGTTCTTCCGACGAGAAATGCTTGCATTTCGACGGAGGAAGGTTATTTTCCACTAGGCGTTGTGCGGCGAAACTAGACACCACCGAAAAGCGGAGGCGCCCTGCTTAGCCATATGGGCATAAAAAAAGAACAGGAGAATAGGAAATTCCCCTGTCCTTATCATCATATAATTAGTCGCGTGCACCCGCTACGTTTAAGCGGTTAATTGCCCGTTTTAAAGCAAGCTCTGCGCGTTTGAAATCGATGTCTTCTTGTTGGCCTTGTAAGCGTCTCTCAGCGCGTTCTTTCGCAGCTTTTGCGCGCTCGACATCAATGTCCTCTGCTTTTTCTGCTGCTTGCGCTAAAATCGTTACTTGATCTGGGCGAACTTCAAGGAAGCCTCCACTCACTGCGACTAATTCAGTGTTGCCTCCTTTTTTTAACCGTACTGCTCCGATTTGTAGCGGAGCGACCATCGGAATGTGCCCTGGCAAAATGCCAAGTTCACCGCTTTGTGCTTTCGCGCTTACCATTTCCACATCTGCTTCATACACTGGGCCATCAGGAGTAACTACACTGACTTTAATCGTCTTCATTTAAAATACCTCCCAGGTCCCAAAATTAAACTTCTACGCCCATTTGCTTCGCTTTTTCAACGACTTCTTCAATGCGTCCTACTAAGCGGAAAGCATCTTCAGGAAGATGGTCGTATTTACCTTCAAGAATTTCTTTGAAGCCACGAACTGTTTCTTTAATAGGCACGTAAGAACCAGGTTGACCTGTAAATTGCTCCGCAACGTGGAAGTTTTGTGATAAGAAGAATTGGATACGACGAGCGCGATGTACGACAAGTTTGTCTTCATCAGAAAGCTCATCCATACCAAGAATCGCAATGATATCTTGCAATTCTTTATAACGTTGTAAAGTTTGTTGTACTTTACGTGCAACTTGATAATGTTCTTCGCCAACGATTTCCGGCGAAAGCGCACGAGAAGTAGATGCAAGCGGGTCTACCGCAGGGTAAATACCCATCTCTGCTAATTTACGCTCTAAGTTTGTTGTCGCATCTAAGTGTGCGAACGTTGTTGCCGGAGCTGGGTCTGTATAGTCGTCCGCTGGTACGTAAATTGCTTGGATCGATGTTACCGAACCTACCGCTGTTGATGTGATACGTTCTTGCAATTGACCCATTTCTGTCGCAAGTGTTGGTTGGTAACCTACCGCAGACGGCATGCGTCCTAATAACGCAGACACCTCAGAACCTGCTTGCGTGAAGCGGAAAATGTTGTCGATGAAGAACAACACGTCTTGTCCTTGCTCATCACGGAAGTATTCCGCCATTGTCAAACCTGTTAACGCAACGCGCATACGTGCTCCAGGCGGCTCGTTCATTTGTCCGAATACCATCGCTGTTTTGTTAATTACGCCAGAATCTTTCATTTCATGGTAAAGGTCGTTACCTTCACGAGTACGTTCACCTACACCCGCGAATACAGAGATACCGCCGTGCTCTTGGGCGATGTTGTTAATAAGCTCTTGGATAAGAACGGTTTTACCTACACCCGCACCACCGAATAGACCGATTTTTCCACCTTTAATGTATGGCGCAAGAAGGTCTACTACTTTAATACCTGTTTCAAGAATTTCAACTTGTGTTGAAAGTTCCTCGAACTTAGGTGCTTGCTTATGGATGGAGTCGCGACGTGCGTCAGCTGGAATTTCCTCGCCTAAATCGATTGGTTCACCTAATACGTTAAATACACGACCAAGTGTTACTTCACCTACTGGAACAGAAATTGGCGCACCTGTGTCGATTACTTCCATGCCACGAATCAATCCGTCCGTAGATGCCATGGCGATTGTACGAACTGTATCATCACCAAGGTGAAGGGCAACTTCTAATGTTAAGTCAACATCGACTTCGTTTTCGTTGCGCGCTTTATGTTTGATTTTAAGGGCGTTGTAAATCGCAGGAAGATGTCCGTTTTCGAACTTAACGTCTACAACTGGACCCATAACTTGAAGAACGCGTCCTTTTGCCATCGTTTTCCCTCCTAACTTGCTAGTAAAAAACAAATTATGCAGCTATCATTATTGCAACGCATTCGCTCCTGCAACGATTTCCGTAATTTCCTGTGTAATGGCTGCTTGACGAGCGCGGTTGTATGAAAGCGTAAGCGTGCGAATAAGCTCTTTTGCGTTGTCTGTTGCGTTTTTCATCGCTGTCATACGAGCTGCATGCTCACTTGCCTTCGCATCTAATAACGCACCGTAAATTAAACTTTCCGCATATTGCGGCAAGAGCACTTCTAAAATTTCTTCTTGTGAAGGCTCAAATTCATAAGAAGTTAACTTTTTGTTTGTCGCCAAGTCCGTTAACGGCAACAGTTTTTTCTCCGTTACATCTTGTTGAATCGCACTTACATAGTGGTTGTAATACATATATAACTCATCAAACGTACCATCCGCGAACATATTCACTGTTTGGTTGGCGATTCGCTTAATATCCGCGAATGATGGCTGATCAGGCAGCCCTGTAATATTTAATACAACTGGAATATTGCGCTTCTTGAAAAAGTTTAATCCGATACGGCCAATCGCGATTACCGCATATTCATCCGTTGATTTATGCCGTTTTTGAATCGTTTGGTAAACTGTGCGGAGAACGTTGCTGTTATATGCACCAGCTAAGCCGCGATCAGATGTGATAACTAAATAGCCTGTCTTTTTCACCGGGCGTTTCACTAACATTGGATGGTTGGCGTTAGAGCTTCCAAGCGCGACGCTCGCAACAACATCTTGAATTTTTTCCATATAAGGAACGAATGATTTCGCATTGTTTTCAGCGCGGTTTAACTTAGAAGCAGAAACCATTTCCATCGCTTTTGTGATTTGGCTCGTTTTCTTCGTTGCGTTAATTCTCGTTTTTATATCGCGTAATGATGCCAAAGGTTTTCACCACCTTTTTGCGCTGAATCTATTTTCACGTAAAGGAGAAGCGGAACAGAAGAAGTGCCCCCTTCTGTTCCTATGCTGTTTTACTCAGAAACAACGAACGTTTTCTTGAATTCTTTAATTGCGTTGTTAAAGTCTTCTTCGTTTGGAAGATCTTTCGTTGTACGAATATGGTCAAGCAAGTCTTTGCGATTGCGATCTAACCATTGATAAAATTCTTTTTCGAAACGACGGATATCTTCAACTGGGATATCATCTAAGAATCCGCGTGTTAACGCATAAAGAATTGCAACTTGTTTTTCAACTGGAAGCGGCTCATGTAATCCTTGTTTTAATACCTCTACTGTGCGAGCACCGCGAGCAAGTTTCGCTTGTGTTGCTTTATCAAGGTCAGAACCGAATTGAGCGAACGCTTCAAGTTCACGGTATGCCGCTAAGTCAAGACGAAGCATACCTGCTACTTTTTTCATCGCTTTGATTTGCGCTGCACCACCAACGCGTGATACAGAAAGACCCGCGTTAATCGCTGGACGTACGCCAGAGAAGAATAAGTCAGATTGTAAGAAAATTTGTCCGTCTGTAATTGAGATGACGTTCGTTGGAATGTAAGCAGAGATGTCGCCTGCTTGTGTTTCAACGAATGGTAACGCCGTTAATGAACCAGCGCCTTTTGCGTCGCTTAATTTTGCCGCACGCTCTAAAAGACGAGAGTGCAAGTAGAAAACGTCACCTGGATATGCTTCACGGCCTGGTGGACGACGTAATAATAGAGAAAGCTCACGGTAAGCAGCCGCTTGTTTAGATAAATCATCGTATACAACAAGCACGTGCTGCCCTTTATACATGAAGTATTCACCCATTGTTACCCCAGCATATGGAGCTAAGAATAGCAATGGAGCTGGTTGTGACGCAGAAGCCGTTACAACGATTGTGTAATCTAATGCGCCGTGTTTGCGCAATGTTTCTACTACGTTACGAACCGTTGATTCTTTTTGTCCGATTGCCACGTAGATACAAATCATGTTTTGGTCTTTTTGGTTAATAATCGTGTCAATCGCAACAGATGTTTTACCAGTTTGACGGTCTCCGATAATTAACTCACGCTGACCGCGACCGATTGGCACAAGTGCGTCAATCGCTTTAATACCTGTTTGTAATGGCTCATGTACAGATTTACGGTCCATTACACCAGGAGCTGGGCTTTCGATTGGACGAGTTTCTGTTGTTTCAATTGGACCTAAACCGTCAACAGGCTGTCCTAATGGGTTTACAACACGACCGATTAACGCTTCGCCGACAGGAACTTCCATGATGCGGCCCGTACGACGAACTTCGTCGCCTTCTTTAATACCTGTGTATGGTCCTAAAATAACGATACCAACGTTGTTTTCTTCAAGGTTCAGTGCCATACCCATGACACCATTTGCAAACTCAACAAGCTCCCCGGACATAACATTGTCGAGGCCATGAGCACGAGCGATACCGTCACCAATTTGGATAACTGTACCAACATCGCTCATTTGGATTTCAGACTGATAGTTTTCGATTTGCTTTTTTATCAGCGCGCTAATTTCTTCAGCTTTGATGCTCATGCATTTCACCCCTATCTACAAATCTTTAGCCAATTAATTGACGCTCTAGTCTTTCTAATTTTCCGCTGACGCTGCCGTCATAAATGCGATGACCGATGCGAAGCTTCACACCACCGATTAAGCTTGGATCAATGACGTTGTTAATGCGGAGCGTGGCTTTGCCGATTTTCTTCGCAAAAGTTTCAGAGAGCGCTTGCTTTTCGTCTTCTGTTAACGGGCGAACAGAATAAACCGTTGCTTCGGCAACACCGCGTTCTTCGTTTGCAAGAGCAATAAATTCGTTTGTAAGCTCTGGAACGATTTCAATGCGATGACGGTCAAGCAAAATCATCAATGTATTTAATAGAGGCGTTGATAAAGACGCGAATATTTCTTGTAACAACGCTTTCTTCTTTTGCACCGCTAACTTAGGATGTTTTAACACATCTACAAATTGTTTGTTTTCTGCAAATACTTGCTGTACGACACGAATTTCTTCTTCCAACTGATCAAGGAGCTGTTTTTCTTTCGCAATTTGAAAAAGAGCCAAGGCATATCGTTTTGCTACGACTTCTTTATTCATCGCCCTTCTCCTACCTCTTGAATGTACTCCTGGATCAGCTTCGCTTGATCTTGCTCAGTTAACTCTTTTTCAATTACTTTAGAGGCAATTAACACAGATAAAGATGCGACTTGCTGACGCAATGCAGCAACAGCTTGCTCTTTCTCCTGCTCGATTTCTTTTTTCGCAGCCTCTTTTAAGCGCTCTGCTTCTGCACGAGCTGCCGCGATGATTTGTTCTTTTTGCTCTTCACCAAGTTTGCGGGCGTTTTCAATTAATTCTTGTGCTTCTTGACGAGATTTTTTCATTAGTTCACGTTGCTCTTCTGCAAGCTTTTTCGCTTCTTGATGATGCTTTTCTGCTTGCTCAATTTCATTAGCGATATGCTCTTCGCGTTGTTTCATAACGCCCATCAATGGACCAAACGCATATTTACGGAGCAATGCTAACAAAATTAAAAACATGATTAATTGGAAAAGAATATCGCCGCCGTTGAATCCGCTATGTGCAGCTCCAGCGCCTAATACAAACATGTTTAACACCGCTCGTTTCACTCCCTTCAAGAGTCGCCTTCACTTCAAGTTCGTTTTACGCGAACTGAATCTTTTCAAGTTCTAATGTATTGACCTACAGATTCTCACCCTGTTGCAAGATGAATCCATTCACACTCTGTCAGCTCGGTTTTAAAACCGTTACCTGTTCACTAAGTCACAGGCTTTCGTGGTTCGTTTCTTGTGTTAATTCCATATGAACATAAAGGAATGGCGAAGGTTCTCATGGAATGATCTTCGCCATTGTTGAACGATTTTTGTTCATCATCGTATCAAATTTTTTAGGTCATCCTGCCCAAGCGCCTAGCTTGGCCATGCAGACAGCATGTTACTGCGCGATAAGCAAAGCGCGGCGCTTTGGCTAGTTTTATCGACCTAAAACCATGAATGCGATAACTACCGCGATGATCGGAATCGCCTCTACTAACGCAACCCCGATGAACATTGTTGTTTGAAGCATACCGCGAGCCTCTGGCTGACGAGCGATACCTTCAACTGTACGAGATACGATTAAACCGTTACCAATACCTGCACCAAGTGCAGCTAAACCGATAGCAATTGCAGCTGCTAATAAACCCATGATAAAAGTCCTCCTTTAAAATATTTATTAAAATTAAAATTTATTAGATTTGTTTTATAAATTAATGGTCATGACTCACTTTGTGCGCCATATAAACCATTGTTAACATTGTGAAAATAAATGCTTGGATCGCACCAACGAAAATACTGAAACCTTGCCATGCAATCGTCGGAATGATTGCGGCAATCGTTCCGCCAACACCTGTTGCTAAACCGCCTGCAAGCAGGCCTAATAAAATTTCACCTGCGAAAATGTTACCGTAAAGACGCAGACCAAGCGTTAATGTGTTAGCGAATTCTTCGATAATTTTAAGCGGGAATAAGAACCACATTGGAGCAACGAAACCTTTAGCATAATGACCAAAGCCATGCAGCTTAATGCCATAGTAGTGGGATAGTGCTACAACCATTGTTGCAAGCGTTAGTGTGACAACTGGGTCAGCTGTCGGCGACTTCCACCATAAATTTCCGTCAATCACAACGGAAAACGGAAGACCAAGCATGTTTGCTACGAAAATGTACATGATTAGTGTTAGTCCAAGCACGTGGAAGCGTCCGCCTGTTTTCCAGTCCATGTTGCTCTTGATGATATTTTTCACAAAGTCCATGACCCATTCAAGGAAGTTTTGCATTCCTGTTGGTTTCATAGACAAGTTGCGAGTTGCCAAAACAGCAATGATAAAGACAATTACAGATGTAACAGTAATCATTAAGATATTAGCTAAGTTGAAAGTAAGGCCTAAAAATTCAGTTGTTGGAGCTCCGTGATGCACTAGTACTCACCTCTCTTCCCACCGCTTTTGCGTATTTTTTTGCAAAAAATATAATCTATTATAATGACAAAATAAGATGTCATTAATCCCAATACCATCGGAATCATTGAGAAATAATGAGGATAGCGCATCACAATCAACACTGCCAATCCTGCCGCAGCCATACGTGAAAATGTGCCGAGGGAATGGACTTTTTTTCCTTTGATGACTGCCTGTCCGAACCGGTTCGTCTTTCTCGCCAATATCCATAGCCCGTAAAAGCTGATGGACGTACCAAGAATCAAGCTTAAAAATGTCGTTTTATACGGTGTAAAACCCCAGCCTAATGTGTAAACGGATAGCAAATAAAATATGTATTTTCGCTGCCTTTGAAACATCTGCTGAAGTTCTTCCATGTAGCTTAGTCTCCTGAAAAATATTGACGAACTGTTCGTAACATGGCATACACACCTGTAGCAAGTCCAAGCAGTAAACCAATAATTAAAAAGAGAGGCTCCGTATCAAACTGTCGATCGATCCATCTGCCGCCGAATATACCGACTAAAATGGAACCGACCAACTGGGATGCAATTGCGGACATCAAGCCGATCGCTTGAAGAGGATGGCGTTGATTTTGGCGCATAAATTCATAATCCTCACTTAATCCAATTTTGCGAAAAATCAGAGGAGTAAAACAATTTTTTAACGTTATGAAAACCTTATCATTATTATCCCTTGTAAGCATACAATAGGGGCCCGTCAATGTCAATGTATTTACTATGAAAAAAGTAAATAATCGCCTATAATTGTTAATAATTTGTCACAATTTATTAATGAATTTTTCTTTTCTTATTGTTATAATTGTCTTTCCCCTTGCATACATAAAAACGCCAAGCGCCTTTTGACGCTTAGCGTTTCATTTTTTGCACCTAACCAGCTGTAAAGCTCTCTGTGCACGAGAGATGAGCAACGATGGGGATTATTTTGTACCAAATAGGCGGTCGCCCGCATCGCCGAGACCCGGAACAATATAGCCGTGGTCATTTAATTTTTCATCTAATGCCGCGATATAAATATCGACGTCAGGATGAGCTTGTTTAACTGCTTCTACTCCTTCCGGCGCGGCAATTAAACACATAAACTTAATATTTTTTGCCCCGCGTTTTTTCAAAGAATTAATCGCTTCCACAGCAGAGCCGCCTGTTGCCAGCATTGGGTCAACAACGATAAAATCGCGC
This sequence comes from Anoxybacillus sp., assembly GCA_035645275.1. GTDB lineage: Bacteria > Bacillota > Bacilli > Bacillales > Anoxybacillaceae > Paranoxybacillus. The sequence continues at coordinate 23,037 of DASQMX010000004.1, forward strand.
TCTTCGACATCTGTCGGCAATTTTACATAATACTCAACCGGTTTTAATGTTTCCGGGTCGCGATATAAACCGATATGTCCTACTTTTGCAGCTGGAATCAGTTTTAAAATTCCGTCTACCATGCCAATGCCTGCGCGTAAAATCGGGATAATACCAAGTTTCTTTCCAGCAATGACTTTTGATTTTGCCTTGCTGACTGGCGTTTCGATTTCCACTTCTTCAAGAGGAAGGTCACGCGTAATTTCAAATGCCATTAATGTTGCTACTTCTTCTACAAGTTCGCGAAATTCCTTTGTTCCTGTTTGCTTATCGCGAATATATGTAAGTTTATGCTGAATAAGTGGATGATCAAAAACGTACACTTTTCCCATCGTATCTCTCCTTTTTTCAATTTACACTTCATTAAATTCTACCGAAAAAGACAAACTTGTTCAATAATCGTGTCGAAAATCCCAAAAAATTGTAAAAAAAAGAGGCTGTCTCAAACCAAGTGTCAGACACTTATGAGACAGCCTCTTTAACACTTTAACGCATCGGGGGTCAGACCCCATAAAGAGGAAACTTCTCCGTGAGGGCAGCGACGCGTTTTTTTGCTTCTTCCAGTTTTTTTTGGTTGTCGATGTTTTTTAACGTTAACGCGATGATGCTAGCGATTTCGTCCATTTCTTCAAGACCAAAACCGCGGCTTGTTACAGCGGCTGTTCCGATGCGAATACCGCTTGTGACAAATGGGCTTTCCGGGTCGTATGGAATCGTATTTTTGTTTACAGTAATCCCCACTTCATCCAACACTTTTTCAGCGACTTTACCTGTTAAGTTTAATGAGCGTAAATCGATTAATAATAAATGGTTGTCCGTGCCGCCAGAAACAAGCGTAAAGCCTTCTTTCATTAACGATTCTGCTAAACGTTTGGCATTGTTCACAATGTTTTGGGCGTATGTTTTAAAGCTATCTTGCAATGCTTCGCCAAGCGCCACCGCTTTTGCCGCAATGACATGCATTAACGGCCCGCCTTGGATCCCTGGGAAGATGGCCTTGTCAATTTGCTTTGCAAATTCCTCTTTGCAAAGAATCATGCCACCGCGCGGTCCGCGCAATGTTTTGTGCGTTGTTGTTGTAACAAAATGCGCATAAGGCACAGGGCTAGGATGAAGACCTGCCGCAACAAGACCTGCGATATGCGCCATATCCACCATTAAATAAGCGCCAACTTCATCGGCAATTTCACGGAAACGTTTAAAGTCAATGACGCGAGGATATGCGCTCGCACCAGCTACAATTAACTTTGGCTTATGTAAGCGAGCTTTCTCCAATACGTCGTCATAATTAATTAAATGTGTTTCTGGATCTACACCGTACTCCACAAAGTTATATTGAATACCACTAAAGTTCACTGGGCTTCCATGTGTTAAGTGACCGCCGTGGGACAAGTTCATACCAAGAACGGTATCGCCATGTTTAAGAACGGTAAAATAAACAGCCATGTTCGCTTGAGCACCAGAATGCGGCTGAACGTTCGCATGTTCTGCGCCAAACAATTGCTTCGCCCGTTCACGCGCCAACTCTTCCACAACATCAACATGTTCGCAACCACCATAATAGCGGCGGCCAGGATATCCTTCTGCATACTTGTTTGTTAATACAGAACCTTGTGCTTCCATGACTGCACGGCTGACAAAGTTTTCAGAAGCAATTAACTCAATTTTTGTTTGCTGTCTTTTTAATTCATTTTCAATTGCTTGAAAAACTTGCGGATCTTGCTGTGGCAAGTAATTCATCGCCAGCTCCCCCTTTTTGGAAATGTTCGAATATTCCTTTCTATTTTAACAGCTTTTTACCGTTTTTTAAAAGAAAAAGTGAACAAAATCGTTATTAATTGCATGATATATTCGGTTTTTCTAATGAATACACTGCTCTTGCGCCACCGATTAACTTCGGTCTTGTCTTCGCTAAGGTAACATGGGCATGTCCAACTTGTTTCAAGGATGTACGAACCGGTACAGCGACATGCTTCAAATGCATACCAATGAGCGTATCACCGATGTCAATGCCTGCATCCGCCTTAATAAACTCAACAACAACAGGCTCCTGCAGGTGCTGGTACGCATATTCAGCCATCGCACCTCCCGCTGAGCGCACTGGAATGACCGAGACAATCTCCATCTTATTCTCGACAGCTGTTTTCTTTTCTACCACTAAAGCGCGGTTGAGATGCTCACAACATTGAAAAGCGAGCTGTATCCCTGTTTCTTCTTGCAGCTTTTTCAGTTCATTAAACAACATTTCCGCCACTTCCGTTGTGCCAGCTGTGCCAATCTTTTGACCGATCACTTCGCTCGTGCTGCAGCCGATGACAACAATTTGCTCAGGAGAGAGGGGAACTTGCTGACGAAACTCTTGCAAAATCGTTTGCCACTGCTGCTTCCATTGTTGTAAATCAAGAGACATCTCTATTCCCCCTCAACAAAACGATTTACAAATTTTCCTCTTCGTACTTTTTAATTTTATTTAAACGGTTTTCATGGCGACCGCCTTCATATTCCGTTGTGAGCCATACTTTTGCAATTTCCCGGGCTAACCCTGGGCCAATGACGCGCTCTCCCATCGCCAATACATTGCTGTCGTTATGTTCGCGCGTCGCTTTTGCACTGAATACATCATGAACGAGAGCGCAGCGAACCCCTTTGACTTTGTTAGCGGCAATGCTCATGCCAATACCTGTGCCGCAAATTAAAATCCCGCGGTCCACTTCGCCTCTCGCTACCATTTCCGCTACAGGGATCGCATAATCAGGATAATCTACTGATGTGCCACATTCACAACCTAAATCAATATATTCGATGCCCATTTCGTCCATCAGTTTTTTAATTTCTTCACGAATATTTATTCCGCCATGATCAGAAGCAATGGCTACTTTCATTCCCTTTTCCTCCTTCATCAATGTCGCTCTAAGGGGATGCTCTTTTAGAAAAAGCCGCCCTTCCTTTCATTGTAAATGATAGAGGGCGGCTTTTTCATTAATTTCAGCTTTTCTTGTTTATTTTATCCCATCCGCTTCTTCCTCTTTGCTTCATTCAGTGAAAAATGATGCTCTATCACTAGGCAACTCACTATACTGAAAAACGTTCAATGGTGTGTTTTAATTTTTCAGCCTGCTCTGCCAACTGTTGTGCAAGTTCGTTGACGTGATTAATCATCGTTGTTTGTTCTTGAGTTGCCGTTGTCACTTCAAGTGCTCCTGCCGATGTTTCTTGAGCGATGGCCGCTACTTCTTGCGACTGAATGGAAGTGCGCTCAATATGCTCCATTTGCTGTTCGACAAGCTCAGCAATTTGTTTGACGGCATCAGCAACTTCATGAATCGAATGCGTCATCTCGGAAATGGCACGGTTGGTGTCGCTTCCTTTCGCCGCTTCCTCGTTGGCTAAATTCACTTGTTCATTAATTTGCGCAACCACACGGATGACTTCCTGTTGAATGTTTTGAATCAGCTCGGAAATTCCTTGGACTGCCTTCGCGCTCTCATCCGCCAGTTTGCGCACTTCTTCAGCAACAACAGCGAATCCTTTGCCATGCTCCCCGGCACGCGCTGCTTCAATCGAAGCGTTTAAGGCTAGTAAATTCGTTTGCCCAGCAATATCACCGACAAGCGAGATAATCTTTTCCACTTCTTTTGCATGCTGCTCCAAACGGCGAACGGACTGTAACGAAGCCTGATTATTTTCCGCTAAGTTTTGAATGCCTGTAACAAGTGAATGAATCACTTGTTTGCTTGCATCTAACGTTTCCACCATCTCAATCGCCAACTGTTCGGACTGCTGCGCTTTTTCCTGTACTTGATTGGCAATTCGCAATACATCATCTACTGATTCAGCTGTCGTCTGCATCGAAACGGCTGAATTGTCAGCTCCCTTAGAAATTTCCTCAATCGTGCGGGCGATGTTTTCCGACTGCTCAGCTGCTACGCTGGAAGCTTTCGTAATTTCCATGACTTTTTGATTGGTGTGTTCAAAGTTTTCTTCAATATTTTTGACAATCGCGCGCAAATTGCGGAGCATTTCGTTAAAAGCCAGGCCTAACGAACGAATTTCATCATCTGATTTTGAAACAGGGGCATCTTCATTAATTTGTCCGTTTGCTGCTTTAATGGCCGCTTGTTCCAACTGCTTTAACGGTCTTATAATGAAACCAGCCGCAAAATAAGCCAATACCCCTGACCAAAAAACACCTAATAATAGAGTGATAATTGTAAAAAGATGTTCACTGATTAGATGAGACACAAAATCATACAAATAATAGATAAAAAATGCACTTGTTGAATAAGTAATCACGGCTAATACGGTCGTAAAAGCGACAAGCTTTAAGCGCAAGCTGAACCTATATCCCATTTTCTCCTGCATCCTAACTCCCCCTATGTAAGCCTGGCTTATCACTGGATAACACCAAGCCGCTCGATCAAAATCATACTTCTTATTGAACATTTGATTTTGATATCATTAAGCCTTATCCAAAACAAGACTTGTTCTAATCGCATCTCATCGTTTTTTCGGCTTATTTTAATTTATTAGCCAGCTGTTCAATTAACTGCTCCAGCTCTTCCCTCGTTTGACGATACATCTCTACAGAGCCGCCAAAGGGATCGAATATATCCCCGCTTTTCCCCAAGACAAATTCTTTTAATGTAAATGTTTTATTTTGCGCTTCCGGAAAGCGGCTAATCACATGTTGTTTATGTCCTTCTGTCATTGTTAAAATATATGTCGCCCACTCGACATGCTCTTTCGTTAACATCGAAGATTGATGGACACATTCCACTCCCTTCTCAGCTAATACTGTTTTCGCATGTTCTGAGGCATCGCTTCCATCCATCGCAAAAATCCCTGCTGACTTTACTTCGACGTCAGGAAGATTTTTATTTTTTAATAACGCCTCCGCCATCGGGCTTCGGCACGTATTTCCTGTACAAACAAACAAAATATGCTTCGCCATTATAAACACTCCTTATGAACAGACAAACATCGTTTATCTTGCAAAAGTGAAAGCAGCTCCTTTTATTAATTATTATAACGAAATTTTCCTGCTAAATATAGTGGCATATGAAAAAGGGGCTGACGCAAAAGCAAATGTCAACCCCGAAATTATCATATCTATGACATAAATGTCGCACAAGTTCAGACTCTTTTAGGTCAGCCTCTAGAAAGAACATAATAATTTCATCCCGAATGCAAAAAGAATACTTCCTCCCAACACTTCGCTATACACTCCAAGCCATTGCTGAAATCTGCGACCAAGCAGAAGACCGCCCCATGTAAGAAGCATGCTGAACAAACCGAACAGCATAACCGTCAATACGGTTCTTGCACCATAAATTCCTAAACTAAGGCCAACGGAAAAACTATCTAAACTGACGCTTAAAGCAAAAAAAAGCAAGCCGATTCCTATGGGAGAAATAAACGGCTCATCGTTCTTCTTAAAAGAAGAAACAATCATTTGCACGCCTAAAATCAAAAGCAAAAGCCCGCCAATGTAGGAAGCGATTGCACCAAACTGCTGCGATAAAAAGCGACCGAGCCACAAACCAAATAAAGGCATAACAATATGAAACATCCCAATCGTCAACCCTATATAAAAAATTTGCCTTAAACGCAAACGAACAAGCCCCATTCCTAATCCTACTGAAAAGGCATCCATTCCTAAAGCAAACGCCATCATGCACAATGTAATAAACTCACCAATTAATGTTTCCATGGTTCCCCTCCTCGGACCTGCCTTATTGCCAACATATGCATGTCCGAAGAAGTTTAGAAGATTATTTTTCACTGATCATCTGATATCCAGCGGCTTTCTTTAGCCGATTCATAATTGCCGCGCCAATCCCTTCTTCCGGAAAACTTTCGCTATAAATGAGTTCCACATCCGTCTCATCAAAACGTCTCAATACTTGATACAGATGCGCCGCAACAGTATGTAAGTTTTCACGCCGCCCGCATGGGAGAACAACGTCTGCTTGATAAAAATCTTTATTTTCCTCTGTTGTCAATACGCCAACTTTCACACCGCTTTTTCGCCGTTCATCCACAAGATACTGTAAAAAGTTGCGGCTTCCTTCAACGATGATCACAGGAGACTTTGGAGCATAGTGTGTATATTTCATGCCTGGTGATTTCGGAGCCACGGTTTTGTCTTCAAGAGCCGCATCGATACGCACCTTGCCAATCACCTGTTCAATTTCTTCTTTCGTAACACCGCCTGGACGCAAAATCACCGGAATCTCTTCTGTGCAGTCTAACACCGTTGATTCCACGCCAACGCCTGTTTCCCCTCCATCCACAATGCCGGCAATACGCCCATTTAAATCATCATAAACATGCTTTGCGGTTGTCGGGCTTGGACGACCGGATAAATTTGCGCTTGGTGCAGCAAGCGGCAGACGACATTCTTGAATTAATGCTAAAGCAACCGGATGATTCGGCATGCGCACCGCAACGGTCGGAAGCCCTGCCGTTACCTTTTCGGAAATCTTCCTTTTTGCCTTCAGTACAAGCGTTAATGGCCCTGGCCAAAAACGTTCCATTAATTTGTAAGCAAAAGCGGGAATATCTGTCGCAATTTCCTCAAGCTGTTGCAACTGAGCGATATGAACAATCAACGGATTGTCGCTCGGACGCCCTTTCGCGATAAAAATTTTCTCCACCGCAGCTGTGTCCGTAGCGTTCGCCCCTAATCCATATACCGTCTCTGTCGGAAAGGCAACAACTTCATTTGCCCGCAACAATTCTACAGCCTGTGAAATTTGTGGATAAAATTGTGATTTATCCTCAATATTATCCACAACCCAAATTTTTGTCTCCACTTTATCCACCTCAAATGTTACATAATCATATAGTAAAAAAATACGATTCTATCAAGATGATGACAAGATATTACGTAAAAAGTATAAAAGAAGCCTATATATAACACAAGCTTTATCCACAAAATGTGGATAAAACTTTCATTTTAGTGGATAACTTTGTGGATAATATGGAGATTTCAACAAAACAACAAAGGTTATCTACAAAAAATTCCGAAAACTACGGAATGATACTCTTCAGTAATTCACCGACAAAAAACTTCACTTCGACTTTTTCTGCCTTTTCTTCTACAACAAATTCCGATTGCTGAACCGGTAAATCGGAAGGTCCTGCCGTTTTTGCGGGAGCCATTGCTTGATTCGATTCCTGACCTTGTTCTCTCACCTTTAAGGTCTCGATTTCTTGATTCGGTTCTTGATCTTGCTTGCTCACCTTTAGGGGTTCCATTTCTATTTCTTGTTTCCGCTCCTCACCTTGTTCTCTCACCGCTTCACCGTTTGAAAAATCGAGAAAACATAACGGTGGAAATAATACACACCACCAGTTTGCTCCTTCACCTTTACCAAGAGTAATTAAAATCGCTTCGTATTGTCCCGCCGGATAAATATAGTTGCCATAAAGTTTCGTCGGAAAGTTTACCTTTCCAAATTCGACTTTATATGTTTGTCTGCTGTTTTCTTCTTCTAGCACAGCAGCGACAATATGCTCAATATCGCCGATACGGCTTTGAATGACTGCCTTTGCCTCAGCAAAAGAAGTTAAATCGGCGACCCATTTGTTTATTTCCTTATTGACTGCATCGCGCACCTTTCGCTTCAATTCCTGGTCTTTTGCTGAATCGCTGTTCGCTAATATTCTTAAGCGAATCGCTTCGTCCGGTATAACCGCTGCCTCGTTTCTCCCTGCGTTCGTCTGATGGCCATAAATATTCACCAACGCTCCAATCATCAACAACAATATATATAAAATAAGCACCTTTCGTTTTATCATTGATTCGCACCGTCCTTTCACTAACCATTTTGGACAACGGCGACGAATCTTAAACTATTAACTTAAAAAAATTTTCTAGCAATCTTAAAAAATAAAGGGGCTGACCCTCAAGCAAAGTGTCAGCCCCCACAACCACCATATATAGCGATGAGAACACTACGTATGGTAGATTTCCGTGAGGTCAGACACTTTTCGGTCAGCCTCTTATCCAAGTTCGGCATATACCATCCGATCTTTTCCGTTCATATCGTAAACGACTTCAACGATCGCCTCATGAAATGTTTCCCGCAGCAACTCAGCAACAGCTTCGGCCTGCCCAACGCCGACTTCGAAGGCAATTAAAGCGCGCTCCTTCACAACGAGCGGCAATTCGCTCATAAAACGGCGGTAAAAATCGAGACCATCTTTTCCCCCAACAAGCGCTCTAAGAGGCTCATGATGTTTTACAATCGGGGAAAGAAACGCAATGTCGCTTTCGGGAATATAAGGCGGATTCGAAACAACAACATCGACTTTGCGGCCTGTTTGAATGAACGGCTGCAACAAGTCGCCACATATAAACTCGACTTCTGCTCCGAGACGTTCGGCATTTTCTTTGGCTACTTGTATTGATTCAGGAGCAATATCAATTGTGCTGACGCACAACGCTTTATTCTCAAGGGCAAGTGTAATCGCAATCGCACCGCTTCCAGTTCCAACGTCAACCACATCAATCGTTTCGTGTTCCGGAAACAGCTTCTCGATCCTTCTCAACACACCTGCTACTAACTCTTCCGTCTCCGGACGGGGAATAAGCACTTCTTTGTTGACCAAAAAGGAACGCCCGTAAAACTCCTCGTAGCCGGTTAAATATTGCACAGGCACATGTTCGTATACATGTTTTTGCAAATCGGCGATAACCGCTTGTTTTACCTTTTCCTCGATTTCATCGCGTAAGCAGGCAAACAGCTGCGCGCGCGTCATGTTTAAATGATGGCGCAGCAATAACTCCGCAACATTTTCCTCTTTGCCGTTTTCTTTTAAAAAAGAAGAAGCCCAGTTCAGGACTTCATAAATTTTATTGCTCATTGTTTGCCTGCTCCAATTTTTTGGATTGGTCGTCTAAAATCAACGCATCAATAATTTCATCGAGCTTGCCTTCTAACACTTGGTCAAGCTTTTGAATCGTTAAACCGATGCGATGGTCAGTAACGCGGTTTTGCGGGAAGTTATAAGTGCGAATGCGCTCAGAACGATCGCCTGTTCCAACCGCTTGCTTGCGCGTTTGGTCGTATTCTGCGCGCGCTTCTTGCTGATATTTATCATAAATGCGGGCACGCAATACTTTCATCGCTTTCTCTTTGTTTTTAATTTGCGATTTTTCATCTTGGCAGGAAACGACGATTCCTGTAGGAATATGTGTCAAACGAACGGCTGACATCGTCGTGTTTACGCTCTGTCCGCCCGGGCCGCTCGAAGCAAACGTATCGACGCGAATATCTTTTTCGTTAATTTCAATTTCAATCTCTTCCATTTCCGGCAAGCAGGCAACCGTTGCTGTCGATGTATGAATGCGTCCGCCAGACTCTGTTTCCGGAACGCGCTGCACGCGGTGGGCTCCGTTTTCAAACTTCAGCTTAGAGTAAGCCCCTTTACCGTTAATCATAAAAATAATTTCTTTATATCCGCCAAGCCCTGTCGGATGTGCTTCAATCACTTCTGTTTTCCATCCCTGTGATTCAGCATAGCGCGTATACATGCGATACAAATCGCCGGCAAACAACGCCGCTTCTTCACCGCCAGCCGCACCGCGAATCTCCATGATAACGTTTTTATCATCGTTCGGATCTTTTGGTAAAAGAAGAACTTTTAGTTTCTCGACAAGCTCTTCTTCACGGCTTTCTAGCTCGTTAATTTCTTCTTTCACCATTTCGCGCATTTCCGGATCAAGCTTCTCTTCCAGCATCGCTTTGGCATCCGCTAACTGCTGGCGAACCGATTTGTACTCTCTATATGTTTGCACCGTTTCCTCTAAATCGGACTGCTCTTTCGAATAATCGCGCAGTTTTTTCGGATCGTTGATGACTTCCGGATCCATTAATAGTTGATTTAGTTTTTCGTAACGTTCTTCTACAGCTTGAAGACGATCAAACACGTTATTCACCTCGAATTTTTATACACAATCTAATTCATTATTAGAATTACACTTACGACAGTCTAATTAATAATTATAATATAGGTTGGCCAAAACAGCAAAGGCGTCTTTTTCTCCATAAAAAAGAGGCCGACCCTCAAGCAAAATGTCGGAACCTACAACACAATATGATGAAGTTCGCGTGAGGTCAGACATTTACGGGTCAACCTTTCAATCCATATTTAAGTGAATGTAATAGCGCGGCACCGCACGTGTAAGCGCTTTATATATTTCTTTCCGATCTTTTTCCTGCTGCTCTTTTGATACGTTTTTTACCGTATGAACGGTTACCCAGGCATCATTTCCGTTCAGCCAAATAGACCCTGGTTCATAATGGGGATACTGCTCGATGACTTGCGCCATTTTATTCAAATCAGCACGATTGTTTGCGCTGCCTTCCGTTAAGCTAATGAAATTTGGATTTTGGTTTGTTTTTTCCGGATTAGCAAAATCGTTATAAAAATCTTTCGCTAAGTAACGTTTATAAGCTTGGTTATCTTTATCATCATATGTCATTAATTTTGTTCCATCTTTATCCAAACTTTGCTCTTCATAACCTGAAGGATTCGGATTTAGCGCACAAGCTGAAAGACATACGAAAATAAAAAACGGCAGTAAGGTTCTCATGTTTGTCGCCTCCCTGCCGTTAGCTTGCCCTATCATATAAAAAGTATTTGTCCGCTTAGCCAACAATCTCTTCCATTTACATGATCGCACCATTTTTCGTTTCTTTCTGAGCTGCGCTCCCTGGCTTGTCCGGCACTTCATGGTGATGACGGCACCGCGGTTCATACGATTCACTTGCACCGACTAAAATAACTGGATCATGATACGAAGCAGGCTTACCGTTAATCAGTCGTTGGGTGCGGCTTGCTGGTGAACCGCATACCGTACAAACGGCTTGCAGTTTTGTGACAGATTCAGCGATGGCCATCAACACAGGAACAGGTCCAAATGGCTCGCCGCGAAAATCTTGGTCCAATCCTGCGACAATAACGCGATATCCTTGATTGGCTAATGTTTGCACGACTTCAATGATGTCGCTTTCAAAAAATTGTACTTCGTCAATCGCAATGACGTCCGTTTGCTCAGTAATATGCTGGAAAATTTCCGCAGCTGAAGAAACAGGAATGGCAATGATGGATGTGCCGTTATGAGAAACAACCGCTTCATCACTGTAACGGTTATCAATGGCTGGTTTAAATACTTTCACTTCCTGTTTGGCAAATGTCGCCCGACGGACACGGCGAATTAATTCCTCTGATTTCCCGGAGAACATGCTTCCGCAAATCACTTCGAGCCAGCCGGATTGCTTCATAACATACATAATAGACGGCTCTCCCTTCTTCGTCCTTTTCTCTCATTCTCTGGTTTTGACGACTGTATAACCGCCATTATTTTTTCTCTAGTCAGTAAAAAAACAGGCAAGCTCTTTTTATTCACTTGCCTGTTCCTTATGATCGGCTCTGCTTTTCTTATTGTCTAGCTCGCCTCGCAACGCCTTCTGGAAAATAACCTCCCTCCCTCGAAGTGACAAGCACTTCTCGTCGGAAGAACATTTTTCTTCGGCGTTAAACGCTCGGCTCTGCTTTTCTTTATTGTCTAGCTCCGTCGCCTAGCTCTCTTCTGCCAAATAACCTTCACTCTCGAAGTGTTACACACTTCTGCGAGTGAAGAACATTTGGCTTCGAGAGCTAATCGCGGCGACTCCGCTTTTCTTACTTCAAGCCGTATTTTTTGTTGAATTTATCTACACGTCCTGCAGCAGAAGCGAATTTTTGACGTCCTGTATAGAATGGATGGCACTCAGAGCAAATCTCAACGCGCACTTCGTCTTTAACAGAACCGCTTTCGAATTCGTTTCCGCAAGCGCATTTTACCATTACTTTTTTGTACTCTGGATGGATTCCTGCTTTCATTCTTTTCATCTCCTTCCGCCCTGAATCTTTTCGAAACAGAGTTATATATTAATTTGTGAGCAAGATAATCTTCTCACGTTTTATCAAAACACACATGAGAAAATTATAACAAGCTGTATCCCTTTTTGCAACTACCTGTTTTTTCATGGAAAAAAGATTGCTTTAAATTCGCTTTGCTGCTGTGGCATTTAGCCCTTTCCATTCTTCATCAAGCATTTGGAAAAATTCTTCGTTTGTTTTTGTTTGCTTTAATTTGTTTAAAAATCTTTCAATGAAATCCGGCGTATCGGACATGGTCTTGCGGATCGCCCATAATTTATCAAGATGTTCTTTCGGAATTAACAGCTCTTCTTTACGTGTGCCGGATCGGCGAATGTCAATGGCAGGGAAAATGCGCTTTTCTGCTAATGAACGGTCAAGATGAAGTTCCATGTTACCTGTTCCTTTAAATTCTTCATAAATGACGTCGTCCATTCTTGACCCTGTATCCACTAACGCTGTCGCTAAAATCGTCAAGCTGCCGCCTTCTTCAATGTTTCGCGCAGCTCCGAAAAATCGTTTCGGACGATGGAACGCCGCCGGGTCAATCCCCCCTGAAAGCGTGCGGCCGCTTGGTGGAATGACTAAGTTATAAGCGCGGGCTAAGCGAGTAATACTATCCATTAAAATGATTACATCGCGCTTATGTTCCACAAGGCGCATCGCTCTCTCTAACACAAGTTCTGCTACTTTAATATGGTTTTCCGGCACTTCGTCAAACGTGGAACTGACGACATCTGCATCGACAGAACGCTCAATATCTGTCACTTCTTCAGGTCGCTCATCGATGAGAAGGACAATCAATTCTGCATCAGGATGGTTCGTTGTAATGCTGTTGGCAATTTCTTTTAATAACATCGTCTTACCCGCTTTCGGCGGCGCTACAATGAGACCGCGCTGCCCAAAACCGATCGGAGCAATTAAATCAATAATTCTCGTTGACAGTTTGTCTGGCGTTGTTTCCAGTTTCATTTGACGATTTGGATAAAGCGGAGTCAATGCTGGAAAGTGAACACGTTCTTTAGCGATTTCTGGGTCTTCCCCGTTAACCGCTTCAACGTGAAGCAAGCCGTAATAACGCTCGTTTTCCTTTGGTGGGCGCACTTTTCCGGATACTTTATCACCATTTCTTAAATCGAAACGGCGAATTTGTGAGGCAGAAATATAAATATCTTCAGAGCTCGGCGAATAGTTAATCGGCCGCAGGAAGCCGAACCCTTCTGATTGAATAATTTCCAGCACGCCTTCCATAAATAACAATCCATCTTGCTCTGCTTGTGCTTTTAAAATCGCAAAAATTAATTCTTTTTTCGTTAGTTTGCTGTAATACGAAATTTTATACTGACGAGCTAATTCATAAAGCTCTTTCAGTTTCATATTTTCTAAAGTAGCAATTGTTAAATCCATTTCTACACCACTCTTTTTGCTATTTTTAGTTTTCCTCCCATATGTCAATGCGAGTTTTATATTGATGAAATTACTATGGATGGAATGAAAGAAGATAAAGAAGGTTGATGCAAAGGAAGCAGAATAGCAGGGCTTGTTATTTATGCAAGCACAACACGACTATTTTACCCTTTTCACTGTTTTTTAATCAATATATTTATTTTTTTCAAAGCAAAAATAGGCGAGGTGATAGACACACCCCGCAAAAATTTTTAACGTTATTTGATGACTAAGTTTGGTTTTTTGTTTAAATTATGACGCCCTTCAATAAAGCGAACAGAGCCTGATTTGGCGCGCATAACAACGGAATGGGTCTCGGCATAAGCACCTTTAAATTGGACTCCGCGCAGCAATTCTCCGTCTGTTACACCCGTTGCGGCAAAAATGGCGTCGTCTCCTTTCACAAGGTCCTCCATACGCAATACTTTATTGACATCTAACCCCATTTTTTTGCAGCGCTCCAACTCTGCATCGTTTTGCGGCAACAGTTTTCCTTGAATTTCGCCGCCTAAACATTTTAAAGCAACGGCAGCTATGACTCCTTCAGGGGCGCCTCCAGAGCCGAATAAAATATCGACGCCTGTATGGTCAAATGCTGTATTGATCGCAGCGGCTACATCTCCGTCATTAATAAGTTTAATACGGGCACCTGCTTGGCGGAGCTCGGCGATAATTCGTTCATGGCGAGGGCGATTCAATACGATCGCCACAACATCTTCAATATCTTTATTTTTTGCTTTTGCAACCGCTTTTAAATTATCGATAATAGGTGCATTAATATCAATCATGCCAACCGCTTCCGGCCCAACGGCAATTTTGTCCATATACATATCAGGTGCATGAAGCAAATTGCCATGGTCGGCAATAGCAACGACAGCGAGCGCATTCCATCCACCGGAAGCAACAATATTTGTTCCTTCAAGCGGGTCGACGGCGACATCGACACGCGGACCGTAACCTGTCCCTAATTTTTCCCCAATATATAACATCGGTGCTTCGTCCATTTCCCCTTCACCGATGACTACTGTGCCTTTCATCGGCACTGTATCAAAAACATCGCGCATAGCTGAAGTGGCAGCCTCATCCGCCTCATTTTTCTTGCCGCGCCCCATCCAGCGCGCAGATGCTAATGCCGCAGCTTCTGTCACACGAACAAGTTCCATCGATAAGCTTCTTTCCATAATGATTTCTCCCTTTTCCCCTTCATTTCACATCAATTTTGCATTTGTTCAATTTCCTGGTCGCTCATTTTCTCACGCCAAACCGTTGCGCCTAAACCGTTCAGCTTTTCAACTAGATTGCAGTAACCGCGATCAATATGTTCTAGGCCTGTAATTTCCGTAATTCCTTCCGCCATTAAGCCAGCTACTACAAGAGCCGCGCCGGCGCGCAAATCGCTTGCTCTCACTTTTGCTCCTTGAAGCGGTGTCGGGCCAGTAACAATGGCGGAACGACCTTCCACTTTTATGTTGGCGCTCATTCTTCGCAATTCGTCAATATGTTTAAAACGGGCGCTGTAAATCGTATCCGTTACTACGCTTGTCCCATTTGCTTTTGTTAAAAGGGCGGTAAACGGTTGCTGCAAATCAGTAGGAAATCCGGGATAAACGAGCGTTTTGATATCGACTGGCTTTAACTCTTTCGTTCCAGCCACTAAAATTTGATCATCGCTCGTTTCAACGCGTACCCCCATTTCGCGTAACTTCGCTGTTAATGATTCAACATGTTGAGGAATGACATTATCGACAACAATTTCTTCGCCCATCGCGGCACCGATAATCATGAACGTTCCAGCTTCAATACGATCAGGGATAATGGAATGACGGCAACCGGACAGCTTTTCAACACCATCAATGCGAATAACGTCTGTTCCGGCCCCTTTAATTTTGGCTCCCATATTGGATAAAAGGGTCGCAACGTCAATAATTTCCGGTTCTTTTGCTGCGTTTTCAATAATGGTGCGTCCTTTCGCGCGTACCGCAGCCAGCATAATGTTAATGGTCGCTCCGACGCTTACCACGTCCAAATAAATGCGGGCGCCGCGCAGTTCATCTGCACGCAGATAAATCGCACCTTGTTCGTTTGTTACTTTTGCTCCAAGCGCTTCAAATCCTTTAATGTGCTGGTCAATCGGCCTAGGTCCTAAATGACATCCGCCAGGCAGACCAACAACCGCTTTTTTAAATCGTCCGAGCATGGCCCCCATTAAATAATAAGAAGCGCGCAATTTTTTCACTTTTCCGTTTGGAAGAGGCATGGACACTATATTCGTTGGATCAATCGTTGCCTCTTTCCCATCAAAGTAAAATGTCCCGCCTATTTCTTCAATTAAATCGCCTAAAACGTGAACATCCGAAATATCCGGTAATCCTTCAATCGTGACGGGTGATTCGGCTAGGATTGTAGCTGGAATTAAAGCAACAGCACTGTTTTTTGCTCCGCTCACTCTTACGGTTCCTCTTAAAGGATAGCCGCCAGCGATCTTTAACTTTTCCATTATAGTCTCCCTTCCAGTCCAGCGAAGATAACTGTGTTTACACGATGCGACCAGCAATTTTTACCATACAAAAATAACGCAACAAAATTAGTATCTACTTCTTTAGTTTACACAAAAATGTATAAATCATGTAAGCGTTTTTATCAAATTTCGCTATTATTATTGATTTTGTTTATTCCAGTCAGCTAGAAACTTCTCAATACCTTGATCTGTCAATGGATGATTAAATAATTGCATGAGCACTTTATACGGCACAGTGGCAATATGCGCTCCTCTCAACGCTGCTTCTGTGACATGAAGCGGATGACGAATAGAGGCAGCAATAATTTCCGTGTCAATGCCATGGATATTAAAAATGTCTGCAATTGTTGAAATCAATTCTAAACCGTTATGACCAATATCATCTAAACGGCCAAGGAATGGAGAAACGTATGTCGCACCAGCACGTGCCGCTAAAAGCGCTTGATTGGCACTAAAAATAAGCGTAACGTTCGTTTTAATTCCTTTTTCACTGAACGCTTTTACTGCTTTTAAGCCGTCTGGAGTCATCGGAACTTTAATGGTGATATTAGGGGCAATTTTCGCAAGTTCTTCTCCTTCTTTAATCATTTCTTCAGCAGTTGTAGAAATGACTTCAGCGCTCACTGATCCGGAAACAATGGATGTGATTTCGCGAAGGCGATCATGAAAAGATACGTTTTCTTTGGCAACAAGGCTTGGATTCGTTGTCACTCCTGCTAAAATCCCTAACTCATTTGCTTTTTTAATTTCCTCGATATTTGCGGTATCAATAAAAAATTTCATAATAAAACATCCTCCTATTTCTAAGCTTTTATTTTATTAACGAATGAAAAGGAAACCGCCCTGATGTGACCATTTGTTCATCACAACAGTGCGGTTTTTTACTTTATATTATCGCGCCGCTTCCGCTTTTCTTTTTTGTCTAGCTCGCCTCGCAACGCCTAGTGGAAAATAACCTTCCTCCGTCGAAATGCAAGCATTTCTCGTCGGAAGAACATTTTCCTTACGGCGTTAAGCGCTCGGCTCCGCTTTTCTCTACTGTCTAGCTCCAGCGCCCAGCCGCTCGGGGTCAAATAACCTTCCGGAGCGAAGTCAAAAAGCGACTTCTTGCTCCGGAAGAACATTTGCCCATCGCGGCTAAGCAGGGCGCTTCCGCTTTTCTTATGCTCTTCCTGAGGAGCCGAATTCACGCATTTTGCCGATTACAGTCGCTTTGATCGCGTCGCGGCCAGGGCCGATAATTTTGCGCGGATCGTACACTTTTTCATCTTTCGCTAATAATTCGCGTACAACTTTTGTAAATGCCATTTGGTTTTCTGTATTTACGTTAATTTTGGAAGTACCTAACGAAATCGCGCGTTGAATTTGTTCTGTTGGAATGCCTGTACCGCCGTGTAATACAAGCGGAACGCCTGTTAAGTCGCGGATTTCCTCCATCTCTTTAAAGCCCAACTTTGGCTCTCCTTTATAAGGGCCATGAACAGAGCCTAACGCAGGAGCCAAGCAGTCGATACCTGTCCGCTTGACAAGCTCTTCACACTCTTTTGGATCAGCGTAAATGACGCCGTCTGCCACAACATCGTCCTCTTGTCCACCAACGATACCTAACTCCGCTTCAACAGAGACGCCGCGGGCATGAGCATACTCTACTACTTTTGATGTGATAGCAACGTTCTCTTCAAATGGGTGGTGAGAAGCGTCGATCATAACAGAAGTAAAGCCTGCATCAATCGCTGCTTTACATTTTTCAAAGCTAGAGCCGTGGTCTAAGTGAATCGCCACAGGAACAGTGATGTTCATGTCTTCCATTAAGCCTTTGATCATGTTAACAACCGTTTTGAACCCGCCCATGTAGCGCGCAGCTCCCTCGGATACACCGAGAATAACAGGCGATTTTTCTTCTTCCGCTGCCGCTAAAATCGCTTGTGTCCACTCGAGGTTGTTAATATTAAACTGACCAACTGCATACTTGCCTTCCAATGCTTTATTAAGCATTTCTGTCATTGAAACTAAAGGCATCGTAAAGTTTCCTCCTTACTATCTAGCTTCGCCTTTCTGCCAAAAAATATAATCGTTTGCCGCTATCATCTGTAGCATGCCGAAAATGAGAAAATGTATGTATGAAAGGCGGTATGAAACATTCGACAAATACCGTACGTTATAAGCATACCAACTTACAGAAAAAACAGCAATATAAACCGTTTGAACTTTGTCAAACAGTCAAAGATTCGGGCAAAAACCTGTCTATCAAACATTATTTTGTAATTGGCAAATGTTTTTTCACCGCTGCACGCAACTCGTCAATATCAAACGGTTTAGCGAAATGCATAATCGCTCCTAATTCTTTTGTCTCCTGAATCATATCCAGCTCTCCGTACGCTGTCATAATAATGACGCGAATATCTTGATTAATCGCCTTAATTCGTTTTAAAATCTCAATTCCGTCCATCCCTGGAATTTTCATATCCAATAACACAAGGTCTGGAGAATGTTTTTGAACAATATCTAACGCTTGAACACCATTTGCCGCTTGAAATGTCGTATATCCTTCCTTTTGAAAAACTTCGTTTAATAAAATACGAATGCCGTATTGATCGTCTACAATCAAAATTTTATTACTCATGGTATACACCTCGATTCCATTTTCTATAAAATATTAATTCGCACTAAAATAGTAATTTCCTTCTGTCTTTTGATAACAATAATTGACAACTTCTATCGAAATTTGTTACTTTTCTTATTTGTATTTTATACCTGTTATAATTAAATATAACTTAATCATATAGAAGGAAGGTTAGCCACATGTTAAAAATTTTCATGACACAGTTAAGCGGATATTTTAAAAAAATTGCTGAGCAAGAGGAATTTAATTTAGAAGATGGAGCGCGCCTGCTTGCTCAAGCGCTCTTTGGAGACGGGCATATTTTTCTTCACGGCTTTAACGAAATGGAAGCGATTGTCCTGGAGGCGACAAAGGGACAAGAACCGATGCCAAAAGCGAAGAAACTGATTGAAAATGGAACAATGGCCGATGTGGATGAAACGGACCGTATTTTGTTAATTACGCGCTTTTCGCATGACAAAGAAGCGATTGCTTTAGCTCAACAATTAAAAGAGCGGGGATTGCAGATCGTCGGTCTATCAGCAGTAGTAGATGAAGCGAATGCTTCACTTGTAGATTATGTCGATGTACATATTGATACGAAGCTCGTTAAACCGCTAATTCCTGATGAGGATGGCAGCCGCTTCGGTTTTCCAGCCGTGATGACCGCATTGTTTACGTACTATGGTTTGCTGTTTACAATCAAAGAAATTTTAGATGAATATTAAGGAAAAAAAGGCTGACCTATCAGTGTCTGACCTCACATGCATTCACAATATATTGTGTTGCGGGGTCTGACACTCATGCTTGGTCAGCCTCTTTTTATTTTACTTTACTGTTTTAACGATGCTCTCACAAACTCACGGAACAATGGCTGCGGTCTTGTCGGACGAGATGTAAATTCTGGATGGAATTGCGCCGCAACAAACCATGGATGGTCTTTTAGTTCAATAATTTCAACTAAACGGCCGTCCGGGCTTGTACCAGAAAAGACAAAACCGTGCTGCTCCATCACTTGACGATATTGGTTATTAAATTCATAGCGATGGCGATGGCGCTCATAAATGACTTCGTCTTGATATGCGGCAAATGCCAGTGTGCCTTCTGTCAGCTTGCAAGGATAAAGTCCTAAACGCAATGTTCCGCCTAAATCTTCGACTTCTTTTTGCTCCGGCAATAGATCGATAATCGGATGCGGTGTATTCGGATTAATTTCTGATGAATGAGCACCTTCCAAACCGACAACATTGCGGGCAAATTCAACAGAAGCCAGCTGCATTCCTAAGCAAATGCCAAGAAACGGCACTTTATTTTCCCGGGCATAGCGAATAGCTTCAATTTTTCCTTCAATGCCACGGTCGCCAAAACCGCCCGGCACAAGAATACCGTCTACATCTTTTAATAGCTCTTCAACATTTTCCCGATTGACATGTTCAGAGTTAATCCACTTAATTTCTACGTCGGCATCAAACGCATAACCTGCATGACGAAGCGCCTCAACAACGGAAATGTAGGCATCTTGAAGCTCTACATATTTACCAACAAGCGCAATTTTTGTCTTTTTAGAAAGGTTGCGTACTTTTTCAACAAGCGCTTTCCATTCTGTCATATCTGCTTCTTTGCAGTCTAACTTTAAGTGTTCGCAAACAATTTGGTCTAATTTTTGTTCTTGAAGCATTAATGGAACAGCATATAATGTATCTGCATCGCGCGCTTCGATGACAGCTTTCGGATCGATATCGCAGAATAAAGCGATTTTGTCTTTCATATCTTGAGAAATCGGCATTTCTGTACGAACGACAATCACGTTCGGCTGAATGCCAAGGCTGCGAAGTTCTTTTACGCTGTGCTGCGTCGGCTTCGTTTTCATTTCGCCAGCCGCTTTAATATAAGGAACAAGCGTACAATGGATATACATGACATTTTCACGGCCGACATCGCTTTTAATTTGGCGAATCGCTTCTAAAAACGGCAATGATTCAATGTCACCAACCGTACCGCCGATTTCTGTAATGACAACATCTGCATTTGTTTCGCGGCCCGCACGGAATACCCGTTCTTTAATTTCATTTGTAATATGCGGAATGACTTGTACCGTACCACCTAGGTAATCGCCACGGCGCTCTTTTTTCAAAACAGTAGAGTAGATTTTTCCGGTCGTTACGTTGCTATATTTATTTAAGTTAATATCGATGAAACGTTCGTAGTGACCCAAGTCTAAATCTGTTTCCGCACCATCGTCTGTGACAAACACTTCTCCGTGTTGATATGGGCTCATTGTCCCTGGGTCGACGTTAATGTATGGATCAAATTTTTGAATTGTTACATTTAACCCGCGGTTTTTCAGTAAACGGCCCAAAGAGGCTGCTGTAATTCCTTTTCCTAAAGATGAAACAACACCGCCGGTCACGAAAATATACTTTGTCATCTTTTACTTCCCCCTTGCCAAAAATATATGTAACACTTAAAGTGTGTGCAAAACAAAACGATTTCATAGGGGACGGCAAAAATAAAAAACGCTCCGCTTACTCAATACGTAAGGGAGCGATATATCTTTTTATAAATACCTTTTTTAAAGAGCCCAAATAAAATTCTACATAGTCCACTATATAAAGTCAAGAAAATTATAATTCCTCTTCCTCCGGCTCTTCATCGATGTCTAATTCTTCTTCTAAATCCTCATCGTCTAGTTCAAACTCTTCATCATCGAGAAGTTCATCATCGAAGCCGTCTGCTTCATCAAGATCGAATTCATCATCGATTATATCTGCCTCATCGAGATCGATGTCATCTTCAAAGTCATCGAGATCATCATATGCAAGTTCGTCTTCATCAATATCATCAAAGTCATCGTACTCATCAAGCGCTTTTTTCTTCTTCTTCGGTCTAACAACCGGTACTGTCTCTTCTTCAGTTTGATCATACGGATACCACGCACGCAACCCCCAACGGTTTTCCCCGACGCAGATAAAACGGCCGTCAATGTTTAAGTCTGTATAAAATTGCGCGATGCGTTCTCTTACTTCTTCCTCTGATAAATGGAGGATAGCAGCAATTTCATCGACCAGCTGTTTAAAAGACACTGCTTCCTTTTTATCGGACAGTACTAAGTAAGCAAGCTCAACGAATGACATTTCTCGCAATTCTTCTTGAGAGTATTGCTCCAAACTCAACTCAGGCACTCCCCTTCTATGTATAATGGAACTTTTATAAAAAATAAATCGAGTTCCTATTAGAATACATACCATTCATTATAAACAATTTCATTGAGTTTATGCTAGTTCATTCTCAATAGTTTATGAAAAAATTGCTTTTTTACAATCGAAAAGAGGCTGACCTCAAGCAAAGTGTCAGACCCCGCAACCAAAATATATAGTACATAACGTTAGATGAGAAAACTATATATGATGGATTGCACATGAGGTCAGACACTTATGAGGCAGCCTCTATGTGACCGTTATTACATGTTGCGGCGATATTGACCGCCGACTTCGTATAGCGCCTTTGTAATTTGACCGAGGCTGGCAACTTTCACTGTTTCCATCAATTCTTCAAAAATATTGCCGCCGCTTACTGCCACATGCTTTAAGCGTTTTAGCGCCTCGTCTACTTTATCTTTATTACGCTCTTGGAAGGCGCGCAAATTCTTAATTTGCAATTCTTTTTCTTCATAAGAAGCGCGCGCCAGCTGGATATTATTCATTTCTTCTTCCGATGGCGGATTTGGGTTTAAATATGTGTTTACGCCAATAATCGGAAGCTCTCCGCTATGCTTTTTCATTTCATAATACATCGACTCATCTTGAATTTTTCCGCGCTGATATTGCGTTTCCATCGCACCTAACACACCGCCGCGATCACTGATTCGCTCAAATTCTTTCAATACCGCTTCTTCTACTAAGTCAGTTAACTCTTCAATAATAAACGATCCTTGCAATGGGTTTTCGTTTTTCGTTAAGCCGTGCTCTTTTGTAATAATGAGCTGAATCGCCATCGCACGGCGAACAGATTCTTCTGTCGGCGTTGTAATCGCTTCATCATACGCATTTGTATGCAATGAGTTGCAGTTGTCATGAATCGCCATCAATGCCTGCAATGTTGTGCGAATATCGTTAAAGTCAATCTCTTGCGCATGGAGCGAACGACCTGATGTTTGCACATGATATTTTAATTTTTGGCTTCTTTCGTTTGCTCCGTATTTTTCACGCATGACAACCGACCAAATGCGACGCGCCACACGGCCGAGCACCGTATACTCTGGATCGAGTCCATTGCTGAAGAAGAAGGAGAGATTTGGCGCAAAATCGTCAATATGCATGCCGCGGCTTAAATAATACTCCACGTACGTAAAGCCGTTTGCCAATGTAAACGCAAGCTGCGAAATTGGGTTCGCTCCCGCTTCAGCAATATGATAGCCGGAAATCGAGACAGAATAATAGTTGCGCACTTTATTTTTAATGAAGTACTCTTGAATGTCTCCCATCATTTTCAGCGCAAATTCGGTTGAGAAAATGCATGTATTTTGTCCTTGGTCTTCTTTCAGAATATCCGCTTGCACCGTGCCGCGCACCGTTTGCAGCGTATACGCTTTTATCTCTTCATATTCCGCTTCTGTTAACGGACGGCCTAACTCAGCTTCACGTTTTTCAACTTGCTGATGGATAGCCGTATTCATAAACATTGCTAAAATAATTGGCGCCGGGCCGTTAATGGTCATCGAAACGGAAGTTAATGGGTCGCATAAATCAAAACCTTTATACAGCTTTTTCATGTCATCTAATGTACATACACTGACGCCGCTTTCACCGATTTTTCCGAAAATGTCCGGGCGATAGTCCGGGTCATGTCCGTACAATGTGACGGAATCAAACGCTGTACTTAAACGCTTTGCCGGATCATCTTTACATAAATAGTGGAAGCGACGGTTGGTCCGTTCAGGTGTTCCTTCACCAGCAAATTGTCGTTTCGGATCTTCGTCTTGGCGCTTAAATGGGAATACACCCGCTGTAAACGGGAAGGAACCCGGCACGTTTTCTTTATATACCCAGCGTAAAATCTCGCCATAATCTTTGAATTTCGGAAGGGACACTTTCGGAATATCTAAGCCGGACAAGCTCTTTGTTGTCAGTTCTGTAACGACTTCTTTGCCGCGAATTTTTGTAACAAATTGCTTCGCGGCATATTTTGCTTTTACATCTTCCCACGAAGCAAGAATTTGTTTGGACTCTGGAGTTAGCTGATTTTCATAGTGCTGCTTCAATGCTTCCAGCGAAGTAAGAATTTCTTCGTTTCGCTCGCGCTCTTTCACCGCTTCAATCGCACCTTCTAACTGGAACAAACGGCGCGCAATGCTCGCTTGTTGATCCACCTTTTTATGATAGTTGCGAACCGTTTCGGTAATTTCACGCAAGTAATGGCGTCGTTCGTTTGGAATAATGACGTTTTGTTTTTCGACACGGTCCACCGTTTGTAATGTTGTCTTCCAGTTCGTTCCTGCTTTTTTGTTAATTAAATCAATGAGGGCAACAAATAACGTGTTCGTGCCCGGATCATTAAATTGGCTGGCAATCGTGCCGTAAACAGGCATTTCTGATAAATCTTTATCAAAGAGCTGATGGCTGCGCTGATATTGCTTTTGTACTTGGCGCTTCGCATCTTCGGAGCCTTTTCGTTCAAATTTGTTAATGACGATTAAATCAGCATAGTCAATCATATCGATTTTCTCAAGCTGTGACGGTGCACCAAACTCGCTCGTCATGACATACATGGAAATGTCGCATACTTCCGTAATCGCTGCATCTCCTTGACCAATTCCGCTCGTCTCGACAATGATTAAGTCGAACCCAGCTGCTTTGACAACATTAATCGCGTCTTTAATCGCAAGTGACAATTCAGAACGAGAATTTCTTGTCGCTAAGCTACGCATATAGACGCGCGGCGAGTTAATGGCGTTCATGCGAATGCGGTCTCCTAAAAGCGCACCGCCTGTTTTTTGTTTCGTTGGGTCAACAGATAAAATCGCTACTTTCTTTTCCGGAATTTCATTTAAGAAACGGCGAATCAGCTCATCTGTTAATGAACTTTTACCTGCACCGCCCGTACCGGTAATACCGACAACCGGAACAGATTTTGTCAGTTCTTTCACTTTTTCCATGACGCTTTCGACTGTCGCTGCCGCTTCTTCCGTTACGTCAATGCGGTTTTCTGAAAGTGTAATTAAGCGGGCAATAGCCTGTACGTCTCCTTTTGGCAGCTGCTCAATTTCGTTGGTAATTTCCCGGACGGTTGGAAAATCACACTCTTCTAGCATGACGTTAATCATTCCTTGCAATCCAAGGACACGTCCGTCTTCCGGTGAGAAAATCCGGGCAATTCCGTATTCATGCAGCTCTTTTATTTCTCTAGGAATAATGACGCCGCCACCGCCGCCATAAATACGGATATGTGATGCACCGCGTTCTTTTAATAAGTCATACATATATTTAAAAAATTCGACGTGCCCACCTTGATAGGAAGATACAGCAATTCCTTGTACATCTTCTTGAATCGCCGCATTGACAATTTCCTCCACAGAGCGGTTATGTCCTAAGTGAATGACCTCGGCACCGCTTGCTTGCAAAATGCGACGCATAATATTAATGGATGCGTCATGACCATCAAACAAACTGGATGCCGTTACAAAGCGAATGTGATGTTTTGGACGATAAATATGTGCCATACCTTTTCTCCCCTTTTTATGACCGTTTCTCGAAAATCCCCTTTAACAATAAGTTTGTTTGCAGCTCAATGTACTCATCAAGCGTGTACATTTTGTGTAACGCCCAACGACGGAAGCCCCACATTTGTCCTAAAACGAAAATGTTGTGAGCAAATAAGCGAATTTCTTGTTCATTTAAGTGAAACACTTCGTTATCGACGCATTTTTTCAAAATGTTTTCAAACATGCCAACCATTTGCATCTCTTTATTCAACACATATGGTAAAGATTCTTTGCTGAGCGATTTCGCTTCCTGATACATGACAAGCACTTCATCTTGCAGTTCATCAACGACTTTAAAGTAATGGGCAATGGCTAACTTAAAGCTTTCGAGCGTACCTTGATGTGTATCGATGTCTTTTTCCATGCGCTCGCGCACTTCATCGTAAATGCGGTCACATACTAAATAAAGGACATCTTCTTTTTGCCGAATATATTCATAAAGCGTTCCGATACTAAAGCCGGACGCTTTGGCAATTTCTCTTGTCGTCGTGCGATGAAAGCCTTTTTGTTTAAATAGGGCAATTGCTCCTTTAATCATTTGGTTACGCCTCTTTTTAATAAGGCGCTCATCTTTAACAGATGCTGGTACTTCACGCTTGCTCATTGTCATCACCTTCAAAAGATGAGGCTGACTTTCCATCGCTCCACGCATTTTGTGACGGTCAGCCCCATCACCTTGATCAAATCATTATTTTGTTAACATACGGGAAATAACAATGCGTTGAATTTCCTGTGTTCCTTCGTAAATTTGCGTAATTTTTGCATCACGCATAAAACGTTCAACAGGATAGTCTTTCGTATAACCGTATCCGCCAAAAATTTGTACCGCATCTACTGTTACTTTCATTGCCGTGTCGCCAGCGAATAATTTGGCCATTGCCGATTCTTTTCCGTACGGCAAACCGTTTGATTCCAGCCATGCTGCTTGGTACGTTAACAAGCGGGCCGCTTCAACGGCTGTTGCCATGTCCGCTAACTTAAAGCCAACACCTTGCTGTTCAGCGATCGGTTTGCCGAATTGAACGCGCCCTTTTGCATATTCCACTGCCGCATCCAATGCTCCTTGGGCAATACCGACGGCCTGTGCCGCAATGCCGTTGCGGCCGCCATCTAATGTCATCATCGCAATTTTAAAGCCTTCTCCTTCTTGACCAAGAAGGTTTTCTTTCGGAATACGGCAGTCTTCAAAAATTAACTCTGTTGTCGGTGACGAACGAATACCAAGCTTTTTCTCTTTTTTACCGATAGAGAATCCCGGTGTGCCTTTTTCAACGATGAATGCGCTGATTCCTCTATGCTTCTTCTCTGGGTCTGTTACGGCAAACACGACATAAATTTCTGCTTCGCCGCCGTTTGTAATCCATACTTTTGAGCCATTTAATACATAGTGGTCGCCATCTAATACGGCTCTTGTCTTCATCGAAGACACGTCGGACCCCGCTCCCGGCTCGGAAAGGCCGTAAGCCCCTAGCTTTTCCCCTGTTGCTAAGGCACGCAAATATTTTTGTTTTTGTTCTTCGTTACCGAACTTATAAATCGGCCAGCTCGCCAAAGAAATATGTGCGGATAACGTAACGCCTGTAGAAGCACACACTTTTGATAATTCTTCCACGGCAATGACATAAGCTAAATAGTCGCTGCCGATGCCGCCATATTCTTCGGGCCAAGGAATCCCTGTTAAACCGAGTTCCGCCATTTTATTAAAAATCTCGCGGTCAAACCGCTCTTCTTCATCACGCTCTGCCGCTGTCGGTGCGACTTCATTTTTGGCAAAGTCGCGCACCATTTTTCGTATCATTTCATGCTCTTCTGTTAATTGAAAGTTCATGTCCCCATCCCCCTATAACTGTTTGCTGATGACTAAGCGCTGAATTTCGCTTGTTCCCTCATAAATTTCACAAACTTTTGCATCGCGGAATAGGCGCTCAACCGGATAGTCTTCTGTATAGCCATTTCCGCCGAAAATTTGTACCGCTTCGATCGCATTTTCCATCGCTGCTCTTGAAGCAAACAGCTTCGCCATGGAAGCTTCTTTGCCGCATGGAAGCCCGTTAGAGCGCAGGAATGCGGCACGGTACACTAACAGTTTCGCGGCTTCAACCGCCGTTGCCATATCCGCAAGCTTAAATGCCACACCTTGCTGTTCAGCAATCGGTTTGCCGAATTGAATCCGCTCTTTTGCATAGGCGGTCGCATGTTCTAATGTCGCTTCCGCAATTCCGAGCGATTGTGCGGCAATGCCGATACGGCCGACATCAAGGTTAGCCATCGCAATTTTAAAGCCTTGTCCTTCTTCGCCTAATAAATTTTCTGCTGGTACTTTTGCATCTTCAAAGGAAATTTGCACTGTACGCGAACCGTGCAGTCCCATCTTTTTCTCGTCTTTGCCAATCATAAATCCAGGTGTGTCTTTTTCAACAATAAATGCAGAAACGCCGCGGCTTCCCGGTTCATCAGGGTTAGTGCGGGCAAAGACGATATATGTATCCGCCTCGCCGCCGTTTGTAATGAATACTTTTGAGCCGTTAAGGATATAGTAATCACCTTGGCGGACCGCTTTCGTTTTTAAGCTTTTTGCATCGGAACCTGCTCCCGGCTCAGTCAAGCAAAACGCTCCTAAATATTCGCCGCTTGCGAGTTTCGGCACATATTTTCTCTTTTGCTCTTCCGTGCCGAAGTAAAGAATCGGATTTGTCCCAACAGACGTATGCACGGATAAAATAACACCGACAGTGGCGCTGACTTTTGAGATTTCATGAATGGCAATAATGTAAGAAGTAAAGTCCATTCCCGCGCCGCCGTATTCTTCAGGAACGGTGATTCCCATTAAACCGAGCTCCGCCATTTTCTTTAAAATTTCGCGCGGAAATTCTCCCTTTTCCATCCGTTCAACAAATGGGGCAATTTCATTTTCCGCAAATTCTTTGACCATTTTCCGCATCATTTCTTGTTCTTCTGTAAAACGTAAATTCATGTATGCCACCTTCTTTGTTGGAATTTAGCCACGAGTTATTCGTATGTGTAAAAACCTCTTCCCGTCTTGCGTCCAAGCCAACCGGCTTTCACATATTTTCTTAACAACGGGCAAGGACGGTACTTGTCGTCGCCAAAACCTTCATGCAATGTTTCCATAATGTAGAGGCATGTATCTAAACCAATAAAGTCCGCTAAAGTTAGAGGCCCCATCGGATGATTCATTCCAAGCTTCATCACTTCATCGATCGCTTCTTTTGTCGCTACCCCTTCATATAACGTGTAAATCGCTTCGTTAATCATTGGCATTAAAATGCGATTGGACACAAATCCAGGGAAATCGTTCACTTCTACTGGCACTTTATTCAATTTGCGCGTAATATCTTCGATTGTTTGATACACTTCATCGGCTGTTGCTAAGCCACGAATAATTTCCACAAGCTTCATGACAGGAACTGGGTTCATAAAGTGCATGCCGATCACTTTTTCTGGTCGTTTCGTTGCTGCGGCAATTTCTGTGATGGGTAGCGAGGAGGTATTGGTTGCTAAAATGGCATGCTCAGGAGCAATTTCGTCTAACTGCGAGAAAATACTTGTTTTTACTTCCATGTTTTCAACAACGGCTTCGATGACTAAATCAATGTTTCTTGCATTGTTTAAGTCAATGGAAGGAGTAATTCGATTTAAAATACTTTCTTTCTCTTCTTCTGTCATTCGTCCTTTTTCAACTTGACGCGTTAAATTTTTGGTGATTGTCGATAGTCCGCGATCTACATACTCTCGTTTTAAGTCGTGCAAGAAAACATCGTATCCAGCCATGGCGCAAACTTGGGCAATGCCAGAACCCATTTGCCCGGCACCAACAACCATTATTTTTTGTACGTTCATTGTCCCATCCCCCATTAACAAATATTTTTCTGATGATAGCGCTGACCCATAAGTGTCTGACCTCACGTAGTTCGTTATGTCCTATCTATTGTGTTATTGTGGGGTCTGACACTTCGCTGTTGGGTCAGCCTCGCTATTTTTTAGTTGACTTCAATCATAATCGCATCGCCTTGGCCACCGCCGCTGCAAATAGAAGCAATGCCAATTCCGCCGCCGCGGCGCTTTAACTCATGAATAAGCGTAATAATAATGCGCGCTCCGCTTGCACCGATTGGATGGCCTAACGCTACTGCACCGCCGTTGACGTTGACTTTTTCCGGGTCTAACCCAGCAATTTTGATGCTTGCTAACGCCACTGCGGAAAATGCTTCGTTAATTTCAAATAAATCAATTTCATCTGCTGTTTTACCTGTTTTTCTTAGCAATTCATTGATGACAAGACCCGGTGTTTTCGGGAAGTCTTTTGCTTCAAGAGCAATCGCTGTATGAGCAAGAATCGTTGCCAGAGGTTTTCTTCCTTCACGCAATGCCCGCTCTTCGCTCATCAATACAAGCGCTGCCGCTCCATCGTTAACACCAGGGGCATTTCCTGCCGTAATCGTTCCTGTCGGATCAAACACAGGAGCGAGTTTCGCTAACTTTTCAATAGATGTATCTTTGCGTGGCGCTTCATCGTGTTCGACTAGAAGAGGCTCGCCTTTGCGCTGTGGGATTTCAACCGGTACGATTTCCTCAGCTAACTTTCCAGACTCAATGGCCGCAATGGCGCGCTGATGGCTGCGATATGCCCAAGCATCTTGCTCCTCACGCGAGATTTCTAGTTCTCGTGCTGCACTGCTGCCATAGTTGCCCATGTGGACGCCAGCAAAACTACAAGTTAATCCATCATGCACCATTAAATCTTTTACTGTTGAATCTCCCATGCGAAATCCCCAACGCGCCTTTGGCAACAAGTAAGGAGCATTGCTCATTGATTCCATTCCGCCCGCGACAATCACTTCTTCATCGCCTGCGCGAATAATTTGATCGGCAAGCGTAACGCTACGCATGCCGGATGCGCATACTTTATTGATCGTTTCCGTTTTAACTTCCCAAGGAATTCCTGCATAACGAGCTGCCTGACGAGATGGAATTTGTCCTTGGCCGCCTTGAAGCACCGTTCCTAAAATCACTTCATCTACTTCTTCTGCCTGTACTTGAGCGCGCAACAATGCCTCTTTTACAGCAATTCCGCCTAATTGAGGTGCTGTTAAAGAGCTCAATCCGCCGCCAAATTTACCAAATGGGGTGCGCACTCCGCTTAAAATAACCGTTCTTCCCATTTCCCTCTCCCCTTTAAAAATGTATAGATTGAACTAGGCAATGCCTAAAGTTCAAACACATAAACCATAAAGAAAACGATTACACTCTCGACTGAACGTTCGCTCGATTTATAGGGTTATGAGAAGGTGTACACCATCGCACACCTTCAAATCTATTATACTATATTTTACTGATAATTCATTATTTTTTTAATTTAATTACTTATTTCCGAATACCGCTTTTTCTAATAGTTCAGCGATATCATAAGTGGCTACTTGATCTTCTACTTCTTTCGCTTTTGTTCCGTCTGTCAACATCGTTAAACAGTAAGGACAGCCGGAACTGATGACAGTTGGATTGACCTCCAGTGCTTGTTCAGTCCTTGCGACGTTAATGCGCGTTCCTGTCGTTTCCTCCATCCACATAAGGCCGCCGCCAGCGCCACAGCACATTCCTGTTTCGCGGTTGCGTTCCATCTCAACAAGTCTTACGCCAGGAATAGAGCGTAAAATTTTCCGCGGTTGCTCGTACACTTCGTTATAACGTCCAAGGTAACACGAATCATGGAACGTAACCGTTTCGTTGACTTCATACTTCGGTACTAACTTTCCTTCATCAATCAACTTCGCAAGCAGTTCTGTATGATGATATACTTCCGCCTCTAAGCCGAAATCCGGGTATTCGTTTTTGAATGTGTTGTAAGCGTGCGGATCAATCGTTACGATTTTCTTAACGCCCGCTTTTTCAAATTCGGCGATGTTGTTTGTTGCAAGTTCCTGGAATAAAAATTCGTTTCCAAGACGACGCGGTGTATCTCCAGAGTTTTTCTCTTTGTTTCCTAAAATCGCAAATTTGACACCTGCTTCATTTAAAAGACGCGCAAACGCTAACGCGATTTTTTGGCTGCGATTATCAAATGCCCCCATTGAGCCAACCCAGAATAAATACTCAAATGCTTCGCCGGCTTTTTGCATTTCTTTTACTGTTGGAATGTGAACATCCTCTCTTAATTGACGCCAATTTTCTTTTTCTTTTCTGTTCAGTCCCCACGGGTTTCCTTGGCGTTCAATATTTGTCATCGCCCGTTGTGCATCTGGATTCATTTTTCCTTCCGTTAATACGAGATAACGGCGAAGGTCAATAATTTTATCAACGTGTTCGTTCATAACCGGACATTGGTCTTCACAGTTGCGACATGTCGTACATGCCCAAATTTCTTCTTCCGTGATAACATCGCCAATCAAACTTGGCATTTCTAGCGTTGCTGCTTGCTCTTGCACTCCTTGTGCCGCAAAAGCAAGTTGATTTCCCTTTGTATTTTTAAACGCGAAGGTCGGCACCCAAGGCGCTCTTGATGTGACTGCTGCACCTTTTTCGGTTAAATGGTCGCGCAACTTTAAAATTAAATCCATTGGCGAGAGCATTTTTCCTGTTCCCGTCGCTGGGCACATGTTTGTACAGCGGCCGCACTCCACACAAGCGTATAAATCAATAAGCTGTGTTTGCTTAAAGTCTTCAATTTTTCCAACGCCAAATGATTCTTGTGTTTCATCTTCAAAATTGATTTTTTCAAGTTTTGGTCTAGACAGACGGCTGAAAAACACATTCACAGGACCGGCAATTAAGTGCGCATGCTTTGATTGCGGCACGTACACTAGAAATGTAAGCAAAATCAATAAGTGTACCCACCAAGAAACATAGAAAAGAACGGCCGCTCCTGTTTCCCCTATCCATTGGAATGCAGCGGCAATCACTGAAGCAACCGGCTCGCTCCATTTCGTTTCTTCGCCGTGCCAAATGATGCTCATTCCGTTGCCAAACAATACAGACAGCATAAGGCCGCCGATGAAAATTAATACTAAACCTGCTTTAAAATCGCGTTTTAAACGAACAAGCTTTTCAATATAGCGGCGGTAAAATGCCCAAAACACTGCAACTAAAATGAGTAGCGTAACAATTTCTTGGAAAAACGTAAAGGCAGGATAAAGCGGACCAAGCGGAAGGTGAGCCCCCGGCACTAATCCTTTAATGATGAAATCAATCGCACCGAATTGGACGAGAATAAAACCGTAGAAAAACAGTACGTGAATGATTCCGCTTTTTTTATCTTTCAATAACTTTTTCTGTCCGAAAACATTGACCCAGATTTTTTCTAAGCGTTCTTTTACTTTTTGATCAAATTCTACTTTTTTGCCTAGTTTGATGTAGGTAGTTCTTGTTTTTACCAAATAAGTAAATAAATACACTGCGTAAGCGGTTATAAGTAAAAACGCAATGAAATTAATAAGCAGTAACCCGTTCACCGTTGATTCCCCTTTCCCCCTCAATTAACATTCCGTTAATTAAAAATATTTACAACAAAATAAATTTTCAGAATTGTATTCTTGAGTCTATTTTATTTGTGAATGAGCATTCAGTCAACAACATTTTTTTGACAAGTTATCCCATCATTGATTCGAGCCAAGAAGGGAAAGTTAATAATTAACGGAAACTAGCGGGAGGGAATGAGATGGTCGTTCTTCTTTTTATTATTATTTTACTATTGTTAGTTGTTCTTGATGACAAGCTTGGACAAAAAATATACCGGTCTAAAGCGTCACGGAAAGAATATCCAATTAGAAACAGCAATCTCACGTTGTTTACACACGGAAAACAACTGTTTAATGATTACTTTGAAGCGATCGAGCAGGCAAAACATCATATTCATATTTTGTTTTATATTGTGAAAACCGATCAAATTAGTCAACAGTTTTACGACCTTTTAAAACAAAAAGCAAAAGAAGGCGTAGAAGTGCGTCTCCTTGTTGATTGGATCGGAAGCTTTGGGCTTCCGAAAAAAGTCATTCGTTCTTTAAAGGAGAGCGGCATAAAGTTTGCCTACAGTCATAGACCGACATTTCCCTACTTTTTTTATAAACTGAACCGAAGAAATCATCGAAAAATTACCGTTATCGATGGGAAAATAGGATACATCGGCGGCTTTAATATTGGCAAAGAGTATATTGGACAAGATCCGAAATTCGGAGATTGGCGGGATTATCATTTAAAAGTAACAGGTGAGGGTGTCCAAGATTTACAAACACAATTTTTCGATGATTGGCATGCAGCGACCAAAGAAAAATTATTTTCAAAAAATGATTATTTTCCAGAGATTAAATCCGGAACGATTCCCCATAAATTCATTGCGACAAATGGTCATTTTTTAGAAAATGACTACGTTCACTTAATTGAGCAAACAAAAAAAGAATTAATTATTGGGAGCCCGTATTTCATTCCAAGTAAGAAAGTCATGAAAGCCTTATTAGCTGCCTTGCGCCGCGGTGTGAAAGTAATAATTCTTGTACCATTAAAAGCTGACCATCCTTTTGTCAAAGAAGCAGCTTTCCCTTACTTTTACCGTCTGCTTAAAGCAGGAGCACAAATTTATCGTTTTTATAAAGGATTTTATCATGCAAAAGTCATTATTATAGATAATGAGATATGTCATATCGGAACAGCCAATTTTGATAATCGCAGCTTTTTCCTTAACAGCGAAATCAATTGCTATATTCATGATAAGCAATTTGTAAAAACGGTGCGGACAGCTGTGAATCAAGACCTTTCTGATTCGGAAAAACTAACGCTTGATTTTTGGCGGACACGGACATTATGGGAGCGGGGAAAAGAATCTGTTTCTATGTTCATTTCTGGATTATTATAAAGTGAAAAAAGTTGAGGGGAATCCCCTCAACTTTTTTATTTAAATAAAGGTGCTACCCACTGAAATATTTTCACGCCTAAATAAATACCGACAATCCCCATAATCCCTGCCAACGCTGGTGGAGCTGGAATCGGCAATTTTAATAAGGCAAAGACAAAGCCAACGACCATGCCAGTTAATAAAGATAAAATGATTTCGTTCATTTTTTTGCCTCCATTTCTCTACTATCCATTATACACAAAGAAAAGACCCTCTACTCATAAAAAGTAGAGGGTCAACCATTATTACATTTTTTCTGGTGCTGATACGCCAACTAACGCAAGTGCATTTTGTAATGTAATTTGGACAGCTTTCATTAATGCTAAACGAGCGCGGCTTTTCTCTTTGTTTTCTGGATCTAATACTTTTTCCGCGTTATAGAAGCTATGCAATGCTGAAGCTAAATCAAAAATATAGTTCGTAATGCGGTGCGGCATGCGTTTTAATGCTGCTTCAGATACAGCGGCTGGGAATTCACCTAGCTTTTTCAACAGCTCAATCTCTTTTTCAGACTGAATATAATCTAGTTGCAGTTCGCCTTCGTAAGATAAGTTTTGCTCTTCTCCTTGGCGAAGAATGCTGCATACACGTGCATGCGCATATTGTGCATAGTAAACAGGGTTTTCGTTTGATTTAGAAACCGCTAAGTCCATGTCGAAGTCAAGATGCGTGTCGCTTGAGCGCATCGCAAAGAAATAGCGTGTCGCATCAAGTCCGACTTCTTCCATTAAGTCGCGCATTGTCACCGCTTTGCCTGTACGCTTGCTCATTTTTACTTTTTCGCCGTTTTGGTACAGGCTGACAAGCTGAATGATTTCGACTTCAAGGATATCTGGGTCATATCCAAGCGCCTGAATCGCAGCTTTCATACGCGGAATGTATCCGTGATGGTCAGCTCCCCAAATGTTAATAATTTTTTCGAAGCCGCGTTTTAGCTTATCTTGATGATAGGCAATGTCCGGCGTTAAATACGTATAGGAGCCGTCTTGCTTAATAAGGACGCGGTCTTTGTCGTCACCAAATGTCGTCGAGCGGAACCATGTCGCGCCATCCTTCTCGTAAATATGCCCCTTCTCACGAAGTGTCGCTAATGTTTCGTCAATTTTGCCGTTATGGTACAGCGATGTCTCAGAATACCAGACATCAAACTTGACGCGGAAATCTTCTAAGTCTTTTTTAATCTTGTCCAATTCATATTTTAAGCCATACTCGCGGAAAAATGCTAAACGTTCCTGTTCGTCGATATGAACATACTTATCGCCGTGTTCTTCCGCGAGTTTTTTCCCGATTTCAATAATGTCATCTCCGTAATAGCCATCTTCCGGCATGTCTTTGTCGATGCCCAGCGCTTGGAAGTAGCGTGCTTCGATTGATTTTGCTAAGTTGTAAACTTGGTTGCCGGCGTCGTTAATGTAATACTCGCGTGTTACGTCAAATCCCGCTTTTTCTAAAATATTGCATAGCGAGTCGCCGACAGCCGCACCGCGCGCATGCCCTAAATGCAGGTTTCCTGTTGGGTTCGCGGAAACGAACTCAACTTGCACTTTTTGTCCTTGTCCGACATTTGTTTCCCCATAAGACGCGCCTGCTTTTATAATTGCAGGGATTAAGTCAGTTAAATAGCTGTTGTCCATGTAGAAGTTGATGAAGCCAGGACCAGCGATTTCAATTTTTTCAATAGACGCTTTTGTTTTGTCAAAGTGGTTGACGATATCTTCCGCGATCGTGCGCGGTGCTTTTTTCGCAATGCGTGCAAGCTGCATCGCCATGTTCGTTGAATAGTCACCGTGTGCTTTATCTTTTGGCACTTCCAGAATGACGTTTGGAATTTGCTCTTCTGTCGCTAATCCCGCTTTTAAGACAGCGGCTTTAATTTCGGCTCTAAGGTTCTCCTTCATTTGTTCAACAATATTCATACTTGTGCCTCCCTGAACGTAATCGTAATGGAATAACGCCCTGATTGTTGATTTTGCAGCTGTAATATGTAAGAAAAAAATAATTGTCCTTTTTTTGTCTTTTCATTGTACTGATATTGCACGTTTTCTGTTTTTGTTTTCATTATAAAATGACCGAGCGGACTTTGATAGTTTCCCGTGGTCTCTTTGCTTTTGCGAAATACATGACGCATGTTAACCGCGCCAGAGCGGAGCACTGTCACTTCCTCGTCAGCAATTTTTATAATCGTTTTCACTTTTCCTGTTTCTTGTTCTTCCTCAAAGCTTAAATATACAATATTTCCTTTTAAGTAGTATAGACCATTTGTTTCGAATGCAACAGTCTCTTTGCGGAAACCATCGCGGATTTCTGTGACTTGCTTTAAACGAATTGGAGTACCAGTTGTTTTGTCCACAACGTACACGCCCTTTTTACAATCTATAACCATAATAGTATAAATAAATTTTTTAATGATATGCAAGAGTTACACCGGATTCCATTAATAACAAAATAAAAAAGGGGTTGACCTAAAAACAAGTGTCAGACCCTATAACTAACTATATAAGTTCAGATTGAAAAATCGACATAAGTAAGGCGTTTAAGTTAGGCAAAAGAGCGGTTGAGACGCTTTATATATGTCGGCAAATCAATCTGGATTTATATATATTATGAAACATACGTGAGATTAGACCCTTATCTAAGTTTGCTATTATCACAATTACATGTTTAATGTCTTATTTTGATTTGCTTCTACTTGCGTTGCTTTTAAATTCGTTAACATATTGATCGCAAACACAAGAATGCTAATAGTAACAATGGTACCGCCGGCAGCTGTAACAGGAATCAATGCTGTTTTGCCATTGACGACAAATGCTAAACCACCCATCATTAGCGGGAGTCCAATGTTATGCAGCCAAAAATGTGTTTTCGCTAATTTTGTTGATGCTGTTTGTGGAAATAAATGATACAAAATTCCTGCAAGTGTTAACGCCGTCCAGCCCAGCAAATTAATGTGTACATGAACAGGAGTTAAAGTGAATGAGCGCGAGATCGACATATAGAGTCCGAGACAGACTCCGATGGCAAAATAAACAACAGAAATTTTAATTAAACGAATTCCCATGTAATTTTCCTCCTTATTTTTAATGTAAAAATAGTAATGATATATTTTTATTATAGAGGTAAATTATTTATGTTTTGTTATTTTTTAGTAATTTAATGAATAAAAAATTAACCCTCGCCTATGCAGGCAAGGGTTTTGTGCGTTATTTTCTCTTTTGTACCCAACCGAGAATCATTTCGCGAACGAGTTTGCTTGCTGTATTGGCTGTTTGCTCAGAGTGATCGTAAATAGGAGCAACCTCTACTAAGTCGGCACCGACTACTTTCACATCAGACTTAGCAATCTCATGGATAGCAGCAAGTAGTTCTTTTGACGTAATACCGCCGGCATCAACTGTCCCTGTTCCAGGTGCATGCGCTGGATCTAATACGTCAATGTCAATCGTCACATATACAGGACGTCCAGCGAGCTTTGGAAGAACTTCTTTTAACGGCTCTAATACCTCAAATTTTGCGATGTACATGCCGTTTTCTTTCGCCCATTCAAACTCCTCTTTCATACCGGAACGAATTCCGAAAGAATATACGTTTGTCGGTCCGATTAACTCTGCTGCCTTGCGAATAGGTGTCGAGTGAGAAAGCGGCTCACCTTCATATTGCTCGCGCAAGTCTGTATGCGCGTCCATATGAATAACCGCTAAATCTGGATATTTTTTGTACATTGCCTTAATAACAGGCCAAGATACTAAGTGTTCGCCGCCAAGACCGAGCGGGAATTTATCTGCTGCTAAAATTTTATCAACAAACTCTTCAATCATATCTAAGCTGCGCTGTGCGTTACCGAATGGAAGCGGAATATCACCAGCATCGAAATATTTGACTTCCTCTAATTCACGGTCTAGA
This sequence comes from Anoxybacillus sp., assembly GCA_035645275.1. GTDB lineage: Bacteria > Bacillota > Bacilli > Bacillales > Anoxybacillaceae > Paranoxybacillus. The sequence continues at coordinate 61,138 of DASQMX010000004.1, forward strand.
TAAGGGCTGTACTCTTCAAGACCGATAGATACTTCACGAATGCGCGCCGGACCGAAACGAGAACCCGGACGATAGCTAACGGTCCAGTCCATCGGCATGCCGTAAATAACCGCTTCACTTTCCTCAAAATTCGGATGGCTCTTAATAAACACATTACCAGAATAAGCCTCATCAAACCGCATCACATAAACCTCCCTTTATGTAGGGGGTCTGACCCCCCATTAATTTAAAGCGTTAATGCGTTAATGGAATGGGGGTCAGACCCCTATTAATTTAAAGTATTAACGCGTTAATGTAGTGAGGGTCAGACCCCTTCTTAAGACCCCTTCTTAGATCCCTTATTTCACTAAGTCAGCGACGAATTTTGGTAGTACGAAGCAAGCTTTGTGAAGTTCTTTTGTGTAGTATTTTGTGTCGATGTCGTGGAAGCGTTCATCGCTTACTTCTAGTGGGTCGTATTTTTTCGAACCGATTGTGAATGTCCACATACCGCTTGGATATGTTGGAATGTTGGCAATATATAAACGTGTAATTGGGAAAATTTCGCGCACATCTTTTTGTACGTTTTTAATTAAGTCAGCTTTGAACCAAGGATTGTCTGTTTGTGCAACAAAAATGCCGTCTTCTTTTAATGCCTTCGCGATGCCCGCATAGAATCCTTTTGTAAATAAGTTCACCGCTGGACCAACAGGCTCTGTAGAGTCAACCATAATGACGTCATATTCGTTCTCGCTTTGAGCAATATGCATGAAACCGTCGTCTACTTTCACTTCCACGCGCGGATCATCTAATTTTCCGGCAATCTCAGGAAGATATTTTTTTGAATATTCAATAACTTTCCCATCGATTTCAACTAATGTTGCTTTTTTTACACTTGGGTGTTTCAATACTTCACGGATAACACCACCGTCTCCGCCGCCAACAACAAGCACATTTTCTGGATTTGGATGTGTAAATAAAGGAACGTGCGCTACCATTTCATGATAGACGAACTCATCTTTTTGTGTTGTCATTACCATGCCGTCTAAAATAAGCATGTTGCCAAACTCTTCTGTCTCCACCATGTCTAGCTTTTGAAATTCTGTTTGTTCTGTATGTAAAGTACGTTTAATTCTTGCTGTAATTCCAAAGTTTTCTGTTTGTTTTTCTGTAAACCATAATTCCATTGTGTACACCCTTTCTTTGCTAAATCACTATTAAGAATATTCTACTTATCAAAAAAATGATAGCCCTTTTCGACAAATTTAACCGATATTTTATATTTCCCTGCCAAACAAAAAACTAAACATGAAAAAGTATAGAGTAATCTAGCAAAATTTCAAGTAAAAATTGCTAGAAAAACGTTTAAAATGAGAAAAATTTCCTCATACTAAAAACAATTCGCAACCATCAAGAAATATATATGAGGTGATTTACCTTGGAAATCATCCCGAGCAGCCGATTTAGAGGAACGTTGAAATATATTCGCGCGTTTGTTTTTGTGAGCCTCATCCTAGCAATCTTATTCATTATTGGCATTATCAGCGTCGTTGTATTTGCCAAAATCGAAGGAGCTCCACCTTTAGCCGTGCCGCAAACAACGATTTTTTATGCCGATGATGGTTCAAAAATTGGCGAAATTCATAACGGACAAAAACGTTATTGGGTCGACCTCGATGAAATATCTCCTACTCTTATTAACGCAACGATTGCCGTTGAGGATCGCAAATTTTTTGAGCATTACGGCTTTGACATGAAACGAATTGCTGCGGCAGCACTCGCTGATATCAAAGCAATGGCAAAAATACAAGGCGCAAGTACCATTACGCAACAGTATGCGCGCAATTTATTTTTAAGCCACGACAAAACATGGGCAAGAAAAATTCAAGAAGCACTTTATACGATTCGACTTGAAGCTAACTACAGCAAAAATGAAATACTAGAAGGATACTTAAATACAATTTATTACGGACATGGAGCTTATGGTATTGAAGCAGCCGCTAATTATTATTTTGGAAAAACAGCAAAACAGTTAACGTTAAGCGAGGCAAGCATGCTGGCAGGGATTCCAAAGGGGCCTTTTTACTATTCGCCGCTCATTAATGAAAAGCGGGCAAAACAACGTCAAAAAGCCGTTTTAACATCGATGGTGGAAGCGGGCTATATTAGCAAAAAAGAAGCAGAAAAAGCCTATGAAACACGACTTGTATATTCTCGCGATCACGAAGTAGCGAAAAAACAAATAGCTCCTTATTTTCAAGATGTCGTCAAACATATGCTGAACAACGAATTAGGCCTTGATGAGCAAACCATCGAAATGGGTGGTTTGCGCGTCTATACGTCTCTTGACCCAAAACTGCAAGCAATTGCTGAAAAACATATCGACAAAATCATCGATAAAAATTCAGCTATCCAAGTCGCCTTTGTCGCCATGGAGCCGCACACAGGAGAGGTCAAAGCATTAATTGGCGGACGAGATTATAAAAAAAGCACGTTTAATCGGGCTGTTCAGGCAGAGCGGCAACCTGGCTCTACATTTAAACCGTTTCTTTACTACGCAGCGCTCAAACACGGATTTACTCCTTCGACAGAAATGCGAAGCGAGCTGACAACTTTTACTTTTGACAACGGAAAGTCAACATATACACCGCGCAACTATAATAACTATTATGCAAACGATACGATTACACTTGCACAGGCCATTGCCCTTTCCGATAACGTCTTTGCGGTAAAAACACATCTGTTTATCGGTGAAGAGGAACTCGTGAAAACAGCAAAACAATTAGGAATTACAAGCAAATTAAAAGCGATACCATCCCTGGCATTAGGAACATCGCCGGTGAAAGTGATTGATATGGTCAACGCTTATAGCATTATTGCGAATAACGGAAAAAAAGCCGGACCTGTATTTATTAAAAAAGTAGTTAATTATCAAGGTGAGACGATTTATGAGCATAAAAAGAGCGAAGAGCAAATTCTCGACCGAGACGTCGCCTATGTCACAACCCAACTAATGACAGGAATGTTTGATTCGCGCTTAAACGATTATACTTCTGTTACCGGACAAGCGATTGCAAAAGAAATGACCCGCCCTTATGCCGGCAAATCAGGAACGACGAAAACAGATAGTTGGATGATTGGCTATACACCGCAGCTGGTTGCTGGAGTATGGACGGGATATGATAAAGGTCAAACCATTGATAAAGTGGCGGAAAAGCAATATGCGAAAAAGATTTGGATTCACTTTATAGAAGAAGGACTCGAGGGAAAACCGGTCAAGTCATTTAAACCGACCGAAGGAGTCGTCGGTGTCTACATTAATCCCGACAACGGAAAGCTGGCGACAAAAACTTGTCCAGTAAAACGCCTTACTTACTATGTCTCGGGCACAGAACCAACTGAATATTGCACAGAACATCTTCAAAGTAAAAAGAAGAAAAAAGAAAAATCCGATAAAAAAGAAAAGGAAAATTGGTTTGAAAAACTGTTTAAGTGGTTTTGAAATAATGAAAATCCCCAAGCGTTTTGCTTGGGGATTTTCGTGTCCTAGTTTTATATTGTGTTACACATGTAGATTTAGTTTACTCTTTTTCCAATAAAAGCTCAAGTCTTGACGGAAGGTCGTTCACAAAACCGTCACATATTTAGTAAAAATTTCCAAAAATTAATTTTCCGCTAGCAAACCTTTCTTTAATTCCTCGCTTGAACGATTCCACATTTCAATGTCATGGTTCTTTAAAAAGTCAGCAAGTACCTTTTTCGACTTTTCATCCATGTGCTCGACGATAATATGACGCTTTAATGACTTATCCATACGGTTTACGTGTTCCGGCAGCGATTTATAGCCGCGGCGTGTTTCACGGTCAACCGTCATTTCACAAGCAGCAACCCCTGCATAGTAAGGTCCCTCCGCCTTACGGTCAACGGTCACCCATACAAGCCAGTACGGTTTTCCGTTTGGAACTTCCTCACGATTTGGTGTAAATTTAATCCCCTTTTCAACAACGCTGCGCGCGTGCATCGCTCCCATATCAACAAACGCTTCTCCCGCTTCAATATCGATAATGACAGGAGAAACATTTTCCAAGCTTAACGCTCCTACCCCAAAACCGCCATGTCCATCCGTAGGGTCATTTTTAATAATGTTAAAACCGAGATTTTTCTTTTTTTGTTCCATTCAATCGTCCCCCTTCAATATCTACATAATAATTCCGGAAAAAATCGAATTAAGCGTTTGAATGACAAACGGAATTGCCACATGAAAAATTGGCTGAATCGTATATTTGTCCAGCGGTGTTAATACGAGAACAAGAAAAATAAGGGCACCGTAATTTTCAAATTGCGACATTTTCGCCCGCACATCATTCGGAGCTAAATCTTCAATAATTCGATAGCCGTCTAAAGGCGGAAACGGCAATAAGTTGAAAATAAATAACACGGCATTCAAGGTGATAAAAATTTGGAAAAACTGCTCAAAACCTGCGGCAAACCAATCTGGAATCATACCAAGGATTCCAAAGCGAATCATGCTGTACCAAACAGCAAAACCGAGCGCTGCCAACATTAAATTGCTAAGCGGACCGGCAAATGAGACAAGAATGCCGGCCAGGCGCGGATTTTTAAAATTGTAGCGATTGACCGGCACAGGTCTTGCCCAACCAAACCCAGCAATAAAAATGAGCAGCGTACCGAGCAAATCTAAATGAGCAAGCGGTGATAACGTTAATCTCCCTTGATGTTTGGCAGTCGGATCGCCAAATTTATACGCTGTATATGCATGGGCAAATTCATGCACAGAAAAAGCCATCGCTAACGCCATAAATACATACGGAATTTCTTGAATCGAGTACGGCAGCAAACTTTCCACTCCTTTTTTCTACTATCCTCATCAACAGTATACATGATTCTTTATCAATACTAAAACAATGACGAAACGATTTTTCCATGAAAATGGTATAATAAATTTGCAAACTTCATGGTAAAGGAGAAGATTTACATGCCTTACGTAACTGTAAAAATGCTTGAAGGTCGCACAGAAGAACAAAAGAAGGCATTAGTCGAAAAAGTAACAGAAGCAGTTGCCGAAACAACCGGTGCACCAAAAGAAAAAATCGTTGTATTTATTGAAGAAATGTCGAAAAACCACTATGCTATCGGCGGTAAACGTTTAAGCGATGAGTAAATTTTTTATATGACAGAGGCTGTCTCAAAAGCGAAGAATCGTCTTCCGCGACTGCGATAATCGTACATCATGTTTAGAAATGACGCGTGAGGCGACCCCTTTTTATGGGACAGCCTCTAATTTTTTGTTGCGCTTTTATAAAAAAACGAATATTATAATATAGGATTTAAAAAATGTTCGTTTTTTGGAGGTTCACATGTTTAAGCTATCACAATATAAAACAAACACAAAAACAGAAATATTGGCTGGGTTAACGACTTTCTTAACAATGGTATACATCGTCATTGTCAATCCAGTCATTTTATCAGACGCCGGCGTGCCGTTTGAACAAGTGTTTATGGCAACAATTATCGCTACCATCGTCGGCACACTTTGGATGGCGTTGTTTGCCAACTATCCAATCGCCATTGCACCCGGTATGGGATTAAATGCTTATTTTGCTTACTCCGTTGTCGGCTCACACGGAAATATTTCATATGAAGTTGCGTTCTCAGCTGTATTTGTTGCTGGAATTATTTTCATTATCTTATCGTTAACACCATTCCGCCGCAAACTCATTGAGGCGATTCCGGAAAACTTAAAGCATGGAATTACCGCAGGAATTGGGCTATTTATTGCGTTTATCGGGCTGCGTTTGACAGGAATTATTACCGATCATCCGACAAATTTAGTAGCCTTAGGTGATTTGCATTCGCCTTCTGCGATTCTTGCGTTAATCGGCTTAGCTGTTACGCTTATTTTGATGTCGCTCCGTATAAACGGTGCCCTCTTTTTCGGAATGATCGTAACAGGAATTGTCGCTTATTTTACAGGACAATTAAAGTTTGATAAAGGTTTTGTCTCTATGCCGTCTTTACCTGAGGGTCTCATCATTATGAATCCGCTGACGGCCATCGGTGATGTCGTGCAATATGGATTATATGCCGTTGTCTTCTCGTTTTTGCTTGTAACGATTTTTGATACGACAGGAACGATGATTGGTGTCGCGCAGCAGGCCGGACTTATGCAAGGAAATACAATGCCGCGCGCCCGCGAAGCGCTTTTAGCTGATTCAATCGCGACAACTGTCGGAGCTATGTTCGGGACAAGCCCGACATCGGCTTACATCGAGTCTTCTGCCGGAGTAGCAGCTGGAGGACGGACTGGATTAACATCACTGACTGTTGCGGTATTATTTGCGATTTCCGCCTTTTTCGGTCCGCTTGTCGGGGCAGTATCGGGAATTTCAGCGATTACCGCACCTGCTTTAATTATTGTCGGCAGTCTTATGATAGGAAGCATCGCGCACATTAAATGGGACGAGCTTGACGAAGCGTTCCCAGCATTTCTGATTATCTTAAGCATGCCGCTGACATCAAGCATCGCGACAGGAATCGCGCTCGGCTTTATCTCTTATCCATTGTTAAAAATCACGCGCGGAAAGTGGCGCGAAGTACACCCGCTTGTCTACCTGTTTGCAGTATTGTTTTTCTACCAGCTGGCATTTTTGCCACACTAAAACAAATAAAGCAGCTCGTCACAAACGGCGGGCTGCTTTACTTTATTAATGAACAGATATCTTTTTAATTATCTATTATTTATAACTATTTTCTCGGTGATTCACGCTTTTCTGCCGTGATACCCGAACGTTTAAAACGCAAAAAGCATGGTTGTCCCATGCTTTCCTCATTCTTACATATGAATATGTTTTTTCGCTTTAGAGCGCAATTGTTCAATATATGCATACGCCTGCTCGATTTCTTCTTCTGTATAACGTTGTTTACTTTTCAGAGAAAACACTTTTTCTTTTACTTCATCTTTACTTAAGTTCTCAAAGTAGAGAATCGTCGATACTAACTCTAAAAACCGTGAGTTTTGCTCATTCATATCTTGCATGCATTCTTGTAAGTGCGGCATATCAATGTCATAGTGGCTCAAAAACTCTTCGCCAGCTTCCGTTAAAGTATAACGATATTGAAAATAACCGCCCTTTTTCTCTTTCATTTCATTGAGAAACCCAAGGTTACAAAGTTCCTCGATTCGCAGTGTCAATTCCTCGGAATATGGGCCGTAAAAATGGAAGCCGAATTTTTCATAAAAAGGAAAGTTCATTTTTTTAGCAATATAAATCATTTTTTGTAATTTCTTCCGACCGACAATCTCCCCTGCCATCGCCAAAGCCTTCATAATTTTTGCATGCTCCATTAACAACTCCCCGTCATCTCCTAACCCTCTAATATTTCTTTAATTTTTTTCTTTGTCGCACGCTTCGTCGATAAATCATCAATAAAATCTTGTGGAAAATAGAGTTTATGATCGGTCCGCCGCTTTCCCGATATCGCATCGACAATGACAGACTCTCTTGACAACTCCCGCAATTCACCATTTGGCATCAGCAAATAAATCGGCAGACGCTCTCCTTCTTCACCCGGCCGATAAAAGTCATATGGCAAATCAGACGATGAATCAACGACTAAATAATATTCCGGGTCAATACCTGCTTTTTTAAACAGTCCATTCAGTTCTAAAAGCTTCTTCATCTGCTCGTTCGTCGGACTAAACTCGACATATTTAAACAGGTTGCGATTGACGAAACGACGGCATAAATCGCTTAAAATCGGGTCCGTTTCATTTTGCCACTCTTGAAAATAATAGAGAATAGCGGCCTCGTCCAATCTTAAATATTCTTCAAGATTCACTTTTTCTTGAAATAGGGAATAAAAATGAACAGGTTTTGTTTTGAAAGAATAACCATCTTTATGAAGTTTTTTTGCGCGGTGCAAAATTTTCGTGAGTATCACTTCAGCGCTTCTTGTTACTGGATGAAAGTATACTTGCCAATACATTTGATAGCGGCTCATAATGTAATCTTCTACCGCATGCATTCCGCTTCGCTTAATAACAACTTGATCTTCGCGCGGACGCATGACGCGCAAAATTCGCTCCATATCAAAATTTCCGTAACTGACGCCTGTATAGTAAGCATCCCGAAGCAAATAATCCATACGATCAGCATCAATTTGACTGGAAATTAAACTGACAACAAGCTTATTTTTATATGTTTTCGCAATGACTTCGGCAACTTTTTTCGGAAAATCATCGCCCATACGGCGCAATACTTTGTTGACTTCCGTATCACCTAAAATAATCGCTTGCGTAAAATCTTCATGATCGAGATGAAACACTTTTTCAAACGAATGAGAAAACGGACCGTGTCCTAAATCATGCAAAAGTGCCGCGCATAAACATAAAAGCCGCTCACTATGGTCCCAATGTTCCCGGCCAACAAACACATCGTCAATAATGCGGCGAATAATTTCATAGACGCCAAGCGAATGATTAAATCGGCTATGTTCAGCGCCGTGAAACGTTAAATAGGTCGTACCAAGCTGCTTAATGCGGCGCAAACGCTGAAATTCTTTTGTCCCTATTAAATCCCAAATAATTTTATCCCGAACGTGTATGTAACGGTGAACGGGATCTTTAAATACTTTTTCTTCGCTTAATTGTCCGCCTGGATACGCCATTTTATCTCCTCTTCCATTTCTAACATGAATCTATTATAAGCGGTTTATTTCGGCAAAAAAATACTTGATTTTTATATACTATTATTTCCTAAAAATAGAAACAAAAAATCACCTTTCATAACAATGAAGGCGATTTTTTTCGTTATTTTTTAATCTTTTGTGCAATTTTCTCAATTAATTCGTCTTCGTTTGCAGCCGAGATAGGACGGTTATTGACAAAAGCAAAAGATTTTTTTCTTCCCGGACCGCAGTAAGATTGACAACCGATTTGGATTTTCGCGTTTGGATCGAGCTTTTTTAGGCGTGGCAAAAGCGTCTTTAAATTCGTCGCTTGACAGTCATCACACACACGAAACTCGTTTGTCATCGATTTTCATCCTTTCTATCATTCAGGCGTTTCAACACTAACGTGTATTCTACATCTTCTCAGCTGACAATGCAAGCTGTTAGAACCACCAGTTAATGGATTAAAAGTCTGGCAAATTTTTATTCATAAAAAATAGTATAAGCTTTTTTATTTTTGTCTATGCTACTACCAAATAAGAAAAGCGCAAGTGCCCGTTCTGACCCCGAAACGCGCTGGAGGGTTTGCGAGGGACAAAAGCCGCCACAGCAAGGTCGAAGCGTCGCGAGCTGCTTAAATTCCAGTCATGCTTTTTGCAAGTTTTGCAATGAAGTATTTTCGCGAAGCTAACTGGCTAGGCGCTCAAACTAGACATTTATCAAGAAAAGGGAGTTGAGATCATGAAACAACGACAAGATGCATGGTCAGAAGAAGATGATTTACTATTGGCGGAAACGGTGTTACGCCATGTGAGAGAAGGAAGCACACAGCTGAATGCTTTCGAGGAAGTTGGAGATAAATTAAATCGAACATCGGCCGCTTGCGGTTTCCGCTGGAATGCAGTTGTTCGCCAAAATTACGAACAAGCGCTGCAACTTGCTAAAAAACAACGAAAACAACGCCAACGAGCGCTTGGCAAAAATCAACCCGTTCGCAAAAAATTGCTTTATACACCTCCTGTTCCGTCATTAGAGGATTTAGAAACGACAGGCATTTTGCAGCCGTCAACGAACAACGTTGAAGTAAATGGCTTGTCTATTGACCACGTCATTTCTTTCTTGCAAACATTAAAAGCAATGAATACAAATCATGAGGTGCTGCAAAAAGAGAATGAAAGATTGAAAAAAGAAAATGCTGAAATCATCGCAAAAAATGAAGAACTTGAGAAAAAGATTGCCAAACTGGAAGAAAACTCTTCAACGATTCAAGAAGACTATGAAACACTAATGAAGATTATGAACCGTGCCCGTAAAATGGTGTTACTTGAAGAAGAAGAACGTCCAGCAACGAAATTTAAAATGGACCGAAATGGGAATTTAGAGAAAATTGCGGAATAAAGTGCAACTCCATCAGTGGGGGGTTCTTCATCCCCCACTGATGTTAGTTGAACTTATCGGGTTCTTAGCGTCCGTTATCTCCCACCTGTAGAGGTGGGAGTCTTACGGACGATTAGAACGGGATAAAGAAAGGGGATGTCTCGAACGGATGAGATAGCCCCTTTGATTTATATATCATGATCAACAAGGGTCTTTATAGTTGATAAAACACTTTTTCATTCCTGTCTACCATCCGCTGCAAATGATGTTCATACAGCGATAGTTCTTCTGCTGTTAATGAAGAGGCATACAACTCGCCACCAAAGGAGCGGAGCGTTTCAAGCAATCGCAACATTAATGTTGGTACGGTAATCGATTCTTGCAATAATTCCGACAATGATGCCATTGTTTCCGGAACAATATTCGGATAGGTAAATTTCGTTTCTTCTCCTTTTAAAGCGCGCTCATAAAACTCGCGAATGACTTTCGCACGGGCCGAGCCGCTGCCGCTGGCACATAAATAAATTTGTACGGCGACACTGCCGCGAATGCGCCGCTGTGAAATGCCGGCAAATTTCTTCCCGCGAATGCTCAAATCATAGCTTCCCGGACAATATGAGCCGACAATTTCCCGCGCCTCAATACTTGCTTCATACGGTGCAAGCATATGTTTGACAAGTTCCCACATTGCATCATAGCCGCGGTTAATATCGATTCCTTTTTTTGTCTCTGGTAAAATAAGCGATATATTCAATACTCCATCATCGAGGACGACCGCTAACCCTCCAGAGTTGCGGACAATCACTCGGTAGCCTTGTTCTTCTAGAAAGGACACCCCGTCATGTAAATACGGAAGCTTCGTATCTTGAATCCCTAACACAATCGTGTTGTGGTGAACCCATGAACGAACCACCGCATCAGACATACCTTGTCCAACCGTTGTACAAAGCGTATCATCGATCGCAAATGACTGTTTTGCATCAAACATTGGTCCGAAATGCGATTGATCGATAATTCGCCATTTCGGCTGTTGTAAAAGCTCATTTATCATCTTTATCTCCTCACACCGCATTTGAACGTGATGTCATTACCTCTAAAATCCTCTCCATTATATCATAAAGAAAATCGATCTAAGAGTAACGAATTCACTTATAAGAGAACAACTTTGAAATCATTGTACATTTTATGGCTGTTTGACATTCTCAATGTAATCATGAACCTCTCCTACCTCACCTACACTTCGCTTAGAGGTGGGAGACTTCTCGGTGAACATGTTAAATAAAAAAATAAAAACGCTCGGATTATAAAAATCCAAGCGTTAAAAGTTTCCCTTTTCTCGATGAGACAGGTCGTTTGAAGATGTCATCTTTTTCATATTACAAAGCCTGAGCAGCCGTAATTAATGCCAGCTTGTACACATCTTCCGCATTGCAGCCGCGCGATAAGTCGTTTACTGGTCGATTTAAGCCTTGTAAAATTGGACCGATCGCTTCAAAGTTTCCTAAGCGCTGTGCAATTTTGTAACCAATGTTGCCGGCTTCAAGGCTAGGGAAAATAAATACGTTTGCATCCCCTTGAATGACGGAGTCTGGTGCTTTCTTTTTCGCCACAGAAGGCACAAATGCCGCATCAAATTGAAATTCGCCGTCAATGATTAAGTCAGGAGCCTTTTCTTTCGCAAGACGCACTGCTTCAATCACTTTCTCCGTCTCTGGGGATTTCGCTGAACCTTTTGTTGAAAAGCTTAACATTGCTACACGCGGTTCAATGTCAAACATTTTAGCCGTATTTGCTGTTTCAACGGCAATTTCTGCTAAATCGGCACTGTCAGGCGCAATGTTGATAGCACAATCCGCAAACACATATTTCTCATCGCCGCGAACCATAATAAATACGCCTGAAGTTCTGCGTACTCCTTCTTTTGTCTTAATAATTTGCAATGCCGGACGCACTGTGTCCGCCGTTGAATGAGCAGCACCACTCACTAATCCGTGCGCTTTTCCCATATAAACAAGCATTGTGCCAAAATAGTTCACATCAAGCAACATTTTCTGTGCATCTTCTTTTGACACTTTTCCTTTGCGGCGCTCAACAAATGCGTCAACAAATTCATTCATTTGTTCATACTGTTCAGGATCGATAATTTCTACGTTTGTAAGCGTTACACCAATTTCCGCTGCTTTTTTCTCTACCGCTTCTTTATTGCCAATGACAATCGGATTCAGTATATTTTCGTTTGCTAAACGGCTTACCGCTGTTAAAATGCGCTCATCTAATCCTTCTGGAAAGACAATTTTGAGGTTTTTCCCGGAAATTTTTTGTTTTAAGACAGAAAATAAATCGCTCACAAAAGTTCCTCCTCAACATAATAAGAATCATCTATCTACTAGAATACCCTTATTAAATGGAAAATCAACCAAGTTAAACCCTTACAAAAATAGTTCTTTTATTAAAATAATTCAGTCATCTTATTAGTGATGCGACTTGCAAGCAATCATTGGGTAAACTATGGTATAGTAGACATGTAAATACATAAATATCGAGGTGAAAATAAATGAGTGAAGCAGCACAAACGCTTGAAGGTTGGTATTGTCTACATGATTTCCGTTCTGTTGACTGGTCCGCATGGAAAACGCTCACAAGTGACGAGCGCCAAGCAGCTATTCACGAGTTTTTAGCGATAGTGGAAAAATGGCAAGCGACAGAGGACAAAAAAGAAGGAAGCCATGCGATTTATACGGTTGTCGGACAAAAAGCAGATTTGATGTTCATGATTTTACGCCCAACAATGGAAGAGTTAAATGAAATTGAGACAGAACTTAATAAGACAAAGTTGGCGGAATATTTAATTCCAACTTATTCTTATGTCTCCGTTGTTGAGCTAAGCAACTATCTACCTTCTGACGGCAGCGACCCATACGAAAATCCTGAAGTACGTCGCCGCTTGTTCCCAATCCTACCAAAAACAAAACATATTTGCTTCTATCCGATGGACAAGCGTCGTCAAGGAAATGACAACTGGTATATGCTTCCGATGGAAGAACGCCGCAATTTAATGCGCGCTCACGGCATGACAGGCCGCAAATATGCTGGAAAAGTCGTACAAATTATTACCGGCTCTGTCGGTTTTGATGACTATGAATGGGGTGTGACCTTATTCTCTGACGATGTTCTACAGTTCAAAAAACTTGTCTACGAAATGCGTTTCGATGAAGTAAGTGCCCGTTTCGGAGAATTCGGTTCTTTCTTCGTTGGAAATATCTTACCAAAAGAAAAAGTGTTTTCGTTTTTACATGTATAATAAAAGAAGGGGATGTCTCATCGCGAGACGTCCCCTATTTTTTTAATTTAACATGTTCACCGAGAAGTCTCCCACCTCTAAACAGCGTGTAGGTGGGAGAGGTTCATGGACAAACTTCGTTTTTATTGTCATATGACAACGTATTTTCCCATAAATATAAATCAGAAATTTGTTCATAAAAAACCCGTTTTTCTTGTAACCATTTTCCACTTCTGCAATAGCCTATTAATGTCTAGGAAAAACGTAAAACTATGCGCTTGTAGAGAAGAGGTGAGAAAATGGCGGTTGTTGCGTGTACAGAAGAAGATGTGAGACTACTAGCTAGACTGATGCGGGCCGAGGCGGAAGGTGATGGGAAATTAGGGATGCTCATGGTTGGGAATGTTGGCGTCAACCGCGTTAAGGCAAACTGTCTTGATTTTCGAGGGATACGTACGATTCCCCAAATGGTGTTCCAACGTCCAGGAGGCTTTGAGGCGACGCAAAAGGGATATTTTTACCAACGTGCAAGAGAACTAGATATCCAATTAGCGCGCCAAGTAATCCGTGGCTGGCGCTATCATCCTGCTACTTATTGCCTTTGGTTTTTTAAACCGGACGGAGCCTGTCCGCCGCAATGGTTTAATCAATGGAACGCCGGACGCTATAAGTCACATTGTTTTTATGCGCCATCACAAGCAGATTGTCCTGGCGTTTATTCTTAAATATTTTAAATAGGAGGTAACCCTATGACTGCAAATCAACACGATTCTTTAGGCCACACTTATGGAGACAAACGTCAGCAAGGTTATAATCCATACCCGTATGGCTACATGCTTTCACAGCCATATTACACAACGGCATACCCATACTACCAACAACAACCTACCCAACCAACCGGCTTCGGACTACAACCACCTACTTTCGCTATGCCGACGCAACCACCAACAGCGGTCAGCCAGCCAATTCCAGGTATGCTTCCACTTGAAGAATCTTATATTGAAAACATTTTACGCTTAAATAAAGGCAAGATTGCGACTATCTATGCAACATTTGAAAACAATCGTGAATGGAATGCGAAAATATTCAGAGGAGCCATTGAAGCAGCAGGACGTGATCATGTCATTTTAAGCGACCCACAAACCGGAATGCGCTATCTTATACCGATGATTTATGTAGACTATGTTACATTTGATGAACCAATCGCCTATGAGTACCCGTATGCAGGCGTAAGGCCTGGATTAAGCGCATATTCCCCGCGTTAACAAAAACGAGGCTGTCCCAAAAGCAAAGCGTCAGACCCCACAACATAACATTGGATCAATGAACTATATACAATTACAATGGAATGTGCATAAGGTCAGACACTTATAGGGCAGCCTCTGTAACTTTTTACAAATATTTAACTGCTGCATATCCGAGCATAAGCCATGCAGCCAAAAAGGCAACTCCGCCAAACGGAGTAATGGCTCCTAGTATTTTAATCTGGGTAATGCTTAAAACGTAAAGGCTTCCAGCAAAAAGAATCATTCCTGCTAGCATCACCCATCCTGCTGTTGTTACTAACCCAACATTCGGAAGTTTATCTGCTAAAAAAGCAACGACGAACAATCCTAATGTGTGGAACATTTGGTAGTTAACACCTGTTTTCCAAGTCTCTAAATATTTGTCAGGAATTCTTCCTTCTAAACCATGCGCACCGAAAGCACCCAGTGCCACTGCTAAAAAGGCATTAATAGCCCCCAATAATAAAAATGTTTTCATTGACCTCTTTCCCCTTTAATATTTGTGTAAAAGTGCTATCTCTATATTAAAACATTATTTTAGAAAAAGAAATGTTTCCATATTTTAAAAATCAAATAAGGAAGGGCCGTTTGCATCGTCTCCTATCTCAATCCGCTCATTGCTTGCTGAGGATGGCTGTATTAACTTTATCAGTTCATCATTTGGCATCGTATTGGCCGTTTGCTCCTCGTTTGAGCGCTCAAGTATAAGGTCACAAAGTGCGCGAATGACAGCGGCATGTTCGCGAATTTGTTGCATGTTATGATGCGACTGAGCCTCATGAATCTCGTTAGCCATCTTTGCCAAAATCGTTGTAATAGATATATTCAAAACGTCTTCACTCCCATCTTTCTTTTCTGGGTGATTTAATGGTAACCTATAAATAAAAAACTGTAAATGTGTGGGGGGAGAGTAAATGAAAAAAGCATGGTGGAAAGAGGCTGTCGTCTATCAGGTTTACTGGCGCAGTTTTTACGATTCGAACGGAGACGGCTACGGAGATTTACAAGGGCTTATTGAAAAGTTAGATTACATTAAAAATTTAGGTGTTGACGTAATTTGGCTTAATCCGTGCTACGAGTCACCGGATAAAGATAACGGGTATGATATCTCTGACTATTATAAAATTATGGATAAAGCTGGGACAATGGAAATATGGGAAAAGCTTTTAGAAGAAGTTCATAAGCGCGGCATGAAACTGATTATGGACCTTGTCGTCAATCACACATCAGACAAGCATCCATGGTTTATTGAATCGCGTTCATCTAAAGATAATCCGAAGCGCAACTGGTACATATGGCGCGACAAACCGAACAACTGGCGCTCGTATTTTACGCCGTCTGCTTGGGAATATGACCGAGCAACAGGACAATACTACTTTCACTCTTTCGCCGTCGAGCAACCGGATTTGAACTGGGAGAACCCAGAAGTGCGCGAGGAAATTTATAAAATGATGCGCTTTTGGCTTGATAAAGGCATTGACGGTTTTCGATTGGATGCGATTGCCTTGCTCGCTAAACCAAAAGATTTTCCAGATGCTGAAAATCCAGAAGATATTCGTTACCTTACAAATAATCCTGGGGTTCACGAATACTTACAGGAAATGAATGAAAAAGTATTAAAACATTATGACATTTTTACCGTTGGTGAAGTCGCGTTTGTGTCACCGAAAGAAGGGCTTAAATACGTAGGTGAGGACCGGAACGAATTACATACATTGTTCCATTTTGAGGTATGCGATGAAATGCCAAGCTGGGAACCATTGCGTTTTAAAGAAATTCAAAAGCGCTGGTATGAAGGATTGTGGGGAAAAGGCTGGAACTCGCAATTTTTAAACAACCACGACCATACGCGACAAGTGACGCGTTACGGCAACGACAAAGAATATCGCGTCGAGTCGGCAAAACTGCTTGGAACGATGATTCATACATTGCCTGGGACACCATATATTTATCAAGGCGAAGAGATCGGCATGACCGGTGTTCGTTTTGATTCCATCGAAGATTACAACGACATTGCGATGAAAAACAAATATCAAGAAGAAGTCGCCAAAGGACGTGACCCTCAAGAAGTATTGAAAAGCTTGCAGCCGTTAAGCCGAGACAATTCCCGAACACCGATGCAATGGGACGACAGTGAAAATGCCGGGTTTACAACGGGAACACCGTGGATTAAGGTGAATCCGAATTACAAAGAAATTAATGTAAAGAAAGCACTTGAAGATCCGAACTCTGTCTATTACTACTATAAAAAGCTCATCCAACTGCGCAAGGAAAATCCGGTAATGGTATACGGAAGTTTTCATGATTATTCAGAAGATGACCCATACGTTTACGCGTACACACGTGAATTGGGTGATGAACGCTGGCTTATTGTCTTAAATCATTGTGACCATGAAAATACGTATGAACTCCCTGAACAACTCGCCCATTATAAACTTGAATTGCTGCTTGGCAACTATGCGGACATTCAAGAAAGCAACGCTGTTTTGCATATGCGCCCGCATGAAGCACGCATTTACAAACTTCATTAACTTTAACATGTTCATCGAGAAGTCTCCCAGCTCTAAACAACGTGTAGGTGAGAGAGGTTCATTAACAAAGAGGCTACTGATGAAACAGCCTCTTTTTTCATCCCGTTTACAAAACCGCTTCTTTCTCAAACATCGCCAATTGTTCTTTTGTCCCACACCGCTCAATTCCCGCCTCTATCAGCACCTTATCTTCCGTCGCATCTCCTTGTATGTATAAAATGTTTTCCGGAAAACTCTGAATGCGTTCTTTTTTCGGTTTCAATAACGACGACAAAAGGCAAACTTGCGCTTTTGAACGCAAAAGCGCGACAGCCTCTTGGAAATTTAGGGTCCCATGTGACATAAAAATGTTTGCACTGGTAGCAATTCACTCGTTTGTTTTGCATGTTTCCCCTCATATGTTCTCAATTTGCCAATCAATCGGTTCTCGTCCTACTTGTTTTAAAAACTCGTTCGTTTTCGAAAATGGACGGCTGCCAAAAAAGCCGCGTGCCGCAGAAAACGGGCTTGGATGAGGCGCTTCGATAATGTAATGATGCGGATTTGTAATGAGCTCTTTTTTTGCTTGGGCGTGTCTTCCCCATAAAATAAACACAACTGGTTCGACTTTTGCATTAACAAGTTCAATGACACGGTCAGTGAAATGTTCCCATCCTTTTCCTTTATGCGAGTTCGCCTCGCCTCGTCTTACTGTTAAAACTGTGTTTAGTAAAAGCACCCCTTGTTCCGCCCACTTAACGAGATATCCATTATTCGGTATATAGCATCCTAAATCATCTTGTAATTCCTTAAAAATGTTTAGCAGTGAAGGCGGCAAAGGAACTCCAGGCTTAACGGAAAAACTAAGTCCATGGGCTTGTCCCGGGCCATGATACGGGTCTTGCCCTAAAATAACAACTTTTACTTTTTCATATGAAGTGTAATGAAGCGCGTTAAAAATATCATACATATCTGGATAAATCGTTCTTGTCCGATATTCTTCTTTTAAAAACTCTCTTAACTTTAAATAATATGGCTTCGTAAACTCTTCTTCCAATAAAGGTGCCCAATCATTTTTCAAGATTGTCATATGCAAAACTCCCATTTTATTTTATAAAGTAAAATTCACCATTAATGTACCACATTCGCCATGTCTCTATAAATAAATTCCCTTTATGATGATTAGTTAAAACAGCAATGGCCACGTAAATTAAAATGATAAAAAGGGCAATCCCAAGAATAATGAGATTGCCCTTTTCTTTAAAACTGGATTTTCTCCTCGAGGAAGTTCTTTAACTCAGAAATTGGCACGCGCGTTTGTTCCATTGTGTCGCGGTCACGTACCGTTACCATGTTGTCTTCTTGGGAATCAAAGTCATAAGTGATGCAGAATGGCGTACCGATTTCGTCTTGACGACGGTAACGCTTACCGATTGAGCCAGACTCATCATAGTCAACCATGAAGTATTTTGATAAGTCTTCAAAGATTTTGCGCGCTTCTTCAGAAAGCTTTTTTGATAATGGTAATACAGCTGCTTTATAAGGCGCCAATGCTGGATGCAAACGCATTACTGTGCGAGTTGTACCGTCTTCGAGCTGTTCTTCTTCATATGCGTCAATCATGAATGCTAAAGTGACGCGGTCTGCACCAAGTGATGGCTCAATGCAGTAAGGAATGTAGCGCTCATTTGTTTCTTGATCAATGTAGTTAAAGTCCTCGCCTGAATGTTCCATATGCTGTCTTAAGTCATAATCCGTACGAGACGCAATGCCCCACAATTCGCCCCAACCGAACGGGAATTTGTATTCAATATCCGTTGTCGCGTTGCTATAGTGTGACAATTCTTCTTCAGAATGGTCACGGAGGCGAATGTTTTCGCTCTTAATGCCGAGCGACAGCAGCCACTGCTCGCAGAATTGCTTCCAGTAATCAAACCATTTTAATTCCTCGCCAGGCTTGCAGAAAAACTCAAGCTCCATTTGTTCGAATTCGCGCGTACGGAATGTAAAGTTACCAGGCGTAATTTCATTCCGGAAGCTTTTACCAATTTGTGCAATACCGAATGGGAGCTTTTTGCGCATTGTGCGCTGCACATTTTTGAAGTTAACGAAAATACCTTGTGCCGTTTCCGGACGAAGATAAATTTCGTTCGCACTTGACTCGGTTACACCTTGGAACGTTTTGAACATTAAGTTAAATTGGCGAATGTTCGTGAAATCTTGACTGCCGCATTCCGGACAAACAATATTGTGCTCTTTAATGAGCTCTTCCATTTTTTCAAACGGAAGACCGTCAACGATCATTTCAATCCCTTTTGCTTCTAATGCATTTTCAATTAATTTGTCGGCACGATGGCGCGCTTTACAACTTTTACAGTCAATCATCGGATCGTTAAAATTGCCTAAGTGGCCAGATGCTTCCCACGTTTTTGGATTCATTAAAATCGCTGCGTCTAAACCGACATTGTAAGGTGACTCTTGAACGAATTTTTTCCACCATGCACGCTTAATATTGTTTTTTAATTCCGTGCCCAATGGACCGTAATCCCATGTATTTGCGAGACCGCCATAAATTTCTGATCCTGGAAAAATAAAGCCGCGATGCTTCGCATGAGCGACAATTTGCTCCATTGTAACTGACATCTTCTCTTCCTCCTTCGCTTTTTTCTGAAAATAAAAACACTCTCGCCACTAGGCCTTGCGCCTAGGGACGAGAGCGTAACTCCCGCGGTTCCACCCTAGTTGATGGGGCTGATCCGAGTGTGACCTCTATAATATATAGCATTCTCATCTCACGTTATGTACTATATATCGTGATTGTCGGGTCAGACACTTTGCTTTTAGGTCAGCCTCATCCACTTTTAAAGAAAAGCAACTCCGGACTGCCGTTTCATTGACCATCTTCACCGGGCTTCCACCGTCCCCGGCTCGCTGCAAGAAGAGAGGGATCAACTACTATCCATCCTTCATCGTTACTGCGATATTCATGTTTTGCTATTTATAATAGCAAAACAGAAAAAGCATCGTCAATGTCAATACCGATTTTTTTACAAAAAATAGACGTATGTTAATTCGATGACGAACACAACCGGGAAATAATCGGCTTTCCATCCCATATAATCGTGCTTCCCGCTTTTCTTTTCGCCACTTCCGGCTCCTTCAGCAACAACCAAAAGTTTTTCGTCGGTAACTTCCCCAGTCCGTGTTTTTCGCTTAAGCGGTTCAAATACATTTGACGCTCCTTGCTCATTTGCCGCGATAAATGGTCTCCCTTGTTAGAAAAAGCATACAATACACTCATCTGTAATTCGGGATATAGTGTCGTGACCCGTTCAATGTGCTCACCGCCATCATTGACAATAATCACTTCAAAATGACGATACGTTTGCCTGCTGAGTGACTCCAGCAACTCCGCAAGTGCATACAGTCGATTGTATGTGGGAACGACAACAGAAACAAATGGATTCAAACGAATGACACCGCCTTTACCCCATCATTTTCCCTTGTCCAAACAGGCTCAATATTTTTGAAAAATTGCCTTCTACTGCCCCTGACGCAAGCATAACACCAACGACAATAAATAAAAAACCAAACCACTGTACGAAATGAATCGTCTCCCCTAAAAATAGAGAAGATGCCACTAACGAAAAAAATGGAGCTAAGTTAATAAAAATAGCTGATTCCGCTGCGCCGAGACGATGGATTGCTCTATTATAAATCATATGACCAACCCCCGTAGCCAATACGGCCGACGCCAAAAAAATCAACCAAGTCGTTACTTTTCCTTCTTTTAATCCCCATAAGCCGTGCGGCTCTACAAACAAGCTCACTAAAAATAAAACGACCGATCCAAATAAAAGCATCCAACCTGTCAATAATCGTGCATCAAGAGTCGTCGCTAATTTTTTAATGAAAATAAAGCTTATTGCCTGAGCTAATACCGATAAGAAAATAAATAAGTCTCCTAAGGAGACGGTACTGATTTTTGTAGAACTATGGGTAACGATAAAAATAACCCCTGTAAAACCAAAGATAATACCAATAAATTTGCTAAGACGAAACCGGTCACCTAAAAAGAGGAGTGCTAACAATGCCGTCACCAACGGAGAAAGCCCTAAAATGATTCCGGCATTGGAGGCCGTTGTTTTCGTTAATCCGGCTGCCAAAAAGAAATGATGACCAACGACATTGAATAGACCTGCCACAAAAATCGTTCCCATTTCTTTTTTCGTTAATTTTCGTATCCTGTTTGTTGCTAACAATACAAGAAAAACAACAAGAGAAGCCGTAAAAATACGCAAGGCTGTCATCGTAATCGGCGCAAAGGAATTGACGAGGATTTTAACGGCAACAACGTTCATTCCCCAAATAACCATAACAGATACAAGAGCTATATATGTAGATAATTTAGACATATCTTTAACCTCTTTCTCTACAAAATAGTAAAAGGGAAGAAGCCATAATATCAAAATTATAGCTCCTTCCCCTTTTTGTCAATCCTCTACTATCTTATGCTAATTCCTGCTGCTTTGTTTCTTTACCTAAAACAAGGACAGCCAATGCACCGACGAAAATCGCCACGCAGAAAATCGCAAAAATCGTTGTAATCGCGGTCTTTTGCGCAACAAGGTAGCCGACTAACAACGGACCAAGAATACCGCCAATTCGTCCAAATGATGCCGCCATTCCCGCACCCGTGCTGCGAATCGCTGTCGGATATTGTTCAGGAGTGTACGCATACAGCGCACCCCAAGCTCCTAAATTAAAAAACGATAGAAGAATTCCAAACGTAATTAATAAGGCTGAAGACTCTGCATTTCCAAAGAAGTATGCGCTGAGGGCTGTGCCAATTAAGTAAGTAACAAGAACAAATTTTCTTCCCATGCGTTCAATAAGCCATGCGGCACTAAAATATCCTGGCAATTGCGCTAGAGTCATAATAAGTACATATTCAAAACTTTTAATTAAGCTGAATCCTTTCATGACCATCACACTTGGCAGCCATAAAAACATTCCGTAGTAAGAGAAGACAACACAAAACCAAAGAATCCAAAGCATCGTCGTTTGTCTTGCATAAGCGGAAGACCAAACTTTGATGATATTTCCTAAAACGGTTCCCTCTTTTTTCACGCTCATAAAACGCGGTGAATCTGGTAAATTCCAACGTAAATATAGGGCATAAAATGCCGGAAGCGCTCCTAAAATCAGCGCCGTTTCCCATCCGTACTCTGGAATGACAAAATAAGAAATCAACGCCGCTAACAACCAGCCGCCTGCCCAGAAGCTTTCAAGCAAAACAACCACTTTGCCGCGCTCTTTCGCCGGGACGCTTTCCGATACAAGCGTTGACGCAACCGGCAGCTCTCCGCCTAATCCCGCTCCAATGAAAAAGCGCAAAATTAAAAAGACGGTTAACGTAGTTGCAAATGCGGATAATCCGCTGCCAACAGAGAAAAGTAAAAGCGTAATAATAAAGACATTTTTCCGCCCGATGCGGTCAGCAAGAAGACCAAAAACAAGCGCACCAACGGCCATGCCGATGGAATTTACACTGCCGATCCATCCCATTTGCTCGACCGTTAAATTCCACTCTTTTTGCAACGCAGCAATGATAAAGGATAGCATCCCTACATCCATCGCATCAAACAACCATCCAAGACCGGCAATCCCTAACAACTTTCGGTTTGAAATCGTCTGCTGTTGACTCATGACAAGCCTCCTGTGTTTACATGTGTAAAGTTTAACTTTACACCATTATATGTTCATATGCAGTAGAAAGTAAAGAAAAAAAGAGGTCGACCTAAAGTAAAATGTCTACCTCCACAACGACAATAAATATATGGCGCGCAATGTTGAATAATTGTATAGTGGAGGCAGACACTTATCGGTCATCCCTCTTATTCTTCAAATACTTTTTCAATTGTATACCATAATAAATCTTTTACCGTCTCAAACGCGAAAGGGACATTTAACCGCTCCGTCCATTTATGCGCATCGCGTCCGACTGGTCCAACATTCACTACCTTGTAAACAAGAATTTTTGCTACAATATCTTTGAAAATATATGTCTAGCTCGCCTCGCAACGCCTTCTGGAAAATAACCTTCCTCCCTTGAAGTGGCAAGCACTTCTCGTCGGAAGAACATTTTCCTTCGGCGGAGCTAGGATGGCGACATTTCGTCAGCTGCCTTTAGGCGAAATTGGCTGGGCTCCGCTTTTCTTTTTTGTTGATTTCAACAATTCCTCTTCAAGAAAGGAGGATATGGGATTTGGTATATCATAACGATCCGTTTAAAGCAAATTTTGATAGCTTAGAAGAATTTGCTGATCATATTAGTGAACTTTTGCAATGCCCGATTACCATTGAAGACGCAAACCATCGCCTCATTGCCTACAGTGCACATGATGACTATACGGACCCTGCGCGGACCGCAACGATTATTAGCCGTCGCGTTCCGGAAAAAGTGATTAATAGTCTATGGAAACAAGGAGTCATTCAAACATTATTAAGCAGCAAAGAGCCGGTACGCGTTGAAACCATTTCAGACGTCGGCCTCGGCAATCGTGTAGCCGTATCGATTTGGAAAAACAATGAAGTCATCGGCTTTATTTGGGCGCTTGAAACAGATCGCAGCCTATCAAAAGACGATATGGAATTGTTAAAACAAGCGGCAAAAGCGGCAAAAAATAAAGTATTACAGCTTTATATGCGAAAAAATAAAAAAGAAGAGCGGGTGCAGGAATTTTTTTGGAAGCTGTTGACCGGACATATTACCGCCAATGAAGAGATTAAAGAAAATTTTGCAATGATGCAGATTCCAACCGCTCCGTTATTTTCCGTACTCATCTTCCGATTTGCGAACGAAATTACGAATGAGATGGAGAAACAAATTTCTTATGTTTTACAAACGACGCAGCAAATTCAAGTGCTCCTTCACACGATTGACCGTCACGACTTTATTTTACTAGCCGCTCCTAAATCGACTGCTCAGCCTATACATGAATTCAATCAATTTATGGTGTCATTCGCTACAAAAATGAATGAACGATTTCATGTCAACAGTATCAAAAGCAGCTTTGGCGGCGTTTATGAAACGTATGAACATATTGAAAAAAGTTATAAAGAAGCTTTAGCTGTGTTAGCAATCAAAGAAAAATTTCCAACGGAAACGGCCGCTATTTACAGCTACCAACAATTAGGAATATACCAGTTTTTTGATTTGCTTTTAGAGAAAAAACGACAAGGCGAGCTTATCAATTCTTCGCTTCGCAAATTACAAGCGTACGATGAAAAACATCATACGAATTTAGTTGAAACATTTGAAATCTTTTTTGACCATGACAGCAATGTGAACGAAACAGCAAAAGCATTAAACATTCATACAAACACGCTCTCTTATCGCTTAAAACGCATCGCGGAAATTGGCGAGATTGATTTAAAAGATATTAATCAAAAATTAAAACTATATATTGACATTAAACTGTCCAAATACGAAGCGCTACATTAATTTTGTGGAAATCCACAAAAATAGGCCGCTTCTTTTTTTCTTATAAACAAAGAAAAAATCGTGTAAACGGTTTATACTGCAAGTAAAGACCTATATGAGGGAGGAACTCAACCAATGATTATTGGTGTACCAAAAGAAATAAAAAATAATGAAAACCGTGTAGCCATTACTCCTGCTGGAGTTATGTCATTTGTCAATGCTGGTCATAAAGTCATTATCGAAAAAGACGCAGGAATTGGAAGCGGTTTCACAAATGAAGACTACATGAATGCAGGTGCAGAAATTATTGAGAATGCTGCTGATGTATGGGCTCAAGCAGACATGGTTATGAAAGTAAAAGAGCCTTTAGCAAGCGAATATCAATATTTCCGCCCAGGCTTAATTTTATTCACATATTTACATCTTGCTGCTGAACCTGAATTAGCAAAAGCATTAAAAGAAAAAGGCGTTATCGCCATTGCTTACGAAACTGTACAAGTAGGCCGCACACTTCCGCTTCTTACACCAATGAGCGAAGTAGCTGGCCGCATGGCAGCGCAAATCGGTGCGCAATTCCTTGAAAAACCAAAAGGTGGAAAAGGTATTCTTCTTGGCGGCGTTCCAGGTGTTAGCCGCGGTAAAGTAACGATCATCGGCGGCGGTGTTGTTGGAACAAACGCAGCGAAAGTGGCAATCGGCTTAGGCGCTGATGTAACAATCATCGACTTAAGTGCAGAGCGTCTTCGCGAGTTAGATGATATTTTCGGCAACCAAATCAACACATTAATGTCTAACTCTATGAACATTGCCCAAGCAGTAGCAGAGTCTGACCTTGTGATCGGTGCGGTATTAATTCCAGGTGCAAAAGCGCCTAAACTGGTAACAGAAGAAATGGTTAAAGCGATGAAACCAGGCTCTGTCATTGTTGACGTTGCGATTGACCAAGGCGGTATCGTTGAAACAAGCGATCACGTAACAACTCATGACAACCCAACATACGTAAAACACGGCGTTGTTCACTACGCAGTAGCAAACATGCCTGGCGCTGTTCCAAGAACATCAACAATCGCATTAACAAACGTAACGATTCCATATGCATTACAAATCGCAAACAAAGGTGTTCATAAAGCTATCATGGAAAATCCAGCACTTAAATTGGGCGTAAACGTAGCAAACGGTGAAATCACATACGATGCTGTTGCTCGTGACCTTGGTTATGAATATGTGCCAGTTGAAAAAGCGTTGGAAAAAGAATTAACTACAAACTAAACGGTTTTCAGAAGACTTGGTGTGATGGGGCAAATAGGAGCTTGTCACGATAAGCAAAAATAAATTTCTACCCCCAAGAAACTTAGGATATGTGTTTTCCAAAGCCGGTACGGGACTGCCCAAGCAGTGTCTAACCTTACACACAATCCATAATATATAGTACTATATATTTATGGTTGTAGGGTCTGACACTTTGCTTGTAGGTCAGTCTTCGTATTCGGCTTTTTTTCCAACTAAAACAAAGGGGCAGATCATTATGACGTTTACTCATCATCGCGATACATGGGTGGAAATTCGTTTAGACGCCATTGAGCATAATGTAAACCAATTTAAAGAAAAGCTAAATACCAATTGCCGCTTTATGGCGGTTGTCAAAGCAGACGGATACGGCCATGGAGCAGTGGAAGTGGCGCAGGCGGCCATTAAAGGGGGCGCTGATTATTTAGGTGTTGCTTTTTTAGATGAGGCATTGCAGCTACGAAATGCCTGCATCACCTCCCCGATTTTAATTCTTGGCTATACCGCTCCCCAGTACGTCGAAACAGCGATTAAACATGATATTACAATGACATTGTTTTCGGAAGAAGTACTCGATTCGATTATTCAACATGCCACAAAATTAGGCAAACAAGCAAAAGTCCATTTAAAAGTGGATACAGGGATGGGAAGAATTGGCGTACAAACAAAAGAAGAAGCATTAAAACTCGCCAAGAAAGCGTTATCATCTGACTGGGTTATTCTTGAAGGGATTTTCACTCACTTTGCTGATGCTGATAACCCTGACCCATCTTATACGAAGCAACAATTTTTTAATTTTATGGAAGTGATTCACTACTTGCGTGATCATGGTATTGAAATCCCGATCAAACATTGTTGTAATAGCGCGGCAACAATGAACTTCCCGGAGTTCCATCTTGATATGGTTCGTGTCGGCATCAGTCTTTATGGCTTGCTTCCGTCGCCGGATATCGCCCATCAATCATTCGCTCTCAAACAAGCGTTAACTTTCAAAACGAAAATTGCGGCGTTAAAACAGGTCAAAAGCGGACAGGCCATTAGCTATGGGTGCACATACAAAACAGAGCGCGAAGCTATCATCGCGACGATTCCTGTCGGTTATGCTGACGGATTATCCCGTTTATTATCTAATCGCGGAACAATGACGGTCCGAAATACAAAAGTGCCAATTGTCGGCAGAGTGTGCATGGACCAAACAATGCTTGATGTATCAGCCATTCCGGAAGTCAAAGTCGGCGATGAGGTAACGATTTTTGCCGACCAGCAAATCGATGAAGTGGCAGAACTGATGGGCACGATTAATTACGAAGTCGTCTGTTTAATCGGCAAACGCGTGCCGCGCGTCTACCGGTATTACAATGAAATCGTTAAAATTACGAACCTGCTTTCTTAAAACTCATTGACAGCCAAATATGAATGGTTTTTGATAGAATAATATAGCAGACGTTTTTCACAGGAGGGAACTTTTATGACAATGTACAAAGCGTTAACGATTGCTGGCTCCGACAGCAGCGGCGGCGCGGGAATTCAAGCGGACTTAAAAACATTTCAAGAGCGCGGCGTTTACGGCATGACCGCATTAACAACGATTGTCGCAATGGATCCACACAACAACTGGTTCCATCAAGTATTTCCGATTGACCTAAAAACGATTGAAGCACAGCTTGAAACGATTATCGTCGGTGTCGGCATCCACGCTATGAAAACAGGTATGCTTCCAACGACTGATATTATTGAGCTTGCGGCAAGAATGATTGAAAAGCATCAACTGACAAATGTCGTTGTTGACCCTGTCATGGTATGTAAAGGTGCCGATGAAGCACTGCATCCGGAAAATACGGTATGTTATCGCGAAGTGCTTGTGCCAAAAGCAACAGTCGTGACACCAAACTTATTTGAAGCGGCGCAATTAAGTGGACAAGCACCAATTAAAACGATTGAAGAAATGAAAGAAGCGGCGGCAAAAATTCACGAGCTCGGCGCAAAATACGTTCTTGTTAAAGGCGGCAGCAAAATTCCGCATGAAAAAGCAGTCGACGTTTTATATGACGGCAAAACGTTTGAAATTTTAGAATCAGACCGCATTGACACGACATATACCCACGGTGCTGGCTGCACATATTCCGCAGCAATCACTGCCGAATTAGCAAAAGGAAAGTCGGTAAAAGAAGCCATTCTTACAGCGAAAGCGTTTATTACTGAAGCGATTCGCCACTCATTCCCGTTAAATCAATATGTCGGACCTACCAATCATGCGGCATATCGTTTATATAAAGAAAACAAAGAGCTATCAATCAACTAAAATATAAAAAGCCGATTAGACACTACCTGGCGTAGTGAATAATCGGCTTTCAGCTTTGTTACAATACTTTCGATAAAAACGATTTCGTCCGCTCATGCTTTGGATTATCAAAAATCTCACTCGGCTTTCCTTCCTCGATAATGTAGCCCCCGTCCATAAAAATCACGCGGTCGCCGACTTCGCGGGCAAATCCCATTTCGTGAGTGACAACCACCATCGTCATTCCCTCTTGCGCAAGCTGTTTCATCACTGCTAATACTTCACCGACCATTTCCGGGTCTAAAGCAGAAGTGGGTTCGTCAAACAACATTACTTTTGGTTCCATCGCTAGTGCCCGAGCAATAGCAACGCGCTGAGCTTGACCGCCTGACAGCGAATCAGGATAAACGTTAGCCTTATCTTGCAATCCCACTTTCGCAAGCAATTCCAACGCTTTCTGTGTTGCTTTTTCTATCGACCACTTTCGCACTTTTACAGGAGCTAATGTAATATTATCAAGCACTGTCATATGCGGGAATAAATTAAAACGTTGAAACACCATCCCTACTTCCTCGCGCACTTTATTAATATCCGTATTTTTATCTTTTAAGTTAAAACCATCAATAATCACTTCGCCGTCATCGAAATCCTCAAGAAGATTTAAACAGCGTAAAAACGTTGACTTCCCTGAACCAGACGGCCCGATAACAACAACAACTTCCCGCTCTTTAATATGAACATCAATCCCTTTTAATACCTCTAAATCACCATACGATTTTTTTAAATTTGTTACTTTAATCATTTCGCTGAATACCTACTTTCTAAGTAATGTAGTAACTTACTAAGCGAAAGCGTTAACAATAGATAAATGAGTGCAACGGTTAAATACGGCTCCCAAACGCGATAATACTGGCCTTGTGCCGCTCTTCCCCAATACATTAATTCCGGTGCGGCAATAATGGCAGCTAAAGAAGAATCTTTAATTAAGACAATAAACTCGTTACCAAAAGGCGGAATCATTCGCTTTAATGCTTGAGGCAAAATGATATACGTCATTGTCTGTACATGTGTCATTCCAAGCGAACGTGCTGCTTCCATTTGTCCCCTGTCAATGGATTGAATACCCGCACGGAAAATTTCCGCAATATAAGCCGCCGCGTTTAAAGATAGTGATACAGCAGCGGAAATAATGGGGTTTGGTTGTGGAAAGAGCACCGGCATTAAACCAAAATGAACAAGTAAAATTTGCACAAATAAAGGTGTTCCGCGGAAGAAGTTAATATACCATTCAAACGGCAGGCGTACAAGCCGCTTCGATGACATCTTCCCAAGCCCAATCGCTAATCCAAGAATCGAACCTACAATAATTGCAATGATAGATAAACCAATCGTTAACAAGACACCCTTTAGAAAAAACGGAGCATATGCTGCAATAATATCAAAACGAAAATCCAATTCTCCTCACCCCTATTACAAAAATTGCGTAACTATTTATTTGCTAGTTACGCAATTTTTAAAACTGTTTACTGCTGTTTTAATAAGTTATCTACATTTGGCTCCTTACCGAACCATTTTTTATAAATCTCTGCATATTTTCCGCTTTCAATAACCTTTTTAATTGCTTTATCAATCTCTGGTTTTAGCTCGCTTCCTTTAGGGAACATTAAACCGTAAAACTCAGACTCGAAATTTTCCTGATCCTCAATCGTTTTTAATTTTTGATCAGGATTATTTTTAATATATTCAGTCGCAACTACGTTATCAGTAACAACTACTTCTACTCCGCCATTCATAAGTTCCATAATCGCTACAGCCGTATTTTCAAACTTTTTGATATTTTCACTATTAGCCCCGACAATTTTTTCAGCAGCCGCTTGTCCAGTTGTACCATTTTGTACACCAATCACTTTACCTTTTAAATCCAATGCATTTTTAATTGGGGTATCTTCCTTTGCAAGAATCATATGAGTAGATTCAAAGTAAGGAATAGAAAAATCATATGTTTGTTTGCGGTCGTCATTAATTGTAATTCCGGAAATCGCCAAATCCACTTCTTTTCCTTGCACTGCCGCAAATAAAGGATCCCAACCAATATTTTTTAATTCATAGTCAATACCCGCTTCTTTCATGACAGCATCCAAAAAATCGACATCAAAACCAACAATCTCGCCTTTATCCATATACTCAAACGGAGCAAAGGCAGCCTCTGTTCCTACTACTACTTTTTTCTTCGACTCGCCATTTGTTGAGGAAGTTTCCTCAGCGGATTTTCCACAACCAACTAACGCCAAGAGCAAAACAGCAATCAACCCAAAAACAAAGCTCTTTTTCTTCATCCTTATTTCTCCCCTTTTTTGTTAGCCATAAGCCATTTTATTTTTTGTAAAGTATTAATATTAAGACAATTACTATATTATCAACACTTTATTATTTATTCAATATAGTTCATAAAAATAAATTTAGGAAAATTTTGAACATAATAAAAATATATAAATAAAAAAGATCTCTTATTACAACTAATAAATATTATAAAACACGAATATTTATTCGATAAAACAATTACTTTATTTTTATATTATATAAATTTTGGAAATAAAGTTTCTCCCTAAACATTTACGCCATTCAGTTTATGAAATTCCAAATAGTAAGGAATATTTTTGGTTAACACAATAGATTTTAGTGCAATATATATCTTTTTAACTTAAAATATTGTTTTATTCCAAATTTAACCTTGGTGTTATATTACAGAGAAAAAAATATAATTACTATTGCATAAATAGTATTATTCCGATATCATTTTATTTGATAATTTTGAAAAGTTGAGCACAACAAAGGGGGTTACACCATGGATATGGTATTAGTGTCGGTCATGATTTACATGGTAGGTATGCTTTTAATTGGTTATTGGGCCTATAAGCGTACTTCTGACCTTTCAGATTACATGCTTGGCGGACGTAACTTGGGCCCAGCCGTTACAGCGTTAAGCGCCGGTGCTTCAGATATGAGTGGTTGGCTCTTAATGGGACTTCCTGGAGCGATGTATGCGCAAGGATTTAGCGCTTCTTGGATTGTTATTGGTTTAACGCTTGGTGCTTATTTTAACTGGTTATATGTAGCACCGCGTTTACGTGTTTACACAGAAATAGCAAACGATTCGATTACAATTCCAGCATTTTTAGAAAACCGCTTTAATGACACTTCGAAAGTGTTACGCTTAATTTCCGGTCTCGTTATTATGATTTTCTTTACGTTCTATGTATCCTCTGGTCTTGTATCAGGAGCAGTCCTATTTAAAAACTCTTTCGGTTTTAGCTATCACACTGGTCTTTGGGTTGTCGCCGGCGTTGTCGTTGCTTATACGCTTTTCGGCGGATTTTTAGCGGTAAGTTGGACCGACTTCGTGCAAGGTCTCATTATGTTTATCGCCTTAATTCTTGTTCCTGTCGTTACATTGTTCCATACAGGTGGTGTAGGCGACACGGTTTCAACCATTCGCGACATTGACCCTGCCCTTTTAGATTTCTTTAAAGGAACAAGCTTCCTTGGCATCATTTCGCTTTTTGCATGGGGACTTGGTTATTTCGGACAACCTCACATCATTGTCCGCTTTATGGCAATCTCCTCCGTAAAAGAAATGAAAAGCGCTCGCCGCATCGGTATGGGCTGGATGATTTTCTCCATTGTCGGCGCTATGCTTACAGGATTTTTTGGAATCGCTTACTTTTCGCAAAAAGGTCTTACACTTGAAGACCCAGAAACCGTATTTCTTAAACTTGGTGAGATTTTATTCCATCCGCTTATCACTGGTTTCTTGTTGGCAGCGATTTTAGCGGCCATTATGAGTACCATTTCTTCGCAATTGCTCGTAACATCCAGCTCTTTAACAGAGGACTTATATAAAGTATTATTCCGTCGTTCCGCTTCTGATAAGGAGCTTGTATTGGTAGGACGTCTCTCTGTATTAATTGTATCCATTGTAGCTGCTGCGCTTGCATTTGAGCAAAACGATACCATCTTAGCGCTTGTCGGCTATGCATGGGCTGGCTTCGGTGCTTCCTTTGGACCAGTCATCTTATTAAGCTTAGGCTGGAAACGCATGACGAAATGGGGCGCACTTGCGGGGATGATCGCTGGCGCAAGCACCGTTATCATTTGGACACAGTTTGACTATTTAAAAAATCTTTTATATGAAATGATTCCAGGCTTCGCCGCAAGCTTAATCGCTATTGTCATCGTCAGCTTATTGACAAAACCATCTGATCAAGTTGTGGAGCAGTTTGATAAATTTAAGCAATCTCTATAATATAAATATTAAGAGAAAACCCTTCTCAAAACGAGAAGGGTTTTCCTATTAAATCGGCAATAATTCTACTTCCGTTTTCGCCTCTAAGTTTTTTATCATTTCATACCAAGCGTCTGATTTATTCGGTAAAACCGCATAATATTTTT
The DNA here is from genome assembly GCA_035645275.1 of Anoxybacillus sp. GTDB lineage: Bacteria > Bacillota > Bacilli > Bacillales > Anoxybacillaceae > Paranoxybacillus. The sequence goes on from DASQMX010000004.1 coordinate 93,764, forward strand.
TCAAAAATTGTACAACTAAATCTGCCGTACGTATTCCATTGTTCTCTCTGCCTTACTTCCAGTCTGGATATAAATCAATGCGGCGGTCGCGCCATGTCGTTACTGAACCTTTTTCACGCACTTTATACAATAGCGACAAGTCTAAGTCGGCTGTCACAATCATGTCGTCATTAATTTCTCCCTCGACTAAAATGCCGCGCGGCGGGAACGGGATGTCGTTTGGCGTAATGACAGCGGCCTGACCGAAGTTCGCCCGCATGAAGTCCACTGTCGGCAAGGAACCTACTGTGCCGGTTGTGACAATATATACTTGGTTTTCAACCGCGCGGGCATGGCAGCAATAACGAACGCGATGGAAGCCGTGGCGGTCATCTGTGCATGACGGACAGAAAATAACGTCCGCCCCCTTCGCGCGAACCATGCGGACAATTTCTGGAAACTCAATGTCGTAACATGTTAATAAACCGATTGTTCCCTTTTCTGTTTCAAACACATTGACGCTCTCGCCCGGAGTAATCCCCCATTCTTTTACTTCCGTCGGCGTAATATGAAGCTTTGCCTGTTCTTTAATTTGCCCGTCTGGATAAAATAAATGGGCAACGTTATACAATTTTCCTTCCTTGCGAATGACATGAGTTCCGCCGATAATGTACATCCCTGTTTCTTTCGCCAGCGAAGTAAACAGTTCATAATATTGTTCCGTATAATTTGGCAAATCTTCAATCGTTTGCGCTTGTTTTTTGCCATTCGGAATCGACATTAATTGCGTTGTCACAAACTCTGGAAATAACACGAAGTCTGCCTCGAATTCTTGTGCTGTTTTCACATAATGCGTCACTTGGTCAACAAATTCCTGATAAGAGTGAATCGTATGAAGATGATATTGAACAGCTGATACACGCATTTGCCTTCACTTCCTTCCTCTCGCTCATAAACAAGATTATATTACCATAAAATTTACAGCAGGTGGCTTTCGAAATTCTGTAGATCGTTCAGAATTTTCTTATCAAATTACAACAAATGACGTTTCGTCCTAAGTATCGCAAAACCTATACGACCTCAAAAAAGGTAGATAACACCAAGCGGCGGTACCTACCCAGAAATAGTATTGATCATTCCTCATTATTTATGAAAGTTTTTGTAATTCCGCTCCCAAAAATTTGGCTATTTCAAGCATTCCGAATTTGCCGGCCCTTGCTTCAGCATCCGAGTTATAGTTCGTATTCGTATTCACATCGTACGTAAAGATTTCCCCTTCTTTGTTACGTATGAATTCAATACCCGCTATATGAATATGATTGGCTTTCAAAAATTGCTCGTATTTTTCAATAATTGGATCGTCAAAGCCTTCAATAATTTCGAATTTTGGTCTTGTTTTTGTTTCACCAACTGGACAGAACAAGTCTCCAATTTGGCAGGCATCAGCTGGACAAAGTTCAAATCCTTCTGATGTATCTACTCTCACTGCATATAAAAATTTTCCGCCGATAAATTCACAACGGGTAATGTAAGGCTCAGGAGCTTGAATATATTCTTGAACAAGCGTAATACCATCTACAGAATCTTCAAATAAAGGACTTTGTAAATATTCCTGTAATGCTTCAATCGATTGGAATAATTGGACCCCAAGCCCTTTACCGGCACGATTATGCTTTGTAATAAAAGATGGACAGCCTAATTTTTTGGCTGCCGAAACAATTTGTTCTTTACCAACAGCCGCTATTGTTTTTGGCGTACGAATACCGTGCACATTTAACGCCATGTATTGGTTTACTTTACTTACTTCTAATCTTAGCGCTCGGCTTCCGTTAAAGACTTTCCGTCCATGCCTTTCAAGCCAAGCGAGTACAGCTTCCGTTAACTCAGGCGCAAAACGGTGATTACGCGTATGTGAAGATGCACTCATTCGATTGTAAAATATTCCTTGAGGAGGAACTTCTGATAAATCAACCGTTCCCTCGTTTAAAAACCATTCTTCATAAGGAAGCCCTAATTCATCTAATCTTCTTGTTAAATGAATCGTCCATTCGTTATTTTCATGAATGATATAAATTTTCCCCATGTTTTTACCCCCTTTGTTGTCTCCCTTGCTCAAAACGTTCTATCAGCTTTTTAAGCGTAATTTCTTTTGTGCTCAGTACATGCCAATTAGCCGGACTTGACGCTAAATGTGCTCCGACAGCAACAGAAAACATGCCTGCTTCTTGAATTGCTTTCAGCCCTGCTTCACCGTCCTCAATGGCCGCACAACAATCAGAGGACACTCGCAGTTCCTGTGCCGCCGTTAAAAAGATTTCAGGGTTAGGCTTTCCTTTTTTAATTTTCGCTATATCAACAATATAATCAAAATAATCGATAATTTCCAAACGTGTAAGTACTGTTTTTGCATTAGAGCTGGAAGAAGCTACAGCCGTTTTTATCCTTTTTTCTTTTAATTCCTTAAGCAGCTCCAAAATACCCGGGAGAATATGCGAGCGGTTGAGATCCTTAATGAGTTCTAAATAATACCTGTTTTTTCTTTCGGCCAGCTCGAGCTTTTCCTCATAAGTGTAATTTGTATTTTTATCTCCCAACATGATTTCAATTGTTTTAAACCTATTAAGTCCCTGAATTTTTTGGTTGAACTCACGGTCAAAAGGGACCCCAATTTCATCAGCGACCTTTTTATTAGCGCGATAATAAAACTCGACCGTATCAGCAATAACACCATCCATATCAAAAATGACGGCTTTTAGACTTTTATTCATCGCCGATCACACGTCCTTTTTACTAAGGAAGAGGTTGCCTTATCATGTTTTTCTCTGAAAACAACCTCTTTCCGCATTATGAACCTCTCCTACCTACACTTCGCTTAGAGGTGGGAGACTTCTCGGTGAACATGTTAAAAGATCGATACAGACATCGATGTAAAACATTTCTTAGGAAATAACCCCTGTCTTAATCATCTTTCTTACTCTTGGATTCAGCGTGTCCATCATCCATTTTTCATAAATCTCTTTTTTCTCCTCGCGGGTTAAATAATAACGCTCACCTGCGATTTTTCTCGCCCGTTCCGTTACATCATATAAGCTTAGAGCGGCAGCGACTGAAATATTAAAGCTTTGGACAAATCCTTGCATCGGAATAATAAATTTCCCGTCAGCCAAACGAACCGCTTCTTCGGAAACTCCCGAATGCTCATTGCCGAATAAAAGCGCCGTCGGTTTTGACAAATCGATGTCTTGGAGAGGAATCGTTCCTTCACCGAGGTAACTGGCAAATACTTGATATCCCTTTGCCTGCAGATCTTTGATCGCTGTTTCGATATCCGGCTTTTGCTGAACCGTTAACCATTTATCCGCATTGCGGGTGACAAACTTATTTGGTCGAAACGGTGCCTTTCCTGTTACGACAAATACATCTTGCACTCCAAATGCTTCAGCTGATCGCAATACAGCCGATTGGTTATGAGGGTCGTCGACTCCTTCTGTCAAAACGGTAATATAGCGGGTACGCCGGTTTAATACATCATACATTCGCTTTAGCCGCTCAGGAACAATCATTTCCCAGACAATACGGTTTTCCTCTGTTAACAATCCTTCTGCTTTTAATTTTTCAATAAAAGCTTTTGCTTCCTCAGCCGACATCTTTGCAGCCAGATGATCCATCTCTTTCTCCTCCTTCCTCCTGCAAAAATCGTTATATCGTACGAATTTTTATCCCGTTCTAAGCGTCCGTAAGACTCCCACCTCTACAGGTAGGGAGGTAACGGACGCTAGAAGTGCGATAAGTTCCACTAACATCGGTGGGGGATGAAGGACCCTCCACTGATGAAGTTGAACTGTATTGATATCGTTTTAGAACGAGTTTCATTTTACATGATTTATCTTTGCTGTACAAACGCCAATCATTTACTACGATCCGCGACAATCTAAAACAAAAAAGGGATTGTTTCAAGGGTCAACCCCTTATGAAACAACCCCTTTTCAAATGATTTACCCCGTTCTAAGTGCGATAAGTTCCACTAACATCAATAGGGAACATTGACGAAGTTTTACTTTATTTACTTCCACTTTTTAACTCTGTCCAGAAACGATCATAATCTTTTAGTCTCTCGCCCACATCAACGAGCCATTCCGTGCGGTCCAATTCTTCCTTGCTAAGGAAAATCATTTTATTCGCCCGATATTCCTCACTATGAAGAGGATAAGCCTTCTCGTTTGGATTGCTGTAGCCGATAGCCTCATAGTTTTTCACACTAACTTCAGGATCCAGCAAGTAATTAATAAACTTTTCGGCAAGCTCTTTATGTTTGGCCCCTTTTGGAATCGCAATCGTATCTGCCCAAATCGTTGCTCCTTCTTTGGGAACAACAAATTCAATATTCGGATTATCTTCGTAAATATATGCCGCATCTCCAGACCAAACTGTGCCGATCCAAGCTTCTTCAGCGATAAATTTTTGTTTAATCGTTTCTGTGTCAAAGGCGAGTACATTCGGCATAAGCTTTTTCAAGTCTGCTACGGCGGTTTCCAGCTGTTTCAAATCTTTTGTGCTGTTGGAAAAACCATTCTTTTTAAGCGCCATGCCAATGACTTCACGCGAATCATTTAACAGGACGAGACGGCCTTTATATTGGTCATTCCATAAATCAGACCAGCTGTCAATGTTGTCCTTCACGTATTTTTTGTTATAGGCAATGCCTGTTACGCCCCACGTATAAACAATGGAGTATTGGTTGTCCGGGTCAAACGGAGGTGTTTGAAAGTTGGAAACGATATTTTTTAAATTTGGAATGTTTTCCTTATTCAGCTTTTCTAACAGATTTAATTTAATCATCGTCTCGACCATGTAGTCGGATGGCTGAATGATATCGTATTGCCCTTCCCCCGCTTGAAGTTTTGCCAGCAGTTCTTCATTGCTTGAGTAAACATCATAATTTACTTTCACATCATACTTTTCTTCAAATTCTTTAATAACTTCCGGGTCGATATTGTCAGACCAGCTATAAATATTTAAAACATTGTCCTCGCCTTTACATCCTGTTAAAACGCCAACCAACAACGCCAAAAGAAGAAAAAAGCCAAATACTTTTTTCAACTCAAGTGCCACCTCCGTTACATCTTTTGTTTTCTATCGCCTATCTTTCTAATTCGCTCCGCAAGTGCGACGGTTATCAATGTAATCATCATAAGCAGTGCCGCCAACGCATTTACTTCCGGAGTAACTCCCCGTTTTACCATTCCGTAAATATAAATTGGCAGTGTCGTTGCTCCCGGACCGGCTACGAAAAAACTAATTATAAAATCATCTAAAGATAAAGAAAACGTTAATAAAAAGCTCGAAATAATGCTTGGTCCCAAAATAGGCAATGTAATGTATCGAAACGTTTGCCACGGTGTCGCTCCTAAGTCTTGCGCTGCTTCTTCCAGATCAACGTTCATTTCTTGAAGCCGCGTCGAGACAAGCAAAAATACAAACGGAATGCTGAACGTAATATGGGCGATTAATATCGTTAATTTGCCTAATGGGACTGAAAAAAAGCTAAACAATAACAGTAAAGATAATCCCATTAAAATATCCGGAAGCACAATCGGTAAATAGATCAATCCGCTTAATACGGCTTTCTGGCGGTATTTATAGCGGTAAAACGCATACGCTCCTAACGTGCCGAAAATAGTCGCGAAAACCGCTGTGCCAAAGGCAATCGTTAAACTGTTGAAAAACGCCTCAACAACTTGGCGGTTTTGAAACAGGGAGATATACCAATCAAACGTCCATCCCGTCCAAACCGCATTAATCCGCGAACGGTTAAATGAATAAACAACGAGAACAATGAGCGGCAAATATAGAAACAGAAGGACAACATAAGAGAAAAGAGAGAGCCATGTTTGATTTCTCGTTTTCATTGCCGCTCACCTTCCCAATGCTGCCCGGCTGCCACTGCCTTTTGGTAAAGAACGATTAAAATAAACGAAAATACCATTAAAATAATGGAAACGGATGAACCAAATGGCCAATCTCTTGCTGATAAAAACTGATTTTGAATTAAGTTGCCAAGCAATACGGACTTGGCGCCGCCTAAAATGTCCGGCACAACGAACATTCCTAATGAGGAAACAAATACAAGCATCGATCCGTTCATAATGCCATGTTTCATCAACGGCAATGTTACATATAAAAACGCTTTCCATGGAGTCGCCCCTAAGTCGTAAGCCGCTTCCAGCTTTCGTCTATCTAATTTTTCAAGCGAAACATATAAAGGGAGCACCATAAACGGCAATAGCGCATATACCATTCCTAATAACACAGCCCCATCGTTGTAAAGCAGCGCCAATGGCTTTTCGATCCATCCCCACTCTAAAAGCAAAGAGTTGACAATTCCTTTTGAGCGAAGAATGATAATCCAGGCAAACGAACGAATTAAAAAGTTAATCCAAAACGGTACCATAATAAGAAGAAGCCATATGCGCTGCTTTCGTTTTGGCAAGCCGGAAATATAATAAGCAAGCGGATAGGCAATCAACAAAGTTACCACTGTTGTAATAACGGAAATCGCTAACGTATCAAGGAGAATTTTTACATAAATAGAATCCGCCATCCGAATATAATTGGAAAGAGTGAAACGATAAACAATTTCGCCGTAAACTCCGCGCTCGAAAAAAGAGTAAAATACGATAAAAAAGAGCGGGGCTAAAAAGAAACATAAAAGCCATATAAAAGCAGGAGCGGCTAACCATTTTCCACGCTGATTCAACGTAGCTCCACCTCATCGCTTTCATTCCATGCCACGTTCACGATTTCTCCTTGTTTCCACAGAGTTGCATCAAATGTATAATCATACACGAGCAATCTTTGTGCTTCGCGTTCAAGGGAAATATACAATTTTACATGGTTCCCGGAGAAAATAACGTCAGTAATTCTCCCTGTTTTAGCTTTTTCATTGATTGGCTCTCCTGCTTTATACACTTTTATTTTTTCTGGGCGAATCGAATAGTGCTTCCCGTTTTTTTCGAGAATGTTATTTTCCCCGATAAAATTAGCGACAAATATGTTTCGCGGCCGATAATATATTTCTTGCGGCGTGCCGATTTGTTCGATTTTTCCTTTATTTAAAATGACAATTCGATCTGACATAGTCATTGCTTCTTCTTGATCATGGGTCACGTAGACGAAAGTAATGCCTAATTGCTTTTGCAAATTTTTTAATTCGATTTGCAAGCTTTTTCGCAACTGATAATCAAGTGCTCCTAATGGTTCATCCAACAACAGTACTTTCGGCTGATTCACAACCGCTCTGGCAATGGCTACACGCTGCTGCTGGCCGCCCGATAATTGCGCAGGTCTTCGCTTTCTCCATTCACTAAGCTGTGTTAACTCCAATACCTCTTCTAACCTTCTTTTTTGTTCCGACTGGTTAACACCTTTCATTTTTAAGCCAAAAAGAATATTTTCCTCTACCGTCATATGCGGAAACAGTGCATAATGCTGAAACACCATATTCATATCGCGCTTATATGGCGGCAAATGTGTAATGTTTTCGCCAAGCAGGAAAATGTCACCTTTTGATGGCTGTTCAAAGCCGGCGATCATTCGCAGTAACGTTGTTTTTCCACAGCCGCTTGGCCCGAGCAATGTCAAAAACTCGCCTTCAAATACAGACAACACCATCGGATGTATCACTTGTTGTCTACCAAATTGTTTTTCTACTTGATTCAGCTGAATTAACTCCTTCATCGCTCATCCTCATTATTAAAAAGATTCTACGTATACCAGTTTAAGGGAAATTTTTCGTTTTCATCACCGAATTTATTTTAACTAATAGACCCAGTATTGGTAAATTTATTTTACTTAATTTTTTTAATATTTTTTATATTATTCACTCTTGTTTTAACCATACTTTATGAAAACATTTTTTGTAAATATATAACTTTATAACTATTTTTTAAATTCATTTGATGTATAGAATCCATTAGAAAATTACACCTAACCATATTGTTTTATGATCGCTATCTGGAGGGGCTAAATATGATATTTACAAAATTTGTTATAAAAATAAAGAATTTAAATCATTTTAAAGCCACCTTTTCTCCTTAACTTCCTGGAACAAAATCGTATTAAACAGAATATAATACCACGCATTTTCTTGCTGAGGAGGGTATAAGGGAAATGATAGAAAATAAAGGTGATTGGAAGCCCTTAACGATTGGCGACCCATTTCCAGAAGTAACCGTGCATACAACGCTCGGCCAAAAAGCGATTCCTGCCGATTATAAAGGACGCTGGTTCATCCTTTTTAGCCATCCTAGCGATTTTACACCTGTTTGCACAACAGAATTTATTGCGTTTGAACAATGGAAAGAGTCATTTCATAAGATGAATACCGATTTAGTTGGTTTATCGATTGACCAAGTATTTTCCCATATTAAATGGATTGAATGGATTAAAGAGAAAACAGGCATACAAATTACGTTTCCCATTATTGCCGATCCACTAGGGGAACTCGCTAAAATGTTAGGCATGATTCATCCTCACAAGGGGACAAGAACGGTACGTGGAGTGTTTATCATTGATGATGAAGGTATCATCAGACAAATGCTGTATTATCCTCAAGAGGTTGGACGAAATATTGCGGAGATTTGGCGCTCTGTTCATGCTTTGCAAACAGCAAGTTTATATCATGTAGCAACACCAGAAAATTGGCCGAATAATAGTTTCATTGGCAGCAATGTTATTTTGCCGCCGGCTGACACGATCGATAAAGCGAAAAAACGTTATGAGCAACAAAAACAAGGACAAATTCAATGTCTAGACTGGTGGTTCTGTTATAAAAAACTATTTTAATTCTCTAAGTAAGGCGTCTCTAAATATGGGAGCGCCTTTTTATTCCTTCCATAAATCAAAAAGATTACATATGCATAATAGTGAATAGTTTTTATTTTCCATAAGTATTTTATTATAAAAATTATTTACAAATATATTCACTTTATATATATTAAAATCAAATACTTTATTCACAGATAAAATCATGAAATTATCTGTTTGTTTTTTAGTATGGAATGTAAGCGTTTTTATTTTATTATTTATGTAATTTTCAAAAAATAACGTTTCTCAAGGGAGGAAGGTTTATGGAAAATAATAAACCGGAAAAAGAGCTGCATCGGGGATTAGAGGAAAGACATATTACTCTTATGTCCCTTGGTGCAGCGATCGGGGTTGGATTATTCCTTGGTTCCGCTTCTGCAATTAAAATGGCAGGGCCAGCGATTCTTTTGGCGTATGCGATCGGCGGAGCCGTCATGTTTTTAATTATGCGCGCGCTTGGCGAAATGGCAATTGAAAACCCTGTCGCCGGCTCCTTCAGCCGTTATGCGCGTAACTATTTAGGTCCTTTAGCCGGTTATTTAACCGGTTGGAACTATTGGTTTTTATGGGTCGTTACGTGTATGGCGGAGATTACAGCAACTGGAATTTACATGCAATATTGGTTTCCGGAAACTCCGCAATGGATTTGGGCATTAGCAGCACTAGTGATTATGACAGTCGTAAACTTCCTTGCCGTAAAAGCCTATGGAGAGCTCGAGTTTTGGTTTGCCCTTATTAAAATTGTAACGATTGTCTTTATGATTTTAGTCGGCCTTGGCATGATTATTTTTGGTTTTGGCAACGGCGGCGTTGCAACTGGAATCAGCAACCTTTGGAAGCATGGCGGATTTTTCCCGAACGGAATTACCGGCGTGTTAATGTCTTTACAAATGGTGATGTTTGCTTATTTAGGCATTGAGATGATCGGTGTAACAGCCGGCGAAGTAAAAAACCCGCAAAAATCATTAACACGTGCGATTGACTCTGTCTTTTGGCGAATTTTAATTTTCTATGTCGGGGCTTTATTCGTCATCATGTCCATCTATCCGTGGACTGAAATTGGACAAAAAGGAAGCCCGTTCGTATTAACATTTGAAAAAATCGGCATTCCTGCCGCTGCGGGAATCATTAACTTCGTTGTCTTAACAGCGGCATTGTCTTCGTGCAACAGCGGTATTTTCAGCACAGGACGGATGTTATTTAACTTAGCACAACAAGGGGAAGCTCCGAAAAAATATGCGAATTTAACAAAACGCGGTGTACCTGGGACAGCGATTTTAGCGTCCGCAGCCGCATTGCTCATTGGTGTTGGTTTGAACTATGTCGTTCCTGCAAAAGTATTTACATGGGTGACAAGCATCGCGACATTCGGTGCCATCTGGACTTGGGCTGTCATTTTACTGTCGCAAATTCGTTTCCGGAAAAGCTTAAGTCCTGACCAACAAAAACAATTGAAATTCAAAATGCCTTTCTTCCCTTACAGTTCTTATATCGCGCTTGCCTTTTTAATTGGTGTCATCGGGTTGATGGCCTACTTCCCGGATACACGAATTGCTTTAATTGTCGGTCCGATTTGGTATGCCATCTTGATTGCGTTCTATTACGGCAAAGGATTCCATAAGCGAAATCCAGAAACTATTGCAAAAAACACAAAAGTCAGCTAATGAAAAGAGGCTGCCCTAAAAGTGTCTTACCCTACGCATAACTTGCGGAGGCTGACACTTTGCTTTAGGGCGAGCCTCTTCTTATTATTTATTTTACTAAAGAGTGCTTAAACGCATAGATGACTGCTTGAGTGCGGTCTTGGACTCCGAGTTTACTTAATATATTGCTGACGTGCACTTTTACCGTTTTTAACGCAATAAACAATTCATCAGCAATTTCTTGATTTGTCTTTCCTTGGGCCATCAATAACAAAACTTCCATTTCCCGATTCGTTAATTCCTCGTGAGGAAGCCGCTCCTCTTTCTTGCGCATTTTCGTCATCATCTTGTTCGTTACTTCCGGTTCTAAAACCGATTGACCATAATAGGTGGCGCGAATGGCATTGGCGATTTCGTTGGCCTTTGACGTTTTTAGCATATAGCTGGTTGCTCCTGCTTCCAATGCTGGATACACTTTTTCATCATCAAGAAAGCTTGTTACAATGATGATTTTTGCTTCCGGCCATTCTTGAATAATTTTCTTCGTCGCTTCAATTCCGTCCATTTTCGGCATGACCAAATCCATTAAGATGATATCAGGGCGCAAGTTTAAAGCCAGTTCTACTGCCTTTTTCCCATTATCGGCCTCGCCAACAATCTCGATGTCTGGCTGGGAAGACAAAAAGGCGGATACACCGATTCTTACCATTTCATGATCATCAACAAACAACACTTTAATCATTGTCCTCACCCTCTAACGACAGCAGTGGAACTCGCACTTCCAAGCGCGTCCCTTGATTCGGTACGCTGACAATTTGCAACGTTCCGCCAATTTCTACGGCACGCTCGTGCATATTTTGTAATCCATATGATCCCGTCTTTGTTTTTTCAACATCAAATCCAATTCCATCGTCTACAACACGCAAAATAACAAGGTTGCCGCGCTTCACTAATAACACTTCGAGCGTTGTCGCTTTCGCATGACGAAGCGTATTGGAAACAGACTCCTGCAAAATGCGGAATAAATGATCTTCAATTCCTTTATCAAGCGAAAAATGTTCAATTTTCCATTGAATCTTCATTGGGACTTTCTGCTGTAACTCGAGTAACAGCTCTTGAATTCCTTCCTGCAGCGACTTTCCTTTTAAGGCAACAGGGCGAAGATGTAAGAGAAGCGCCCGCATTTCCAGCTGTGATTGATGAATCATCTCTTCGACTAATTTGAGTTGTTTTGCTTGCACATTGTCAGAAATTGTTTTTGCTTCATTGATGGCAGATATCAGCATTGAAGCCGCAAACAATTGCTGGCTGACGGAATCATGAAGCTCACGAGCTAAACGATGACGTTCTTGGGAAACAATCTCTTGAATGCGCTTTTCTTGTTCTTCTGCTTTCTCACTCGCAAGCCTTTGCGACAGCTTTGTCTGTTCAGCAAGATGCTTTTGAATTTTTCCAATGCGTGCGCTAATCAATTCCAATTCTTTAAAACGCAACGGCTCGTTTATTTCCGCTTGCTGTCCTTGCTCGATTTGCCTTAACACATCTTCTACAATGCGCAGTTGCTTTTTCCAAAAAAAACCAGAAATAACTCCAAAGACGATACCAATAAATACACTCATACCGGAAACAAAAATAATAAATGGAACATCTATCATCTCTTGTTCCCATAATAAAGACCAGTCTGATAAAGGAAATACGACAAAAAACGTTGTCATCACAAAAAGAAACACGAAAAAAGCGAGACTCGCACCAATAACGATTTGCCGCTGCAGTATATTCATCTTCGTTTCACCTCTAAATTTCCGATCATCATAGAGGTGATAATTTTAATTTTTTGTGCCGCCCTTTCATATCCTGCTGTTTGGAAATGAAGCGTTTCGTTCCATACTTTCATTTCGCCGTGCTCGAAGATGGCGAAAGAACCAGCAATAACCGAATGATGAACGCTCACTTCAATCTCATAAGGTACAATAATTTGAATGTTTCCGAGAATATTGCGAATCACGATAACAGCTTCACCTTTAGGAAGCAACGTATAACTTAAATCAATAATCGTATCGCCAACGCCCGTTTGAATGTTTACATCGTTCCATTCATATATATATTCCGGTGTCTTTTGACTCCCAAACCAGATATTTTTCAATAGTGGTTTTCTTCTAAGGAGAGATTCTCCTACTTGAATCTTTCCAGTCTCTTGAATAGATGGAGCGATATACGTTGGTTTTTGTTTTGAGCGGACAAATTGAATAATCATATACATAAGATAAACAAACAACAAAAATCGAAATGCCATCATATGAAAAACTAAAATTATTAAGCTGATGACACCAAACCAGAACAAAACTGTCCCAGATGTTCGCGGCATCCGCTTCCGGCCTATATAAATACAGCCAATCGCAATCACTAGGAAGAAAATAGCACCTCCATGAAAAAACAATAGTTCTCCTAAGAAAAGAATCACTCCGATAAAAAGAACCCAACTTATAAAATCTTTTTTCAGTTGATTTACCATGAGAGGCGCCTCCCTTCCTCCGATTGATCCGTTTTCTTATATTACGAAAATGAAAAAGGCGCAGAGATCTACGCCCTTTTAGAATACCACGTTTATATTAGGAATTTGAATGAGTTTCTTGCTTTTTTAATTCCTTTTCCAGCTGAGCAATGCGGGCATCAATCGTGCTGGAATAATAAGCTGAGCTGACTTGCTGCTCTAATCGTTCAAGGTATTGCTCAATTTCGGCAAAACGAGAAAAAGGTTTGTTTCCGTATAGGTCTTGTTCCAATACTTTGTTTATTCGATAATAAGCGCGTGCTACATTTTCCCTCCCCATCAGCTCCATACGTTTAATATGCATATCTTTCAATTTATGTTTCATCTCTTCGTATTTGCGCTCTAATTCTTCAAGCTGATGTAGCGCTTGATCAAGAGATTGTTTTAATCTTGAAGCGCGTTCTTCATATTTCATTTGTTCTTGAACAGCAAATTCATATAGTTCTGTCTCCCCTGCTTGCGAAGCAATTTCTGCTTGGTGCTTGCGTTTTTCTCCAAGTTCCTGCGCATAATAGTATTCACGTGCAAGCTCTTCCTTCAATAAATGCTGGCGCTCAACAAGTTTTCGTACCTTTTCGACTTCCTGTTCACATTGACGTAAATATTCATTCAATAAGGCGATTGGATTTTGTCGTTCTTTTTGCTCAAGTATATCATGTAAATCAGCCATGATGACATTTTTAATCCGTGTCAATAAGTTGCTCATATCTTTCACTCCTCTTAATAATTTCGTTTTAACTCTGCCCATTGCTTTTCAAAGTTTGTAAATGGATCGTCTACAGGTCTTCTTTCTTTGTTTTCATTCCATTTCTTGTACACGATATATAACACATATGCCGCTACCATACCGAGAATAGCTGGCACATTTGAAGCAGAAGCAGATAATGCAATCAGTCCAAGGACAGCCCAAAACACTTTTTTTCCAGTCGATTCTGCTTTCATAAATTGTTTAAACGAATAGTAAAGAATGATTAAACTGATTGCGAGACCAACCATCGGCCCGAGGTTGGCAAGCAGCACTGCCGCTGCAATTCCTCCTGCTATAAGTAATCCGAATTTTTTCATTGTCCGTTGCCCTCCTTTCTTACCTTCATCTTATCTTCAATCCAAAATTTACATAATGAACTACAGCTATATTTTTGTCTAAGACTTGAGACGTATTAATAAAAAAAGTGGCCCATAAGTGTCTGATCTCACGCGCATTTCACAATATATAGTTCATTTATCTAATGTTATGTCCTATATATTGTGTTGCGAAGTCTGACACTTTGGGCCATCCTCTTAACAATCAATCACTCTTAGAAAAGAGATGCTACTTTGCCATCATATAAGCTTGCTTCGGATGGTTCGGTTGATCTGGGTATTTTAACTGTATTTTTCCTTCGCTTAATAACTTGGCTAAATAATTATTCCTCAGCCCGTCTGGTGTTCTTTCCAGCAAATAAGCTAATTCCTTCAACATTAATGGTCTTTTCGAACAAAGCTGTAAAATAATCTCTTCCATAATAGTTGGACTGAGACGTTTTTTCTTACGGGCTAATTCGGCGATCCTCCATAATTCGTCTTCTATTTCTTCTTGAACCGTTTTGTTTCTGACTGTCTCATCGACATCTTCTTCCATTTTCTGCATCAGTCGAGAAACATGATTATTATTTACGGAGTTTGACTCTTTATTTACGGAGTTAACACTGTTATTTAAGGAGTTGTCCGATTTATTTACGTAGTCGAGTTCGTTATTCACGGAGTTAAACGTTTTATTATCGGAGTTGTCCGATTTATTTACGGAGTTCACTTCTTTATTTATGAAGTTAAACTCTTTATTTACGGAGTTTTTCTTTTTATTTATGGAGTTATCTTCAGAGCTAATATCCGTAACGAAAAAATCCAATTCCTCATCTATATTGCTCATATGGTCTTCGTGTTGATGAACATTTGCTAAAATGCTTAATGTTAAAACCGTCCGTTTTGACTGAAGGTGTTGTACTAATTCAGGCTTTGGCCAATATTGTTGTTTCCAAGTTAATTCAATGCTTTTTAATCCTGAACCAGCCCGTTTGCAAAGACCGATTAAAATAAACATTTTAAACAGATTCGGATTACGTAAATTGCTGATTCCACCTTCAAAGGCTTGTTCGATCGAAGGGCGGAAAAGACCAGGATTAGAAAAACGGAACAAATTCTGTTCTTTTTCAATAACAATGCCGCCTTCACCATCATAATCACAATGGACGATCGCATTGATTAACGCTTCGTGTAAAGCAGAGCGAATCGCTGGTTCAGCAAACGAATCCGCAGCAATGTGGGACATTACTTTAAAATAAAAATCATACACATTGCCTGACCACGTGCCATCTTGTGACGTAAACCGCTTTGACCACGTACCATTTACTATATTCGACAAATTTTCTCGATATTCGAGAAAATATTGCGGTAAAACTTCTGTAATGATTCTTTCTTCACTGAACATTAATAACCCCGCAAGAGTGACTCCTTCTTTGCTGCTGTTTCGCAGTTTCCCCCATGCACCAATTTTGTATAAAAATTCTTTCGTCTCAAGGCCGTTCCAAGGATGGTTCGGTTTCACCGCAGCAAACCGTTCCCGGTAACTTTTGACAGATTCATAATTTAATTCATTTAATCCATAATGCTCCAAAATCAAATTATCCTGTAACCCTGATGAATGATCAGTTGGATAAACTGTATTTTTATTCACTTCTACTCTCCCTCTTAAACTATTTTATAAAAATAAAGTACAACTTCATCAGTGGAGGATGAAGAAAACCCCACTGATGTTAGTTGAACTTATCGCACTTCTAGCGTCCGTTAGAACGTGATAAATCAGCGCGCCAATTACCAGCTTCTTTCTCTATTTTATCATCTTTCACATTCATTGAGCGTTTATTGCCTGAAAAAAGGAACGGTACTGCTATATGTTTTCACGATCTTATGTAAACTAAGACAACCTAATATACGTTATCCATTATAAATGGCTGACACGCCATACATGAATTTTTATTTATTGGGAATTTTATGTAATAAAACGATGAATGGAGGGAATTTTTCAATGAATGAAATGAACAAAGCTGAGGGAGTTCTGCCGCAATTTCCCGAACCATATTGGCGGGATTTTATAAAGCTTCCGTCATTTTCAAAACTTAACAAGGATATCAATGTAGATGTCGCCATTGTCGGCGGAGGAATATCGGGAATAACAGCGGCTTATTTGCTTGCTCAGCACGGAGTAAAAGTCGCGCTCATCGAAGCAGATCGCATTTTAAACGGAACAACCGGCCATACAACCGCAAAAGTCACGGCACAACATGGTCTTATTTATGACGAGTTTATCAATCATTTAGGTGAAGAAAAAGCAAGGATGTATTATGAAGCTGCTAACGATGCGCTGCAGTTTATTAAGAATACAGTTCGCGAGCATAACATTGAATGTGATTTGACAGAAGAAGATGCCTATGTATACACGAATTCTCATCCATACATAAGCAAAGTCATTAATGAATTTAAAGCATATGAAAAATTAGGAATTAATGGGGCGTTTGTAGAAAGTATTCCTCTTCCTATACAGATAAAAGCAGCGGTAGTCATGAAAAATCAGGCTCAATTCCATCCTCTAAAATATTTAACAAAACTTGTCGAACTAATGGAACAAAATGGTGTTGAAATCTATGAACATACAACCGCTATTGATGTCGAAAGAGGAACACAGCCAAAAGTAGTAACGAGAGACGGATATAAAATTACATGCGAAAATGTGATAGCCTGTTCCCATTTCCCTTTTTATGATGCCGGATTTTACTTCTCAAGAATGTATGCAGAACGCTCTTACATCATTGCTGTGAAAACAGAAAAAGACTATCCCGGCGGTATGTATATTAGTGCCGAAGATCCTATACGTTCGCTCCGATACGCTAATGTGAACGGAGAAAAGCTTGTGTTAATCGCGGGGGAAAACCATAAAACAGGACAAGGTGTTCCGATGATGCAACATTATGCATCTCTGCAATCTTTCGGTGACGAAGTATTGGGAATCAAAGAAATTCCTTATCGCTGGTCTACCCAAGACTTCACAACATTAGATAAAGTTCCTTATATCGGGCAAATGAATAATGGTACACCAAATATCTTCGTTGCGACAGGATATCGAAAATGGGGAATGACAAATGGAACTGCCGCAGCATTGTTGCTGACAGATTTAATCATGAAAAAAGAAAACCGCTATCGCGAGCTTTATACGCCATCGAGATTTTATGCCGATCCTAGCGTGAAAAAGTTTATTTCGATGAACACAGATGTTGCCAAACATTTAATTGAAGGAAAGCTGGAATTTGCCCTAAGAAAACCTGAAGATTTATCCAACGATGAAGGAGCGGTCGTTTCCGTTAACGGGAAAAGGGCTGGGGCCTACAAAGACGAAGAAGGAAAGTTGCATATTGTTGACACAACATGCACACATATGCGCTGTGAGCTGGAATGGAACAGCGGCGATCGGACATGGGACTGTCCTTGCCACGGTTCAAGATTTTCCATCGATGGCGATGTCATTGAAGGTCCGGCAAAAAAGCCTTTAAAGAAAGTTGATTTGGAATAAAGTGATTCTAAAAACCCCCTCTCTTCTTAGAGAAAGGGGGTTTTGGGCATAGAAAATAGGTTCTGAGACACAGAAACGACAGCATACACAATAATGCTCCATCGTTTTAACATGTTCACCGAGAAGTCTCCCACCTCTAAACAACGTGTAGGTGGGAGAGGTTCATGAGTATGGGCATTGGATTCACAAATAAGCAAGTAATGGCATATATTACCGAATAACAGGACGCTAGGAGGAACTATGTTATGCCCTCTATTATCAATATTTATTTAGTTAAAATTAACAATATATCTAACAACGGGTCGGTTAATATTGGCGAAACGCTTAATAATGCCCCTACAGCCAACAGCAAATTACAAGGACAGAACGCCTCATTTGGGGACCACTCTCCTACAACTTCAGGTATGGAGAATGTATTTATCGATCCTGACGTCAATGACCAAGGCGACATCGCAAACCCTGCCAATGTAAATGCCATCCAAGATTAAACAGGAACGATTCAAAAAGATTAGGAGCATAAGCCAGATATTCATATCCCTAAATCATACAGTTTCAAATTTTTTCTTTAACTAAAATTCCTTTAAAGTAAAATTTTTAAAAAAGAGAGGTGAGTAATTATGCCTTTTGTTATCAACATCTTTAACATGAAAACAAACGGAGTTAAGCAAATTGGAAGTATCGATATAGGTGGTACCGTTCACAATAGCCATACTGCTAACTCGAAAAATATAGGTACTAACATCTCATTAGGAGATTTTTCACCTACGAGCTCATGGATGGCTAGCGGATATTTCGATACAGATGTAAGCGATCAAGACCAAATCCTGGATCCATCATTACCTATAACCAATCAATTTTAACCCAAAGGAGGGTAGCGAATGTTTCCTTTCCAATCATTCTTTCCTTTTAAAGAAGGCATTCAAAAATGGTTACAACAATCACATGCTACGGAGATTGAAAAATATGTCCAAGATTCTATTGCTAAATCCATTACTAATTCCCTGCAGATGTATGGACATCAGGGAGAAATCTTAAAAAAACTGTTCAGAAATAGTGAACACACAGAATCCCACACGTCTGATAACTCCACTGTTGCTCCTAAACTTGATGTAAATATATTCGAATCCCTTGACCATATTTATTTAAAAATGCCGATTAAAGATTCCTCCCAATTATCCCAACTGAAAATTTTTCATACATCTAATCAAGCTATCATCGAAGGCATTCCCTCTCCTGAAGATCGCCATGTCATTCCCTTGCCATCCATCGTGAAAAAGAAAGGAGCTTCTACGAACTATAAAGACGGCATTTTGCAAATAAAAATCCCTAAGCGAATCGATTTTCAGTACACAGAAATAGACGTCCCTAATATTGATTGAGGACGTCTATTTCCTTTTAATTACACTCGTCTTGCCCGCGTTCTTGTCACGAAAATCGGAGTGATTTACTACACTGAATGGAACACTGACAAACGACACATCACCATTTTCCTTATTGTAAGGAATGAAATCGATTGGTTGAGTCATCCCAAAACTAACACATCCGCGAGCTAGAAAATGGATGACTGACGGCCCATCCCCCCATAGAAGTCGCTGGAAATGCTGCTGAAGAATTAATTTGGTCTTTATCATTAACCAAACTTGTGTTCTAACTAACGTACCCTCATTCTAAAAATTTTGACCACTTTTGTCAAAGTTGCACCAATCAGCCAACAAGTTCTCGACTATATTTACAGCTGAAGCATTTTCAAAGGAATGAATCTTCAATAGAAAAATATTAATATTTACAAAGGTCCCATCTAATATCCTTCCATTTTTTATAAAATATATTAAAATCACCATTTTTTATGAGTTAAATGAAGGAGGAATGCTCCTTGGATTTTGAAAAATTAAAGCAATGGATGGAAATTGCGCAGAAATACCATTCAGGTGATTTTTGGAATAATGTGTTTGATCAAGATTCCGCCAAAAAGTTTATGCAGGAAATGGGGGGAGAAGAGACACGAGAAAAACAGGAATGTAAAAATATCCCCCATTTCCCGCGAACAGATATTTATTTGACAGATTCACAAGTCATTATTTTGATTGAATTACCTGGATTCCGCAAAGAGGATATTCAACTATTCGTATCCGGTAATCAGTTAGTCGTAAAAGGAATTTGTAAATTGCCAATGATTCCTGTTGTTACTATACAAACCGAACGTATGTATGGGGAATTTCAAAGAACTATTGAACTTCCAGAACCAACAGAAGGAAAAAATATTAAAGCGAGATTTGATAATGGATTGCTAATTTTATCCTATATGAAGAAATATAGTCACGAAGAACGCATCATAATTGAATAATTTATCGCTTGTTTTCGGTCTGCTTATTAAAAAATCGGCAGCTACAACATTTAACTCCGAAGAAAGAATGCATACTCCATCTGCATTTTGTTCGCCAAACCCTTGTTTTTATGTAACATGCTTCCCTACTCGGAACGGATTAACCATTGAATTGCTGTAGTGCCTACCGATCGAATTAATCTCGATTAAATGCATATTTATCCTAGATCGAGAATTCCATTTCGCTTTCTCCTTCTTCATTTATCCAATAAAAAGTGTGGGGAATAATATGCCTATAAAAAGGATATTTAACAAAAATAATCGGCATGAAGATTTAGATATAGTAAAGCAAAAAATCGAACTTTTAGAAAAACAATTAAAAAAGTTCAACACGTTTGAAGTTCAGATGAAGCGATTCGTCCATCTCGAGAAGCAACTTGGCCCCCTCTCTGCTTTAAAAGAGCAACTAAGTAAGGAAAAAAGCGAAAAAAATCATCATATCCCTTATCGAACCTACACGAACGAGCAACCTTCATTCGTGGAGTGGGAAAAACAAATACTCGCAAAAATCGAACAACGTATGGTCAGCAAGCTGGAGCCATATTATAGACTCATAACAGAGGTTGAAGAACGTCTTTCTCATTTAGAAACTACCCTTTCTGACTTGGAAAAACTAATGCAGACATACAGGTCCCAGCTTAACGAATTGCAAGAAGAAATTGGACATATGAAGCAGCAGCAAAAAACGAAAGAAAAATCAATAAACCAACCGGTTATCTTTCAAGAAATCAAGATTGACAAAATGCTCCTAGATAAATATGAACTTAACAATAATATCGCACAACTAGGTATTAAAGAATTAAGCGGCAGCTTAAGCATTGGAGCGACTTATGAAAAAGGCGTAATTCCTCCTGAGTTGGCTGAGAAATGGAAAGAAAATATGGAGGAACTAAAGCAAACACAAGATTCATTCCCTCAAGAAGAAAACTGTGCAAAGATGAATAGTAAAAATCATTCGCAACATGAGCCCCCCCTTTCTGAGGAGCTATTCGATAGTAAAAATGCGGAAGAATTTGACGCCAAATAAAAAGTTTCTATACATATTATTTAATAATTGTAACAGACATTTAATAGTCAGCTTTATTTATCAGATGAATGAGCATACGACTGAATGAATCCATATGGAGAAGTCGAGGGGGGAAGATCTTGTTGTCGTGCTCTAGATCATGAAAAATATATGTATAACGTGATGAAAAGCAGCGAGATTTCTGTCGAGGATAACTAATTTTTTCATTAATCTAATCTAAAAATAATGCATATAATCCATTTAAATATCCGTAGATCCCCCTTCTCCTCGGAGGCTGACCCAAAAGTAAGCGTCAGACCCTACAATCATAATATATAGCGTAACAAAAATTATAAGTTACGCATAAGGTCAGACACTTATGGCTCAGCCCTTCTATTTTTCTAACACTTTGCAAACTTCTTAACGTTCATTTGAAACAACAACCTCATTTCGCTTTAAATCTAGAAAGCGGTTATAAAAATGCAAATCCCTGTAGTATGTCGCCGCCCATACCGCTGATACCCGCTCACCCCTGCGAAGTAATTCAATTGCAGGAGCTAATGTAGCAACACGAATATCTCCTCGATTATATTCTGCAATGGATTGGTATAAATAATCTATATTATCGTAAGCTAGTCCCATATAATAGTAATACATCCCTAGATAATCCGCATGTACATAATATTTATCTTCATATTTTTCTGAAAGCAGCTTCTTTCCTACAAAGTTCAGGATTTCTTTCGCTTTCTCGATTTCTGATTGATTAATCAAATATCGCGCATATTCCAGTCTGTCATATAAGTACTCACTATCCGGATATAAATATGGAGGCTCTTTTCCCCAAAAATTGTATAAATGTGTTAGAGAACCTTTCACTGCATGTTGTAAATCCTCATGTCCAATCTCTTCGTAAATCTTTAATGCCTTGCGTAAGTTCGTTTCCGATTTTTCAAAATCAATGTAGTTATAAAATTCTCCTAATGTATGATAAACCGTGCCAAGGGCATAGCGGCGTCTTTCTAAACGGAGGAGATTCGAAGAATGGAATAGTAGTTCCTCTTCGTTTCCTAAATAAAGACTGTTCATAAGTTGAATTGTCGAGTACCGTAGCGTGAGTGATTTTCGTAGATATGGATTTACGATTCTGTTAAAAGCTCTCTCGAATCGTTTTCCGAATTCACACACCATATTGCGGGAGATATGCACATAGGCATGCATATACATTAAATACAGAAGGCAAACAGCTTCATCGCTTGAAGGATTAACTACATCAAGCTCTTTCACATAATCTTCGCCAAACAGCTTACGAAAACGGGAGCGTTGGTAAATTTCATAAATATGTGCCCATTCTACATCTTTTTCGTTGTTTGAATTTCGTAATTTCTCAATTAATGCGGTTTCTAAATCCGTTAAATGATTAAAGGAAGCATAGTCCAGTGCGAGACGGGCATTTTGTCCCTCTAATGTTTTGCAATAGTTTTGCATAATTTCTAATTCATCTTTCGGGAACAAGTATTGAATCATTGGTAATAAATATTCAAATCTTAAGTTTTCAATTTTTCGATTTAAAAATCGGCTGACTGTTGAACTTGTCGTTCCTGCTACAATTGCCAACTCTTTATTTGAAATCTTCCTTGTTTTCATCTCTTTTTTAATGAGAGCGACTATATCCAATACTTAGTCCCCCTATCTCTAACAATGTTTCTTCTATCTATAAACATAATATGGGGTAAAAGCGATTGGGGCGAAGCGCTCATCATTTTATTGCTTCAGTATGTATACTTTATATAAGTATATCGAAATAGTTATTTTAGCTTTTTAACATCGTTTTTCATTACTAAACTTTTACTATCCACTAATTTTACTTCTCTATTTCGATAATCTAACATGTTGTCCCTTCTTACAATCTCGCAAAAACCGCTCTGGTATACAAAGAGAACTACATATTCCTTGTTTTCATATAATACGATGTCGCCTTCCTTCATCTCGATTTCCCCACCTTTTTCTGCTTTAATCCCCCATTATAAAAATCAATTGCAAATTCCTTTGCTTTCTAGGCTAACATTTTCAAAACAACGTTATTATAGAACCTTGAAAAGTGGTTTTAAAGACAAAAAAAATTGCATTTATTTTATAAATAAAATAAATGCAATTTTTAGTTTCCTAAGTAATATTTTCTTCTTTCTTTAACATGTTCACCGAGAAGTCTCCACCCCTAAGCGAAGTGTAGGTGGGAGAGGTTCATCATCCCACTAACAGATTCGAACTTTATCGTTACTTATGGTACGGTTCTCCCCTATTAATGCGAAACGCCCGGTATACTTGTTCGAGAAGAATAAGCCGCATAAGCTGATGTGGGAAGGTCATTTTCGAAAAGGATAAAGCTTCGTCAGCCCGTTGCATAACTTGTTTGCTTAAACCAAGTGAACCGCCGATAACAAAGGCGATCTTGCTTTTGCCGTAGATAGCGAGCTTGTCTAGGCTTTCCGCCAGCTCCTCGGACGATTTCATCTTTCCTTCGATAGCTAAGGCAATAACATATGTATCATCCGAAATTTTCGCTAAAATGCGCTCTCCTTCTTTTTGTTTTACTTGCTCCATTTCTTGATCGCTTAAATTCTCTGGTGCTTTTTCATCCGGTACTTCAATAATTTCTACTTTGGCATAGGCTGATAATCGTTTTACGTATTCATCGATTCCTTGTTTCAAATATTTTTCTTTCAGTTTGCCGACACAAATAATCGAGATATTCACAGTTCATCCCCACTTTACAAACATAATATCCACAGAACTTATCCACATATTCACAAAATATATCCACATATTGTGTAGAAACATTAGTTCCCTACAATATATATTGCTTTATTTTTGCAAAAATCACAATGTAACGCCTGTTTATCCACAGAAATCTTTTCAATTTCTGGTGCTGCTTCTTTTTCATCAATATACATATCGATCGCTAATTCAATATGTTCTTCGCAACATTTATACATTATTTCCGTACCTCCTGTTATCCACTTGTGGAAAAAGAAAAACAGGAGAGAACATCTCCCCTGTTGATAAATTATAGCCAAAATTCTTTTCATTTTTCTACCTAAAATGATTCTTTTGCTAGCTTCATTGTGACCGTTTGCTTTTTGCCTTCTCTGTAGAACGTCACTTTCATTTTGTCTCCGATTGATTTTTCGGTATATAAATATTTTCTCAATTCAATAACGTTACGAATTGGTTTGTCATCTAAAGCAACAATGACATCAAACTGTTTTAAGCCAGCTTGTGCGGCCGGAGACATTGGTACAACTTGAACAATCGCTACTCCTTCAGTTACGTCTTTCGGTAAATGAAGCGTTTCTTGTAAATGATAAGAAGAAATGTCGCTTAACGAACGGAGTTCTACTCCCATATACGGACGGCGTACTTGTCCATATTTTTCTAAGTCAGCAATAACCGGCTGAGCAAAATTAATCGGAATCGCCAATCCAATTCCTTCAACGGCTTGCTGGGCAATTTTCATCGAGTTAATGCCAATGACTTGACCGTCAATATTTACAAGAGCGCCGCCGCTGTTTCCAGGGTTAATGGCCGCATCTGTTTGTAACACTTCTGCATTCCAATCTGGTACACCGTCTTGATCTAAATCAATTTCAATCGTGCGGTTCGTTCCTGAAATAATTCCTTGCGTAACAGAACCGGCAAATTGAAGACCTAACGGGTTACCAATAGCGATAACCGGCTCGCCCGGTTTGACCGCATCAGAATTGCCAAACTCCGCTACTTTCTTTACATGCTTCGCATCAATTTCAAGGACGGCTAAATCTGTCCAAATATCGCTTCCCAATACTTTCGCTGGAACTCTTGTACCGTCTTTTAAGCTGACTTCTACTTGGCTTGCGTTTTCCACAACGTGGTGATTCGTTACGACAAACGCTTTACCATTTGCTTTTTTATAGATGACGCCAGAGCCAGTACCTGCTTCACCGCCTTGAGACCAAAAATCGGATTCTTGAATATTTACAACGCCAACGACTGCGTCAGATACTTTATCGACGGCTTTCGTCACTTGGGAAACGACATCGACCGCAATGCTTTTTTGCACAGCTGGCTGCCGAGACGTATCTTCCTTCGCTTCGTTCCCATCTTCTGTAATAGCTACGTCATAAGGGAGAACATTCCATTTTAAAAGAGTCGGAATGGAAAAGATGATTAATAATGCTCCTAAAATCGCGCCAACTAAAGCTGCTAAAAATATGCCGCCACGATTTCCTTTTTGTTTTTGTTGATACTGCTGATAATGATCGTCATAATACCCCACTGTGCTCACCAATCCTTTCATCGAAGAGGATGCATTCAGTAAAAGGTAGTGTATGTATCTAACTACCATTATACTCCTCTACACTAGTAAAAATCCATTATAAGACATTAGCACAGCATGTCCAAAAACATCGTTACACATACGCCAGCTTTGTTGGAATTTTTGGATCTGTATCATATAAATCTAACTGTTCCCCAACAATAATTCCTTTGCTTGCTAATATTTGAGTAACTGACATTCTCGCCAAATCTTTCATATTATTATCTTGACTTAAATGCGCTAAATAAACTCGCTTTGTTTTCTCGCCAATCACATCAGCTAAAGCAAGTCCTGCATCTTCATTAGAAACATGCCCAACATCGCTTAAAATACGGCGTTTAATATTCCATGGATAATGCCCCATTCTTAGCATTTCTACATCGTGGTTGCTTTCAAATACAAACACATCGGCATTCTTAATGATACCTTTCATACGGTCACTTACATAGCCTGTGTCCGTAATTAATACAAGTTTTTTCCCTTCATGATGGAATACATAAAACATCGGCTCAGCGGCATCATGAGAAACACCAAATGATTCAACATCAAGATCACCAAACGTTTTTACCGTTCC
This sequence comes from Anoxybacillus sp., assembly GCA_035645275.1. GTDB lineage: Bacteria > Bacillota > Bacilli > Bacillales > Anoxybacillaceae > Paranoxybacillus. The sequence goes on from DASQMX010000004.1 coordinate 119,719, forward strand.
CATTTGAAATACAAATTTTTGCTCAGTTGGAATATCGCCGATCAATCCTTCCATCGCTTTCCACGTCTTCTCATTAGCGTAAATCGGCAATTGATACTTTCGGGCAATGACGCCGAGTCCCTTAATATGGTCACTATGTTCATGGGTAACTAAAATACCTGATAACTGCTTCATATCCCGCTCAATTTTCTTGAACAGCTGTTCCATCTGTTTTCCGCTCAAGCCTGCGTCAACAAGCAAACTGTTTCGGTCTGTTTCCACATAAAAGGCGTTTCCCGTGCTTCCGCTTGCAAGGACGCTAAACCTTATACTCACCATGTCTCACTCCAACATTTTATTTTCTTCATTAATGACTTGTCCTTCAAAGGCGTTTACATAATAATCCTCTTTTCCATTCACCACAATATGCCATGTTGGCGTTAACACTTGTGAAGCAGTAAATTTAACGAGTGCATAATAACCAAGTTCAACATTCGTCACATGATCACCAGGCTTTAAGTGATTTTTCTCATGTAACGTTTCAATTGCTTTAATCGCTGGTACAATTTCTTGTTTTTCATATTCTTCTAAATCATGAAGTAACGTCTGTTTATAAGAAACGATTTCATTATTTTCATTTAAACGTAGTACCAGCATACTGTTGTCATTTGTATAAATGACTTTGCCGTTATACTTTTGAAAAAATAAAATCTCTTTTTCTTTTTCATCAAACTTCCAAAACGAATAATTTTCGCCTGAAATGATGTTTCGTTTTATGAAATTATCTAGAAAGTATTGATCCTTTGGATTGGAAAGTGGAATAGGCTTAATAAATGATACTTCTAATATCGGTTGATTGCTAATTATCACTTTTTGATTAGATAGCTTTTTTACTTCTTTATCAGTAAATATTTTACTTTTTCCGCTTAAATAAGCTGCTTTTGTAATCTCCTTTGGTGGCTCAACATACGTAATTCCATTTGCTTCTAACTGTTCTTCAATCGTCGTTTCCAACATAACATCCAGCTGGCTGCTGTTTCGTTTCTGAATAAATTGGTAAGCCAAAAAAATATCGAGGATGAGGAATGTAATAATAAATATGGTTTTTGTTTTACTCCAATCCAATTACATCCCCCCCTCTTTGCGTTTCTTCGTTCTCTTTAAAAACGATTTTCCGCCATGTTCCAGCATATAAACAAAACCATGCCGGTTCTAACACAACGATTTTGTCTCTTTGCTCGTCTCTAATTAATTCATATCCTAAAGCAATATCATACACTAACTCTTTTTCAAACCCTTTCATGTTTTGCAATTGCTCAATAACCTCTCGCCCGGATGGTAATTGAACTGAAACGCTGGTTCGGTCAGGGATTTCAAGCCTGAAAATTGGACGATAATATTTAATAATTTCGCTGTCGCCCCATTCTTGCACAACTTCGGACATACCAAACCGATTAAATACAGGATAACTATTTGTCACTAAGCGAAAAACCACTTTTCGTTTTTCCTCATCCCATTCAGCAAAATGATACGTATCTGTCCAACCACCATGTTCATTAACAAAATCAATGCTTTTCTGGATTAAAAATGGGTCTTTCCCCTGTATCGCTGTTCTTTGTGCAGCTGGGTTGACATATGATAATACCTTTTGCGTAGAATTGACATTCATTAGACTTGACCCATCCGTATATTCTTCACCGTATGTTAATAAATCTCGCTTCACAAAGCTTGGATTACTAAAAAGTGCGTCTTTAAATTTGTCAGGGTCCAATTCATCCGTGTAATATTGTAAACGCTTCATCGTAATAGGTCCTTCAGGAATAAATAAAGTTTTTGTTGCATCGATATCATAAGCAAAATAACGTTGGTATTTTTCAGCTTGATAATAGTATGTGTTCTGAATTTCTTGAAGTGAGAAGTTGTTGACCGTTGCCTTATAAATTTTACGATCCTTCATACATACAAAGTAAACAATTGCTTCCTCTTCTTTCTCTACAGGAATGACAATTCGATCAAAGCTGACTCCTTCAATTCCTTTATCGTCGATGTTAAAAATATAATGATACATTTCAATGGGAAAATCATCAGGATAAATGATTTCAATGTTTCCCTGTTCGTGAAGAAAAGATAAAAACTCTTTCTTTGAAACGGTTGACGAGATATTTTCAAACTCATCAAACGACCACTTTTTCACTTGCTTCATCAATTTATTCATTTCTGTTTCTTGGACAATTCCATAGTGCTTTCCATCTTTATGAATAAGTATTTTAGAAGGACGAATAATAATGCCTGCATCAACTTGAGCATTGCTTACTGATACATTTTGAATATAATCGGTATCTGCATTTTCGATAAAATCATACTTTGGTTGATAGGTCCATAATGCCCCTGTTAAAACAATGCTGGTCAAGACCAAAATAGTCAAAATCATCGTTTTTATTTTTTCATACTTCATTCCATTCATCCTCTTGAATACGCTCAAGCGGTAAAGTAAAGAAAATGGTTGTGCCCTTGTTTTCTCGGCTTTCCGCCCAAATTTCACCCCCATGGGCGACAACAACCTCCTTTGCGATTGCCAAACCTAACCCTGTTCCACCAAGCTTTCTTGAACGCGCTTTGTCTACGCGATAAAATCGTTCAAAAATTTTTGAGAGATCTGCTTTTGGAATTCCGACCCCTTCATCGCTTACACTCACTTCAATATGGTCGCTTAGCTCTTTTACACAAAACGTAATCTTGCCGCCTTGCGGGGAATATTTTAACGCATTGGAAATAATATTATCGAGCACTTGTGTAATTTTATCTTCGTCAATTTCAACGAATATCGCCTCATCAGGGATTTTGCGAACAAACTTAACATTTTCTTGCTTTGTTAATTCAAAACGATCAATAATTTTGTGAAAATAACGTGAAAAGTTCACCCATGATGTATTAAGCTTATAATCTTTACTGTCCAGCTTTGATAGCTGCAATAAATCGTTAACTAAACGAATCATTCGTTCCGTTTCTGTTTGTACTACTTCAATGAACCGCGGGGCAATTTCTTCATCTTTCCATGCTCCATCAGCGAGCGCTTCTAAATAACTTCTCATCGTTGTTAAAGGTGTTCTCAGTTCATGGGAAACGTTTGCTACAAATTCTCTTCTCTCTTGGTCAATTTTTTCATGCTCAGTAATGTCATGTAACACGACGATTAATCCGTTTATAAATCCTGTTTCCTTTTGAATAACCGATAAGGAAGCACGTAAAATATAAAGTTCATTATCCGTACTAAAATCCAAAATTAAAGAATCCCGCTCTTCGACTAACGTTTCAAACGTATATTGATCGTTTAAGCCTAATACATCAATAATCGAACTAGAAAGAACTGTTTCACGTGAAACATTTAATATATTAAGCGCTGCATCGTTGATTAAAATAATTCTTCCTTTTCTGTCCGTTGCAATCACTCCATCGGTCATATGCGTCAAAACAGAGGCCAATTTTCGCCGTTCCCCTTCTGTTGTCGCCTGAGCTTCTTGCAATTTTTTTGTTAAGTTGTTAAATGTCATTGCCAGCTGTCCGATCTCATCATAACCATATACCTTTACTTTCCTTGAAAAATTCCCCTTTGCCATCGCGAGCGCTTGTTTTCTCATGTCAGAAATTGGCCGAGTAATCGTGCGCGCCAATAAAATACCTAACACAGCTGTAATGACAAGAGCGATTCCCGTTCCTGTCGCTAAAATCATATTAATTTGCTTCATTTGTGAAAAGACATTTTCCATCGAAGCGATCACGTAAATCGCTCCTTTTATTTCTCCGTCCGATTTAATCGGTGTCGAAGAAATGTACATTCGATGTCCCGTATTTCGATCTACCAATGGTTTATCCACTTCAACTGTTTCACCAGCTACTAATGTTCGCTTGACAAATATTTCTGTTGTCCTTTTGCCGACAATATTTTGCTTATATGGATTGGATGTCCCTAATACTTTACTTTTATTATCAATCACTCTGACTTCGGAAATGTCTTGCGAAACAAAGTCTTGTAACAGAAGTCGAATATCTTCTTCCAGCGTTGGGCTATTCTTATCCCGTTCTTTATTCATTGCTTGCTCTACATTGTAAGCAAGCAATGTCACACGCTCATTTAAAGAGTTTTTAAAATTATTAATGAGCTGCTCTTCTAATTCTCTGACAAAGTACACACCGATAATCTGCATGGCAACAAGAATTAAAAGAACATAAATAAGAACAAACTTAAAATGAATCGAACGAAATGGTCCAACTTTTTTCATTTTCTTCATTTACTCCTGTTCTGGATTGCGTAAATAATATCCTACTCCCCGGCGCGTTACAATCCATGTCGGATGGGATGGATTATCCTCAATTTTTTCCCGCAAACGACGCACTGTGACATCAACTGTACGCACATCTCCATAGTAATCATATCCCCATACCGTTTGCAGCAAATGTTCACGCGTCATTACTTGACCAATATGTTTAGCGAGATAATGAAGTAATTCGAATTCGCGATGAGTTAGTTCGATTTTTTCTCCGCGCTTAGATACGATGTAAGCATCTGGATGGATCACGAGAGAGCCTATGACAATTTCGCCAGTGTCATTGTTCTCATCAGAAACATTTGCATTTTGTTGATGACGGCGCAAGTTGGCTTTTACACGAGCAAGTAGTTCCCTTGTACTGAACGGTTTTGTAACATAATCATCCGCACCTAATTCTAAACCAAGAACCTTATCAATCTCTGAATCTTTAGCAGTTAACATAATAATTGGCATATCATACTTTTTTCGGACTTCTCTACATACTTCTATTCCATCTTTTTGTGGAAGCATAATGTCTAATAGAATAAGGTCAGGTGTAAATTCTTCTACTTTTTGCAACGCTTCCTCTCCATCATAAGCACAAACAACTTCATATCCTTCCTTTTTTAAATTAAATTGTAAAATATCCGCAATCGGTTTCTCATCATCAACAACAAGAATCTTCTTGTTCATAGTGATTCACATCCCTTCTCTTATTTTCATTTCTATCTATTACATCTCGTACTTTCTATCATTACATCTAGTACGCTAGATGAATCTTTTTTAGATAAGTACATTTATAATTTACCACGTTATATAACCTAATTCACTTATTAGCCATTACCAATATTAGGAGAAATAAAAAAAGCATAGACACCTTACCGTATCTATGCTTTACATTAAAAGAAGTGGCTCGGGACGGAATCGAACCGCCGACACAAGGATTTTCAGTCCTTTGCTCTACCGACTGAGCTACCGAGCCATATTATTTTAGTGACGTTTTTTATGTTAACATATGAATGCTGATTTTGACAAGTGTTTTATAAAATATTTTCTTTATAAAATAGTGATGCCTGTTTTAACATGTTCATCGAGAAGTCTCCCGTCTCTAAACAACGTGTAGGTGGGAGAGGTTCATTATGATTATGAACGGTAATAAAGAGGCTGCCTCATAAGGGTCTGACCCTTTGGTTTTGAGACAGCCACTTCTTGTTCTGCCTATTATTAAGCATATACACTGCGGACAACGTTTGTTTGTGAACGGTCTGGGCCTACAGAGAAAATCGATAAAGGAATTCCTGTTAACTGAGAGATACGTTCAACATAATGACGAGCATTTGCCGGAAGTTCATCTAGACTTTTTACGCCTGTAATATCCTCTGTCCATCCAGGAAGCTCTTCATATACTGGCTCGCACTCTGCCAACACTTTTAGGCTTGCCGGAAATTCCTCAATAATTTGTCCTTTGTAACGATAAGCTACACAAATTTTTAATGTTTCAATTCCTGTTAAAACGTCAATGGAGTTTAAAGATAAGTCGGTAATTCCACTGACACGGCGAGCATGGCGGACAACGACGCTGTCAAACCAGCCGACGCGACGTGGTCGTCCTGTTGTTGTACCATATTCACGGCCTACTTCACGGATACGATCCCCGATTTCGTCTTTTAGTTCTGTTGGAAATGGACCATCGCCGACACGAGTTGTATAAGCTTTGGCCACACCGACAACATGTTTAATTTTTGTCGGACCAACACCAGAACCGATCGTCACTCCTCCGGCCACTGGATTAGAGGAAGTAACGAACGGATATGTACCTTGGTCAATGTCGAGCATAACCCCTTGAGCACCCTCAAATAATACACGTCGGCCCTCATCTAGAGCATTATTTAAAACAACAGACGTGTCACAAACATACTTGGCAATTTGTTGACCATATTCATAATACTCATCTAAAATATCTTCCAATTTAAATCCTTCAACACCGTACACTTTTTCAAATAAAAGGTTTTTCTCTTCTAAATTGCGGGCAAGTTTCTCTTCAAATACTTCCCGATCAAGTAAATCCGCAATGCGAATGCCAACCCGGGCCGCTTTATCCATGTAAGCTGGTCCAATTCCTTTTTTCGTTGTACCGATTTTATTAGCGCCTTTTCTTTGTTCTTCTACTTGATCTAACTTTAAATGATAAGGTAAAATCACATGTGCACGATTGCTTATGCGTAAATTATCCGTACTAACACCGCGTTCATGTAAGTATTTTAATTCCTCTACTAACGCCTTCGGATCGACAACCATTCCATTTCCGATGACACAAATTTTATCTTTATAAAAAATTCCTGATGGAATAAGATGCAGTTTATATTTTTCGCCATTAAACACGATCGTGTGTCCTGCGTTGTTTCCACCTTGATATCTTGCCACAACTTCCGCATTTTCTGAAAGAAAATCTGTAATTTTCCCTTTTCCCTCATCTCCCCATTGTGTCCCGACAACAACAACTGAAGACATGGTAAGCACCTCCGCTTATCTCAAATAAAAACTTTTTATTTTTACCAAACATAGTAAGTGTATCAGTTTTATAAACGCAAGTCAATAAAACCCGAACATTTATAATGTTATTTTAATATTTCATTCGTATTAATAAACAATAAAAAATCCCTCCTAAAATGCTGAAGGAGGATTATGCACCAGGAGGGATATTGGCATCTTCAAAACGTCGCTCTAAATTAACGAATTTATTGTACTCTTTAATAAATGCCAATTGTACCGTTCCAACCGGACCATTCCGCTGCTTTGCAATAATAATCTCAATAATGTTCTTATTTTCTGAGTCTTTATCATAGTAATCATCGCGATACAAAAACGCAACAATATCAGCATCTTGTTCAATACTTCCCGATTCACGAATATCGGACATCATTGGCCGCTTATCCTGCCGCTGTTCGACGCTACGAGATAGCTGGGATAGAGCGATAACCGGAACTTCTAATTCGCGGGCAAGCGCCTTTAAGGAGCGGGAAATTTCCGATACCTCTTGCTGACGGTTTTCACGATTTCTGCCGCTGCCTTGAATCAACTGCAAATAATCAATCAATACCATTCCTAGCCCGCTTTCTTGCTTTAAACGGCGACATTTAGCACGAATTTCACTGACACGAATGCCTGGAGTATCATCGATATAAATCCCTGCATTCGATAAGCTTCCCATCGCCATTGTTAACTTTCCCCAATCCTCTGGGGTCAGTTTGCCTGTACGTAAATTTTGCGCATTAATGTTTCCTTCCGCGCATAACATCCTCATCACAAGCTGCTGCGCACTCATTTCTAAACTGAAAATCGCTACATTTTCATTCGTTTTTGTTGCCACATTTTGGGCGATATTGAGGGCAAATGCTGTTTTTCCAACAGAAGGACGGGCCGCAACAATAATTAAATCGCTGCGCTGAAATCCTGCAGTCATTCGATCAAGTTCAATAAAACCAGTTGGAATTCCCGTAATTTCTCCTTTACGATTATGAAGCATTTCAATATTATCGTACGTTTGAACAAGAATATCTTTTATATTTTGGAAAGCCCCTGTATTTTTCCGTTGGGAAACTTCCATAATTTTCTTTTCTGCTTCATTTAAAAGGTCATCAACCTCATCTTCTCTTGTATATCCTTCTTGGGCAATCGAAGTAGCTGTGCGAATTAACCGGCGTAAAATCGATTTTTCTTCGACAATACGGGCGTAATACTCTACGTTTGCTGCTGTTGGAACTGAGTTCGCTAATTCGCTTAAGTATGAAACACCTCCGACCTCTTCCAACACCTTCGCATCCGCTAATTCTGCTGTTACTGTCACTAAATCAACAGGTTCCCCTCTGTCAGCAACTTTCAGCATCGCATGAAAAATCTTTTGATGGGAAGCGCGGTAAAAATCTTCTGGAACAAGAACTTCAGAAGCTAACGTTAAAGCAGCTGAATCGAGAAAAATCGCTCCTAATACCGCCTGTTCTGCTTCGATATTTTGCGGTGGAATACGGTCAGCAAATAAATCGCTCATCCTTTTCACCTTCCTTTCCTTTTATCTCCACAGGATGATTCAACAATAAGAAAAATGTGATTATATGAAGAGAACCGTCTTCATAAAATCACATTTTTATCAATTAAATTATTTTTGCTCACTTACATGTACTTTTAATGTCGCAGTTACTTCCGGATGTAACTTAATTAGTACATTTGTATATCCTAGCGAACGAATGCCATCGTTTAATTCAATTTTCCGTTTATCAATTTTAATATTATGCTGGCTTTGAAGTGCTTCGGCAATTTGTTTGCTTGTAATCGAACCAAATAGGCGTCCGCCTTCTCCGGCTTTTGCCGAAAGTTTCACTGTTAACTGTTCTAGTTGTTCTTTTAGCTGTTTTGCTCTAGCTAACTCTTCTTCAGCTTCGCGTTTTTGTTTATTTTTTTGCGCTTCTAACGCTTTTAGATTAGCTGGGGTAGCCTCGATCGCCAATCCTTGTTTAAAAAGGAAATTTTGTGCGTAACCGTCCGCTACATTTTTCACTTCGCCTTTTTTTCCTTTTCCTTTTACATCTTTTAAGAAAATGACTTTCATGATTTATTACCCCCTTCTAAATAATCATTAATTGCTGCCTTAAGGCGTTTTTCAGCTTCCTCTAGTGTGATATTGCGGAGCTGAGCAGCCGCATTTGTTAAATGTCCGCCTCCTCCAAGACTTTCCATAATCACTTGAACATTGATATCTCCTAAAGAACGGGCACTAATCCCAATCGTTTGGTCGTCCCTTTTCGAAATGACGAATGAAGCAGCAACACCATTTAGCGACAACAATGTATCCGCTGTTTGCGCAATTAACACTTGGTCATATGTTTCATTTGCATTTCCTTTCGCAATAGCAATACCATTGGCATCAATAGATGCATTTTCAATGATTTTAGCTCGCTTTACATAATTGTTAATATTTTCTTTCAATAACTTTTGAACAAGGACTGTATCAGCTCCTTGAGCACGTAAATAAGAAGCGGCATCAAATGTACGGGAGCCGGTCCTTAACGTAAAGCTTTTTGTATCAACAACAATACCGGCAAGCAAAGCCGTTGCCTCCAACATGGTTAACTTCATTCGTTTCGGTTGATATTCAAGCAATTCTGTTACAAGTTCTGAAGTCGAAGACGCATATGGCTCCATATACACAAGAAGCGGATCATTAATAAATTCTTCACCGCGGCGGTGATGATCAATAACAACCACATTATCAATTTTAAACAATAATTTCTCTTCAATCACGAGAGAAGGCTTATGCGTATCAACCACAATGAGCAGCGTATCATCTGTAGCTATTTCAAGAGCTTCTTCCGGAGTAATAAAACGAGACCAAAGTTCTGCGTGTTTTTTTATTTCTTCAATTAACCGTTGAACTCCTGAATCGATGCGGGCTGTATCGATAACAATAAAACCTTCTTTTTGATTGAGTTGGGCCACTTTCAAAATACCAATACAAGCACCTAATGCATCCATGTCAGGATATTTATGTCCCATAATGAGCACTTTATCACTTTCGGCAATCAACTCTTTCAATGCATGAGAAATGACTCTCGCTCGAACCCGTGTCCGTTTTTCCATCGGATTGGTCTTTCCGCCGTAAAACTTCACTTTTCCGTTCGTTTGTTTAATCGCTACTTGGTCACCGCCACGACCTAATGCTAAATCTAAGCTTGATTGCGCCAATGCTCCCAATTCTGGCAAAGAGGAAACTCCCGAGCCGATTCCAATACTTAACGTTAATTGAATATTATTTTTCATCGTTTGCTCACGAACTTCATCTAATATCGAAAACTTATTTTTCTCGAGCTGCTGCAAAATGTGTTCATTCATAACAGCAATAAAACGGTCGGAAGAAGTTCTTTTTAAGAATAAGCCATAATCATTTGCCCACTTATTCAAAATCGACATCACTTGGCTGTTAATTTGGCTTTTCGTTTGATCGTCCAATCCTTGAGTGACTTCATCATAGTTATCAAGAAAAATAACTCCTAATACCGTTCTTTCTTCTTCATATTGCTTTTCAAGCTCTACTTGCTCCGTTACATCAAAAAAGTATAAAAGCCTTTCTTCTCTTTTAACGATCACCCTAAATTTTCTGCCGTGAATATCAATCACTTCTGTATCCGTTTCCTGCTTTATAAGCGGGATTAATTGCTCAGCAATATCATATAGCGAGCGGCCAACTAGTGTATCTTCATTAAAACAAGAAGCTAAAAACGAATTCGTCCACTCAATTCCATAATCATCATTGATCAGCATGATTCCTATAGGCATTTCCATTAATGCCTCTTCGCCAACTTTTTTGACCCGATAGGAAAGAGTGGAAATATATTCTTCCATTTCTTTATCTAACGCTTGTTGTGATTTCATCCAATAATAAATCACAAATCCAAGGAGCAATAAACCTGCTAACCCAATCATCCATTGGAAATAGGAAACAATTACTATAAAAATTAGCGACAATCCAATTAAGGCATATATGGGATAGCGATATGCCTGCTTTTTATAAAAATTAGACATCAATGTCAGCTCCTAAGTTACAAATGGTATAAAAGGTTTATTTATTTTTATTAATATGCTTCCTCAATTCAAATCCTAAATCAATTATACCTAAGATTGCGATAAGATAAAGAAAAAATGGAATCATGAAAGAAATAATCGTAAAAACGCTTACTATTCCTCTCACTAAACCTTTTTGATGGCTAACATAATATATAAATGAAAAACCTTGAATGATCATTAAAATTTGGAGTAAATAATAAATGTTCAGTATGGCTATATAAACAAACGTTCCTTTTTCTATTGGGAAAAATGTCGCAATGACTACTATCAAATAGTACCATAAAAGACTTTTAGGAAAGACGATATGACGAAAAGGCGGCCAAGCCCCCACATCTATTCTTAAACGTTTTAATATTGGTATAGAGACCAAAATCGTTAAATAAGCTAAAACAGATGCGGCTATAACGAAGAGAGTTGGCGTTATATAACCGATGAACTCCAATCCTTCATTAAAACGCTCTATAAGTTCTTTTGGCGGCTGCTTTCCCGTTGCTTCCATAAACTTAAAAGCATCATGAAAAGCATTTCTCAATAATGATATCGTTTCTTTGATTACATCAAATTGTAAAAATACAACAGAAATAATGTAATCAACAATGATCCCAACTAAAAATGCAATGGTTCCTGCCAATAAAATAATATAATGATTTTTCATTTTAGACAAAAGGGAACCAATGACAATTCCGCTCATTCCAAACATAAACGCAACAGGAACAGAAAGTATAGAACCAATAACTAAAGAGATGATTAACGATACAAAAAGGAAGAACAATCCATTTCTAACCCCGTGTCTGATGGTAAAGATGATAAAAGGAAGAGATAAAAATAAAGCAGCAACGGCTCCTAATAAAGGGATATTTAGAGAAACGAAAAATAAAACAATAAAAATCGCCAGTTGAATGGCTCCTTCTGTAAGAACATATGTATTTTTCACTTGGCGACCTCCTTAAAAATAGTGAATCGCTCATTTTAATTAGTGATCGTTGCTGATTTAAGAACATAAAAAATAAAAAGCAGTAAGGACCCCTTACTGCCTTTTCATCATTATTCCGCAACGTATGGTAATAATGCCATTTGACGAGCGCGTTTGATTGCTACTGTTAATTTGCGTTGATATTTTGCGCTTGTTCCAGTTACACGACGAGGTAAAATTTTACCGCGCTCAGAAATAAATTTCTTTAATGTCTCAACATCTTTATAGTCGATGTGTGTGATGCCGTTTGCTGTAAAATAGCACACTTTACGACGTTTTGCGCGTCCACCTTTACGTGCTGCCATATCTTCTTCCTCCTTTCTTAATTAAATGATCTATGACACGTCCAATTTATATCTTAACTAAAACGGTAAGTCATCATCGGAAATATCAATTGTTTGTCCATCATTAGCAAATGGATCTTCATCGATGCGACTAAATCCTGGATCATTTGTGCTGCGTGGGTTCTGATTTTGTCCAAATGGAGGAAACGGATCACCATAGTAGCCGCCTGCTGTCGTACCACGTTGTTCTGAGCTACTTTTTGGTTCTAAAAATTGAACACTATCAGCCACCACTTCAGTCACATATACTCGTCTTCCATCTTGACCTTCGTAGCTTCTTGTCTGTAATCGACCATCTACTCCCGCTAAACTTCCTTTCTTTAAGAAGTTGGCAACATTTTCCGCGGGACGACGCCAAACAACACAGTTAATAAAATCTGCTTCGCGCTCACCTTGTTGGTTTGTAAATGTCCGGTTAACAGCCAATGTAAACGTGGCAACAGCTACTCCATTTGGAGTATAGCGTAATTCCGGGTCTCTTGTAAGTCTTCCTACAAGAATTACGCGGTTAATCATCAGAACCACTCCTTAAAAAGGGAAATTATTCTTCCTCTTTTACGACGATGTGACGAATGATGTCTTCGCTAATTCTCGCTAAACGGTCAAATTCTTGCACCGCTTTAGGCTCAGACACTACATTCACAATCATGTAGTAACCGTCGCGGAATTTTTCGATTTCATATGCTAAGCGACGTTTACCCCACTCTTTTACGCTTGTAATTTCCGCACCATTTTCTGTTAATACGCTGTTAAAACGCTCAACTAGCGCTTTTCTTGCTTCATCGTCCATATTTGGGCGGATGATGTACATGATTTCGTATTTTCTCATCCCTGTCACCTCCTTTTGGTCTCAACGGCTCTATAGAAAGAGCAAGGAGCAATAAAGCATTACTCACATTTTCTGATTATAACATGGTACAAAAACAGATGCAATATTAAACATTGAAGCGGAAATGCATAATATCGCCGTCTTGTACTTCGTAGTCCTTTCCTTCTAGGCGTACTTTTCCTGCCTCGCGCGCCGCCGCCATCGAGCCGCAAGCGACTAAATCTTCGTAAGAAACTGTTTCAGCACGAATAAACCCGCGCTCAAAGTCTGAATGAATAATACCTGCACATTGTGGAGCTTTCATCCCTTTACGGAACGTCCAAGCACGTACTTCCTGTTCTCCGGCAGTAAAGTAAGTCGCTAAGCCAAGTAAATTGTAAGCTGCACGAATTAATTGATCTAATCCAGATTGTTTAATGCCAAGCTCTTGTAAAAACAGCTCTTTTTCTTCATCATCAAGTTCAACAATTTCCGCTTCTACCTTTGCGCAAACAACAATAACTTCCGCATTATCATTTTTCGCAAACTCGCGCACTTGCTGAACAAACGGATTGCTATCTGGATCCGCTAAGTCTTCTTCGCCGACATTCGCTACATATAACATCGGCTTAATTGTTAACAAATGAAGATGCTTAACGACTTTCATTTCTTCTTCCGTAAATTGCAATGTACGCGCTGCTTTTCCTGCTTCAAACGTTTCTTTTAAACGTAGAAGAATATCGTATTCAAACATTGCATCTTTATCTTTTTGCTTTGCCATTTTACCTACGCGATCAATGCGCTTATCGACAGTCTCAAGGTCAGCTAAAATAAGTTCAAGGTTGATTGTTTCAATATCGGCAATCGGGTCGACTTTACCGGCAACATGAGTAATATTTTCATCGGCGAAGCAACGCACAACCTGACAAATGGCATCAACTTGACGGATATGAGATAAAAACTTATTTCCTAATCCTTCTCCCTTACTTGCGCCTTTTACAATTCCAGCGATATCTGTAAATTCAAACACAGTAGGTACTGTTCTTTTCGGTTTTACTATTTCAGTTAATTTTTTCAAACGCTCGTCCGGCACTTCAACAATACCAACATTTGGCTCAATTGTACAGAATGGATAGTTAGCTGATTCAGCTCCTGCTTTCGTTATCGCATTAAATAATGTCGATTTTCCAACGTTAGGAAGACCGACAATTCCTGCTGTTAATCCCATTTATTTTCACTCCTCTTTCAAACCGTAAACATCTTTCACAATTATAGGATAGTCGTAGAAGAAATGACAAGCATCTCTATATTTTTTCGAGATTGACTAAACAATCATATAATGTACTTCCAACACCATTGTCAGACTCAAGATCGGACGTTAAAACATTAACACTTCCGCCAAACTTTTGCCACTGTCCTTCATCAATATTAATCGTTTTTGGATGGGCTTTCTTCATCACCTTTATATTTCCGGTGAGTTCACCGCGATCATTAAATATTTTCACAAGGTCTCCGTCCTTTAGCCCTTTTTCGATCGCAATATCCTCAGAAACTTCTATTTTCACAGACTGCATTGATTCAAGCAAATGATAATGCTGTGAATGATTGGAACGAAGCGGATGAATCGTTAGCAATGTATAAGGATATTTATTTTCTAGTTTTCCGTTACCAATTTCCGCTGGCCACATCAGTTTCAGCTTTCCGTCAAACCCTTTTTGTCTAGCCAGCAAGGAAGTAAACTCATATTTTCCGCTCGGCGTTTTAAATTGATAATCATCCCATGGAACTGACTTTACCGGAAGAAGCATATGCTTTTTCTGTTTTAATACTTCCAACGTAATTCCATGTTTTTCAAGACCACTTAATCCCATTTTTAAAAACTCTTCCCTTGAGTAAGCAAAATCATCACCAAAACCTAGGCGCTTTGCCAACTCCGTCCAAATCCAAAGATCGGATTTTGCTTCGCCAGGCGGCTCAACAATGGCTGGACCGTAATTGACATAAGCATGGTACATCGATGAATAATAAATATCTTCCTCTTCAAACACAGTCGTCGTTGGTAATACATAATCGGCAAGTTCTGCTGTATCGGTCATAAACTGTTCAAATACAACAACCGTTTCAACGGATTGAAATGCTTTTTTTACTAGATTTGTGTTTGGCACTTGAGTAAGCGGATTGCCGCACGTGACGATAATCATCTTAATTGGCGGATTTTTTGCCTGTAAAACTCCTTCCGCCTGCTTCATCATCGTAAACGTTCTTGAAGCTGTTTTTCTTTCCGGCAACGTTAACGCTTGTATATTAAAACTTTGTCCTACTTGAAGATTGCCAAAATTAGCACCGCCTCCTGGGATTCCGATATTGCCGCTTACAGCGACTAATGCATCTATTAAACGAATCGTATTTCCACCATTGGCATATCGTTGCATTCCTAATCCTAAATACGTCATCGTTGGGCGGTTTCCATATACATAGGCAAGTTCTGTAAACACTTCCCGGTGAACTTCAGTGATTTCCATAATTTCATCAAGCGTGATTTGTTCCATTAGTGCTAACAAGTCTTCAAAACCGACTGTGTAGTTCTTGATAAATGTTTGATCTTCAAGCCCAAGGCGAAGCAATTCTTTCATGATACCAATGGCAAGAAAACCATCCATGCCCGGTTTTATCGAAACATACATATCAGCTATTTTCGCAGTTTGGTTGAAAATCGGGTCAATAACAATCAACTTAGTTCGTTGTTTTTTGACTGCTTGAAGATGCTGGAATAAATGCATATTGGTGCGTGCAACATTTCTTCCCCAGATGACGACGTTTTTGCTGTTGTAAATATCTTCTGGAGAGTGGCTATAGGAACTGCCAAAATCCCATGTTTGTGCCTCAATTCCCGCTCCCCAGCAAAGGCTGCCCGTTAATTCTGTAACTCCTCCAAAACAATTAAAAAAGCGCTGATCTAGATTTTTCAACAATCCATTATTTGCATAATCGTGGCTATGGAGAATGGCAGTTGTACCGTATTTTCCTTTAATTTCTTCCATTTTTCCAGCAATTTCATCTAATGCTTGTTCCCACGAAATTCTTATGAATTGCCCATTCACTTTTTTGAGCGGATAAAGCAACCGTTCTTTTGAGTTTGTTCGCGTTTCCAACATGCGGCCGCGACTGCAAATTTTACCCTGTGTAATCGGATGGCTGTCGTCTCCATCTACTTTCACCACTTTACCGTTTTCTACCGTTACCTTAAATCCACACGTATCCCAACAATTTAACGAACAAGAGGATTGATATGTAGCTGCCATGCTCCTATCCCCTTTCTTTATAGAAATAGCATGAGGAAATTATTCCCCATGCTTTACTAATACCTTTTTTAATTTTCTTATAAACTCCTTGCGCGGCATTAACACGCTATGAGCACATCCTTCGCATTTAATGCGGATATCCATGCCCATTCGAATAATTTTCCAGCGATTTGTCCCACAAGGATGCGGCTTTTTCATTTCAACGATATCGTGCAAATTAAACTCTTTATCAAGCACACGGAATCCCGCCTTTCTTCGATTATTTAAGCATTTGATTTCATCGTTTTTTGTACCGGCTCCGCTTCCTCTTGGCGATTATAAAGGACAAGACGCGGAAACGGTATCTCGATTCCATGCTCATCTAATCGAAGTTTAATTTCCTTGCGTAATGCCCGGGCAATAAACCAATGACGCATCGGTTTCGTTTCACAAGTTACCCTCAGGACAATTTCAGACTGCCCGAAATTTTGAATCCCTAATAGCTCTGGCTCTTTAACCATATCTTCATACTTTGCCGGCAGTTCTGCTAGTAGCTCGCGAATGACATTTTCCGCTCTTTCAATATCTCCTTCATAAGCAATGCTAACATCAACAACAGCTATACTGTTATTTAACGAGAAGTTTGTTACCTGGTTAATACTTCCATTCGGAAGAATGTGGACTTCTCCTGTCCAACTTTTGATTTTCGTTGTTCTTAAGCCAATTTCCTCTACATAACCTTCAAAGTTTCCAATTCGAACGTAGTCACCGACAGAAAATTGATCTTCAAAAATAATGAAAAAGCCGGTAATGATATCTTTTACTAAGCTTTGCGCCCCAAAACCAACAGCAAGACCGACAATCCCTGCACCGGCAAGAATCGCTTTCACTTCTACTCCAAGTGTATCTAAAGTCATAATAATCGCAATAAAATAAACAACATATGTTACAACATTATCCAACAGGCGTAGTAATGTCGCCTCTCTGCGCTCCGAAATCCGCAAAGAAGCTTTTTGCCGCACCTTGAATATGTTATGCAAAGCAAGTTTAACAATTTTTAAAAAAATATTAGACAAAACGAAAATGGCAATAATTTTCACTAAACCTACTCCGATATTAATCCATAACTCTTCATTTGAAAGGATACTCAACATTTTATTATATAACTTCTCTACTCTACTCACAAAATGTACACCTCTGTCTAAAGTAGTTGCCTATACAGATACTTCTTTGGATACATAAGCTATTTTACCAAGATTTCATGTTTATTTGTAGCGATATACATTGTTATAACAAAAAACGTATTAGATATGTATAGAATTTTGCTATTTTCCGTATACTGTTAGTACTTCAATGAAGTCGGGAGTGAAAATAATGAGTTTAAAGTCTGGCTTTTTTAGTCAGAAGGATGGGAAAGAACGGATTTTTCACGATGAGCAAGATGCTTCCACACTAGCGGCAATGAGGCTTACTTCTTTACTGCCTTCTAATTTATCCAAACCAATTGCCATCGTGTGCATCGGAACAGACCGTTCCACTGGTGATTCGCTGGGACCGCTTGTTGGGACGATGTTAAAAGAAAAAGGTGTTTCTTTTTTCCATGTGTACGGTACATTAGAAGACCCCATTCATGCAATGAACTTACAGGAAAAGTTAAACATGATTCACTCGCTTCATGAAAATGCATTTATCATTGGAATTGATGCTTGCTTAGGTAGATTAAAAAGCGTCGGTGCGATCACAATCGGAGAAGGGCCGGTAAGACCAGGCGCAGGAGTGAACAAGGATTTACCTCCTGTTGGTGATATTCATATTACCGGAACTGTTAATGTGAGCGGTTTTATGGAATTTTTTGTTTTACAAAATACACGGCTTCATTTAGTTATGAATATGGCGAAAACGATTGCGAACGGTATTTATGAAGCTGATTTACAATTAATAAGAAGAAGCCATTTAGCAAAGTTCAATATGAATCATGAGCAGTATAAATTTTTTTAAAATAAATAAATCCCCTCTTTCTTAAACAAAGAAGGGATTGTTTATTTTATATGATATATACAACAGAAACTAATAAAGCCGCTACTAAAATACTCGGCAGTAAATTAGCAACACGAATTTTCGTAAGCCCTAACATATTTAAGCCAATTGCAACAATTAAAATGCCACCCGTAGCTGTTGACTCAGCGATAAAAGATTCAAGAAGATCATTTGGTATCCACCGTTCAATTTGCGTCGCTAATAGAGCAATTGTTCCTTGATAGAGCATAACCGGTATGGCTGAGAAAATAACCCCGATCCCAAGAGTGGTCGTAAGGATAATACTTGTAAAACCGTCAATAATCGATTTTGTATATAATACTCGGTGATCTCCCCGCAAACCGCTGTCTAAAGCACCAACAATGGCCATAGCACCAATGACAAATAATAAAGTTGCCGTTACAAATCCTTTGGCAATATTCCCTTCTTGATTAGCTCCTAATTTTCTCTCTAACCACTGACCTAACTTATTCAGCTTATCTTCTATTTTCCATAACTCTCCTAAAACACCACCGAGCACAAGACTAAAGATAACAATTAAAAATTGCTCACCTTTTAACCCCATCTGAATTCCTAACAAAGTAACCGCAAGACCAATTGCGCTCATCACTGTCGTTTTTACTTGTTCAGGAATGCGATGGAATACTTTTCCTAACAAAGCACCCATCGCTATACAAGCTCCGTTGACAACTGTTCCTAATAAAACCAATCGTTTTTCCCCCTATATAGTGTAAAAAAATAAACCATCATAACGGATGGTTATCGTTACTCGAGCTCATCAAATTTTATATTTAATAATTCTAGTATTCTTTCTAAGTCTTCATTCGAAAAAAACTCAATTTCAATTTTTCCTTTTTTTCGATTTTGTTTAATCACAACAGGAGTTCCAAGCTTTTCCCTTAACAAAGACTCGCTTTGTTTTAAAAATATGCTTTTCTCTACTTTTGGCTGTGATGTTTCACGTGAAACATTTTCGTTAATATGATTGATGAGTTGTTCCACTTGGCGAACATTTAGTTTTTCTTTTACAATCTTATCAACAATCGCCTTCAATTGTCCTTTTTTCTTTAATCCTAACAAGGCTCGGCCATGCCCCATCGATAAAACGCCATCTTCGATAAGCTGCTGCACATCTTTTGGAAGAGAGAGTAAACGAATATGATTAGCAATATGAGGACGGCTTTTTCCTAATCGCTTTGCCAACTCTTCTTGAGTAATGTTCAAATGATCAATAAGCGCTTGATAAGCATGCGCCTCCTCAATGGGCGTCAAATCCTCACGCTGTAAATTTTCTAATAGCGCGAATTCCATCATTTGCCGTTCGGTTAAATCGCGGACTACGGCAGGGACCGTTTTTAATTTTGCTTCTTTAGCGGCGCGGTACCGCCTTTCTCCAACAACAATTTCATAACCTTTAATGCTTTTTCTGACAATGAGAGGCTGTAAAATACCATGTTGAAGAATTGACTCTTTTAACTCGTCAATCGTTTCTTGTTTAAATGTTTTTCGCGGTTGGTAAGGATTCGGCCGCAGCTCTTTAATGCTAATTTCTTGAATGACTTCATCTTCTTGCGTTTCTAAATTCGCAAACAATGCATTAATCCCTTTTCCAAGACCTTTAGCCACGTTCTAACACCTCCTTGGCAAACTCTAAATATACTTCTGCCCCGCGGGATTTTGTATCATAAAGAATAATTGGTTTCCCGTGGCTTGGTGCTTCACTTAAGCGGACATTCCGGGGAATAATCGTTTGATAGACTTTTTCGCGAAAATATTTTTTCACTTCTTGAATCACTTGAATACCGAGGTTTGTTCTAGCATCCAACATCGTCAGAACAACGCCTTCTAACCGCAAATCTGTATTTAAATGTTTTTGCACTAAACGTATTGTATTTAGTAATTGACTTAACCCTTCAAGAGCATAGTATTCGCACTGTACCGGAATTAAAACGGTATCTGCAGCGGTTAAAGCATTGATAGTGAGCAAGCCTAAAGAAGGCGGACAATCAATAATAATAAATTCATATTGAGATTTTAAAGGCTCGAGTGCTTTCTTTAAACGAATCTCGCGAGAAATAATTGGAACTAGTTCTATTTCCGCCCCCGCAAGCTGAATGGTAGCGGGAATGATATGTAGGTTTTCTATAGAGGTTGGCCTTATCACTTCTTTCGCTGTCATCTCTTCAACAAGAACGTTATAGATACATTCGTCCACATCGCCTTTTTCAATACCGATTCCGCTTGTCGCATTTCCCTGCGGGTCAATATCTACAAGCAACACTTTTTTTCCTATATACGCAAGGCAGGCAGACAAATTGACCGCTGTTGTCGTTTTTCCTACCCCACCTTTTTGATTTGCAATCGCAATAACCTTGCCCACGATGACACCTACCCTCAACTCATACTAAATCAAATCTTTATTCCGTTCTAACCGTCCGTAATGCTGCTTTCATATTTATTGTTTAAAAATCAGCTATGTTTTTTATTTTATCATGAAACAACTAAGATTGACGCTTTTTCTAATCGGTAAATGAAATTTAAATAAAAAACCTCATCAATGTAGCTCATGATGAGGCATAATGAAGGGTAATATTACTTTTTAGGAATGCGAATCGTAATTTGATAGTAATCTTCAAAGTCTTCTTCCTCTGAATCAATTGCAAGACCGCTATCTGCGACCATCGTTAATGATTGGCGGATTGTATTTACAGCGATTCTCATGTCTTTGCTGAACGCTTTTCGTTTAGGCTTTGGCTTAGGCGCAGCATTCTCCAGCATTTTGAGAACGCGATCTTCTGTTTGTTTTACATTTAGTTGCTTTTCAATAATTTCTTGTAAAAGCTTCAGCTGTTTTTCTTTATCTTTCAATGCGATTAGCGCACGAGCGTGGCGTTCTGTAATTTTCCTTTGTAAAAGAGCTTCCTGTACCTCTTGAGGAAGTTTTAATAAACGCAGCTTGTTAGCTACTGTTGATTGTCCTTTTCCTAATCGTTGGGCTAATGCCTCCTGAGTTAAATTATGTAATTCAAGCAGTTTTGCATATGCAAGAGCTTCTTCAATCGGTGTTAATTCCTCGCGCTGCAAATTTTCAATGAGCGCCACAGACGCGGTTTCCTTGTCATTTAAATTTTTAACAATAGCAGGTATTTCGTCCCAGCCAAGTTTTTGGACAGCCCGCCAACGTCTTTCTCCAGCAATAATTTCAAATTTCCCGTCTTCACATTCGCGAACAACAATCGGTTGAATAATTCCGTGTGTCCGGATGGTTAGCGCCAATTCTTCAATCTTGTCTTCTGCGAAAATCGTGCGCGGTTGATAGCGATTCGGAACAATAAGAGATACAGGAATTTTTCTAATTTCTTCCCCTTCTGTTTTTTCGACTACTTGTTCAGTTTCCTTTTCCCCAAAATTGAAAAAGCGCGAAAAAGGATGTTTCATGCCCCTACACCACCTTTGAAAACTCTCCCCTGTATTCTGTTCGTCTAAACCATTTATTCAATCGGAAGCTTATTTGGCATTCCTGGTTTTCGAGGATATTTTTTTGGTGTTTTCCGTTTTTTCTCAATAAAAATAATCGTACGCTCACTTTGTTCAATTGGTAAAATAAACTGCTCTGTACGTTCAACTTCACCGCCAAGTACTTTAATAGCCGTTTTCCCTTGTTCTAATTCTTCTTGCGCAGCAGCTGCTTTCATAGCGATAAATGTTCCATTGACTTTAACTAACGGAAGGCAAAGCTCGCTTAATACTGCCATTCGCGCAACTGCTCTTGCTATAACTACATCAAATGATTCACGAATTCCTTCTTTTCTTCCAAATGTTTCTGCACGGTCATGATAAAATGCCACATTCTCTAACTGTAGTTTAGACGCAAGATGATTAAGAAACGTAATTCGTTTTTGCAATGAATCGACAATGGATAACTTTAAATGCGGAAAACAAATTTTTAAAGGAATGCTTGGGAACCCCGCTCCTGCTCCTACATCACAAATAGAAATCGGCTTTGAAAAATCGTAGTAAAACGCTGGAGAAATGGAATCAAAAAAGTGTTTTAAATATACTCCAGGCTTGTCCGTAATGGCAGTTAAGTTCATTTTTTCGTTCCATTCCACTAATAACTCATAATACAGTTCAAATTGTTCAAGTTGTTGAGGAGAAAGGTGAATCCCCTTCTCCTCTAACATCGTCTGAAACTGTCTTGTCTCCATAAGCCAATCCTTTCACTATTGTTATTCATTCGACACTCGAGCGATTCTTCCTTGTTCTAAATAAACTAATAATATCGAAATATCTGCTGGATTTACTCCGGAAATACGCGAAGCCTGTGCAACAGAAAGCGGGCGAACTTGTTTTAACTTTTGTCTTGCTTCTGTTGCAAGCCCGGTAATCGCATCATAGTCAATGTCTTCTGGAATTTTTTTGTTTTCCATCTTCTTCAAGCGTTCTACTTGTTGAAGTGATTTCTCAATATATCCTTCATACTTAATTTGAATTTCTACTTGTTCTGCTACTTCTGCAGGAATTTCTTCATCTGCAGGTGCAAGCATTTTGATATGCTCGTATGTCATTTCTGGACGCTTCAACAAGTCCGCAGCACGAATTCCGTCTTTTAACTCGCTTCCGCCAGCATTGCGAATAACCTCTTGCACTTGTGCAGTCGGCTTAATGATATGGGAAGCTAAGCGTTTTTTCTCTTTTTCAATGGCCTCTTTCTTCGCCAAAAACTTTTGATAACGCTCTTCGGAAATGAGACCGATTTTATAACCAATCTCTGTTAAGCGCAAATCAGCGTTATCATGACGAAGCAATAAGCGATATTCCGCACGCGATGTCAGTAAACGATATGGTTCATTTGTTCCCTTTGTGACAAGGTCATCAATCAATACACCGATATAAGCATCGGAACGGCTTAAAATAAGCTCTTCTTTTCCTAGCGCTTTTCTAGCAGCATTAATTCCGGCAATAATGCCTTGTCCCGCTGCTTCTTCATAGCCGGAAGTTCCGTTAATTTGTCCGGCTGTATATAAATTTTTCACAATTTTCGTTTCGAGCGTTGGCCACAACTGCGTCGGTACAACCGCATCATATTCAATCGCATAACCAGCGCGCATCATTTCCGCTTTCTCTAAGCCAGGAATGGTCGCTAAAATTTTCCGCTGAATATGCTCTGGCAAGCTTGTTGATAATCCTTGTACGTACACTTCCTCTGTATTGCGTCCTTCCGGCTCTAAGAAAATTTGATGGCGCGGTTTGTCATGGAAACGGACAATTTTATCTTCAATGGACGGACAGTAACGTGGTCCTGTTCCTTTAATCATTCCTGAGTACATCGGTGATAAGTGAAGATTCTCGTCAATAATTCGATGAGTTTCTTCTGTTGTGTACGTTAACCAGCAAGGAAGCTGATCTGTAATAAACTCCGTCGTCTCATAAGAAAACGCTCTAGGAACATCGTCCCCCGGCTGAATTTCTGTTTTGCTGTAATCAATAGAGCGGCTATTTACTCGAGGAGGTGTTCCTGTTTTAAAGCGCACTAACTCAAACCCAAGCTCTTCTAAATGCTCGGATAGCTTGATAGAAGGCTGCTGGTTATTGGGACCGCTCGAATATTTAATATCTCCAATAATAATTTCTCCACGTAAAAATGTTCCAGTTGTAATAACAACTGTTTTAGCATAATAATGAGCACCTGTATGCGTAATAACACCTTTGCAAACGCCGTCTTCAACGATTAAACGTTCTACTTTTCCCTGCACTAATGTGAGATTCTCTTGATTTTCAAGCGTCTTTTTCATTTCATGTTGATATAGGAACTTATCCGCTTGAGCACGCAACGCACGCACAGCTGGCCCTTTTCCTGTATTCAACATTCTTATTTGAATATAAGTTTTATCAATATTTTTTCCCATTTCTCCGCCCAGAGCATCAATTTCTCGCACAACAATTCCTTTTGCTGGACCACCGATCGATGGGTTACAAGGCATAAATGCAACCATATCAAGATTGAGTGTAATCATTAACGTCTTTGCTCCAATGCGAGCTGCGGCTAATCCCGCTTCACACCCCGCATGCCCGGCACCAACTACAATAACGTCATATGAGCCGGCATCATATCCCATAAAAAATAACCTCCTTCTGTCAATCCCTTTGTTACAAATATGCTTACTTTCCTAAGCAAAATTGCGAAAAGAGTTGATCAATCAAACTTTCATGTACTGTATCACCGATAATCTCACCTAGTAATTCCCATGTTCTTGTTAAATCGATTTGCACAATATCAATTGGCACTCCTGCTTCGATTCCAGAAATCGCATCTTCAATCGCCTGTTTTGCTTGATGAAGAAGCGCAATATGCCGAGAGTTAGATACGTATGTTAAATCATTTGCTTCAACAGCGCCCGTAAAGAATAGAGAAGAAATCGCTTCTTCCAGTTCATCGATTCCTTTTTCCTTTAAAAGAGATGTCGTTACAATTGGCCAATTGCCTGCAAGCTCCCGGACGCGTTCCATGTCAATTTTCTGCGGCAAGTCCGTTTTATTGACAATGACAATCACATCCATATCCTTAACCGCTTCAAAAAGCTGTTCATCTTCTGGAGTTAGTTCCTCACTATAATTCAAAACGAGTAAAATCAAATCCGCTTTCTTAAGTACTTCTCGTGAACGCTCTACTCCAATTCTTTCGACAATATCTTCCGTTTCCCGAATTCCTGCTGTATCAATTAATTTTAGCGGCACCCCTCGTACGTTTACATACTCTTCAATCACATCACGTGTTGTTCCTGGAATATCTGTAACAATCGCTTTGTTTTCATGAGCTAAACTATTGAGCAATGATGACTTGCCAACATTTGGTCGGCCAATAATAGCCGTCGCCAAACCTTCCCGCAATATTTTTCCTTGCTGTGATGTTTGTAAAAGCTTATTAATCTCGTCGCGAACATAAAGCGCTTTTTCAATGAGCATTTTATGTGTCATTTCTTCAACGTCGTCATATTCTGGGTAATCGATGTTTACTTCAACATGGGCTAATGTTTCCAAAATCGTTTGCCGCAACCTGCGGATTAGCTTGGAAAGGCGCCCTTCCATTTGACTTAGCGCCACATTCATCGCCCGGTCTGTTTTCGCACGAATTAAATCCATAACCGCTTCCGCCTGCGACAAATCAATGCGCCCATTTAAAAAGGCGCGTTTCGTAAATTCTCCCGGTTCAGCTAAACGTGCTCCATTTGTTAACACAAGCTGCAAAACACGATTTACAGAAACGAGACCTCCGTGACAATTAATTTCTACGACATCTTCCCTTGTAAATGTTTTTGGTGCTCTCATCACCGTTACCATTACTTCTTCCACCGTTTGCCCTGAAGAAGGATCGATAATATGACCGTAATGAATCGTATGAGATGGTACGTCTTTTAAGCGCTTGTCCCCGACTCCCTTAAAAATTTTATCAGCAATTTGTATCGCCTCATCTCCGCTTAGTCGGACAATCGCTATCGCTCCTTCTCCCAGCGGCGTCGAAATGGCTGCAATTGTATCAAACTCCATTTCCTATCACCTCTCTTTACTAAAAAACCGCTACCCTAATCTATATTGTTAAATCCCATTATATCCCGAATAGATTCCCTAAATTATTAAAATAACACATTTATATTGTGAACAAAAGAAAATGTTTCTATATTCCCAGACATAAAAATTATCCACATTCAGTGTGATCATTCTAATTTTAACTTATCCACATGTGAATAACAATAATAAACGTCAATATCCATTCATGAGCAATGAAGACGAATAAACATAAATTTTGGCTTTAAAAAACATTAAAAAAATAAAGGGCCTGACCCAAAAGCAAAGTGTCAGCCCCCACAACACAATATATAGCGCATAATATATATTGTGAAATGCACATAAGGTCAAACACTTATGGATCAGTCCCCTTATTGAATAGGAGATATAACGATGTAGCGATGCGGCTCCGTTCCAACAGAATATGTTTTTATTCCTTTACGCTCCGCTAAAGCAGCATGAATAATTTTTCTTTCATAAGCTGGAAGTGGTTCTAACTTGACTTCTTTTCCCGTTTTTATTGCTTTTTCCGCTAATTTTTGCGCTAATTGAGTGAGTGTCTCTTTTCGTCTCGCGCGATAGTTTTCTGCATCAAGCGTAATGTGAATATAATGTTCTGAATGCCGATTTGCTACAAGTTGAGCTAACAACTGAAGCGAATTCAACGTTTGTCCATGCTTGCCAATTAATAAGGCAATTTGCTCACCGCTTAAAATAAATTCTGCATTTTTGTCATTTTCTATTTTTTGAATATCTGCTTGAATTCCCATCTTTTCAACGACGGATTTTAAAAATTTCTCAGCTTCTTCTATAGGATTATATCTTAGCTTTGCCTTTACAATAGCCGGTCTTGCCCCAAAAATCCCTAAAAAACCTTTCTTTCCTTCATCGACAACAATAATTTCCGCCCGTTCTTTTGGAACATTTAGTTGAGCTAAAGCTAGGTTGACTGCTTCTTCGACAGTTTGGGCCGTAGCAGTTACTTCTTTCACTTCTTCGCTCCTCCTGAATTAGCAGTCTTTATATCTGGACCTTTAATAAAGTATGTCTGAATAATCATAAAGATGTTGCCAACTACCCAATACAATGATAGCGCCGCCGGGAAATTAATCGCAAAAATGACAATCATAATTGGCATCATCCAGAGCAGCATTGCCATTTGCGGATTTTGTTGTTCCGTTCCGGCCATAATCATTTTTTGTTGAATAAACGTAGTTACTCCAGCTATTAACGGTAGAATGTAGTACGGATCTTTATCTCCTAAATCAAACCATAAGAAATTATGATTAGCGATTTCTTCTGTTCGCATAATAGCATGGTAAAAACCTATCAAAATCGGCATTTGAATTAAAAGTGGGAAGCAGCCTGCCAGCGGATTTACTCCATGCTTTTGGAACAGTAGCATCGTTTCCTGTTGCAGCTTTTGTTGTGTTTGCATATCTTTAGAACTATATTTTTCCCGCAACTTTTGCAATTCTGGCTGGAGGGCTTGCATGGCTTTTGAGTTTTTCGTCTGCTGAATCATTAGCGGCAAAATAACTAAGCGAATTAAAACAGTAACAATAATAATCGCCAAACCATAATTGTCGTTAAACAAATTCGCAACATATGTGATTAACCATGAAAGTGGATAAACAATGTACTGATTCCAAAATCCTTTGCTCTCTGGTGTAATTGGTTCGTTTATTTGTGTACAACCTGACATAAAGGCTAGCAAGGCAACTAATAAAAACGCTAACCAAATCCGCCTTTTCACCATTTTTTCCTCCTAACATTTAATATTCGTGCACATCCATTATGTATTTTAACATCATCATAGCTAAAATGGCTGTCCAAATGTCATTTATTTAATGATTCCGGCCTTTCTAAAGACATGGATTAAACTTTTCTTTACTTCCGCATATTCCATCTCCGAAACAGGCATTCTTGCAATAATAACATAATCCTTGCCTGGAGCGATTTGTTCTCCCATCTCTAAAAACACTTGTCTTATATATCGTTTAATCCGATTTCTAACTACAGCTTTTCCAAGTTTTTTGCTTACTGACAAACCGACACGAAAGTAAGGCTGCTCCGGCTTATCAAGTACGTAAATAACGAATTGACGATTTGCTGTTGATCTTCCGTTTTGGAATACTTTTTGAAACTCGTCATTTTTCTTTATGCGATATTTTTTCTTTATCCCAAGGTACAACACACTCCCATATTCGTCCGGGATTTTATGATGAAAGCAAGCTTAGAAAAAAGACCACTGAGGTTTCAGTGGCCTATGCTGATAATACTTTTCTTCCTTTACGACGACGACGAGCAAGAACTTTACGTCCGTTCTTTGTGCTCATGCGAGCGCGGAAACCATGAACTTTGCTGCGCTTACGCTTATTTGGTTGATAAGTTCTTTTCATTATATGACACCTCCCTGAGGAATAACTGTTACAGGCAGTCTTTCTAATTATAGTGAGAAATCTACAAAAATGTCAACCGTCCCAGGAGTATCTTTACTTAAAAATGTTAAAAGTTCAATGTGGATAATTTTTTCCGCTATTTTTATATTATCCACAACATTTATCGACATTTTTTTCACATTTTATTCTTATGTGGATAACAACTTTTCCACATCTTTGGTTATTGTGGATAATTTTAAAAACTCATTGCAACATGGTAGTTTATCTGTTATTATATTGTTGTTTTTACTTTGGATAATTTTTGTGAACAAGTTATTTATCCACAATTTGTGAATAAGTTGTGGACATTGTATTTAACATGTGAATAAAAGTTATCCACATGACGTGGATTTTGTCGAAATACCGTATTATTTCCTATATATATGTTTTTCCACATTTGTATTTTTATAATCTTATATTCATTCATCTTATACAGTTATACAAAAGTTAAACAACCTCTTATGTAAAGGAGGGCCAACGGGTGGAAAATATACATGATTTATGGAATAAGGCGCTTGAAGAAATTGAAAAGAAAATCAGCAAGCCCAGCTTTGAAACATGGTTAAAGTCAACGAAAGCCCACTCTCTTAAAGGTGATACACTCGTCATCATAGCCCCTAACGAATTTGCAAGAGACTGGCTAGACTCCCGCTATGCCAACTTAATTGCTGAAACGATTTATGACATTACTGGTGAAGAGCTGAAAATCAAGTTTATTATTCCGCAAAATCAAAACGAAGAAGAGTTGAACATAAAGCCCGCCATCAAAAAACATCGGAAAACAGAGGAAGAACAAACAGAACTGCCGCAAAGCATGCTGAATCCAAAATATACTTTCGATACGTTTGTCATCGGTTCAGGAAATCGCTTTGCCCATGCCGCTTCATTAGCAGTAGCGGAAGCGCCTGCTAAAGCATATAATCCTCTTTTCATATATGGCGGTGTAGGATTAGGAAAGACACACTTAATGCATGCCATTGGTCACTATGTGATTGAACACAACCCATCGGCAAAAGTTGTCTACCTATCTTCTGAAAAATTTACAAACGAGTTCATTAACTCAATTCGCGATAACAAAGCGGTCGATTTTCGCAATAAATATAGAAATGTAGACGTTCTATTAATTGACGATATTCAATTTTTAGCGGGAAAAGAACAAACACAAGAGGAATTTTTCCATACATTTAATACGCTTCATGAAGAAAGTAAACAAATTGTTATTTCGAGCGACCGACCGCCAAAAGAAATCCCGACACTTGAAGATCGCCTACGTTCACGCTTTGAATGGGGTCTTATTACGGACATCACTCCTCCTGATTTGGAAACGCGAATTGCTATCCTGCGTAAAAAAGCCAAAGCGGAAGGATTTGATATTCCAAACGAAGTGATGCTTTATATAGCAAACCAAATTGACTCCAATATCCGTGAACTTGAGGGAGCACTTATTCGCGTAGTCGCTTATTCATCATTAATTAACAAAGAAATTAATGCTGATTTAGCGGCTGAGGCTCTAAAGGACATTATTCCAAGCTCAAAACCTAAAGTCATCACCATTCAGGATATTCAAAGAGTAGTTGGAGAGCATTTTAATGTAAAGCTAGAAGACTTTAAAGCTAAGAAGAGAACAAAATCGGTAGCTTTTCCGCGTCAAATCGCGATGTATCTTTCCCGTGAGTTAACTGATTGTTCTTTACCGAAAATTGGTGAGGAGTTTGGCGGACGAGATCATACAACAGTTATTCACGCTCATGAAAAAATTTCTAACCTCTTACAAACGGATGTCCAATTACAAAAACATTTAAAAGAAATTCAAGAGAAATTAAAACATTAAAAAGTAGACTACTTGAACTTTTTGGGATAATGTGAATAACAATAGCTTATTTTTACACAGTTTGTCCACATGTGGATAGACTGTGTTTCCTTTGTTTTTCAGGGTTATCCACATGTCAACAACACCTACGACTACTCTTATTATTTTTTTAATAAAAAATATAAAACTAATTACCATGGAAAAAGACATTACTAGGAGGAACTTGTTGATGAAATTTGTAATTCAGCGTGACTATTTAGTTCGAAGCGTTCAAGATGTAATGAAAGC
Organism: Anoxybacillus sp.; assembly: GCA_035645275.1. Taxonomy (GTDB): domain Bacteria; phylum Bacillota; class Bacilli; order Bacillales; family Anoxybacillaceae; genus Paranoxybacillus. The sequence goes on from DASQMX010000004.1 coordinate 150,171, forward strand.
CATCTCTTCAAGAACAACCATCCCAATTTTAACAGGTATTAAAATGACAGCAACCGATCAGGGGGTTACGTTGACTGGAAGCGATTCAGATATTTCTATCGAATCTTTTATTCCATTAGAAGAAGAAGATAAAGTCATAGTAGAAATCTTGGAACCAGGAAGCATTGTTCTACCAGCTCGTTTCTTTGGTGAAATTGTAAAAAAGCTCCCAAAAGAGATAGTAGAAATCGAAGTACAAAATCAGTTTTTAACAATCATTCGTTCAGGGAAAGCAGAATTTAATCTCAATGGATTAGATGCAGAAGAGTATCCACGTCTGCCGCAAATTGAGGAAGAAAATGTATTTAAAATTCCTACAGATTTACTAAAAACAATCATTCGCCAAACCGTTTTTGCCGTTTCCACTTCAGAAACTAGACCGATCTTGACAGGTGTAAACTGGAAGGTGGAAAACAATGAACTCATCTGTATTGCAACAGATAGCCATCGTTTAGCATTGCGGAAAGCGAAAATCGAGACAGAAAGCGAAACATCCTACAATGTGGTAATTCCAGGAAAAAGCTTGAATGAATTAAGCAAAATTTTAGATGATACTACAGAATTAGTAGATATTGTTATTACAGAAAATCAAATCCTATTTAAAACAAAACATTTGTTATTTTTCTCAAGACTTCTTGAAGGGAATTATCCAGAGACGTCTCGTTTAATTCCTACAGATAGCAAAACAGACGTTATAGTAAATGCAAAAGAGTTTTTCCAAGCTATTGATCGTGCCTCTCTTTTGGCAAGGGAAGGTAGAAATAACGTAGTAAAATTAACGACTTTGCAGGATGGAGTTATTGAGATTTCCTCGAATTCCCCTGAAATTGGAAAAGTCATCGAGGAAATTCAAAGTGAATCTGTCACGGGAGAAGAATTAAAAATTTCTTTCAGTGCAAAATATATGATGGAGGCCCTTAAAGCGTTAGAGGGAACAGAAATTAAAATTAGCTTTACTGGAGCAATGCGGCCATTTTTAATTCGCCCGATTAATGATGAATCAATGCTTCAGCTTATTCTCCCTGTAAGAACGTACTAAAAAACGAAAGCTGCTAGAAAGACGAGATTCTGGCAGCTTTCTTTTCTATGGACAAAATTTTTAGTAAAATGAAGTAATGGACAGTTTTTACGAAAGCGAGCGATTAAATGATGGTTGAGAAAATTAAAATTTCTACAGATACAATTACACTAGGTCAATTATTAAAATTAGCGAACGTAATTGAAACGGGCGGCATGGCGAAATGGTTTTTGCAAAACTATGAGGTATATGTAAATGGAGAGCGCGAAAACCGTCGCGGCCGCAAACTAAAGCCTCAAGATGTAGTCGAAATTAAAGGACACGGTACCTTTATTGTAGTCGCATAGAGTAGGTGAAGTACCTTTGTATTTAACGAATTTATGCTTAAAAAATTACCGTAATTATAAAAGCGCCGAACTTCAGCTTGAAAATAAAGTAAATATCATTTTAGGGGAAAATGCCCAAGGAAAAACGAATGTGATGGAAGCCATTTATGTTTTAGCCATGGCCAAATCCCATCGCACTTCTAACGATAAAGAGCTTATTCGTTGGGAAGAGGAATATGCTAAAATAGAAGGTAGAGCCATAAAACGAAAGGGCCCATTGTCTTTGGAATTAATAATCTCGAAAAAAGGAAAAAAAGCACGGAGCAATCATATTGAACAGCCAAAATTAAGTCAATATGTTGGAAATATAAATGTTGTCATGTTTGCTCCTGAGGATTTGAATCTTGTCAAAGGAAGTCCTCAAATAAGAAGACGTTTTATCGACATGGAAATTGGACAAGTTTCCCCTGTTTATATGCATGATTTAAGCCAATATCAAAAAATCTTGCAGCAAAGAAATCATTATTTAAAACTGCTTCAATCAAAGCAGCATAACGATGAAACAATGCTTGAAGTATTAACAGATCAACTAATTGAATTAGCTGCTAAGATTACATTAAAACGATACCAGTTTTTAGAACTTCTACAAAAATGGGCTGAACCCATTCACTATGAGATAAGCAGAGGGCTTGAAACATTGCAGATAAAATATCATCCATCTATTGATGTATCAGAAGACGTGGAATTGTCGAGAATAATAGAAGCATATAACGAGAAGTTTGCTAAAATAAAGGATAGAGAAATAGATAGGGGAACAACATTAGTGGGTCCTCATCGTGATGATTTAGCATTTGATGTGAATGGAAAAGATGTACAAACATTCGGCTCGCAAGGCCAGCAACGAACGACAGCTCTCTCTTTAAAATTAGCGGAAATTGAGCTCATTTGTTCCGAGATTGGCGATTATCCAATTTTGTTGTTGGATGATGTCTTATCAGAGCTTGACGATTTTCGTCAAACCCATTTGCTTAATGCTATACAAGGAAAAGTACAAACATTTGTAACGACAACGAGTATCGATGGAATAGAGCATGAGGTAGTTCAAGAAGCGGATATATATAAAGTGGTTTCAGGGCAAATTGCCAAGGTTTAATTTTTTACTGTTTTTTACAGGGAAAGCGTAGGTGATTAACATGACAATGGAGCAAAAAGTAGAACATGCATATGATGAAAGCCAAATTCAAGTCCTTGAGGGATTAGAAGCGGTTCGCAAAAGACCGGGAATGTACATTGGCTCAACGGGACCGAAAGGGCTTCATCATTTAGTATGGGAAATAGTCGACAATAGTATTGACGAAGCGCTGGCCGGTTATTGTACGGAAATTAATGTAACGGTTGAGAAAGATAATAGTATTACTGTTGTTGATAACGGACGTGGTATTCCAGTCGGAATTCATGAAAAAATGGGACGGCCAGCTGTAGAGGTAATCATGACCGTTCTCCATGCAGGCGGTAAGTTTGGTGGCGGTGGCTATAAAGTGTCCGGTGGCTTGCATGGTGTTGGTGCCTCAGTCGTGAATGCCTTATCAACAGAATTAGAAGTATTTGTATATCGCGAAGGGAAAATCCATTATCAAAAATATCAACGCGGTGTACCGGTTACAGATTTACAAGTAATTGGCGATACCGATCGCACAGGAACGAAGGTTCATTTTAAGCCCGATCCAGAAATTTTTACAGAAACAACGGAATATGATTATGACACGCTTGCCAATCGTCTACGGGAGCTTGCATTCTTAAACCGTGGCATAAAAATTACACTTGAAGATAAGCGTGTGGAAAATCGCAGAAATGAATATTATTACGAAGGCGGAATCAAATCGTATGTAGAGCATTTAAACCGTACAAGGGAAGTTCTTCATGAAGAGCCGATTTATATTGTCGGAGAGAAAGATGAAATTTATGTTGAAATCGCTCTGCAATATAATGACGGCTATACTAGTAATATATATTCCTTTGCTAATAATATTCATACGCATGAGGGCGGTACGCACGAAGCAGGTTTTAAAACAGCATTAACACGCATTATCAATGACTACGCACGAAAGCATCATATTATGAAAGACAATGATCCTAATTTGACCGGTGAAGATGTCCGAGAAGGATTGACAGCTATCATTTCTGTTAAACATCCGGCTCCTCAGTTTGAAGGGCAAACAAAAACAAAACTCGGGAACAGCGATGCAAGGACAGTTACCGATTCTCTTTTCTCTGAGCATTTTGAAACATTTTTACTAGAAAATCCAACAATAGCTCGAAAAATTGTTGAAAAGGGAATGATGGCAGCACGAGCTCGATTGGCAGCGAAGAAAGCGAGAGAGCTCACGAGAAGAAAAAGTGCTCTTGAAGTATCCAATTTACCGGGGAAGCTAGCGGATTGCTCTTCAAAAGATCCAGCTGTTAGTGAATTATATGTAGTTGAGGGGGATTCAGCGGGCGGTTCGGCTAAGCAAGGACGGGATCGCCATTTCCAAGCAATTTTGCCATTGCGCGGTAAAATTATTAACGTTGAGAAAGCGCGGCTAGATAAAATTTTATCGAACAATGAAGTGAGAGCCATTATTACTGCTTTAGGAACAGGAATTGGTGAAGATTTTGATATTACAAAGGCCCGCTATCATAAAATTATCATCATGACCGATGCCGATGTCGATGGAGCCCATATTCGTACGTTATTGCTTACATTCTTTTATCGCTATATGCGGCAACTTATTGAAAAAGGATATGTTTATATTGCTCAGCCACCTCTTTACAAAATTCAACAAGGCAAACATGTTGAATATGCATACAATGACCGCCAGTTAGAAGCTATTCTTGCCAAATTACCTGACAATCCAAAACCTAATATTCAACGTTATAAAGGTCTTGGCGAGATGAATCCAGAACAATTATGGGAAACAACAATGAATCCAGAAACGAGAACATTGCTTCAAGTAAGTTTGCAAGATGCCATTGAAGCGGATGAAACGTTTGAAATTTTAATGGGAGATAAAGTAGAACCAAGAAGACAATTTATTGAAGAAAATGCAAAATATGTAAAGAATTTAGATATTTAAGGATAGATGATGTATCTATCCTTCTTTGTACATTGGAGAGTGTTTACTAATCACCCTCCCCAAATTTTAAAAAGTGAACTTCTAAGGGAGGTTCGTTTCTATGTCGGAAAATCAAAATTTACGAATTAAAGAAGTCAATATTAGCCAGGAAATGCGTTCGTCGTTCCTTGATTATGCGATGAGCGTTATTGTATCGCGTGCTCTTCCGGATGTACGCGACGGTTTAAAGCCGGTACATCGCCGTATTTTATATGCGATGCATGATTTAGGAATGACAGCGGATAAGCCATATAAAAAATCTGCTCGTATCGTCGGTGAAGTTATTGGTAAATATCATCCTCATGGGGATGCTGCTGTTTATGATACGATGGTGCGGATGGCACAAGACTTTAACTATCGCTACATGCTTGTTGATGGACATGGAAACTTCGGTTCTATTGACGGGGATGCTGCAGCAGCGATGCGTTACACCGAGGCGCGCATGTCCAAAATAGCGATGGAACTTTTGCGCGACATTAATAAAGACACGATTGACTACCAAGATAACTACGACGGTTCGGAAAAAGAACCAGTCGTGTTGCCTTCAAGGTTTCCTAACTTACTTGTTAATGGTTCGTCGGGTATTGCTGTCGGAATGGCAACAAATATCCCGCCTCATCAGCTTGGCGAAGTAATAGATGCTATTTTAGCATTAAGCAAAGACCCTGATATCACCATTGCTGAATTAATGGAAATCATTCCAGGACCAGACTTTCCAACAGGCGGTCAGATTATTGGCCGCAGCGGAATCCGTAAAGCATATGAAACAGGGCGCGGCTCCATTACATTACGGGCAAAAGTAGAAATTGAGAAAAATGCAAGCGGAAAAGAAACGATTATTGTTCGGGAACTTCCTTATCAAGTGAATAAAGCAAAACTAATCGAAAAAATTGCTGAGCTCGTCCGCGAAAAGAAAATTGAAGGAATCACTGATTTGCGCGATGAATCCGACCGCAACGGCATGAGAATTGTGATTGAAGTGAGAAAAGATGCCAATGCCAATGTCATTTTAAATAACTTATACAAACAAACAGCTTTGCAAACTAGTTTCGGTATTAATATGCTCGCACTAGTAGATGGAGAGCCAAAAGTTTTAAATTTAAAGCAATGCTTAAATTATTATTTAGACCATCAAAAAGTAGTGATTCGTCGCCGTACAGCCTATGAATTGAAAAAAGCTGAAGCGCGGGCGCATATTTTAGAAGGGTTGCGCATTGCCCTTGATCACTTAGATGAAGTAATCAACTTAATTCGCAGCTCACAAACAACGGATATTGCAAGAGAAGGGTTAATGCAGCAATTTTCTTTAACGGAGAGACAAGCCCAAGCGATTTTAGATATGCGTCTCCAAAGGCTTACAGGTTTGGAACGCGAAAAAATCGAACAAGAGTATAAAGATTTAGTTAAACTAATCAGCGAATTGAAAGCCATCTTGGCAGATGAGGAGAAAGTTTTACAAATCATTCGCGACGAGCTACTTGAAATTAAAGAAAGATTCAATGATGAGCGTAGAACAGAAATTGTTGTTGGCAGCGTTGAAGAAATCGATGATGAGGATTTGATTCCGCGCGAAAATATTGTCGTAACATTAACACATAAGGGTTATATTAAACGCTTGCCTGTATCCACATATAAGAGCCAAAGAAGAGGCGGTAGAGGTATTCAAGGAATGAACACAAGCGAGGACGACTTTGTTGAACATCTATTAATTACCTCTACACATAATACGATTTTATTTTTCACAAACAAAGGAAAAGTATACCGAGCAAAAGGTTATGAAATTCCGGAGTTTGGACGTACTGCGAAAGGAATACCGATTGTTAATTTGTTAGAAATTGATAAAGACGAATGGATTAATACAATTATCACCATTGATGAGTTCGATGATAATTCGTTCCTTTTCTTTACTACGAAAGAAGGAATTGCAAAACGTTCTCCATTGTCTTCGTTCTCGAATATTCGTAATAATGGATTAATCGCCATTAGCTTACGTGAGGGAGATGAATTAATCTCTGTTAAACTTACTGATGGCTCTAAAGATATTATTGTTGGAACGAAAAAAGGTATGTTAATTCGTTTTCCAGAGACAGATGTACGAACAATGGGAAGAAATGCTACAGGTGTAAAAGCCATTACGTTGGATGCGGATGATGAAGTCGTTGGTATGGAAATATTAGAGGAAGGCTCAGATGTTTTAATTGTTACAAAAAATGGATATGGAAAACGTACTCCAGCCTCAGAGTATCGCATTCAAAGCAGAGGCGGAAAAGGATTAAAAACTTGCAATATTACTGAGAAAAATGGAGACGTTGTTGCGGTAAAAACAGTAACTGGTGAAGAGGATTTAATGTTAATCACTGCAAGCGGAATATTAATCCGCATTGCTGTCAGCGATATTTCTCGTATGGGCAGAAATACACAGGGAGTTAAGCTTATCCGTCTATCTGACGATAATGAAAATGAATACGTTGCTACAGTTGCTAAGGTATCGAAAGAGGAAGAAAAAAATAGCGAAGAAATTGAGGAACATTAAAATAAAGAGGCTGACCTAAAAGGAAAGTGTCAGACCGCGCACCATAATATATAGGGCATAACATTGGATGAATGGACTATATATTGTGAAATGCATGTAAGGTCAGACACTGATGGGTCAGCCCCTTTTTAAATGTTTTGCGATATTGGGGGATGAAGAGAAGTGATACGGGTAAAGGTGAATCAATTGCAGGAAGGATGCATTTTATCAGAAGATGTATTTGGAAAATCCAACAAGCCAATTATTCCGAAAAATACAATATTAACTCCTCTTTTATTAACAGTGTTAAAAAAATTTTTCATTGAAGATGTATATGTTAAATCCGTTTTGGCAAACGGTGAACCGTTTAAGCCAAGTGAAATAATCGAAAGCAGTCAGAATCAAGAGAGAGAAATTGAGGAAGAAGAAATTATCTCATTGTATTTAAAAGCAGTTCAGCAGTATAAGCGTATTTTTCAAGGCTGGCAATCAGGCCTTCCAGTTGATATTGGAGAAGTTAGAGCAGTTATTATTCCATTACTGGATAAGCTGATTGAATCTAAAAGTGAACTATTTTCTCTATATCGTTATACAACAAAGGAAGATTATTTGTATCATCATGCCATTAGCGTAGGTTTGTTTGCAGGGTTTATAGCGAAAAACTTGAACTATGACAAAGGAGATTATTATCAAATTGCAATTTCCGGTGTTTTATGTGATTGCGGAATGGCAAAAATTGATCAAAGATTATTAACAAAAAGTTCCGCTCTTACTTCAGACGAGTATAAAGAAATAAAGCAACATACCGTATATGGTTATAAAATGATTCAAAAACTTCCAGTGTTGCAAGAAGGGGCGAAGTTAGCTGTTTTGCAACATCATGAAAGAAATGATGGAAGCGGTTATCCATTCGGGCTCGATGAGAAAAAAATTCATCCTTATAGTAAAATAGTAGCTGTAGCTGATGTTTATCATGCGATGATATCGGAGCGTCTTTATCGAGCTAAACAATCTCCATTTAAAGCGCTTGAGCAGCTTCAAGCTGATAGTTTTGGAAAGTTAAGTATGGAAATTGTTCAAGTTTTATTAGATCATCTTACGGCTTTTAATGTTGGAACAAAAGTTAAGCTATCAAGCGGAGAAACAGCAGAAATTGTCTTTATCTATCCAGACTCTCCTACGCGGCCAATGGTTAAAAATTTAGAAACAAATCAGTTCGTATCCTTAAGGGAACATCGAAATATTCATATTGAAGAAGTTATTTATTAAAAGTTAAAGGCAATGAGATAAAAATCATTGTCTTTTTTTAAAAATATACTTGCGTTAATAAATAATATCGAATATAATAAAACATGTCCGATGGTTATGTATTAATATTCTTGTTAATAGGTTGACATCTCTTTTTTATTTTGTTATTATCAAATAGCTGTTCTAAATTAAGTTCCTTGAAAACTGAACAAAACGCAAGCGTCAATGTTAGATTGCTAGGTATATAACTTTTTTGGAGAGTTTGATCCTGGCTCAGGACGAACGCTGGCGGCGTGCCTAATACATGCAAGTCGAGCGGACCGAGGGGAACTTGCTCCCTGAGGTTAGCGGCGGACGGGTGAGTAACACGTGGGCAACCTGCCCTGCAGACTGGGATAACTTCGGGAAACCGGAGCTAATACCGGATAACACTAAGAACCGCATGGTTCTTGGTTGAAAGATGGCTTCGGCTATCACTGCAGGATGGGCCCGCGGCGCATTAGCTAGTTGGTGAGGTAACGGCTCACCAAGGCGACGATGCGTAGCCGACCTGAGAGGGTGATCGGCCACACTG
>DASQMX010000005.1:0-128437 GCA_035645275.1 Anoxybacillus sp.
TTTTGTAACAGGTGTCAATGGTTCGATCCATTCCGCAACAAACCATAGCTTTCCTCCTGCCTCAACATAATTTATTCCATCCTTTGTCTTTACAATAGGTGGTACTCTTGCCTGCTGAACATCAACTAAATATTCCTGAGCCCCTAGGCTGAACAAACTTCTGGTCGGTCTTCGGTGTAACAGCTTCAAACTTTTTGGTCCTAAATTTGTCTCAAGCTTCCAAATCGCTCCGCCTTTGTCTGGCTTAGTTGTGATTATTTGAATGCTCTTAACCGATAAATCGTAACTTTGAAGAACCTCTTCTGCTATTTGATTAATGTAGTCAGGTACAAAAAATTCATGAGTAAGCTCATCAACTACCCATGGTTCAATTACTGCCTTTTCCACGCTATCCCTCCTATGAAATAGAAAAGTATCGTCCCTATACAAACATAGTTAGAAAAAACATTATTCTTGTCATTCATTCATCTAATAAAGGACTTTACTCTCCCGTCAAATCTGACCCCCGATAGGAAATGAAATAAGCAAATTAGATTCAATCATTTTCTAAGGACATAAAAACACGAATCTAGCTTAGGATAAATGTGTTACTATAACCTATCTAGAGGGGGTTATGTCCACTGAATAGACAATCTCATCAAAAAAAAGTCTATAACTAGTGGAATGGAATTTTCCTTTTTACTTCCTATTCAAAACCGTTCTTCACTCACCTAGCTTCCTTTATCGATGGAATGCTTAGTGTTGGGTTAAATACATTAATAAGGTATGCTACATTTTTAATACGGTATAGACAAATATAATGATAAAGGGCTTTTCTTAACAGAACTTAATACTCTCTACAGCCGATTTTATGTGCATTTATATTTTGAAAGATGTTTCCGAACAGTACAGATATAATACCGTGTAGGCTTCTAGTTTTATATTTTCTAAATAATGTTAACCTTTCTAGTTTGAAGTTAAAGAAAGCATTACAACTGTTCCCTCATCCTTGTAAAATGAACTCCTGGATTGGGTACGGGATAAATAAGTTTTCATACGAACCCATAAGGAGTCTTAAGCTATCAAACATCAGGCTCAATATGCACAAACCAGTTAAAGAAAAAGCCCAAGAAATGTATGTTTTCTCCTTCTCATCTCGATTACATTTCGATGAGAAGAGAAAAGGAACCAGAGTCAACTCTGATTCCCTCTAATTAACCAATTTTATACTGTCTACTTTTGCGATCGCAACGCACAGTCACTGATTTACCTTTTTCTGTCTAAAACAAATTTTCATTTCTCTGACTTACCACTTATCCTGATATCCAGTCGAGATATCTATAGTTTGGATGCATTTTTAGCAATTCTGATACGGTAACAAATTTGTATCCTCTTTTTTTAAGTTCAGGTAAAATTTGCTTTAGTGCTTCGATCGTTTGACGACGATCCCCACCGTAATCGTGAAATAAGACAATATCGCCATTTCGCGTATTAAGCAAAACCTTTTTTACAATATTTCTGACACCAGGCTGTTGCCAATCATATGTATCTTGATGCCATGACCACATCACAACTGTATAACCTTCTTGGTTTGCCACATTGATGATGGTTTCATTATAATACCCTCCTGGCGGACGAAATAATTTAGGAGAAAACCCCGTCAATTCCATAATGATTTGTTTTGCTTTTCTTAATTCTTTTCTAATTTCTTCTTCGGTAAGCCCTCTGAAATTTGAATGATTGTATGTGTGGTTAGCTATTTGATCGTAAAGAATAAGAATTTGTCCTTCCTCCTCATTTTGATGATTTTTCAGATAGTCTGACAGATGTTGCATTTGATGTGGTTGGAGAGCGGTTTCAATGGAAAACTGTTTTAAGCTTTGGATGGTGAAAACGTTCATTTCATTGTCATACTCACCGGAAATAATACGTCCTTCGATCCATGACATGCCAGCTTTTCCTCCCTGTTTTTGTTTTCATTAGTGTTTCCCGAAAATGAATTTTTTATCGGAAATGATGTCAAACCGATAGACTTTGTTTTAACGAAACACTGATGGACAAGTTCAGGGAATGAAGACCAAGAATGGAACTAGTCCCTGTCAATTACACACGTATAAAAGAGTGACCCTTATGTTGTTGTCTTACACCCATACATCTATATGCCTATTGTCATATGATATATGGAACATGAATGAAAGGAGAAAAACAATGGAGATACGTGTTAGTGGTTATTTGATTCATTCCAATGATTCCGACTCATATCATTCACATAACCTGTATATTACTACTTGGGATGGAAGGCCTGTGCATGTTCACCAATTCTCTGGGGTTACTTCTTATGACGCAGGCCATAGACATCAATATGTTGGAATGACAGAACCTGCGCCAAGCGGTGTTCCACATACACACCGTTATTTTACATTTACATCCTTCAATGATGGGCATAGACATGAGATAAGGGGCGTTACTGGACCGGCTATACCACTTCCAGGAGGGGGACATTATCACGAATTCTCTGGCGTTACAACAACGAGCGGACGAATTCCTCACTTACATCGATACAGCGGAAAAACAAGCAGATGAATAAAACTTAATGTTAGCAACATATTAGTAGTTGCCTCAAAATAATGTGATAATGGTATTGTAAGTACTTGATAACTCCATCCTACCAATTCTGGTTCTATATTTCCTAAATAAAATAAAAACACTAACAGAACTAAGAAAAGAAAAACAAAATCCGTGGCGCTCCATACAAAATAGCTCTTGCTTAGAACCTCGTCAAAATGACAGTGAACAAAAGTGTTTCCAGATGCAAGAGCGCTTTTGTTTTACACGAGAATTAACAAAAATTAGAAATAATACTGCAATATGTTTTATCTTACCATTATTTGAACTAATACACTCAATTCCTATGCAATCAACTATTTCTCCTTCAAACTTAAATCCATATACTTCCTTGGTCCATTTTATCTTCTGAGGTGACATAGGATAGAAGTCTTCTTATTTTGTTGGTCTATCGCAACACGTTCTTTATTTATAGCTATGAAACAATGAAACTTTTTAGACTGAATGAACCTCTCCCACCTACACTTCGCTTAGAGGTGGGAGACTTCTCGGTGGACATGTTAAAAAGGCCGCCAATTATTTTGGCGGTACTATCCGTTCTTCTTCTGTCATTGAAGAAATTCATCCAATAGCTCTTTTAAACGTTCAGTCTCCGCCTCCTCCTCCACCATCACCATCTCCATCTCCATCTCCGTTGAAATCGCTACGATCATTTCGATCATCTGTGGATGAAGTACCATGATAAAACGTCGGAAGCACTTCGCTATCGCCTCTTCTTTTTCGCTTTTGTGTTTTTGTTGTATTTGAAAGAAAGACAAAGAAAAAAAGAGCCGCCAATATGCCTAGAAAGAAAAGTAGCAAAAATTTCATTTCTCTCACCTCGTTTTCTTAAAAACGCTCGTCATTTTTCAAATAACTTTCTAATATACGGCGATGGCTTTTTACGATTTGCTCTGGCAGTTCACTCGTTTTAAAATAGCGAAAATCGAGTGATTCTTGTTGATCGATTCGTAGTTCTCCGCTAATCTCACTCGTCTCGTAAACAACTGTCACCATGTAAAACTCATCTCCATTCGGTGCTTTAATAAAGTTGTCCGCTCCGGAAACGACATCGATCATCTTTAAATTCCCGAGTACTAAGCCCGTTTCTTCCCATACTTCTCGCCGCGCTGTTTCTTCCGTTGATTCGCCAAGTTCCATTAATCCTCCTGGAAGTCCCCAAAACCCGTACGGATGTTTTCGCTGCTGAAGTAATATTCGTCCCTTCTCATCTTTCATAATGACAAGCGAACCAACTAAAATTAACGGCCGATGACCGACAATCGCGCGTAATTCCTCAATATATCCCATCTCTATTTTCCTCCATTTTCTCACCACTAAAACCTTACTTCTACTGTCTATAAATCGATTGCCATCTTTCGGCTCAACGGTTTCATTCCAAGTTGTTCGTAAAACGAAATGGCTTTTTGATTGAACTCCCAAACGTTTAATTCAAGCGAGGTGGCGCCTTTCGCTTTTGCCCACTCTACGCAGGCAAAAAATAATTGTTTACCAATTCCATTATTTTGAAATGATTTTTTCACACCAAAATCGCTGATATAAGCATATGTACGCGGAACAAGAGAAGCAAACGGCGGAGCTTCTTTTATTTCCAATACTGCAAATCCAACAACCTGTCCGTCCAGCTTAGCAACCAAAACTTCGCTATTTTTATCATTTAATAATTGTTGGTAATAATCAATTGGCATCACGACATCGACTTTGGCAAAAATCGTTGGAAGCGCTTCTGCATGCTCATCTTGTCCTTCTTTGACAATTTCATTTATGTTTCCATAATCGTCGAGGCTGGCTGCTGTAATGACAACCTTTCTTCCCTCATGTTCCACTTCTTTTTCAAAATCTTGATGACTTAATTCGTTTGCATCCTCGATCATCATTCTTATTCCCCTCCTGCTGTCTATTGTCAATAAAACAGTGAAAGAGCTATCCGCGGTGATAGCTCTCGTAACCAATGAATGATATATAATACGTTCGACATTTATATACAAAATCCTACTTTCCTGTAAAAAATAATCGCTTTTTGCTATTTTAGGTTGCTACATCTGCTTGTTGCCAAATCGTTTGAACAATCGCGACAATTTCCGAAAACTGATTTACAATATAGCCCGATTCTGCTAGTTCATATGATCCGCAAACCCGAATTGACATCCGACTGACCATAAATTGTTGTCTTTAGCGCTTGAATATCTCGCCAATCATAATCGCTTTTTAATACAATCATCCTTCAGCAATTTACTGACTAAAGCAAACTCAGACGCGCATCGAAAACGACCTACACTGTCATTATTTCATACAAATTTTTTCTTGATTACACTAAAAACTCTAAATCTCGTACAAGTATTATGAACCTCTACCACCTACACTTCGATTAGAGGCGGGAGACTTCTCGGTGAACATGTTAAATAGAACAAAAAAATCGCTTGAAATAGGATATTTTTCCAAAGCATATATGTCCACTATCCCACATAAAATGGACAAGAGAAAGTTTCTAAATCTAATGTGAATAGAAAAGTCATCCTAGAAAGGTCGATAAAGAAAAATGAACCGTCATTTATTTACATACCTTTTACTTTTCATAGGTGCAACCTTGCAAGGAATTTCTATGTCCATTTTCTTGTTTCCACATTCCATTCCATCAGGCGGGGCCGCAGGATTGGCGATTTTAATGAACCATTGGTTGCGTCTTCCGCTAGGTCTTTCATTATGGGTTGTTAATTTCTCTTTCTTAGTTTTAGCATTGAAATACTTTGGCTACTCTTGGACGATTCGAACCATGTATTCGGTGACCATTACATCCATTACAGTAAATCTAATAACCGAATACGTTTCATTCCCACACCTTAACCTTTGGCTGGATCTTTTAAGCGGTAGCATTTTTTTTGGAGTTGGGGTGGGAATATTAGTTCGTCATGGAGCATCTAGCGGAGGGATGGTCATTCCTGCATTAATGATTGCTTCTTATAAAGACTGGAGTCCAGGGAAAGTTATGCTTGGGATCAACTTTTTAATCTTTTTATTAACGGCCTCGGTTATTAATTTTAAAATCGTTTTGTATGCAGTATTATGTCAAATCATTTCAACGAATATTATTGATACCATTTATTATTTAGAATGGACGGGTATTCAATCTGTTTCGTTAGGTTGGCGGAAAAAGTGACAATACATGAATTGAGGCTGATCCAAAAGCAAAGTGTCAGACCCCACAACACAATATATAGGACATAACATAAGATAAATGGACTATAGATTGTGAAATGCACGTGAGGTCAGACACTTATGAGTCAGCCTCTTTTCGCTGATTCTTCAATCGGATCGACGGTATTGGCTAATATAGATTTTCCTGAACCAGATAGTCCTGTCAACTGTTATGTTTTATTTAACCGTTGTCGATCTTATTTTGTCACTTTGGCATGATGTCAAATAATATGTCTGTGTTTCATTATTCCTATCTTCCCTAAATTGATTGCTTTTCATTCCCTTCATTATACGCCCATTTAATGACATCGACAAAATCTTTGAATCCATTTTACAATTGATGTACATAATCTTCATCCCAACTATCATAAGTTAATTTGCTTCCCGATGATTGTTCCCCCCTAAGCGATGATTAATAAAATCTAATTGTATTAACGCATTGTTTTCAACAACAATCTGATTCATTTTATTTACATTTCCGACTTGATGGATGGAAGTAACAGCTCGGATCCATGAACCATGGCCAAATGCTAAAATCTTATAATGGGATGCATATTTATCTAAAAAAGCAAATATCCGATTTTCAAAATCAGCAAGATTTTCTCCCAGTACAAGATGCCTTGGATTTTCAAACCACTCAATTTGGAATTTTTCAATCATTTGGCTCTTTTGTCTGCCTTCAAATGAGCCAAAATCTAATTCATCTAAGAGCGCTTCGCATGTATAATTGGTAAAGCCATAAGCAACGGCAGTTTGCTGAGTTCTTTTTAAAGTACTTGTTAAAACCGTATCAAATGGACCAATTTCATTTAATATTTGTTTATTTTCATGAATTTGTTTCCAAACATTTGGTGTTATAGGATCGATCGGGACATCTTGTTTTCCTTGAAGCAATCCTTTCTTATTCCAATTCGTCGGTAAATGACGAATTAAGACAATATACATTTTGTTTCCTCCAAAAAAAATGTTTCGCTTCTTAGTCCGCAACGTTGAGCTTCCAATGTTATAATATCTTGAAGTTTGACATTTCCTAAATTTACGTTTGGTCCTATATGATTGATGAAAAACATTTGCTGTTTTGGTGTTGGTGCTTCAAAAATGATTTTCCGTACATCGGTGTACTGTAAGAAATCATCTATCAAATGTTTTTTTACTTTTCCATCACTATCATAAATCCCCGCTGTTCCTGAATCTCTTCCTTCCGTTATGATATATTCGCACCCCGCCTCTAGCAGTGCATGAATTTCTTCTAACCATTGGGTATTTGTGAACACTTTCGATTGTTCTTTCGATCCTACTTCTCCAATGACGTAGAAATAATTTTTCATTTGACTGACCAGTTCTACTCGCTTCTCTAGCGGGATGTCCAATGTGCCGTTTGAAACTTCGATCCACTCTATACCGAGATCCTTTAAAAATTCAAGATAATCATTTATTTTTCCTTGATAATATGCTTTTTCAAACAATGTTCCACCACAATATGGCTGAATATGATATTCCTTGTACAATTCGATTTTTCTTTTCAAATTGGGTGTTACATAGGCTGAACCGATCCCGATTTTTGCAAGATCAATAAAAGAATGATAATCGGATAAAATATGATTTAATTCACCAACTGGGGTACCAAAGTCAGCTATGACGGTAAGACCGTAACCACGGTTTTTTTTTAATCTTGTAGGCAATGTTAAAAAATTCATATTTGGGTATTCGCCTCCTTTTCTTTACAGTTGCTATGCTATTCAATTCATAGGCGATTGGTGTATAAATTCATCCTATTGATTGGAAATATTTACAATTCATACATCGAATAGAGAAAAGAAAGTTGACTTAAAATATGAAAGCGTTCCAATATTTCTCGTTAAGGAGTTGTTATCGCCTTTGTCAAAAAATAAACATACAGGAATGACAATAGCTGCGATTGGTTCTATTCCTTTAATTTTAGTGTTAGGTAACTCTATGCTTATCCCGATTCTTCCAAAGATGAAGGCTGAACTGAATTTGACACAATTTAAAGTCAGCTTAATCATTACTGTTTTTTCTGTTGCTGCAGCTATTTCCATTCCTTTACTAGGGTATTTGTCAGATCGGTTTACTCGAAAAGCCATTATTATTCCATCTTTAATTTTATATGGGGCAGGAGGTCTGATAGCCGGTTCAGCTGCCGCATGGTTTTCACAAGCATACATGTGGATTTTAACTGGAAGAATTATTCAAGGTATAGGAGCAGCTGGAACTGCACCTATTGCCATGGCGTTAGCCGGAGACTTGTTCAAAGGAGGCCAGCAAAGTAAAGTACTTGGATTAGTTGAAGCATCCAATGGATTTGGAAAAGTTATTTCACCCATTATTGGCTCTTTAATAGCTTTAATTGTTTGGTATGCTGCTTTCTTTGTCTTTCCAATCTTTTGTTTAATCTCCATCTTATTGACAGTATTTTTTATAAAAGAAAAACGAACGAAAAATGATCCTCTGCCTGTTAAAAACTATGTAAAGGGGTTATTTACGGTCTTCAAACACGAAGGACGATGGCTCTTTACGGCCTATTTGGCAGGAGCTACTTGTTTATTTACTTTGTTTGGAATCCTTTTTTATATCTCTGATATACTTGAGAAAACCTTCAAAATAGACGGGGTACTAAAAGGTTCTATATTAGCCATTCCGTTGCTTTTTATGACGGTTACTTCCTACATAACAGGCAGCAAAATTGGCAAGAGAATGAAATTAATGAAACAGTTAATTATTATTGGGCTTTTACTAATGACAGTATCATTTTCAACGCTCGTATTTTTCCAACGACTCGTTCCGTTTTTTTCCATCCTCGTCATTAGTAGCATTGGCACAGGTTTAGTTCTTCCTTGTATTAACAGCTTTATAACTGGATCCGTTTCAGCCGATCGAAGAGGTTTTGTCACTTCCCTTTACGGGTCGGTCCGATTTTTAGGTGCTGCAATCGGTCCGCCCATTTATGGATTGTTAATGGAATGGTCAAGGAAAGGGATGTTTTTGACTACGGCTAGTTTAACGTTATTGGTTGCCATTTTATGCTTGTTTATGATCCGCGTTAAAAAACAAGAATCACCTGAAGAGACGAGTGACTCATTATTTCAAAAGTTGCAATTTAACTAAAAGGGGGTGCCTTCATTGCAAATTTATTTTTCACCGGAAGTATTTACGCCCTATTTTCACGTATTGAATGTTGTTGATCAAAATCAAAAAGCCGTGGGATATTTAACATTTTTGATTGACGAAAAAAAAATGTATGTTTTTGGGCACTTGCAAGAAAAAGGGGTTTATGAAGATTATAAAGATTTAATTAAACCATATATTGAAGGAATGGCAAAAACAAAAAAAGATATCGAAGTGTATTCGTATATTTCTTCTGGCGGAGAAAAAATGGAAATCAATAGCGAAGAAGAAGCGCAAACAGGAGAGCAAAACGGATAACAAGGATTTACTAAAATAGTATTATGTAAACAAAATCGGGGCTGACTCATGACATAATAAGACAGCCCCATTGATTTGTTTTCTCCACCTCTGGTTATGGGTTGTTGGTTCTTTCCCCATATTTGGGGATTTTTTTATGCTTCCTTATGCACACGTTACGCGTTTGCCCCCCCATATTTAATAACCCCTTCCTTTTAGTTGGTATAGATTTTCTGCATCAGAACTGGTTTCAAATGTATATTACGCTCGGATTGTCAAATAAAACTAAATATTTAATTTTACGCTTCAACTGTATCACTTTTTTTATATCTGCATTTAATAATATAGGCTTTAGTACAATTCCCATGATGAGGTGCATCATTTGATAAAATCAAAAAAGGAGGCGTTTTTGTGGGATGGCAACAATGAGAAAACTCATTATATTTGCGGTTATCGGTTTTTTAGCTCAACTAATTGATGGATCTTTGGGAATGGCTTACGGTGTCACTTCGTCAACACTTTTGTTAACATTTGGAATTACTCCCGCAATAGCTTCGGCATCCATACACCTGTCTGAAGTTGTGACGACTGCAGCATCCGGCATTTCTCATATAAAATTTGGAAATGTTGATCGCCAAGCTGTATTTAAATTGATCATTCCCGGTTCTATTGGAGCATTTACAGGAGCTTGTTTTTTAAGTAATTTACCAGGTGATGCTGTAAAGCCATATATTTCTTTGTTTTTATTAATTCTTGGGATATATGTTCTGTTTCGCTTTCTCTTTCAGTTCAATCAAGGTAGTGAGAAGAAATCGATTAGCTTGTCTAGAAAACAGTCAATTTTATTAGGATTCATTGCCGGATTTGCAGATGCAACTGGTGGAGGTGGATGGGGACCCATCACGACTCCGGTACTATTATCCAGAAAAGGAACTTCAGCTAGAAAAGTGATCGGTACGGTGGATACAAGTGAGTTTGCCATTGCTGTTTCTGCCTCTATAGGATTTCTTATTTCGTTAGGTTGGGAAGAAGTTAACTGGTTTTGGGTAATAGCCCTTATGTTAGGAGGAATTATTGCAGCCCCCATTGCTGCATGGTTAGTAAAAAGATTACCTTCTCATTTATTAGGAGTTCTTGTAGGAGGTTTTATTATATTAACCAATACCCAAACATTGCTTAATGCTTGGTCTATTAATGATTTATGGATCCCTATTATTTACGCCGTTATATCAATTGTTTGGACAGTTACTATTATCTTCACCGTAAAGAATAACAAAAAACATGTCAATTCAGAAGAAACTTATTAAACAGAAGTCTAACGAGTCCAAACGAAAGAATATCTTCAGAAAGAAGCATTTGAGAAATGCTTTTCTCCAAAGACGAGGTCGGTCTGTCCTGTAGAGGCCGTGTTCCACTTTCATCATACAATATAACGAAACGGAGCTTGTAAGCGTGAGTTTGTGAATAGATCTACAAAATAAGAACCCATAATGATAGTCCGTCTTCCTTTCTATGTTGTAGTGGGGTCTATCATAGAGCACAAGGAAGCGGACTTTTTTATGATTTACTTTTTACACAATGATGGAAAAGTTTCGCAAAGCAGTTTGTAAACTTTGACTAAACACTTCTTTTAACAAAGGTTATACTTAGGAGCAATAAAGGTAATTTATTGTTTCCAATTTGTTGCAAACTCTTTTGTTAACAGCGACTTTCTAAACGTAAACTCTACTTGCTTGCTCTTAATCATTAAAAAATAAAAGCTTGCGGCATCGCAAGCTTTTAGATAAACATATTAAAACTCCTTTTAACAATCCGAATTTTTCAAATTGAGCGGCGGTGGAACTAACCAACCTTTTTCTTTGTTCATTCTAAGCAATTTAGCACCATATTGCGCTTTTTTCATGTGAAATTGACCATACATTAAAGCAATATCTTCCCTGATGCACTGCCCCATAATCGTACTACATGCCACTAAACCCGCCGAAATATCTTTAGTAAGCATTGCAGCGATTTCTGGGTCAGTAAATCTCGCACCAGCAGGAATGTCTTCTAAACACGCTTTTGGCCGTTCTGGCGGTGACGGTGGAAGTGCTATTCCATTTTCTTTTAACAAGTGTTCTGTTTCTTGTATTTCCGGTTTTAGAACGTTTTCAATACTATCCTCAATAAAACGTTTTAAATCCTCATCACCTGTATGGTTGAGTAATGTTTGATACCCAGCTACTAATCCTTTAGCCAGTAGTAAATGCGACCATACACCAAATATTTCTCCGTAGTGCATCGGCTCTTCTTTTGGATTACCACTTAAAATTCCCATAATAATAACCCTCCTAAAAAAATTCATCATATCACCTTTTCTTTAGCTATTATGGATTGATTGAAATACAATTATGCAAAGAAAAGTAAAGTTTTCAAGTACGAAAACTGCTGAGCGATGGTACCGTCAAGAGGTTTGTGTAATGCATGATAAGGTAGAGTATCTCTGTATGGTTAGCAGTAGGGGTTCCTAAGAATTCGTTCAATAAATTTACTGATTTCACGAGTACTCATTTCACTTTGACGCATATTGTAATCGCTTCCTCGAGCCAACAACCATCACGAAATTAATAAGGGAAAACAGTTGCGTGCGAAAATCCCCGCACAGAAAATCCTTCAATGTGACCATATTAGGTAAGCTAAATCCGTACTAATCATCATAACCTCCTTTTAAAAAATTTTTTCCTATATACCCCAAATATGTAAGCGTTATCTTTTATACTAATAAAAAAACATATATTGACAATCACTTTCTCAAGAATTATGATTTATTTAAAAATTAAATACAATTAACCGCTTATCGAGAGTGACCGAGGGAACAGGCCCTATGACGTCCGGCAACCTCCTTATAAAAGGAACGGTGCCAAATCCTGCAGAATGGCTTCCATTCTGAAAGATAAGTCGTGTACATAGATACTCGATGCCTCTTTCTGAATGGAAGAGGCATTTTTTATTAACAAAATTTGTAACTGTTATTATGCAACGTGAAGAGTAAAGCCTTTTGTTGGATAAGGTAAGCATTTATCTTTGGTTGCATTCTTCTCTTCATCTCAAAAATATGCAAATATTTCATAAGTAAAATTTTCCAAAATAAAAAATAGGAGCGAGGGATTCGATGATTGAGGTAAAGAATTTAGTAAAAGTGTATTCGTCTAAAAAAAATAAGGTGATTGGCGTGGACAATGTTTCTTTAACGATCAAAAATGGCGAAATCTTCGGCATTGTCGGCTATAGCGGTGCTGGAAAAAGCACACTTTTAAGATGCTTAAATCTTTTAGAACGCCCGACATCCGGTCAAGTCATCATCGATGGTATTGATTTAACCACTTTAAATGAAAAGGAATTACGGCAAGCACGCTTAAAGATCGGGATGATTTTCCAACACTTCCATCTCGTTAGTTCAAAAACGGTTTTTGAAAATGTCGCATTTGCTTTAAAAGCGGCAAAAAAATCAAAAGACGAAATTGAGAAACGAGTGAATGAACTACTAGAAATGGTTGGTCTTGCTGATAAACGGGATGCATATCCTTCCCAATTAAGCGGCGGACAAAAACAACGAGTCGGAATTGCACGTGCACTTGCAAATGAACCAACTGTCCTTTTATGCGACGAAGCAACATCAGCGCTTGACCCAAGTACAACAAAGTCGATTTTAGCCTTATTGAAAAAGATTAACCGCGAACTTGGAATTACGATTGTTTTAATTACTCATGAAATGGAAGTCGTCAAAGATATATGTGATCGGATTGCGGTGATGCAGGACGGAAAAGTGATTGAATTAGGAACCGTGTATGACATTTTTACGAACCCAAAAGAAGAACTGACAAAATCGTTTATTAATAGTGTTCTGCAATTTGAGATTCCTGACCATTTGCTGAAAAAACGTACTGGAACGATTATAAAAATTCAGTTCAAAGGCGAGATAGCTGAAGAAGCTATCGTGTCTGATATGCTCCAAACATTTAAAGTAAAAGGGAATATTTTACACGGAAAAATTGAGTACATTCAAGACATACCGCTTGGAATTTTCATTATGGAACTTACAGGAGATCCTCATGAAATTAAGCGGGCCATTGATTATATTTCACTAAGAACAAACGAATTGGAGGTCATTGCAAATGCTGCTTGATTCGCTTATGAATTTAGTTCCTGAACTAAATAAGGCATTCTTGGAAACGATATATATGGTCGCTATTGCTCTCGTAGTAGCAATGATAGCTGGACTTCCTTTAGGGATTTTATTATTTGTTACCGACAGTGGTCTGTTTTTAGAAAATACAACCGTTAAATCCGTTCTCGGCTTTGTTGTGAACATGGTTCGTTCGATTCCTTTTGTTATTTTACTTGTTGGACTATTGCCACTCACTAAACTCATTACGGGGACAACCATCGGACCTACAGCCGCTTCTGTTTCGTTGTCCGTTGCGGCGATTCCGTTTTTTGCTAGAATTGTAGAAACTTCTTTGCGTGAAATTGACAAAGGCGTGATCGAGGCAGCTGTTGCTGTTGGTGCCACACCTTGGATGATTATCAAAGACGTTCTCTTACCTGAAGCCCGTCCCGGCATTGTGCATGGAATTACGATTACAACGATAAGTTTAGTCGGATATTCAGCGATGGCAGGAATTGTTGGCGGCGGAGGAATTGGGGACCTTGCAATTCGTTTTGGCTATTACCGCTACGACAATACTGTTATGATTACGACGATTGTCATTTTAATCTGCCTTGTGCAAATGATTCAGTTTGCAGGCGACCGTATTGCTCGTCTTGTTGATAAGCGATAAGGTCTTTAAAAATACAAATATGATAGGGGGACTTTTTATGAAAAAATTATCCATCTTTCTAGTTTTACTGTTATCCTTCGGGCTTCTTGCCGCTTGCGGAAGCAAGGAAACAACTTCGAATTCTACAGAGAAAAAAGAACTCACCATTGGGGCTACTTCTGGTCCTTACAGCGACATGGTGAATAAAGCGATTAAACCGATTCTTGAAAAGAAAGGCTATAAAGTCAAAGTCGTAGAATTCAGCGATTACATACAACCAAATTTAGCTCTTGCTAATGGTGATTTAGACGCTAACTTGTTCCAACATAAAATTTATATGGAGAAATTCGCAAAAGAACATAATCTTGACCTTTCAGAAGTAATTATCGTTCCAACTGCGCCAATGGGAATTTACTCAAATAAATTTAAGTCACTAGCCGAAATTAAAGAAGGCAGTCAGATTGCTATTCCTAACGACCCGACCAACGCAGCCAGAGCGTTCTTAGTCTTACAAGATGCAGGATTTATTAAGCTCGACCCATCAGCCAATCCATTAACGGTCTCTGAGAAAGATATAAAGGAAAATGTAAAAAATCTTCAGTTTAAGCCAATTGAAGCAGGTCAATTACCTCGTGCGGTAGAAAGCGTTGATTTAGCTGCCGTTCCTGGAAACTATGCATTAGCAGCAAAAATGAACCTTCTTGACGCATTGGTATTAGAAAAGATGCCTGATAAATACCGCAACCGTGTTGTCGTAAATACAAAAGATTTGAACAAACCATTTGTGAAAGATATTAAAAAGGCTGTTGAATCTGAAGAATTTGAAAAAGTGATTGATGAACACTTTAAAGGTTTCGGTAAGCCGGAGTGGATGTTAAAACGAAAACAATAAATCCGTATTGCAAAGAGGCTGTCTCAAAAGCAAAGGGTCAGACCCCACAACAATATACATCGGACATATTGTTGGATAAATAAGCTATATATTGTTAAACGGACGTGAGGTCAGACCCTTATAAGACAGCCTCTTCGCATTTAAACCATTGCTTTTTCATAGATTAATTGATTACACGTACGGCTTTCACAAAACGTTCTTTCCAATAAGAAGAATTAACCGATACATAACAAACTCCTTTGGAAGTTGTAGCATTTAGCATTTGGCCGTTATCGGCATAAATTCCAACATGATTGATCGCTCCATTGAAGTCTGTATCAAAGAAGACTAAATCTCCTTTTTGAAGCTGATTGAAAGAAACCGGCGTGCCAACTTGTGATTGTGCTTCCGAGCTGCGAGGTAAAGAAATTCCAGCTTCACCAAATACCCGCATAGTAAAGGATGAACAATCGAATGCATCTGTGCGTGATGGGCTAGCACCATATAAATACTTAGCACCTAAATATTTTTCTCCAATTTGAATTACTTGATCAGCCAAAGAAGAATTCACAGCTTTTGTGTTATTTTCGGAAGAAGTGGTAGAAACCGCTGAAACAGAGGAACGTACAGAAACTTTTTGATTTGAAGATTGAACAGAAGCTTCTTTTCCGGTAACTTTAATAGATTGTCCCGCTCTGATAAGATTTGGATTCGTAATTTCTGGATTTAAAGCGAGCAATGAACTAACTGTTGTATTAAACATTTTAGCGATGCCAGAAAGAGTATCTCTTTCTTTAACTATGTAATAACCGTTAGTACCTGATTTTTTAGCAACAGATTTAACAGGTTCTGGAATCGAATCAGATAAACGAATGGTTTGACCAATCTTAATAAAATTTGGATTAGAAATTTCAGGATTCATTTTTAATAACACATCAACAGTCGTATTATATTGTTTTGCAATTTTACTTAAGGTATCACCAGCTTTCACTACATATGTATCTTCTTTTTCGTTAACTTTTAATATTTGTCCAGGGAAAATAAAATCAGAAGTTAAATGATTCATTTGTTTTAATGTTTCTACAGTAGTGTTGTATTTTTTCGATATTTTCCAAAGCGTATCGCCTTTTTGGACGGTATAATTACTAGCGAAAGCGGTTTGACCTGCTAATAAAGAACTTATAATTGTACCTGTAAGAATAAAAGATTTTTTCATTTTGCGCTCCCTCGCAGATTTAGTTTTGATATTCATTTCTTTTAACGTCAACCATTATATTAAAAAAAGATTGCTAATCAATAACAAAAAGAATAAGAAGTGGTTACAAATCTATTACAGTTACATTACAGATAAAAAAATACTGCTTCGTTCGCAGTATCTTTTTTCTCGTATTATTCTTTTTGGATTTAATAGTAAATTTTTACTATTTTAACCAAGAAGTTTTGAAAGAACATCGATTAGCCATTTATACGTTACATCCGTACTTTGGATAGAAACGAATGACGAGAGCAGGATTTAGAGAAGAGATCGTGATGAATCATAAGCTATTTAAGAGTATATTCATTTTTACATTGACCGTCGTTTTCAAGAAAAACGGAACGGCCTTTCCCCGATTAATATCGAGAAAAGGCCGCAACTTCATATACTCTTTTTTTCATTGTCTATTTGACAGGGTTATGTGCAAGGAACCCTTCGTCCCTTGGTTTATTACTGCCCCATTGTGATACATTTCATACAATCCCCTTCTGTCTTTCTTGCTGTCCATAAAAGCCCCTGTAATAAAAAAAGCAGCCTCTTAAGGATGCGTAAGTTGTTTAGAAAAGCGAGAAAACCATTTATGCGGCTTTTTGCGCATTATATGCGTCAATCATTAATATAATCGCCGTAATGATATGCATAGTCATTCCGACAAACGGAATCCAGGAAACACAAGAAGTGACGATTCCTAAAATGCTTCCATGCTTCTTTTCTCCTTCACGAATCGAAAAAACTAATGTAACGACATGTAAAATGAACATCACCGCTAACGGAGTCCACGCTAAAGCAATGACCAATGTTCCTCCTAAAATAGGAACGCCTAACAACGCTTCGAGTCCCCCGCTAATCCATTTCAATACTGTTGAAACATGCATATTTTTCCTCTCCTTTCTATCTATTATTCTAAAATATAGAGCTTGTAAATTTTGTATAAAAACACCGCAAATTTCGACATTTATTTGTTGCATATAAACATAAAAAGCGTGAAACTCACGGCCAATGACCAACGGTTCCACGCTAAGGAATTCGTTATTTTTCTGATTTTAGCATGCGAAATACTTGCTCGACGTCTTTATCGCCACTTCCAGAAAGATTGACGATGATGATTTGTTCTTTGCTTAATGTCGGCACCAGCTTCATCGACCGCATCTTTTAATTTTCCTTGTCCTTTTGATACCGGAACAACTTTTGCTCCTAATAATTCCATACGAAATACATTTAATGCCTGGCGTCTTGTATCTGTTCTATTTTTGTTTCCTCCAAACCAGCAGGACAAACGTGAAAAGAAAAACGAGAATTCCAATTAATACAGTGACACTGGAATATCTTAACCAAACGTTGTGAACGTTTCGCTTTATAGAATGCCAAATTGGTTCTGGAATCGGCTCTTTGCGATTCTCAACGTACTTGATATGTTTCACCGTATTTCCTGATAATGCCGGCTCCCAACCGTACTCCCCTTTTTTCAGCCAAATTTCAATGACATCATCAACGGCAATGTCCATTCGTTTTGTTCCTGAATATGCCTGCCAAGAAGGAATATATGTGTAGAAGACATCAACGGTAGTGAGTGATTCATTCGTTGGAGCTTTTAAAATCTGTTTAACATCGAGGCTCATTTTTCTTATTTGAACTGGAGTTTCTTTTTCTTCTGTTATGTCTTTGTACAACTGATCGGAAGTGACCGTACCGATGAGATGCAAAAGAGCTTCTTGTTTTGCTTTTTCAATTTCGGAAGGAGGCGGATCAGCGAATGGTTTCAATCCGAAGAAAAACAAAAGAAATAAAATAAGGGAGCTGATAATCAAATAAAATATTCTTTTATTCATGCAAGCTACCTTCCTTTCACGGCAAATGGAATAGTCTCTTATGATTCATCGGATATATCTATTTTTAAGGCATGAATGGTGGAATGTGATTAAAAATGATATATTGAAAGAGTATAAATGAACCTAATAAAACAGAATAATAGATTTTGATGTCTTTTAATTTTGAAAGGAAGATAGTACATAGCAGTCCAACAAACGCTCCAACGATTCCATCAGCCACTGCGATAGGAATTAAAAATAAAAAATCTGGAAACTGTGGGGCTATAATCTCCTCTGCCATTCCATTAAAAATAAAACTTGGAATGACATGAAAAAGGTCTTTTGCACCTAAATATTCGGCCGTCTTATCCGTAATCATCATAATCATTAAATTGAAAACAGTGGACAAAAGTAAAAAACTAATAAACCCATTCCTAACAAACTTCAGAACGATCACTTCTTTCTTATGATTTTTGCATCTCTTTTCTCGCATTGTTAAGAATAGCCTGAATAAATGGTCCTTTTAAAACCGTATACATTTGCCGGTCGTGTTGCCTTGCTAATTGCTTTTTTAGCTTGATATATTCTTCTGCTGCGTCTTTATGCTTTCTCAGATAGTCTCTAAACATGATGATATTCTCCCATTCTTCACTTCCATGCTCATAAATGTGCAGATGATGTGTTCCAGCTCCCCATTCTCCTCTGCGAAAGAATCTCCTGTTTGGAAACTCTTCTTTTGGAACATATTCATATCCAATGGCAGCTAATCTTTCTATCGTTTCCTTATCAAGGATAGAAAAGCTTACAACCGCAGCTGCAATATCAATAATCGGCTTTGCCCACATTTCAGGTACAGACGTACTCCCAATATGTTCAATTTGTACAACTTTTCCTTGAAATGCATGATGAATTAATTGTTTATCAACCTCGAACATGTTTTTCCATTCCGGATTATAAGGTACTAATTTCACGAATTGCGTCAACATAATCACCTTTTAAGAAGAAAAAATCATTTTCAATCTGAATAATTTATATATAATCATCTTCTGTTTTTCTGAACATAAAATATTTTAAAAAACGCACTAGTCCATTGGAAACCACCATTTTTAGTATTTAATTCCTAGAATAGCAATACCAGTGTAACGCTTTCTGTTCCATTTCTTTAATAAATGGATCTTTTCCTTCAATATAGGATTCAATATCGTAAGGAAACTTTCGGGCGAGCTTTTGCTTCAGTTCACTGTATGCTTGCGCTTTTTCAGGATGGGCAATCATATATTCTTTAAACGCTAAGTGCCTTATAATATGTTCGCTTCCTATTTCGAATACATGGACATGATGTGTTCTTTCTACCTCACCTTTACGGAAAAATCTTCGGCCAGAAATACCGTACTCTCCCATCGCCCGATAGCCAAGTTGCGCCATTTTCTCGTTGTAATCATCTACTTTTGTAATTTCTTTCACTTCTACTAATATATCGATAATCGGTTTTGCGTGGATGTTAGGAATGGAGGTGCTGCCGATATGATAGATGTTGACCATTTCTCTTCCGAAAATATCTTTAATCTTTTGCGCTTCTTCCACAAACACCAATGACCACTTTTCGTTAAACGGAACGACTTCAACTTTTCTCATCTTTCATTCTCCTTTACTTTAAAAGTTTGTTCACGCTCACTGTTTATAATCTGTTTGATAAATGACTCAATAGTACCAGTTAATCTCTTAACATTTTTCACATAGTAAAACGTTGGTGTTGTCTCTAAATGGTTCAACTCATTGTCAGGAGAATATATATACACTCTCTTCCCTAATCCAATGGCAATCCCTAGTTCTACATGACTCCCTTTTCCGCCTGGAAGCAATAAAACAAAAAAGTCCGCGGACATGACCGCGTTTTTCTCTTCCTCGCCGATTCGCGCTAAATCTGTTAACGTTGTTGCCCGCTCATTTTTTGTCCAGTCATACGTTTGCGTAAACCCTTCTTCTATCAAACGGCTTGCCAAAACGCGAACCGTTTCTTTGTTGGTAAAACTAGAGGCGATGTAAAATTTCATTTCTTCACGCTCCTTTTGTTTTTCAAGCAACCGTCCACGCGTTTTCCAGCGCGACTTGTGTACAAGGCGTGTTCTTCCATTCGCGCGGAGAAAGTTCCATCGATGTACATAAAACAGCGAGTAAATGATGATTTTCTGAAAGGAACGTTGCCAATATATTTTTGTCTTGCTTTATCGTGTCTGAAAATGTTTGTTTTTCGTTTAGTTTGCTTAAGTTGACAACGTACAGCATTTTGCTTTTTTGCAGCACTTCGGTCATGTTCATATGATTAAATTCGGTAGGTTGTTTTACTTCAACAATGTCAACTGAGATTTTGTGATACGTCCCTTTTTGCCTGCTTCGCTCAAAAATTTCGTCATGTTTATTACTCATAAAAGCTTGATAACAATCAAGATTTTCCCAAAATGCCAATATACACGCTTCTTGCGGCTCCGCAACATTCCAGCCGCCTATCTGTCCGTGAAAACCTGGGTATCCTTTCAAATCACGCCATTTTTCTTGCGCTGCGGAAAATACAACTTTCTTCTCTTCATCCACTATACATCGAATCCATTTCAAAAGCATTGCTTCCCCTCTTCCCCTGCTTTTATCATTTCATTTTCAAATAAACTTCATCATATTTTTTCGCCAGTTCGAAATCGAGTTTTGTGAGCCCTTTCGCTCGCCAAGACGAAATTTTTACCGTGATTAACTTGTAGTCAATGGAAATGAACGGATGATGATTTGCTTCTTCAGAAATTTTGGCTATTTGCCGCACGAATTCGATTCCTTGCAAATAGTCTTGAAAGCGGTACTTTCTTGCGATCCATCGTTGTTCAAGAAACTTCCAATCTTCCATCTCTTTTAAAAGAGATTGTACTTCTTCATCTGTTAACCGCATTACCGTTTCCCTCCTCGAGTTTTGTATCAAAAACAGACGACAAAATCACATATCAGTGTAAAAATATTACCGTATGATCGTAAAGAAGCGAAAAATATATAAAATTTCGGTTCGCTTGTTTTTTCTTAGAACAAAGATTTGCTTTGAAACCGTTCCATTTCCCGATAGATCATCTCGATGTCCACATGTTCCTGCAGACAATCGGCAAGCTGGTCAAACGCTTCTTCACGAACTTTTTTCATTGATGGCCGCTCGTCAATCGTAGGAAGACCTTTTCTTTCTCTTATCGAATTCAAAAATGCTGTTCGAAACTCATCGTTATGAAATATGCCATGAAAATACGTGCCAAACAGCAGCCCGTCTTTGCTTATGCAGCCGTCCAATCCTTCTTTCGTCGTAATAAAAGGAGATACGTCCCCTTCATAAGAAGTGGTTCCCATATGAATTTCATAGCCTTCCACCGGAATGACACAATCGGCAAAATGGGCCACTCCTCTTGAAAGAGTCGTCCGTTTTTCTTTCATCATGACGGTGCGAATCGGGAAAAAGCCGAATCCGTTTGCGCTTCCTAAAGCTGTTTCTACTTGATGCGGATCAGAAATTTCCCTTCCAAGCATTTGATAACCGCCACATATGCCAACAATAATCGACTTTTTCGCATCGTGAAGTGCTCTAATCGCTTCAGCGAAACCGGTTTTCTGTAAAAACAACAAATCCTCAATTGAATTTTTTGTTCCCGGCAAAATGACTACATCCGGCTCTCCGAGTTCGTCTGCCTTCTTTACATAGCGAACATGACAGTCCCTTTCATATAAAAACGGGTCAACATCGGTAAAGTTCGAAATGTGCGGAAGACGAATGACAGCGATATCAATCTCGTTAGTTTTCTTACTTGTATACGAGAACGAATCTAAAATCACAGAATCTTCCGCTTCAATATTTAAATTTGGTAGATACGGAACAACTCCTAAAACTGGTTTGCCTGTGTACTCTTCAAACCAGCGAAGTCCCGGCTCCAGCAAAGAAATATCTCCGCGAAACTTGTTAATGATGACTCCTATCACACGCTCGCGATCTTCAGGCTCAAGTAACTGCAATGTTCCTACTAAACTCGCAAATACACCGCCCCTGTCAATGTCGCCGACAAGTATCACAGGGGCATTTGTTAAACGGGCGATGCGCATATTGACAAGCTCACGGTCATTCAAATTGATTTCCGCTGGGCTTCCCGCTCCTTCGATGACGATGCGTTCATATGTACTTGCCAAACGATGATACGCTTCTTTAATTACTTGCAAACCAAGTTCAAAAAACTCCTGTCGATACGCTGCTGCCTTATAATTTTGATAAGCCTTGCCGTTGACGACAATTTGTGAAGTATGATCGCTCATAGGCTTGATCAAAATCGGGTTCATATCCGCAGTTGCGACCGTTTTTGCCGCCTCCGCCTGCACTCCTTGGGCGCGGCCGATTTCCTTGCCGTCAACGGTAATATACGAATTGAGCGACATATTTTGTGATTTAAACGGCGCCGTCCGATATCCATCTTGTGCAAAAATTCGGCACAAACCTGTTGCGATTACGCTTTTTCCCGCGTCTGAATGAGTACCTTGAATCATAATGGGCAATGCTTTATTCATATGTTTTTCTCCTCTCACAAGCATTCACAAAATTTTCCGCAATTTCCGGGCATGAAGCAAAATGAAGATGCGTATACCCGGCAACAATATTGCTCGTCATATATCCTTCTTTATATCGTCCCATCCATCCATTTGTTTCATAAGCGGCAGAAATCGGTTTGGAAAATAAACTTGTGGAATAATGAAATTCATGCCCCTTCGCTTTCATATTCGAATCAATTAAAAAGTTTCCTTTGCACCCTGTAATTTCGCGGTAGCCTATTGCTGCCAGCTTCGAGTGCATTTGTATCTTAGCAGGGATCACCCCAACCATCGGGTACTCTTTTCCGTCTGTTGTTGTAATTGATTTCGCTAAGTACATAAAGCCTCCGCATTCGGCAAGTGTTGGAATCCCGTTTACAATGGCGTTTTTAATGGAGTTTTTTACTACTTCATCGGCAGATAGGGATTCAGCAAATTCCTCTGGAAATCCTCCACCTATATATAGACCATGTACATCAGCAGGCAATACCTCACCATTTAAAGGCGAAAAATAGATACACTCCGCTCCATATGCCTCGAGAAGTTCGATATTTTCCGGATAATAAAAATGAAACGCCGCATCTTTCGCAACAGCAATTTTTACTCTTTTCTTTTTGCTTACTTGAAAAATGGCAGACTTAGTCGTTAAGGTTGGAGCATCTGCAAGTTGATACAACTTGTCAATATCTACTGTTTCAAGCAGCAACTTTCCTAATTGGTCAAAAAAGTCATTTAATTCACCGCGCTCGATGGATGGTACAAGTCCTAAGTGACGCTCTGGCATGTTCAACGCTTCGGCCTGTTTTACATACCCAATCACGGGAATACCGCATTCTTGTTCAATCGCTGATTTAACAATATGGTAATGTCCCTCACTCCCTACTTCATTCACGATGACGCCGGCAATGTTCGTTTCTTGAGAAAACGCTTGAAAGCCTTTGACAACGGCTGCCGCGCTCCTTGCCATTGCCGCGCAATTTACAACGAGCAAAACAGGACTTTTCGTTAGTATGCTAATTTCTGCGGTAGAACCTTGATTAGATAGAGGATCTTTACCATCAAAAAGCCCCATCATCCCTTCAATGATAGAAATGTCAGCCCCTTCACTCCCTCTAATGAATACTTCCTTAAGCACTTTGGCCGAAAGCATCCAACTATCTAAATTTCGCGATACTCGACCGGTCACCGCTGTATGAAAAGACGGGTCAATATAGTCAGGTCCGCATTTAAATCCTTGCACCGTATATCCTCTTTTTCTTAACGCTGACATGATCCCAAGTGTAATTGTCGTTTTCCCGACACCGCTTCCCGTTCCAGCAATGATCATTCTTCTCCTGCTCATTCATGTTCCCCTTTCAAATCGACAAATCCTTTAACATGTTCGAGATGATCGAAAGAATTTCCTGCGTTTTGAAATAAATCCTTATAAAGTGTTCCGTATCAAATAAAACAGCCTGTACATACAAAAGTCTCTCTGCATGTACAGGCATATCCTTACCAAAAATCTGTTACTCGTCCTATGAATGCATGTAACATTATTACTTACTATACGTTTTGAAATCTATAGAAAATGGTAGAGTTTATAATTGATGAGTTTGCTTTGGTGCGCCCTATCTCTTCGCAAAATACATTTTGAAAAACAGTCGCATCCACTGGTTCATATAGCAATTGATAGATTCCATCTACCGATCTTATGGCTACAACCGCGTTTGGATTTGTCTCATATATTCTTTTGACAACCTCTTCTTTATTCGGTACAAGACTGGCAATCCATACTAAATCATAACCATCGTAATGATAGGATGCACCGTCTGCTAATACATACTTTAACGAATGTTGCAGACTGTATTTTTCAATTAATTTTTTGCCTACATCATATGCCGCTGTATTTATATCCAGGCATACAACCGGTTTCCCTGTTTGTTGCTGAAGCAATATCGCACTAAGCGGCAAAGGTCCTGATCCGATGAACGCAATAGAAGATAATCGTTGTCGTTCGATGATCGCAAAAAGCTTATTTACTTCTATTTCAACGAGCCTTTCATAGTTTTCCCAGTAAATAAATTTTTTCAAACTATTTATATTTGGTGCATCTTGTATCAATTTTTCAGCATAATAAAATTCCATAAGCGTTTCTGCTGTTTCTAATTTTCGAAGCATATCTCTTCGTATCTTTCCTATTTCGCGATCGGATAATATTTTATTTTCTAGTTCATGCTCAAAAAATTGCCCCAGGTTGTTTACAAGTGAATAAAGGGATTGATTGATAATCGGATTATTAGGGGATAAATCCTGTTCAGACATCAGTATTTGGTAGGCTTGTTTATATTGGTTAATTACTCGTTCTTTAAGTTTGATAGACTCAGCTAATGGCATCAACAGCACCTCATTTTCGAAATAATGTTTTGTTTAATGTTGGAACATACATGGCTAAAAACAAAGACCGTCCTAAACTGAATAGAATAAAAGCAAGCCACAATCCGTGGTTATGAAACATAGGTATAAAAATGAACAGGAACGCAATATATACCGCTAGAGAAATCAACATCGAATTACGAATCGGTGCTGTCTCTGTCGCTCCTGTAAAAACACCGTAAAGGATTAAACCGAAACTTGCCGCAAGCGGAAATACGGCGATCCAAATACTATAGGAACTTGCTAGTTCGATCACACCCTGATTTTTTGTAAAAACTGGAATGATAGAATCTTTAAACAGTATGTAAATGAGCATAATAAATAAAGAAGAAATAATCGCCCACTGCGATGACACCGATAAAGTATGCTTATACAACGTTTCGTCGTTTGCACCGACAGCTTTTCCGACGAGAATACTACTCGCGTTGGCAAATCCGTCAAAAAAGTATGCCATAAGATAGTGTATTTGAATAAGAACGGCATTCGCTGCTAATATTTCTGTGCCAAAAGACGCACCTTTCGCTGTAAAGAGATTAAACACCGTTAATAAGCAAATCGTGCGAATAAACAAATCTCGATTGACCGACACCATTTTCTTAAGCTCTGTCACATCCCACAATCCGCTAATAAAGCCTTTGGACAGACGAAAATGTTGATCCTTTGTGACAATATAAATCCCAATGAAGAAAGCAGCGATTTCCGCAATCAATGTAGCAATCGCGACTCCTTTAACATCTTGATGCAGGATGATGACAAAAAATAAATCAAGCACAATATTTAATAGATTCATAAAGACTTGTAAAAATAACGAAATTTTGACACGTGACATTCCAATAAGCCAACCAAGAATGACGTAATTAGCCAGCGCAAAAGGCGCTCCCCAAATGCGAAGCGAAAAATATTCATCAGCGAACATCCTTACTTTCTCATCCGGGTTGATAAGCGTTAAGGCGATGTGCTTAATCGGCCATTGCAAGAAGATAAGTAGGCTGCCGATGACTAACGCAATGAGGAATGGTCTTACTAAATATAAAAAAACTTGCTTGGAATCTTTAGCACCATAAGCTTGCGCAGCAAAGCCAGATGTGCTGACTCTTAAAAAGCCAAACAACCAATACATCGTGTTAAAAATCATCGTCCCTACAGCAACGCCACCAATATACGCTGGATCAGGAAGCTGTCCCACTACGGCAGTATCAACAGCTCCTAATAACGGAGTGGTCATTGTTGAAATCATAAGCGGGATCGCTAAAGAAAGGTATGCTCGATGAGTCATCGTTGTCCTCCTTAACCTTCAAACAAACTAATTAGTTTTTTCGTGTAAGGATGGCGATGTGGAGAGAACAAATCATCCTTTTGAAAGTGATCGACAAACTCCCCTTCTTTCATCACAAAAATACGCTTGCTTAAAAAACAGACGGCTGAAAGATCATGAGAAATAAACAAATAGGATAACTCTAACTGTTCCTGCAGTTCCTTTAAAAGAGTTAATATTTGCCCTTGTGTATAGACATCTAAGCTTGCCGTTGGCTCATCAAAAATGATGAAAGACGGCTGAATGCTAATCGCACGGGCAATGGCTGCCCGTTGTTTTTGACCTCCGCTTAACTCATGAGGATAACAATAAAGGTAACGACTTTCTAATCCCACCATGTCAAGCAATCGTTTCGCGCATAATTCGCGGTGATCTCTTACACCTTGCAGAAAAACAGGGATTATATCAGGATACGTATCTAAAGCCTCCATGAGAGAATCAATAATCTTTCGTTTTGGATTGATGGCTGCTGATGGATTTTGAAATACGGCTTGCATCCCATGACGAATTTTTCGAATTTCTCTTTTTGTCATCAGATGCAATGGTTTGTCATGTAAAAAAATTTCTCCTTCGTCCAGCTTTTCTAACATGAGCAAACAGCGCGCCAGCGTACTTTTTCCACTTCCGCTTTCTCCTACAAGGCCTACGCATTCACCTTTTTTTATCGATATCGACACCCCATCTAGGGCGCGATGACCCGAAGAATACGTTTTTTTAATGTTTCTCGCCATTAATACATCTGTCATCATGCCTTATTCCTTTCTATTTCAAAATCAAATCAAGTTCTGTCGATGAAGAAAAACGATTGATCGTCGGAACCGCACTTAATAATAGTTTTGTATAAGGATGGCAAGGACGATGTATAATACTCTCTTTCGTTCCCGTTTCCACTATTTCTCCTTGTTTCATGACCGCGATTGTATTAGAGTATTTTTTAGCCTGCCTTAAATCATGGGTAATAAATAAAACCGCACAATTGATTTTCTCTTTGATGTTGGCGATTACTTCTAACACATGGGCTGCTGTAATGCTGTCAAGAGCGGTTGTAGGCTCATCGGCAATGAGTAATTTAGGATTCAGCATGATGGCCATTGCAATGGATGCGCGCTGCAGCTGTCCGCCGCTTAGCTGAAAAGGGTAACTATCATATACACGTTTTGCCGGTAATTGTACGTCTTCCAATGCTTGAAAGGCGATTTCTCTTCGTTCCTTTTTTGTTAAAGAACAATGAGCCTGGATCATTTCATCCATTTGTTTTCCTATTTTCATAAAAGGAGTAAACGAGCTTTGATAGTCTTGGAAAACATATGAAATTTCTTTTCCGCGCAATTTCTGAAATTCTTTATTCGATAAATAGGTAATATCTTTGTTATCAAAAAGAATCTGACCAGCGGCGATCGACATTTCTTTCGGGAGCAACCCTCCAATCGCAAAAGCCGTTATGCTCTTACCGCTGCCGCTTTCGCCAATTAAAGTAAACCATTCCCCTTGTCGGATCGTAAACTCGATATTTTTCACAATGGCCTTACTACGAAAGTAAATATGCAAGTGACGAACAGCTAATAACAACATGTCGCCCCCCCTTTATCCTTTTACATCAAAGCGATCGCGTAAGATATCACCAACGACATTAGAAATGAGTACTGTACACATAATGGCTATGCCTGGAATAACCATTAAATGTGGAGAACTGTGAAAAAACGGTTTCCCTTCGTTAAGCATAGCCCCCCATTCAGGAGTTGGCGGCTGTGCTCCCAAGCCAATATAAGATAAGGAAGCAATCATCAAAATAATTTTTCCAAGATCTAATGTCGCTAAAACGAATACATTTCCTACTACATGAGGCAGCAAATGTTTACGAATGATTTGAAAAGTGCTTAGACCGTTGACAACTGCCATTAAAACATAATCTTTTTCTTTCTCAGATAACACCGTGCTGCGAACGAGCCGCGCATAGCTCCCCCACTTCGCAACCACAATCGCCAAAATTAAATTCAACATACCTGGACCTAAAATCCCGCTGAGAACAATGGCGAGAATAAAGTCAGGAAACGCTAGAAAAGCATCGATGATTCTCATAAAATAACGATCAAAACGTCCGCCGATAAACCCTGACAACATCCCTAACGGAACACCGATCAGTAATACAATAATCAATACCAGAAGTCCTGTTCCTACCGTTACTTGCCCTCCTGTTAATATACGTGA
This sequence comes from Anoxybacillus sp., assembly GCA_035645275.1. GTDB lineage: Bacteria > Bacillota > Bacilli > Bacillales > Anoxybacillaceae > Paranoxybacillus. Next base: position 28,490 of record DASQMX010000005.1, read on the forward strand.
GAACAAATCCCGTCCAAGATGATCCGTCCCAAAAAGATGTTCCATACTTGGTTCGAGTAGACGGTCATTCATATTGATTTCTAACGGATCATGAGGAGTAAATAGAGAAGCTGCCACGATGGCAAGTAAATATGAAACAAAAAGAACCAAGGGAAACGTTCGTGATTGCATCCAATTTGTTTGTTTGATGATTTTCAACGTCTCTCTACTCCTTTTAAACGTATCTCAGGGTTTAAATAACGGTAGCAAATATCAACGAATATATTGATCATGACAATAAGGATCGTAATAAACAAAACATATCCTTGAATGACTGGATAATCTCTGCGAATAATCGCATCAACGACCATCTTCCCCATTCCTGGATATGAAAACAGCACCTCGATAACTACTGTACCGCTGATTAAACTCCCAAGACTCATCCCAAAAATGGTTATAACAGGAATTAAGGAACGGCGAAAAACGTGAAAGAAAAATATACGTCTTTCACTAATTCCTCTTGCCCTTGCCGCTTTAACGTAATCCTCATTCAAACTTTCTAATAAACTTGAACGCAACAACCTTACATAAACCGCTGACATCGCGATTCCTAATGTAAGCGATGGCAAGATGATGTGTTTCACCGTTCCCTTTCCCATACTCGGCAATATCCCAAGCTTAACGGCAAACCATTCAATAAAAAGGAGTCCCAGCCAAAAGCTGGGAATGGATGAACCGACAAGTGCAAACAAACGGCTCATATGGTCCACCCATTTATTTTTATAGAGTGCGGATAAAGTTCCCAAAGGAATGGAAATAAGAATCATTACGATTAAAGAAGCGCACGTAAGCATCACCGTCGCTGGGAACCTCGATAGCAACTCAGTCAAAACAGGCTGATTGGTTATATAAGAATTGCCTAAATCAAACTGAAAAAATCGTTTCAACCAATACCAATATTGAATGTGTAAAGGCTCATTAAACTTCAATTCATCCCTTAGCGCTTCTATTTGTTCTTTCGTAATGGATACTTCATCCACCTGAAGCATCTGTTTGACAGGGTCACCAGGTGCTAGTTTGATAAAGATAAAGCTTATGAAAGAAAGCAGGAGTAAAAATAACATGAATTCTATTAATCTTTTCGCTATGTGAATCATTTTACTTCTCCACATCCAAATCTTTTGTTAGCATGTAATACTCGCTTTTACTTGTCACCCAATTTTTCACTCCATCACGATAGGCAACAATAATATTTGGATGTACGATAAAGGAATGAAGCATCTCTTTATCAATGATTTTTGCTGCTTCTCTTGCCAATTTGTTCCGTTCGTTCACTTCTACCGTTTGGTTCAATTGGTTAATGACAGCTATTAATTCTGGATGGTTCATATTTGCGTAGTTTAGCGCTCCATTCGGCATGTATGTCGCATTCAAAAAGTATGCCGCATCACCACGAGGAGCCGTTAAACTGCTGTATGTAGCAAAATCCCAATCATCATTGGCCGCTAAATACTCATCAATATTTTCAACTTGCTGAATCGTCATCTCAATTCCGAGTTCCTTCGCCTTTGATTGTAGAATTTGTACAATTAAAGGAAGTTCAGGACGTGATGAGTACGTTAGCACTTTAAATTGAACGCTTTTTCCATCTTTCGTAAGTTTTCCGTTTTCCGCTTGAAAACCGGCTTGTGTAAAATATTGTCTCGCCGCTTCGATTCCGCGTTTCTTCTCTTCATAGGACGGTGCGAACGGAAAGTCTGTCAAAAAAGGACCTTTTGCTTCAACGGCATGCCCGTTTAAAATATGTTCAACAATCTCTTTACGGTCAACTAAAGCATCAATAGCTTTACGCACATTCTCATCTTTCATATATGGACTGTCCATATTAAATAACAACTGATGTGTGCGCAATCCTGGGACAGAATCTACTTTTACTTTTTCTTCTTTTAACTGTTCAAGATTTTCAACTGGCGGTCTAAAAATAATATCGGCATCTCCTGATTGAAGCGCCATTAATCGCGCATTGGCATCCTCGTTAAAAGAAAACGTTGCTTTATCAAGTTTTGCTTTACCGTTCCAATACTCGTCAAAACGTTCGACTTTCAGTGCCACTCCAGGCTCGAAAGAAGATACTTTAAATGGTCCTGTACCAATCGGCTTTTGATCGAAGTCTTTTTCAGTAACATCAATAATCGCTGTGTTAGGGTGCACTAGCTCTGAAGGAAATTGCGGAAATACCTCTTCTGTTCGAATCGTTAATAGTTGTCCATTCGCTTCCATCTTGCGAATTTTCAATGCTGCTTTTACGGCTGGACTATCTTTGATGGCTCTTTCCAAAGACGCCTTCACCGCCTGCGCATCAACTTTTTTTCCATTATGGAATGTTACACCTTCACGAATTTTAAATGTCCAATTTTGTCCGTCTTTACTTTTCCATTCTTCTGCCAGCCAAGGCTCAATTTTTAGATCTTCACTAATCTTTACAAGCGTCTCTCCCACTCCCGCACGAACCATCGTATAATTGCTGTCTAAGTGTGGATCGATTGTGTTTGTCGGGAAATTAAAAAGCAATGTTAATTCCTTTTGGCTCTTTTCTTCTTCTCCAGAGGAAGATAGCGAACATCCGAAAAGCATAAAAATCATGAGAAGGATCAATGTACTTTTGAAATATCGAAACATTTTCTCACCCGCATAATTCGTAACGATTACTATTTTCATCTTATATGTTACATAAATTTTCCTCCATTGTAAATAAAATTGTCAATAAATTTAATAAATTAAAAACAGAATCCTTCTCAAATTAATATGATGAATAGATGAGAAAGATTCTGTTTCATAGATAAGAGCAGATTGTCAAAAAGTTTTGTTTTAAAATGAAACAACTCCTATCATTCCTAAACAACCGAGTTCATCGATCCCCTGCAGCTATGCACCAGAACCCACTTAGATCATCAACTACTACACATTCTTCATACAAATTCCCTATTCTTCCATTAGCTATATTCTCTTTTCGGTATAGAGGTTTTACACTCTACTCCAAAAATCTGTTCCGAATATCCGGAGTTGGAATCATGCAGCTCTCTTTTTTTCCAAACCATTGATATCTATTTCTAGCAATAAAATCATAAAAGCGATCACGAAGCGGGCGTGGAACTAGAATGAAGACATAAAACAACTTCCAAAATCCTTTTAAATACTTGCACACTGTTAATGCCGCACTGGATTTCGTGTAGCACTTCTCTCCGTCAATGAATATAAAACTGTTCATATCCTGAGGAATTCGATGCTTTGTTAACAGCTTCTTTCCCACTTCGCTTTGTAATGATGCAAAACGAAACTGAGCTTGTGGGTCTCGTTTGATAATAAACTGGACGCTTGTGTTACAAAAATTGCATATGCCATCAAACAAGATGATTTTCTCCACCAATAAACCTCTCCCACTTTTATCTTTTTATCATTGTACCGCAAACAATAAACGCCTGCCCTCGCTCAGACAGACGCTTTCAATTTCTATAACGCCATAAAAGTTTAGCAAAATGGCACACACTCCTTTTTTAAGTGTTTATCGTTTGCACCATTTTGTCTATGTTATGTTTGTTATAAAATGATGCCTGACTAAAAAATGTAACTTTTCCAATAGCGATACATACTTTCTTGTTCCCACAAAATTAGCTGAGCGACAACCATCATATCCTATCCCTGACAACCATTATAGGGAATTAGTTCAAAGAATAGTCTGATAATTCAATAACACTACGAATTACAAATAGAAAAAGTTTAACGGCTGTTAACTGGTTTTACACATTCTTCCACATCGTTTTTCGCTGAATTGACTACTGTGGATACTTCATACATGTTCATTTCTTCCGCCGGATACGGCTGTAATAACGATTTCAAATACTCTGTATCATCTAACGCCGGATCAAGCCAAACTTCTTCCCATTCTTTAGGGAGTATGACGGGCATTCGCTCGTGAATCGCTTTAACAAGTTCATTCGCTTTTGTGGTGATAATCGTGCACGTATACATTGGATCACCATGTTTGTCCCAGCTCTCCCAAAGACCCGCAAATGCAAAAGGTCGTTCGCTTTTTAGCGTAAATCGATACGGTATCTTTTTATTCCCTTCTTTTTTCCACTCATAAAAACCATCAGCAAGAACTAAACATCTTCTCTTTTTAAATGCTTGCTTGAAGCTCGCTTTTTCATCAACCGTTTCGGTCCTTGCATTAATCATCTTGAATCCGATTTTCGGGTCGCTTGCCCAATACGGTACAAGTCCCCATTTCAACATCTTCCCTGTGATTTTCTCACCGTCAGAAATAACCGCCAACACTTCCTGACCCGGAGCAATGTTGTACCTTGGCAACACTTTTTTAGGAAACTCGAAAGGAAAATATTGCTGAATAATTTCTTCAGAAACCGTTAACGAAAATCTCCCACACACAGCCTCTCACCCCACAAAATAATTGCATTCCTCTATCGTGAAACCTTTTTCTATCATTATAATAATCCAAGTGGGAAAATCGGATTCACGAATAGCCATTCCATCTTCCTCTTCTGATATTTCACCCATCATATAATTTTGTGCCAAGCTAACATTTGAAAAATAAGAGAAGCACCAAAAGCGCCGCAAAAAATTTTCCCGTCTTTTTCTTATATAGTACGAAAAAATAAGATCAACATACCTATAACGAAGGATACGCCACGCTTTCACCTTTTCGTAAATAATCAATTTTATCTATATTTTACCATAAAAGAAGTGTGTATTTAATTCATCGATGACCATCGCTTCTTCATCAAATCCTTCTTAGTTACTTTCACTCCCTATTAATTCATGATTTTCAAGCGTTTCCTACTCATCAGACCATTCTTCTACTAAATCTGCTTCTTCATCTGCTAGTTCGTCGTCTATTGGTTCTTCATGCCAGTTTTTCTCTTCATAGACATCGCTCTCATCAATGGAATCGTCAAGTTCGAAATATTCTTCTGTCATGTCGCTTTCGGCGAAGTTTTCATATTCACTTTCCGTTTTGACATGAATAATTTCAAAGCACATGAATCCATTAAAAAAGCTTAATAACCTTGAAAAGGCAGTTGAAAAAATAGTTCTGAAGACCCCATTTTTTAAATGCTTAGTTACCTCTCCTTTACATGTTCATATATTAATAATGAAGGGAGGAATGAGTATGGATAGACTTGTACTTTTATTCTTAGCTTGCGTCCTTGCCGGTTTTGCACTAATCGAGCTGCCTTTAGCCGGTACAGCTTTAGCGAGTATAGCGCCAGTAACATTCTATATTGGGATTATATCCGTTCTTGTTTTTTCACTAATCCTTATATTTAAAGGAGTATCGGCCTTAGTTGGCAAATAGATCTATAACGCTGACCCTAAAGCAAAGTGTCATACCCCACAACACAATATATCGAATATCTCATTGGATCAATGAATGATATATTGTAAAATGCACGTGAGGTGAGACACTTATGGGTCAGCCCTGAAAGCATTGGTTCAAGCCCCATACTTATTTTTATACATAGATTCCAATTTCTTCTTCATAGGTTGTCAACGCCTCATCAAGCATCTGTAAGCCATCATCAATTTGTCCTCGAAGTTTGTCCGACTCGTAACAGACACGGCTTCAAACAATAGGATGATTTTCTCATCTTATTTTTTACAATTTTTGATATGATATTTATAATATTCCAGTATAATTATTTTAGATGTTAACTTGGACAAAAGAGGAGATGACACCAATGAATTTCACATTTTTTTGGAAAAAAAGAGAAAATTCAAATGCTGGCGTCGCTGAAGTTCTGAATAGTCCGGCTTCTCCGGTTCGTCTTCAAGATGCCGTAATGGAAAAACAGCTAGAAATGATCGAATTAACCAAACGGGATTTAGCGATGTTAACAGAGTTAAAACCATTTATTGAGGAAAAAATCGATTTTATCGTGACACGCTTTTACGATACACTGCAAAAAGAGCCGTCCCTGCTTGAAATTATTAATCGGCACAGTTCTGTCGACCGATTGAAACAAACACTCAAAATTCATATCATCGAAATGTTTAGCGGAAAAATCGATGAGGAATTTATTGAAAAACGGACGCGCATTGCTGTTACGCATTTGCGAATCGGCTTATTGCCAAAATGGTATATGTGTGCGTTTCAACAGCTGCTTTTATCCATTTGGGAAGTGATTTCACCACACATTCACGATCCGCATATGTTAACCGAAGCGATGAAATCGGTGACGAAAATACTGAGCTTCGAGCAGCAGCTTGTCTTAGAACAATATGAGAAAACAAACGAAGAAACCCGGCTTCAAATAGAACGGTTAAAAAATGAACTAAAAGAACAGCTGAAAGCAACGGCGCAAGAGCTTTCCAGTGTATCAAGCGAAGTGAGCTCCTCCGTTTCTGAACTGACTGATCAGGCAAAAGAAATTTTAAATTTTGCTGAAGAAGCATCGTCCATTGCGGATTTGAGCGAACGGCAGTCTGTTGAAGGACAGCAAAAACTGCAAAATCAACTGTCAACGATCAACAGCATTGAAGCGATGATGGCGAAAATTCAGGCAGAAATGCAGAGTTTACAACAGTCGGCTAATAAAATTGAAAACATCAATAGCCTTGTCACTGCTATTGCCGATCAAACAAACATGTTATCGTTAAACGCTTCCATTGAAGCGGCACGAGCGGGAGAACATGGAAAAGGGTTTGCTGTTGTAGCAAATGAGGTGCGCAATTTAGCGTCACAAACAAAACAATCAGTCTCTGGCGTGACGGAAATATTAAATGAAATCAACAAAAAAATGAACATCATTTCCGAATCATTACAATCGATGGTAACGTTAGTTTCGGAAGGTACAGATGACATGGAAAAAATCAATCAATTTTTTAATACATTTGTAGCATCTCTGAAGCAAATTCAAGAGCAAAACCGTCGCATCGACCATGAAATGAAACAATATGTTCACGTCGTAACAGAAATTAACGACGCCGTCTCTAACGTGGCTACTTCAGCCGAACAATTAGAGAGAATGACTTACCAATTATAATAAATGTCTTTCAATTCCCAAAAGAAAACTTGTTGAGAAATATTCTCATACATAAAAGAATATTTTATGTTCGTCCCTATTGTTTTTAATAAGAAATCTTTGTTTTAGCAAATAACTTGTCATTATGTTCATTACGAAAAAATCGTTCTGAAATAAATCTATTAATATGACATGTGCTCCGTTCTTAACATCTGAAGAAAGGAGCACATTTTTTAATGCAATTGACATTCACAAGAACCATTACTAAACGGTTTAATTCAGCTTTTGTCATAGTACAGTAACTTCCTTAATAAATTAGCCTTGGATTCCTAAATTTAAAATCGACGAACTCCATGGCAAAACGAATGTCTTGTTCAGAAATAATGGATTAATCAAATCCAAAAACATGATACGCTAAGGAGCGGCAGGCACCCTAATGCATTTTATAACACACAATTAGTATTTATTTGTTAAAATAGGAAATAAAATCAAATCACAATAGATAGGAGACTTTGCTGTGAAAGAGAGAATCTTTTTAGTTTTAGCGAATTTATTTTGGGCGGGAAACTATGTATTTGGAAAGTACGTCGTTACCGAGATGAGTCCATTATGGATTACTTTTACCAGATGGCTGTTATCCTTAGCTTTTCTCATTCCGATTTCTTATTTTATTGAACGGCCTAATTACCGAGAAGTGTTTAAAAATTCTTGGTTACCGTTAAGTTGTATGGGGCTTCTTGGTGTGATTGGGTATAATCTCCTGCTTTACGGAGCATTAGAATATACATCACCGATGAATGCCTCATTAGTAAATGCACTGAATCCGGCTATGATGGTTGTTTTTTCTTTTCTTATATTGAAAGAAAGAATGACTTGGGTGAATGTTGCAGGGTTTGCTCTTTCCCTTATTGGAGTGCTTTTTATATTAACAAAGGGACATTTAGAATGGATTTTTCAAACAACATATAACCGCGGGGATTTAATGATGATCGTGGCGAATTTATGCTGGGTCTTTTACTCGATTATTGGAAAAAGATTATCTGTTCCTCCGATTACGACAACAGCTTGTTCGGTTATTCTTAGTGTCATTTTTTTATTTCCATTTCTTTTACTGCAACCGTTTGATATAACTCAATTAAGTGCGAGAGGAATTACGGGAATTATCTATATGTGGCTGTTTCCATCGGTCTGTTCCTTTGTTTTTTGGAATGTGGCTGTAAAAAAAGTGGGGCCTGGCCATGCGGGTGTGTATTTAAACTTGATTACGGTATTTACTGCGATCATTACATTAATGTTAGGAGAAAAAATTCTCACTTCACAAATCATTGGCGGTGCTCTCGTGCTCGGCGGAGTTTATTTTGCTACAAAAATATTGAAACCAAAAGAGAAGGTCATAACAAGCGCGCAGTTGTAGATTTTTACATAATTTTAAAAAAAGTCTCCCTATAAAAAAACAAAAAGATGGTGCTCAAAATTCCGCAATGAGTTATTGTATAATGATTAAAAATCGTTAAGAAGGTGAAAAAATGTTAGCGCAATGGTTAAAGACGTCCAAGTATACGGTCGTGCTCACAGGTGCTGGCATGTCGACAGAAAGCGGGCTGCCGGATTTCCGTTCGGCACAAACAGGATTATGGAATAAGAAAAATCCACAACAGTTAGCAAGTACATACGCACTGAAACATCATCGAGATGAGTTTATTGCATTTTATCAATATCGTATTCGTACGCTGCACCAATGTAAGCCGCATACAGGACATATCCTTTTATCCGAATGGGAGAAACGCGGGATTGTTCAAAACATCATTACGCAAAATGTGGACGGATTTCACCAGCAAGCAGGCAGTAAAAACGTGATCGAACTTCACGGATCATTGCGAACCGTTCATTGTCAACGATGCCATAAAGTATACGCCAGCGATATGTATATCAATGAAGAATTTTATTGTACTTGTGGCGGTTTTTTGCGCCCGTCCGTCGTCTTATTTGGCGAATCTCTGCCATCAGATGCAATCGAGAAGGCATGGTTGGCTGCGCAAAAAGCAGAATTATTAATCGTCTTAGGCTCTTCTTTACAAGTATCGCCAGCCAATCAACTGCCGCTCTTGGCAAAACGAAGCGGCGCCAAGCTGGTCATTGTGAATATGGAGCCGACGGAATTGGATGAATGGGCAGATTTCGTCATCCATCATCGAAAAATCAGTGAAGTTCTTAAAGAATTAGAAAGTCAGTTAAAAGCGGGTGAATAGAAATATGAACGTTTCGGCTATTTTGCGAAAAGCGCTTGACGAAATAGGTGACCGAACAGCAATTATCCAATGCAAAAGCGTATCTGGCGGCGACATCAATTCCGCCTATTATGTAAAAAGTAAATGTCGTTCGTATTTTGTAAAAGTAAACGAAAATATTCCTCCTCGCTTTTTTCAAAGTGAAGCAGCTGGTCTCGAATTATTGAGGAAAACGAATGCTGTTAAAGTTCCAAACGTATATTACGTCATGGAATCAGAAGATGGAGCTTATGGCTTGCTTTTGCTTGAATGGATTGAAGGGAAAAGAACAGAACAAACAGCCGTTTTGCTTGGCCAAGCAGTCGCTCAACTTCACCAATGTTATGGTCAACATTTTGGTTTAGCCGAAGACAATTATATCGGTCGGCTGCCGCAAAAAAATAGATTATATGAAAACTGGATTGATTATTTTAGCGAATGCCGGCTTCTTCCACAAATCCAGTTAGCGGAACAAAAAGGAAGAATGCCGACATCTAGACGAAACAAACTAGAAAAATTGTTAGTTTCGCTTAAACGTTGGCTTCCAGAAAAATGTCATCCTTCTTTACTGCATGGTGACCTTTGGGGAGGAAATTGGATTGTCGGAGCAAAAGGAGTTCCTTACCTCATCGATCCTTCTGTGTTTTATGGTCATTACGAATTCGAAATAGCGTTTACGGAATTATTTGGCGGATTTCCAAAGCAATTTTATGAAGCGTACAATGAGATTCAACCGCTTTCTCCAGAATATATGGAAAGAAAAGAGCTGTATCAACTGTTTTATTTGCTTGTTCACCTTAATTTATTTGGAGAAACATATGGTTATTCCATCGATCGAATTTTGCAAAGATATGTTAGATAGCTTAACCTTCAACTTTGTTAGTTAATCGGTTCGCCACCTTTGGGGGATTTCAAATTTCTTCTGATAATGACTTAATGCTAGTAAAGGAAATACATGCTGGTAACTGTGATAATGAATATAAAATCCCCCTGCCATTCCTTGCCCTGTTGGATAGGAAGTCGTCCAGTCGTCTCTTTTGGCGGATTGGAGGATAAATTTGATTCCAGCTTGAATTTCCGGTATAGGTTCGTCAAAGACGGCAATGAGCGCGTCTAGTGCCCAAGCCGTGTGCGTTAATGTACTTTTCCCTAACGGAACGTACGTTTTCTTTATATCACTTTTACACGACTCGCCCCATCCCCCATCATGGTTCTGGATGTTTAACAACCATTTCACTGCCTTTTGAATAGCCGGATGCTTCGGAGAGACTCCCACCGAAATCATTCCGGTGACAGCGGCCCATGTTCCATATATATAGCAAATCCCCCATCTGCCATACCAAGACCCGTTTTTTTCTTGATGGTCCACCAACCACTCTACCCCTCTTTGGATGGCTGGGTGTTGTTTAGATAAATGGGTGAAATTTCCGAAAAACTCTAACGTTCTTCCGGTTAAATCTGCCGTAGACGGATCGGTTAATAAGAACTCCGCTCCTTGAATCGGAATATGGTGTAAAATGCGCTTATTTACATTCTTTTCAAACGCCCCGTAACCTCCATCATCATTTTGCATCGAGAACAGCCAATTTAGCCCTCTATCCCATGCCTGACGGAATAAAGGTTCTTTCACCACCCATTTGTGGATGGCTCTTAAAGAAGCCGTTGTATCATCAACATCCGGATTCATTGTATTGATGTTTGAAAATCCCCATCCCCCTGGCAAGCTGTAAGGATTGTGAATGGCCCAATCGCCATATCGGTAGTGCTGCCGTGAAAGAAGATAGCGGTTTGCTTTTTCAATAACGGGGGCTTCAGAGGAAACTCCTGCTTCTTGTAAGGCATAACTCACTAAGGAAGTGTTCCAAACGGTTGCGGTTGTATATTGGATGTGAGGGTAGCCATTAATTTGGCAAATAAAAGACTTTAATCCGTTCACCGCTTTTATAATGATCGGATGATTTTTCGGATATCCAAGTGACAACAAAGCAAAAATCATGAGGAAAGTAGAACTAAAATAACTATAGAATGTTCCATCTGGTTCTATACGGTTTAGCATATATTGTTTGGCATGATGAATGGCTGTTGAGTGAATATATTGCGGTAAACCAATGAAACTTTTAAGTCCCTGTTTCATATAAGAAAGAAAAGACCGCTCCATTTGTAACAATCTCCAGTAATCATCTTCTTTCAATCTCGAAACAAATAAATCGGAAAGATCTGGACTTCTTCTCGTTTTTATACGAAATTTGTTGTCAGCTAGAATGAAAATCGGTGTAAGATTGGCTCTTCCAGAGACGGAAAAATCCCAAAAGTTGATAGGAAACGAAAGAGGCAAAAGGATGATTTCAACAGGAATAGGAAAAAATTTCGGCCATGGATATTGCCCTGTTAAAGAAAGCATAAATTTTGCAAACATATGCACGTTTTCTATTCCACCCATTTCTAAAATCCGCCGTTTTGCAGCTTGCATGTTTTTATCGTTTTTCTTGCGATATCCGGAATAGAGAAGCGCGTAATACGCTTCAACCGTTGCCGTTACATTTCCTTCCCCTTCGTCATAGAAAAGTTTCCATGCTCCGTTACTTTGCTGCTTACTTTCGATTCTTTCCACTAACGCTTTGATGAAGTCTTCATCATTTATTTCCAACGTACGTAATAAGATGATCATATAAGCATCCGTCGAAATGCCCGTTTCAAAAGGATAACGCCATGATCCATCTGGAGATTGTTCATTTTTCAATTGATTCACGATTCGCTTAATCTCTTTTTGAATGCTAAACCTCACATTCGCCATCCCTTTCATTTTAAAAAATGAGCACTTATCTATACTTATTCCCGCATATGGAAAACGATTCATCGAGGGAGTGGTAGACATTTTTTGGCTAATAAAGAAAAAGAAAAAGAAAAATCCGGTTATCCCTCCATTTCTTCTGGAAATAAAAGAGGAATTAAAGAAAAAGAGCAAAGATTTAAAGACGGCAACGATGAAAGAAACCGATTTAACCAAAGCAGAAAAAAAGCTAGTCCAACAAACACTCATGCAAACAAAAATAAAAAATGAAAACAACATAACAAGAACACAAGCATACTTTGATTTTTATCAACGTTATCCGGAAATTCATTGGGCACTTTTAGGACATATGGTATCAAGAAATGGCGGCTGGAATATGACCGATTTAAAAGGAGAACTGTTAGTAAATTTATTAGCAGAGAAGGAACAGCAATCTTTCTTTTCCTTTTTAGAACGCGGAAATTGGCTTATTTTTCAGGATGTATATCCACAATTTTTACTTTATGAAGAAAGTATGAAAAGAAAAAGACCGCTTTTTTACCTTCTTCCTATTTTTCATGTATCAACATTTATGGAAACGATCTGGAGCCACTTTTGGAAATATCGTAACCCCTATATACTGGCCATTGCTCTTGTTATTAATGAACAAAGCTATTTGCAAAAACAAGTCATCCAAAATCATCTTTTTCAAAAAACAGTATTGAATACGATTGAATTTAAGCTTCAAGATTTTCTCTCCTTAAATCATATTCTTTTTCCTTACTATGACTCCGAACATGAAAAGCGAAATATAGGACTCATTGGGCAAACGTTACATCATTTCGCTTCGCTTCATGAACGGATCTTATTAGGAAAACGATTATATTCTTTACTTTTTTGCAAGAAAGATAGATTAAATAAAGTTGTTCGTTGGGCTATGTCGCAGCCGCATACGGGAACTCGTAAAGATTACTGGCCTCACCTGTTTAATGACGTTTACGAATCAGCGCCAGGGCAACCTTACAGACGCCGCATAAAGGATTGTCAAATACAAATAGGAATCCCGCGGATATATAGTCCAAGATTAGCGTACGCATGGAAAAATGTTACACACGCAGAAGCAGACAGAGAGGATTGGTTCGATGACTGGACCATTATCGATTATTTAAACAAACAAGATGAAGATGTGAATGGAGTGATTACCTATGAATACTGCCAAACACTCGAAAAAATGGAACTTGCCATTATCGCAAAGAAAGCCATTTTCCGCCCGCAGTAAAGATTTTTCCGCTTATATTTCTACCATTCTGTTTGCCTCATGGATCGGAACCTATTTGGATCTTTATTTTGTCGGAAAACAATTGTATAACTTTCCGATCCGGCCATATTCAAATATTTTTACCATTAACATTGCATTTACACTGCTTGGCCTGCCAATCCTAACAACTTTTTTTCTTTATTTTATAGAAAAGATGAAAACTTGGAAAAAAGGAATCTTTATCGTCACGATTAGCCTAATCATGATGCTTAGTGAAAAACAATCAGAAGCAATCGGTTGGTTTGCTCACAATGACCAATGGGAACATTACTATTCCTTTTTTGGATATATACTTTTTATGACAATCATTTGGAAGTTCTACCGCTGGATGAGTTCAATGTAGATCATTGGACATTATTGATGAGGTAGGGTGTTCTTATCTGAGGGCTCTCTGTCTTCTTCCATTGATTTAATATTGGTTTTGCTCATATATTGCCGCTGTTTCTTTCTGCATTTTGTTTAACACTCCACATGCTTGAATTTAAAATCAGTAACATTATTAACTAAACACTCCGATATCATAAAAAATCCCGTACTCTTTTCATGAGTGCACGGGATCTTTTTTAGTTATAGCTATTTTTGCAGAATAGCAGGATTCTTTTATCTGAAAAAATGGCACCCGTAATCTTCTGACAATGATTACGAGTGCCATCTCGATTGTCAATTCATTATTTGATTTGCCATATTGCCTCCGTTAACGTTTTCACTAAGAAGGAGAGATCTTCTTCTTCAATATTCAATGGTGGCGACAAGGTCAAAACGTTGTTATAGCCGGCAACTGTCGTACCGTTTTTACCGATAATGAGTCCATTTTCCTTGCAAATGCTGATCACTTTATTGACAAGTGACACATCAAGCGGTTCTTTTGTACCTTTGTCGGCTACTAATTCAATTCCGATTAACAATCCTTTTCCGCGAACATCACCGACATAAGGATGATCTTGCAGTTTATTTTTTAACTCGTTTAACAATCGTTCGCCGACTTCTCGCGAACGCTCGAATAAATTTTCTTTTTCCATAATTTCTAAGTTTTTTAAGGCGAGTGCACATGCTGCCGGATTGCCACCGAACGTGTTGACATGGCGGAAGTAATCATATTCTTCTGTTCCTTTGAATACTTCATAAATCTCTTTTCTGACGGCCGTTGCTGATAACGGCAAGTAGGCACTTGTAATTCCTTTCGCCATGGTGATGATGTCCGGTTTCACACCATAATTCATGAATCCAAACGGTTTGCCCGTCCGGCCAAAACCGCAAATAACCTCATCGACAATGAGCAGGGCACCGTGTTTTTCACACACTTCTTTCACGGCTTTCATATATCCCTCAGGAGGAATCAGCACTCCCCCGCCCGTGATGATTGGTTCCATGATCACCGCAGCAATCGTTTCGCTCAATTCCCACGTCATCACATCATCGATTGCTTTCACCGATTTCAAATTTCTCGGGTTTTCTGCCTGATCATCGTCACGGTAGCTGTCTGGAGGTGCTACGTGAATAAACCCGGGAGCGAGCGGTTCATATTTATATTTCCGCTGCGCCTGGCCTGTTGCCGCAAGCGCCCCCAGCGAATTTCCATGATACGCCCGATAACGGGAGATAATTTTATACCGGTTATGCTCCCCTCTTTGTTGATGGTATTGTCTTGCGATTTTGAACGCCGTTTCGTTCGCTTCCGAGCCGCTATTTGAGAAGAAAATGACATATTCATCGCCAAGAAGTTCGTTCAATTTCTCTCCCAGTTGAATAGCCGGTACATGGCTTTGCGTGAGCGGAAAATAAGCCAATTTTTTTAGTTGTTCATAGGCCGCTTCGGCCAATTCCTCCCGGCCGTACCCGACATTGACGCACCATAAGCCTGCCATGGCGTCTAAATATTTTTTCCCGGTATGATCCGTCACCCAACAACCTTTGGCTTCCGTCACCACTAACGTCGCATTCGGATTGTACGGTTTCATCGAATGCCATATATATTGATCATCTTTGGCTAACAATGATTGGCTTTGGTCGGTTTGAACCATCTGTTTCCCCTTCTTTCTACACTAATTAGAAATCAAATCGAGATGTAATCATTTTTTTGCGCGTATAGAAATTGACGCCGTCTTTTCCGTTTACATGAAGATCACCATAGAACGAATCTTTCCAGCCAGAGAACGGGAAGAACGCCATCGTTGCTGGTACGCCGACATTGATCCCTAACATCCCTGCATCTGCTTCTTCGCGGAATTTACGGACGGCTTTCGCGTCTTTTGTATAAATCGTCGCACCGTTTCCGTATCTAGATTTGCGAATATACTCGAGCGCTTCATCCAAATCCTCTGCACGCAACAAGCTGAGAACCGGAGCAAAAATTTCTTCTTTGGCAATCGTCATATCCGGTTTGACATGGTCAAAAATTGTTGGACCAAGAAAGTTTCCTTCCGGCATTTCCTCCATTTCTTTGCGTCCGTCGCGAATTAATGTTGCTCCTTCTTCAATGCCTTTTTCAATGTATCCTAACACTTTCTCACGATGGGATTGACGAATGACAGGGGTTAACAGCACTTCTTCATCCATGCCGTTGCCGATAATGAGTTCATCTGCTTTTTGTTTTAAAGCCTTCACAAACTTGCCGTTATCTCCAACGACTACGACTGCGCTGCAAGCCATGCAACGCTGCCCAGCGCTTCCAAAAGCTGAACTGATGATATGCTGTACTGCTGTCTCTATATCCGCGTCTGGCATGACAATATGATGGTTTTTCGCACCGGAAAGCGCTTGTACGCGTTTACCTTTGGTTGCTGCACGTTCGTAGACATATTTGGCGACAGGTTGAGAACCGACAAAAGAAATCGCTTTAATATCCTCATGATCAATTAAGGCATTTACGACATCATGAGCTCCGTGAACGACATTTAGAACTCCTTCCGGTGCGCCGGCTTGTGTAAATAATTCAGCCAATTTGTTAGCTAAGATAGGAGTTCGTTCGGACGGTTTTAAAACGAACGTATTCCCGCAGGCAATGGCTAATGGGAACATCCAAAGCGGCACCATCATCGGAAAATTAAATGGCGTAATACCGCCAACAACCCCGAGCGGATAACGGAACATTTCTGAATCAATATCTTCAGCAATCCCAGACAGTGACTCCCCCATCATTAAAGTGGGTGCCCCCGCAGCGAACTCCACGCACTCAATCCCGCGCTGAATCTCACCATACGCTTCTTTGTATGCTTTCCCGTTTTCTTGAACAACAAGCCTTGCTAACTCCTCATGATGTTCATTCAATAAATGATGAAATTTAAACATAACCCGCGCCCGTTTCGGAACCGGAGTATTTTTCCATGTTTCAAACGCTTTTTTCGCAGCTTGAACAGCCTTCTCTACGTCTTCCTTTGTGGAAATCGGGACTCTTGCCAACACTTCTCCCGTCGCTGGATTTGGAACCTCCAACGTTTCTGTTCCGCTTGATTCTACCCATTGTCCGTTAATAAAGTTTTTTAATACCTTTGTCTCGTTCTTCGTTACAGTCATAACGGTAGACCTCCTATTTTTATTATCAGAAAATTATTTCATTTTAACAAAATTATCTCTCAATTTGTAAAAGCCTTCATTAGACATAATGTAAAATTTCTAGCTTTATTCATTCCACAATATGACAATCCCCTTTCACCTATTCATATATATCCAGATTGATTAGGAGAAAGTTTATAAGTTAGAAGCCCTACCGTAATTGTTGAACCATAGAGGTGTAACCTATAAGACTATTGGCGCGTCTAAAGTATTACAAATCGTTTGGTGAGGTGTTCAAAACTGCGAAATTACTTTATGGCGTTTTTTTTAATCACAACTTTTTTTGTAGCGGGATGCAAAAATGTAGAAAATCATTTTGAAACCCATTCCTCTGTTACAGCATACGAAAAGAAACAAGGTGTAATAAAAGTAGAACTAATGGGTGAAAATTTTGCTACATTTGAAAATGAGAAAGATATAGAGGTTTTTGTTAACGCTGTAAAAAATGCTAAAAAAATAGCTGGAGTTTTAGATGTAGTAAAGAGCAATTACGAATTTCATTTGATTTACGCAAATAACAAAACTAAATCCTTTTTTCTTTGGTTAGATAACGAGGAACAAACTGGAATGATAATGGATAAGGAAGATACACACACAGGTTACAAATTACAAAAAAGGGACGTATTGGAATTGCAAAAATTAGTAACAAAATAAAAGCATCGAGGTCAATTCGATGCTTTTCCTTGTTTCATTTCAGTTTAAAATGAATAAATCGTTTTTTTAGGTAGAACCTGTTATATCAGAATTCACTATGATGTAACAGAGCCTCCAAAAAACTCCCCTACTTTTGTAGAAGAGTTCTATTGATCATTTTGAACATATTGATTTTCATCGCTCGGTGTTAAATATTCGTATACCTTAATCATAAATTCAATCGCTAAACGTTTTTCTGGACTCATAAAATCGTCGCCCAACAATTTTTCTAGCTTTTGAATACGATGATAGAGCGTTTGTCTAACTACAAATAATCTTTTGGCTGTTTCTTTTTTCGATCCGTTGCATGCCAAATAAATTTTTAATGTTTCCATCAGTTTGCCGTTGTATTTTTTATCATATTGGATGACAGGTTCTAAATATTCCATCACCACTTCTTGCAAGTCGCTGTATTTATGAATAAGGGAGATAATGCGGTACATATGTAAGTCTTCATAAAAATGGCTATTTGCTTTTTTCTCAAGGTGGTGTTGAAGTTTAATCGTTTCAAGTGCGGTTCGATAACTTTTGTCCATATGAGAGAGGTTTTCTACAAACTTTCCGACACCCAGATAGAAATACGGCCCCCTTTTTTTATTGACAAAATCAGACTCCATCAAACGTTGAATTCCCGTTTTCATGCGGTTTTTCCATGTTTTGATGTCACGTTTGTTCAACATAATGAAAATGACGCTATTGCGAAAATCAATGGAAAATGTATAGAAGCCTTGTTGTTCAAAAATGGTTCGAAACAATAATTTAAAATAAGTACTATCCAGGTTCGAGTATTGTCTCCATGATTTGAATTTACAAATACTAACAAATCCACCTCTTGGCTTTAATTCCGGTTCGTGATCGGTTAAATAGTCGGAAATGGCTTCGCTGCTATGTTCTCCTTCCAACCAACCCTTTAGCCACTCATTTTCTTGTGCCCGTTTTTTTTCCACGACATATAAATCACGTAATAAGTGTTGGGCAAGAGCCGTAGCCGTCCGGTCTAAAATAAGAAGATCAAATTCACTGATTTCTTTTTCTACTGAAACGATAGATAATTCGGCATACTCGTTGCCAAGAAGCTGTATCGCTTGAGAAGCTGTCTTTTTCGGTTGTTGGGATGGATGGACGAACAATGAAATCTGTTCTTGGGAATGTTCCACATGTTCCGGTACAAACTCCGCTTCTTTTCCGTTCAGCCGAAAAATCACTTGATGACCTAAATAGTTGTGTAGAAATTTTAAAATCTCATGATAATGCTCAATCGACAACAATTTTTTGTTTAATTGCTGTGAATACGATTCTAAATTAGAGATCATTTGATAATGCTGGTTAATTAAGTAAGTGTGGATATCTTGGGTGATTTCGACGAAAGGAACTTCTTTTAAAAAGAGAATAATTGGAAAGTGGTGTTCGTTGGCCAAATTAATGATTTCTTGTGGAATAGAAGAAGTATAGGTTCCCATTTCAATACATAATCCCGAAGCATCGCATTCAATCAATTGATGCAAAAAAGAGATGAATAACGATTTATTTTCCTTCCATCCTACTCCGGTGGATAAGATGAGTTCTTTTCCGTTTAATAGTTTGTTAATTTTTGCGACCTCAACAATATGCACCCATTTCACCGTGCGGTTTAGCCCCTCACGCCCGGCAACCACTTGAATATGTTCAAAATGTTTCCTTTTTAAAACATCTGAAACGGTGAATTGAAAATGTTCATGCACCTCTTTTTCACCTCCTTAAAATAGATAACTCGCTCATTCTTTTGACGTAGTGGAATGAAAGAATATTGCGATGAATTCGTGTCACCTGACTTGCCATGTTGCAAAAGTTAAACAGGTTCTATATAGTAATCATATTCAGCACAAAATAACAGATTCCTTCTAAACAGAAAAAAGAGGGACTGGCTGCCTCCCAATCCCTCTTCTCAATCATTAATGAATAGGAATATAGATTTGAATTTCTTTCATCATCCAATTGAACTGTTCTTGGTCGTGAAAATCGTCACTGCTCCAATTATCAATAATCCATTGCACAAGTTCTTCCGGCGTATTAAATACTTCCCCACTCGAATCGGCTTTTCGAATCATGTATCTACCGTTGTCCTCATCAATCGTCACTTCACATGGAAAAGCACTATCCTTTGCTTGCAAAGAAAATTCCACGGTGATTCCTCTTATAAATATTTTTAATATTAAGAAATCAAAAGGCGCGCTTGGGCTACTAATGACATTTACTGGATTATTGCGCTTGTTTCATTTGTTGAATTAACAGAGACGAAAAATATTTGCGGGCATCGGCATTTTTGATGTGCAATGTTTCTGTGAATTTCTTTTTTTCGACAGGATCCGGTTTTTTTAATTCAAATTCTACAAACGCTCCGCTTAAATTTTCTTTGACACTTTTGATGTAATACCCCTGTTGGATTAAATAGTCGATTTGATCCCTCTCCGCTAAAAATTCTTGATAAGACATCCTGATCGCCTCCTTTAATCTAACGAAATAGTTGCATTTTCGCTAACAACAGAAGATGATACCCCAACGTTATCTTCGATTTGCCAATCTCTGCCCACGGTGATCCCTAAATATTTTTCATCATCTGGATCTTCAATTTCTGCTTGCTTATATTTTTGGAACCACCAATATTTCGCTAAAAAGTAATAACATACCGCACCGACAAGGAAACCGACGACAAAGGAATAGTTGGCAAGGAAATAGGCTGCTGTTCCACCAATGATCCAGGAGATAAATCCAGCAAGATTAAAACCGTTTAAATAACGGAATTGCCCGTCTTCTTTATAAAGGTCATATACATTGACGCGCCGTTTGCGAAGCAAATAATAGTCGGCAAACAAAATCCCGACAATGGATGATAATACACCGCCGCAGACTAACAATGCCGGAATGATAATGTTAAACAAACTCCAAGGTTGAACGATCGTTCCGGTGAGACCTGCAGCAAATACCCCCGCCCAAAATGGAAACTTTGGGCCGCCGACATTGGAGAAAATCGTCGCCGCTGGAATGACATTTGCTGACGTGTTTGTGGACCATTGGGCAAGGACAATCATGAGTAATAAAATACCTAGAATCATTCCGCTGGCTGCTTCTTGAAGGGCAAACACAGGATCATAGTTTTGAAGTGCAATATAGGAAACCGCACCAATCACAACCATAAACGTTTGGGTAACGGTTAAAGCAAATATATTCCCAATAAGTGACGCTTTATTTCGTCTAAACCAGTTTTTTTCATATTTTGGCGCTTTAATGAACCTTGAAATCGAAGGCATATCCGCAGCAAGTGTAGACCAGAACCCCATATTACTCATGATCACGACGATAAAGGCTGTGACAGCCGCCCCGCCAGTGACGGGATTTTCCACCCAAGACCAAATATGGCGGCCCTCTTCTAACGCCCTTTCAGAAAGCGTTGTGTACATCCAAGCAGAAATGATAATAATGATCGGAGCGGCCAAATCCGCAAATCGTTCAATCGCTTTAATTCCTAAGGCTGTATTGATTAATTGGACAGCCGCGAAAATGAGATAGCACAAAAACCAATTATCAAAATCAAATAAAATGTTTAATATTCCGTTTATGGCTGTTGAGCCGAAATACGTATTAATACCGAACCAACAGGAAGCGGCAAATCCGCGGATGATAGAAGGGATATGTGTGCCAATCGTTCCAAACGGTGCGCGCATATAGACCGGGAACGATAAACCATGCTCAATACCAATATCTCCAATGATAGTCATAAATAAGCCAATCGCCGCCGAACCAATGATTGTCGCCAAAATGACCCAACCAAGAGATAAGTTTTGCACACCAGCACCGCCAATGGCAAACGCTGCAAGCACCACTGCCATGCCAACCCAAATGAACGCGAACCCTAACGCACCAATGGTTTTACCGCTGTGTGCGATCGGCAAAAGGTCTGGGGATTTTAAATAATTCGATTTCTTACTCATACCATCACTCCTTCAATCAGGCTTTTTTCATTCAAAAATAAGCCTTTGCTTAAAGAACAGCGCATTTGCTCACCTTACCATCGTTTGACAATAAACGTAAATCTCCATCTGCGTGAAGATTCGCGTCTCTCTACTGCTGATTTGTTAAACCAATTGGATTCTAAACAGCGGTGGTCTCCGACTGACTTGCCGCTGCTTAGAACAGGAGCAAGGTCAAGCAATTGCATGGAGTGATTCATATGGAGTGATAAGATTGCTCATGATTTTAGAGTACAGCCTGAGCAACGTCCCTAATGAATCGTCCATCCTATTAAATGGTTAATTTCTCATCTTGCTTTGAAACTGTATCATTTCCGTATTTTGCTCGCTTTAAATATTGACCATAACCCGCCTTTCCGACAAATGTTTTGTCACGAATAACAAATTCGCCTCTAGAAAGGACAGACACCGGTTCACCCGTGACTTTCATTCCTTCAAACGCATTGTAATCGACGGCCATATGATGGGTTTCAGCTGAAATAATACGTTCCACATTTGGATCGAAAATGACTAAGTCGGCATCAGTTCCTACAGCAATGGTGCCTTTTTTCGGGAATAATCCAAACAGCTTCGCAATTCTTGTAGACATGATGTCGACAAATTGATTTAATGTAATTCTTCCTTTCTTCACACCTTCACTAAAGAGGATACTTACGCGATCCTCAATGATCGGTCCGCCGTTCGGAATTTTTGTGAAATCGCCTCTGCCAAGTTCTTTTTGCCCTTTAAAGTCGAAGGAGCATTGGTCGGAACCTAACGTTTGTAGTTGACCGTTTTTCAAAGCATTCCACAACACATCTTGATGCCATTTTTCGCGAAGCGGAGGAGACCAGACGTATTTCGCGCCTTCAAAATTCGGCTTTTCTAAGTAAGATTGGTCAAGAACTAAATATTGTGGACATGTTTCTCCCCATACATCCAATCCTTTGTTGCGCGCTTCAGCAATTTTTTCCACGGCTTGTGCGCAGGAAACGTGAACGACATAAAGTTGAGAGCCGGCGAGTCCGGTTAATTGGCATGCGCGTCCTGTCGCCTCCCCTTCCACTTCCGGTGGTCTTGTCAGCGCATGGTAAATCGGATCGGTGTTGCCATCAGCGAGCGCTTTTTTCGTTAAATAATCGATAACGTCACCGTTTTCGGCATGAACCATCACAAGGGCACCAAGCTCTTTCGCAGCCACTAACGTACGGTATAAAGTGCCATCGTCCGCTTGGAATACATTTTTATACGCCATGAATACTTTAAACGATGTAATCCCTTCTTCTTCAATGACTTTCGGCAATTCTTCCAACACATCGTCATTAATTTCGCCAATCATTAAATGAAATCCATAATCGATGACCGCTTTTCCTTTTGCTTTGTTATGCCAAATTTCAATCGCTTTTTTCAATGGCTCGCCTTTATTTGTTAAACAAAAGTCAATAATCGTTGTCGTTCCGCCAAATGCCGCTGCGATCGTTCCTGATTCAAAATCGTCTTTTGTCACCGTGCCACCAAACGGCATATCTAAATGCGTATGCGGATCAATGCCGCCCGGAAACACATAACATCCTTTTGCGTCAATCACTTCCGCGTCTTTTTCCTCTAAATTTCGGCCAATCATCGCAATTTTACCGTCTTCAATCAGCAAATCGGCTTTATACGTATCGGTTGCCGTGACAATCGTTCCGTTTTTAATGATCTTTTTCACTTCGCATCCTGGTTACTAAAATCTATAAAAATCGACACATCGCGATGGAACCAGAAAACATCGCCTGCCGCCCGGATTTTCACCGAGTTCCATCAGGAAGGGAATCCCCTTGTCATTCACCTATTGTGAAAGACACCCCGTGGCTCGCTGTTAGCGACGGCACCTGTCGTGCACCATTCCTTCCATCGGTCAGTACACGACAACGATTTTCGTAACCAGGTTTACACCTCCTTCAGTTGAATTTGATACTGGTTCAGCCAACAACATTTGTGCAACACATTCCATAATGACCATTCATGCTCTTGTTTGAAGTTCTCTATTTTGCCTAACATCATCGCGATCAATTGGCGTTGTTTCGTTCCGCTGTTCGATTGCTTGTAGGATTCTTCCATAGACCCTAACATGGCCATCAAATAGCGTTTCACTTTACTTTTTATGGTGTCAATGAGTTCCTTTGGTAACCGTTCACGATATCCTAACCCTCTCCTGCCAATCACCAAAGCGGCACTTTCATGAACGGATACCCCATACTTTTTCATATACTTAAAACGTCCGATGACACTTGTGTACGCCGGATTCACCTTTTTGATGCGAAACCCAAGCCGTAAGCCCCGACGAAGGATGGTGTCAGTCAGTTTTTTCTTTTTGAAAGCGTGTGTCAATCGATTGAATCGTTTGTCCGTATCGTGCTGCTGTCTTAGTTGAATGTTTTCGATGACCACTGCCCCCACATTCTCTTGAAGCAGCCAATCATACATATCACGCACGGTTTCGCCAATGATGTTGTTTCTCTTATTCGCTCTTACGTATTCCAGTTCATGACAGTAAAACACTTTTGATTGAAGAAAATTTCCTTGTTTTGAAACGATACTCACCGCGATTCGGTCAATGTTGATATCAATCCCAGCAATTCGCTCCGCTTGAATCGGTTCATCGTAGGGAAGTTCTCTACCATACACTTCTTCCTCATAAATGAGATGGAGATAATACTCTCCGTTTTTGCGTTTGATTTCGACGGTGTACGGTTGATATTCCATGATAGGCTTCCCTTTTGAATTCACGCCCACCTGCTCACCCATGATGACATCGATGATTTCCTGTTCATATTTTTCAGGAACAAGGAAGGGGGAGATGATTTTTTATCATAAGACGGGAGACGATGGAAAAGATGGAGAACATCCATCCCCCATGTTCAATCACAGGAGATTTTTACATGATTTCATACATTTTTATAGATGTTTAACAAACTGCTTATACCTCCTTTTTTGTTTGGATCTAGTCATGTTAAAAGTTTATTTTACGTCAACATTGCAACTGACGAGTGCACCGATGGCGGCTTGCCGTTCGTTCCACGTCATCGGCGGCTGTTCACTCGGAATTTCGACCATGTCGATGGCACCGTCAACTGGACAGACGATCGAACATAAATTACAGCCTACGCAATCATCTTCGCGTACTTTTAAATACTCTTTGCCATTTTCATCCGTTAAGCGGTCAATGCACTGATGGGAGGCATCTTCACAGGCGATATAACACTTGTTACAGTTAATACAAACGTCCGTGTTAATGCGGGCTGCCACTTTATAATTAAGATCGAGATTGCCCCAATCTGAGTATTTATGAACGGATTTTCCGACAAGATCCATGACAGACACAATGCCTTTTTCATCGAGATAATGGTTAAGACCTTCAATCATATCCTCAATGATCCGGAAGCCATGATGCATCACCGCTGTACACACTTGAACGCCGGTTGCTCCCATCAGCATAAATTCAACCGCTTCCCGCCAGCTTGATACACCGCCCATGCCGGAGATCGGTACATTAATCCGCGGATGGCGCGCGCATTCTGCGACCATGTTCAACGCAATCGGTTTGACAGCCGGACCACAGTAGCCTCCATGTGCTCCTTTACCAGCGACGTGCGGAATGGTGTTCCACGTATCTAAATCAACCCCCGCCAAACTATTGATTGTATTAATCATACTGATGGCATCGGCTCCGCCTTGCACAGCGGCTTCGGCTGTCGCGGTGATATCCGTAATATTCGGTGTCAGCTTGACGATGACCGGAGTTTGTGCCACTTCTTTTACCCAATACGTTTGCTTTTCAACAAGTTCAGGCACTTGCCCTGAAGCGGAGCCCATTCCGCGTTCTGCCATCCCGTGAGGACAGCCAAAATTCAATTCAAGTCCGTCTACACCGACGTCCTCTACCCGTTTTACAATTTCGTGCCATTTTTCCCTTTTTGGTTCGACCATAAGCGATGCCACTAATGCTCGGTCCGGAAAGCGCTTTTTCGTTTCATAGATTTCTTTTAAATTGACTTCAAGCGGGCGGTCGGTAATTAACTCAATATTGTTAAAGCCGGCGACACGCTGTCCGTTGAAGCTCACTGCAGCGAAACGGGACGACACGTTTAAAATCGGTTCGCCGAGCGTTTTCCAAACCGCGCCTCCCCAGCCAGCCTCAAACGCTCTTTGTACTTGATAACCGGAATTTGTCGGCGGTGCCGAAGCCAACCAGAACGGATTAGGAGACTTTATACCTGCTAAATTAATGCTTAAATCTGCCATTTTCTAGCCCTCCTCTTTTAAAAGTTGTTATATCACGCCGTTTCACTCACTGCTTGGGTTAAATATTGATGTATCGCATAGGCTGATTCTTTTCCTTGTTTTGCCGCTGTGACAACCATCGCTTCGCCTTGTCCTTTGCCAAAAATGACATCACCGCAAGCAAAAACTTTTTTGTTGGATGTTTGATAGTTTTTCGGATCCACTTTCACCACGCCGCCGTTATGTTCTAAGCCGAATTCCTCAATGAGATTAAGGTGACGTGTCTGGCCGATTGCTTTAATAACCACATCTACTGGCATGATAAATTCTGATCCTTCAATTGGAATTGGACGGCGGCGTCCGTCTTGGTCTGGTTCACCTAACTTCATGCGGATGCATTCAATATGGGTAACCTTGCCGTTTTCATCGCCGATAATCCGCTTCGGAGCGGTTAACCAACGAAACTCGACACCGTCTTGTTTAGCAAATTCGTATTCAAAATCATAAGCGGTCATTTCTTCCTTTGTCCGGCGGTATAAAATTTTCACATTTTCCGCCCCTAATCGTACCGAACAGGTCGCACCATCAATCGCGGTGTTTCCAGCACCAATCACGACGACTTTTTTGCCTACCAGCTTATCGGTCAATTGCTTTGTTTTCGTTTCTTTAATGAATTCAATCGCATCGTATACGCCGTCCAAGTCTTCTCCTTCGATGCCCAGCATCGGTACTTTGCCCATTCCAACAGCCAAAACAACTGCATCGTAGCTATCTAAAAGTTCCTTAGCGAGAACGTCTTTTCCCACTCTTGTATTTGTGCGGATTTCTACCCCTAAACTTTTGACTTGATTCACTTCCCAAAACGATATGTTTTGCGGCAACCGGAAAGAAACGATGCCGTACGTATTAAGTCCGCCGGCTTCTTTTTCTGCTTCAAAAATCGTGACCTTGTATCCCATACGCGCCAATTCTCTGGCTGCAGACAATCCTGCAGGGCCGCTGCCAACGACAGCTACTGTTTTACCGTTTTGCTTTCCAGACTGGAACAACACTGCTTCATTTCGAATCGCCCAGTCTGTTGCATAACGTTGCAGATTTCCAATCATGATTGGTTTCGTTGAATGATTGAGCACACAGGCTCCTTCGCACAATTCTTCCGTCGGACATACTCTTGCACAGCTCGCTCCAACAGGGTTCGACAACATAATCGTTTTTGCCGAGCCTTTTAGGTTTCCTGATGCAATTTTTTTAATGAAAGCCGGAATGTCAATCCCGGTAGGGCACGCTTTAATACAAGGCGCATCGTAACAATACAGACATCGATTGGCTTCTTCAATGGCTTCCCGATCGGTCAACCCAGGTTCTACTTCTTGAAAGTTTTTTTCTAAATCGAATAACGATATATTCATAGCAAACAACCTCCTTTTTCATTTTTAAAAAAGGGAATAGAGTTGGAACCCTAATCCCTTTTTTAGATGATGCTTTATGGCAGGAGCGCCGTCATTTCATTGTAAGTTTCAGGGCGGCGGTCTCTATAAAACTGCCAAGTGTCGCGAACTTCGCGAATCAGTTTTTTGTTCATTTCGCCGATGACAACTTCATCTTTGTCACGGCTTCCCTTCGCAACAAAATTACCTCTTGGGTCTACTAAATAAGATTGACCATAAAACTCTCCCATGTTCCAAGGCGCTTCATATCCGACCCTGTTGATCGCACCGACATAATATCCGTTTGCGACGGCATGAGCAGGTTGTTCGAGTTTCCATAAGTATTCTGATAGACCGGCTACTGTTGCCGATGGGTTAAAAATGATTTCGGCCCCTTTTAATCCGAGAATTCTCGCACCCTCCGGGAAGTGGCGGTCATAGCATATGTAGACCCCTATTTTGGCGAATGCTGTATCAAATACCGGATATCCTAAATTTCCTGGTTTGAAATAAAATTTTTCCCAGAAGCCATATCCGTCGTTACCGACACTAACATGCGGAATATGCTGTTTCCGGTATTTGCCCAAGTACGTGCCATCGGCATCGATCACAGCCGCTGTATTGTAATAAGTGGCAATTCCTTCTCTTTCATAGATTGGCAGTACAATGACAACCCCTAATTCTTTCGCTAAATCTTGAAATCTTTTTGTTGTCGGTCCGTTCGGAATTTCTTCCGCGGCATCATACCATTTTGTATTTTGTTCTGCGCAAAAATAGGGGCCATAAAAAATTTCTTGCAAACAAATGATTTGCGCTCCCCGGTCTTTCGCCTCCTTGACCAGCTTTATATGTTTTTCAATCGCCTTTTCTTTGTGCACTTCCACTGGTTCATCCCCATGAACATCATGCGATGCTTGGATAAGACCAATTTTTACTTGATCTGCCATTCTTTAATCCCCCTAATTTTTTTATTTTGAGACTTGGTCATTTATCTTGCTCTATAAACTTATGAAAAGTAAGCGCTTTCAATCACTTTGAGATACTAGAAAAATAAACACCTCTCTTTTGTTTATTAATTAAGACAAAAATCATAATTTTAAGAATATTTTACTTAGGAGAGATAAGCTTTTCATTATACAATTTGTTAAATAAATAAACGTAATTGTTTTTCATTATGTAAAAGTTTTGCCATTCTATGATATGTTAAGAAAAGCAAATGCCTTTGATAACGTTACGAGAGCTTAGAATATCATTCCATCGTTAATATTTTCTTAAACGCTCTCCTATAGCAAACACAGAGGCTGTTAAACACGAGTGCCGAAGCTTTAAAAAGCTTCAGCACTAGAGTCTTTTAGACGCTTCTTTATAAGGTGTATGCCGGGATCATCCACGGGAACACGTATGCTTGCAACATAACCAATACTCCCATTAAAGCGGCTAAGACAATACTATGGAAAAAGACCGCTCGGAATATTGGCCCTACGGCATTAGCACCTTCATTGCGATTCTCATAACATGCAGCTGTTGCTACGACGATACTTTGAGCATCAATCATTTTTCCCATGACTCCCCCAGTTGAGTTAGATGCGGCAATAAGTACAGGATCTAGTCCCAGCTGATCTGCTGTAATTCTCTGCATACTCCCGAAGAGAGCGTTGGAAGAAGTGTCGCTCCCCGTTAGAAAGACCCCCAGCCAACCTAGCATTGCTGCGAAGAACGGATACAATACGCCAGTTTTAGTAAAAGCAAGACCAAGAATGGCATCTAAACCGGAATAACGCGTTGTAAATCCTAAGCCCAAAACCAAAGCAATCGTAATTAATGGTGTCTTCATTCTTTGTGCCGTTCGAATAATAGCGAGTTTCCATTGTTCTCTGTTCATTCTAAGGAACAAGCCGCTTAGCAGTGCAGCCAGGAACACTCCTGTACCTGCTGCTGAGAGCCAATTAAAAGAATATATAGCTGCTTCCGGTATTGATTCCGTTGCAAGAGGCGGACTTCGGAAAACAAGCTGGTCTAAAAAAGGAACAGGAATGTTATACAGTGACTTAATACCGAACACATTTATGGAGTTCAGGAAGTTCTTCCATTGTGGCAGCCCCCACATGAACACAAAGAGTGTAAGAATGGCCCAAGGAGCCCAAGCCTTGGCTACTTCTCCAGAGCTATATTTAGTTTCCTTTTTCTCAAGTGACTTCATTGCCTCCTCTTCTCCAGGCAGATAAAATTTATTCTTAGGCTGCCATATTTTGAGGAGTAATACTAAAGCAAGAATAGAAATGATACCACCTAAAATATCAACAAGCATGGGGCCAACATAGTTGGAAACCACAAACTGAGTGGCCGCGAAAGAGACACCGGAGACCAAGATTGCGGGCCAAATCTCGATGACTTGTTTCCATTTTCCCTTATGCATGAACACCATGGTTGCAACAAGCCAAAAAGGTATGATGATGGAGAAAAAAGGAAGCTGGCGCCCTGCCATTGCAGACAAAGCCATTTCTGGAAGTCCAGTGACTTTTGCCAATGTAATAATTGGGGTCCCTACAGCTCCATAAGCTACTGGAGCCGTGTTCGCAATCAAACAGAGTACAGCTGCCGCCATAGGTCGAAATCCAAGCCCGACCATCAGTGCTCCAGCTATAGCCACTGGAGTACCAAAGCCCGCAGCACCTTCGATAAAAGCGCCAAAAGAAAAAGCGATGAGGAGTGTTTGGATGCGTCGGTCAGAAGATAAATGAACAACGGATGACTTTACAATGTCAAATTGGCCCGTAACCAATGTAATCGTATACAAAAACATGGCCGCAACAACAATCCAGCCAATAGGCATCATGCCGAACAAAGAACCGTAACCAAATGCAGCTAAGGTAGATGAAACGGGCATCCCTACTAGCAATATCGCCGTAAGTATAGTGACCACTCCGGCAATAAGCGCAGCCTTAGGCGCAGAAATTCCGTAATGGGTCCTTCCCATCTTATCTTTATGAGGATGAAAAGCTAGCAAATACAACAATGTCAAAATTGGAATGGCAGCCAACACCGTGGAAAAAAACGCATTCCCCATCGGGTCATACACTTGATGAAACTCCATATAACCACTCCTTTAAAACGGTTTTATACGAAGTATATGGGGAAAAATATTAGGTTAGCACAATAAAATCTAATATTTTGAATACTATGTAGTAACCATTTATTTTAGCGAAAACTATGATATTCAGTTATGTAATATAACAGATTAACATAGAAATTTTGTTTTAGTACTGAAATTCTCAATAGGAATATAAACACAGAAAAAAGATCTTGAATTGAATCAAGATCTTAGTAACTTATTTGGAGATAGGAACCTCTCCCACCTACACGTTGTTTAGAGACGGGAGACTTCTCGGTGAATATGTTAAACATTTATTTATGATACGGTTCAGCGTAGCAGAGATAATAGTGTCTCATCACACTAATCGTTATGAAGCTTGAAGAACTTTGTGTATTCTCCTTAAACTACTATTCGTCACGTATGAGTTCGTTTTTCTGAAAAAGACTTTTTACATAATAAAGGAAAAGGCCGCATTTCAGCGACCTTTTGGAGAACAGCCTCCCCCTTCTTATTTATTTCGATTGAAAATAACAAGCTTTAATTCTGTCATTTCTTCGATTGCGTATCGTAACCCTTCCCGGCCTGTTCCGCTTTCTTTCACACCACCATAAGGCATGTGATCGACCCTGAATGTCGGAATGTCATTGATGAGTACTCCACCGACTTGGAGTTTTTCGACAGCCTCCCAGGCAACGTGAATATTGTTTGTATACACCCCTGCCTGTAATCCGTATCGAGAATCATTCACCAATGCTATCGCTTCATCCATTGATGTGACTTTGTTAATTAAGACAATCGGAGCAAATACTTCTTGACAAGATACTTTCATATCAGGCCGAGCATCAAGGATAACCGTTGGCAGTAATATATTTCCGCTTCTTTCACCACCTACGGCAACCGTTGCTCCTCCTTGCTTTGCTTCTTCAATCCAGTTTAAAGACCGCTCAACGTCATGATGAGTAATAAGAGCAGATACATCCGTTTTCGGATCGAGCGGGTCGCCAACGTTTAATTGTTTAGTGGCAGCGATAAACTTTTGTACAAACTCCTCGTAACGTTTTTCATGCACATAAATCCGTTGCAGCGAAATGCAAACTTGGCCTTGGAAGGAAAAAGCACCAAATACACAGCGCGGAATAATAGAATCAATGTCTACATCTTCATCGACAATGACAGCGGAATTGGAGCCAAGTTCAAGGGTTACTTTCTTTAATCCGGCTTTATTGCGGATACCGATTCCCACAGCCGGGCTTCCTGTAAACGTAATCATGCTGATTCGATCATCGGTAACAAGTTTATCCCCGACCGTTTTTCCGCTTCCTGTTACTACGTTTAATGCTCCTTTTGGAAGACCTGCTTGTTCAAAAAGCTCCGCAATAAAATACGCGGATAGCGGCGTTTGGCTCGCCGGTTTGAGTACGATCGTATTTCCAGCCGCGATGGCCGGTCCAAGCTTATGAGCAACAAGATTCATAGGGAAGTTGAATGGAGTAATCGCCCCAATGACGCCAATTGGTTCTCTCACTGTAAAAGCTACCCGGTTCTCCCCACCCGGTGCAGCATCCAATGGAATCGTTTCGCCGTGAATGCGTTTTGCTTCTTCAGCGGCAAACTTATACGTCTGAATCGTACGCCCTACTTCCGCTTTGGCTGTTGTAATCGGCTTTGCTGCTTCAAGAGCTATCATCCGCGCTGCTTCGTCCGCTCTTTCTTGCAGAAGTCCTGCCACTTTTTCTAAAATGGCTGCGCGTTGATGTGCCGGCATTTTCGCCATGATTTTTCTAGTCTGATAAGCCGCTTCAATGGCCTGATCTACTTCCGATTCCGTCGCTACCGGAATTTCCGCAAGCGGTTCGCCAGAATAAGGCGATGTTAACGTAGTATACGAAGTCGCTTCCACCCATTCTCCATTGATATACAGTTTCTTTTTTTCCATCGTTTTTCCCCTTTAGCTTAAAAATTTTTCAATTTAATTATATTATCTTGAAGCGGAAATATCAGTAAGATAAACAACAAATCTGTCTACTCTCTTCATATTCACTCATCATTTGGAATTAATCAGCTCTGTCACGACCTCTGTGATAACATCTAACGCTTCATTGAGTTGTTCATCGGTAATGACAAGTGGGGATA
The DNA here is from genome assembly GCA_035645275.1 of Anoxybacillus sp. Taxonomy (GTDB): domain Bacteria; phylum Bacillota; class Bacilli; order Bacillales; family Anoxybacillaceae; genus Paranoxybacillus. Next base: position 61,015 of record DASQMX010000005.1, read on the forward strand.
ATAACCGAATGACATTCCCATAAATCCCTGCACTCATGATAATCACACCGCGCTGATGACATTCTTTTAAGATGTTCGCTGTCAATTCGCGATCCGGTTCTTTTGTAGTAGGGTCCTTTACAAATTCAATCGCAACCATTGCCCCAAGGCCTCTTACATCACCAATGACTGAATAGTTTTTCTGTAACTCTTTGAATCGGTTCATAACGGTCTGTCCTATTATGTTCGCTCTCTCGATTAAATTTTCCTCTTGGAGCATCTTAATCACTTGTAATGCAGCTACACATCCCAGTGGACTTCCGCCGTATGTTCCACCAATTTCTCCCGAATTAGGCGCCTCCATGATTTCTGCTCTTCCTGTTACTGCGCTAATAGGTAACCCAGCAGCAATGGATTTGGACATTGTCATCAAATCAGGTACGACATCAAAATGCTCAACAGCAAACATTTTTCCAGTACGTCCAAATCCAGTTTGCACTTCATCGGCAATAAAGAGGATACCATATTTTTCACAAATTCTCTTAACACCTTGCACAAATGTCTTTGATGGAATAACAAATCCTCCCTCGCCTTGAACTGGTTCCATAATAATCGCTGCTACTTCTTCCGCTGGAACTTCCGACAGGAAAAAGTCTTCAAGCCTTCTCAAAATCTCAAAATCTAAATCCTCGTTCGTCATTCCTTTTGGTTTTCTATAATAATATGGGTAAGCCATTTTATACGTATCCGGTGCAAAAGGGCCAAACCCTAGCTTATACGGTTTCACCTTGCTTGTAAGCGACATCGCGAGAAGGGTGCGACCGTGAAATCCCCTTTCAAAAGAAATAATCGCTCTTCTTCCTGTATATTTACGAGCAATTTTTACTGCGTTTTCTACTGCCTCTGCACCACTATTTAAGAAAAACGTCTTTTTATTATGAGTTCCCGGTGTTATTTCATTTAACTTCTCAGCAAGTTCGACATAAGGCTCATACATCATCACATGAAAGCAAGGATGGATATATTTATCGATTTGTTCTTTTAACGCTTCAACTACCTTGGGTGGACAATGTCCTACATTTAAACTGCCAATCGCACCAGCAAGATCGATAAATGTATTACCGTCGACATCTGTAAGGAGCGCCCCTTCTCCTTTCGCAGCAAATGTTGGTATTGTATTAAATGGTCCGCGTGGAACATTTCGTTCTTTTTTTGTCAGTAACTCCGTTGCTTTCGGTCCTGGAATACTTGTTTTTAAATTGATACAACTTCTTTTTATTTTCGTTTCCATATACTTCCCCCCATTTTGTATTCATCTTTATATACATGCAAAAAATGTGCCAATAAATAAAAACCCCTCTCGAAAGGGGGTTATGATACTTTTTATCCGGAAATTAGTCAATCGAGTATAGTTACGGAAGTTAAAAAATACAAAATCGATTCAAAAATAAATTAAAAATTCACTGTTGAATTAAATTGATGGTTATTCATTCATATTTGAATCAATCTGACTTATTAACGTTTTATAAATGTCTAATTACATTTTGGCATAATTCTTGCTTCTAAATATCAGTAGAAAAACTTTTATTAATTTAGGAGGTTAAATGATGATATCGAAGACGCAAGAAGACTTGGATTTGAAGTCATTACATGAAAGAAGTTCGAAAAATTGGGTTTGAAGAAGTAATGAGAAGAATTCACCGTCGTGTTGGCAACAAACCTGTTTTTGTCTCTTATGATATTGATTTTGTTGATCCGCCCTACAACAGAGGAGAAATTACAGCCGTATTGGCTTCTTCTATTATTTATGAAATGATCACCCTTGTTGCATTAAAGAAAAAAGGACACAACTACATAGACGATCTAACGAACAAAAAACACAAATCTAGACTACTGTCATTGTAAGCGACATGCCAGCTTAGCGACGCTTTGAATGATGCTTATCCATTAACCTCACTTAACAATTGGTTACTAAAGGAAAAAGCTTTGTTGGTTTCACTAATTACGCACGTGTAATCATTATCAAACAGAACTCCTGTAAAAAATAAATTTCAACATTAACAGTGAAATCTATTCATGTATACAACAGCATTCTCCCAGTATAGAATCTTAACATCAAAATCAAGGAAGTGAAGAGTATGCAAGTTAACAAACATCTATACATTAATGGAAAATGGTATATAGGAGAAGGAGTAAGAAGACAAATCATCAATCCCTCCGACGAAACAGTTATTACCGAGATCAATGAAGCTTCGAAAAAACAAACATATGCTGCAGTAGAAGCCGCTAGCTATGCATTGCAAAATACAGATTGGGCATTCAATGTTACAAAGCGTGTAGCCGCACTTCATCAGTTAGCAGATTTACTAGAGCAATCAGCTGAAGAGTTTGCGTATATAGAAACTTTAAATACAGGAAAACCCATTCGCGAGTCACGCCTTGATGTAAGCGATTCCATCCATTGCCTTCGTTATTACGCTGATTTTGTCAAAAACCGTACCTTATGGGAAAAAGAAATGCACGATGGAACAACAAGTAGAGTTTTTGAGGAACCGATTGGTGTCTGTGCGTTAATTGTTCCTTGGAACTTCCCTCTTCTTCTAGGAACATGGAAAATCGCTCCTGCTCTTGCAGCTGGAAATACGATCATTTTTAAACCTTCGGAATTAACACCGTTATCCTTAATCAATTTTACAAAACTAATCGAGGCATCCGATATCCCTCCTGGAGTATTTAACCTTGTACTGGGCGGAGGCTATCCTGTCGGAGAAACACTTATTACCCATCCTCATGTTGATAAAGTTTCATTTACTGGCGGAACGGAAACAGGTCGGTGGATTAACCAGCAATGCGCGAATCACTTCAAGCGTGTCTCTCTTGAACTTGGTGGAAAATCACCGCTCATTGTCCTTGAGGATGCAGAGCTTGATATCGCTGTGGAATGGGCGATTTTCAGCTCGTTTTTTAACCAAGGTGAGGTTTGTGTTGCTTCTTCAAGAATCCTCGTCCATGAATGTCTATATGATCGATTCATTGAAAAATTAATAGAAAAACTTGACCATCTTCGTATCGATGATCCGCTTGATGAAAGAACAGAAATGGGACCGCTGATTAGTGCAGCGCACCGCAAAAAGATCGAAACATACATCGATATTGGGTTGCATGAAGGAGCCGTCTTACTTCGAGGTGGCGAGCGCATAAAAGAGAAAGGATATTATCTCTCCCCTGCTGTATTTGTCAACATCCACCAATCCATGCGAATCGTCCAAGAAGAAATATTCGGTCCAGTAATTACGATTCAGCGCTTTAAAAACGACCAAGAAGCGATTGAATGGGCCAATGGCACAGCCTATGGTCTTGCCGCTGGTGTGTTAAGTCGTGAGGTAGAACGCGCTGAGCGAATCGCTGAAAAACTTAGGGCTGGTACAGTTTGGATTAATAGTTACCATACCCCTTACGTCGAAGCGCCTTGGGGTGGTTTTAAACAAAGTGGTATTGGCAGAGAACTTGGTCCACAAGGTTTCACTGCTTTCACCGAAACTAAACACGTGAATATCAGCCGAAAATTGAAACCGCTCGGCTGGTATCAATGTTAGAGACTGATCCAAAGCAAAGTGTCAGACCTCACAACCATCATATATATAAGTTCATATTGAAAAACCGACATAAGCAAGACATTTGAGTCGATTAAAAGAACAACCTAAACGGTTTGCAAATGTCGAAAAATCAATCTGTATTTATAACATAACAATGGATAAATACACTATATATTGTGGGTTGTGCGTGAGGTCAGACACTTATGGGGCAGCCCCATATAACCCGTTTATTCAGAATATTAATAATTTTTTAAAATGAAGGGGGGTTAAATAATGACAGAGTGGACAGAACATTTCGGACACGATAATATTCAACCAACACCGATGAATAAGCGGAGTATGAATTTTTTCAGTACGTTTGCACTTTGGCTTGCGGCAAACGTGGTAATCACTACCGTAATGACAGGTATGTTGTTTGTTCCTGATATTTCGTTTGCTAATGCAATGCTTACGATTATTCTAGGATCTGCCATTGGCGCGATACCACTTGCGTTAACAGGAAATATTGGCACAAGAACCGGGCTTCCAACAATGGTGATAACACGAGCAGCGTTCGGTCAGAAAGGAGCAATTCTTCCGGCAATCGTCAATACGATAATCTTGATTGGCTGGAGCTGGATTCAAGCCTATATGGCTGGTCTCAGCCTAAATTATGCAGTTCACTATGCGACAGGGTACAGTAACATTAATTTGTTTATCATTTTTACCGAAATTCTTGTAGTCGTGATTACCATTTTCGGTCACCGCGGCGTTGAGAGAATCGAGAAATATGTGTCGATTGCCATGCTAATTTTATCTGCTTTAGTTTTCTATAAAATTTTTACCACCTATGATGCTGCCTCGCTCATTGAGATGAAATTGAGCGAAAATCCATCTATTACCACTATCATCGCCTTTGACATCGTTATAGCGACCGCTTTTTCATGGATGTCAACGGTGTGTGATTTTAACCGAAACTGTCAGTCAGAAAAAAGCGGTTTTTGGGGAACGTATTTTGGTTATCTTTTAGCTTCCATTGTTGCTATGGGACTCGGTGTTGTTGTAAGTGGCTTTAGCATTGTTTCTAATATAGAAAAAACGTACGATCCTACCATCTTGCTTGCTGCCTATGGATTCGGCTTCGTGGCATCCATTGTCGTATTCTTTTCCGTATTATCAACAAACGTGATGGCATTATACAGTGCAACAATGTCATTTTTGAATGTTTTCCCTAAGACTGGCTTTTGGAAACCAACGCTCATCATGGGATTCATTTGTATACTCGGTGCGCTGTTAAAGGAAACACTTATGTCTAATTTCTTCAACTTTATTTTGTTAATTGCAACACTCTTTATTCCCGTATTTGCAATCGTGCTTGTTGATTATTTTTGGATTAAAAAAGGAAAATACGATGCAGAAGATATTGCATTTGACACGAAAGGAACGTATCGTTATCAAAAAGGAATCAATATCGTCGCTTATATTACTTACCTGATTGGTGCTGTTTTCGCCTATTATTTTACGTATACCCACCCATTGAACATAGGTTCTACCCTCTTAACATTTATCATATCAGGAGCAGGATACTGGGGATTAATGAAATTAACTAAGCAGGTAGATGTTACGCAAGATACGGTTGAAATAGAATCACCAACAAGTCTGGAGGGGTAGTGATGACATCATCCTATCAAATCGCTGTAGCACAAGCTTCTTTTGAAAATGGAGATATCTCTAGCAACCTTACCAAAATGGAAAAAATCGCGGATCAATGCATAAAAAATTTTCCAAACGTTCGCTTACTCCTATTTCCCGAGCTTGCGGCCACCGGTTATTTTTTATCTGAAACAATTAAAGAAATCGCACAAGAATGGGACGGCTTCATTTTTGAACGAATGAGCCGTTTTGCCGAACGACTTCAACTATATACTGCCTATGGATATGTTGAAAAAGACCAAGATGGAAACATCTACAATTCTCTCATGCTAGTTAGTTCTAAAGGAAAATGTGTCGGTAACTATAGAAAAATACATGTAACCCCGCTTGAAAAAAGCTTGTTCACACCCGGATCGAAACCGGTTATCGCTGAAACAGAACTCGGACGAATCGGTCTTATGATCTGCTGGGATCTTGCGTTTCCAGAACTTGCGAGACACCTTGCTGTAAAAGGCGCTGAGCTTCTTCTTGTTCCATGTGCCTGGGAATCTCCTTTTCACGTACCGTTTCAAAAATTTTGTATGGCACGTGCAATCGATAATACTGTCTATTTAGCCGCATGCAACCAAATAGGAACATCTTCCCAATTACACTTCTTTGGCTTATCCTCTATATACGGACCAGCCGGAAATCGAATCACCAGTGCAAAGGAGAATAGAGAAGACATTATCGTAGCAGAAGTCGACCATAGTTGGGGGGAGAAGTTAAAGCGAACGTTTTACACAATGATGGACGAACGACGAACCGATCTCTATAAAGTAGGTGATTGGATATGAAGATTAAAAAAATTGTTGATTTATCAATGCCTATTACACCACAAACCCCGATCTATCCAGGAGACCCAAAGCCGGATATCGAACCAATCACCACATTTCATCAAGAAGGATATCATGTTAGTCGACTTACTCTTGGTTCACACACAGGAACTCATGTAGATGCACCATTTCATTTTCGCCAAGATGGAGAGAGAATTGATGAGGTACCTTTATCCAAGTTTATCGGAAAAGGTGTCGTAATAAATGTGACTGATAAAGAAGAGTGCCAAGCTATCACTGTGGACGATGTAAAACCATACTTAAACAAACTAACCCCCGGGGTCATCGCTTTGTTTCACACGGGTTGGTCTAAATATGTCAGCGAAGATAAATATTTCCGCCATCCATACATTTCTATTGAAGTGGTACAAGCGATGATTGATAGAGGTATCAGAACATTTTTCATTGACGCCCTTAATATCGATCCACCCGATGGTTCCGCTTTTCCTGCTCACGAGGCTATCACTTCTGTAAACGGGGTTATCGGAGAAAATTTCATCAACTTTGAGAAAATCGATTTTGCCGATCCTTACATTATCGCCTTCCCGCTCTGTTTACCAGGAGTCGATGGCTCACCTGTAAGAGCAGTTGCCGTTGAGTTTGTTTGATCATCGATTGAATAACCCCGCCTTTTTTGGGTAAAGGCGGGGTTTCATTTATCTGTGTTAACCATTGATTTGATTTACGTCCAATATGACTCAATTTCTGTTTACGCTTATTTCAACTTATTAAATTAAGCGTTCCTTTAATGAACGATCAACGAAAAAATTTAATAACAAACTTTCTTCAACATTTACACTTAGAACCTTTGTTTTTAGTGCCCTCCAAGATACGCCATCTTTACCTGTTCACTAGCGGTTAACTCTTCCGCTGAACCAGATAAGACAACACGGCCCGATTCAATGACATACGCTCGGTCAGCCACAGAAAGTGCCATATTTGCGTTTTGTTCCACTAGCAAGATGGTAGTTCCAAATGAATTAATCTCTTCAATGATCCGGAAAATCGTTTTAACGAGTAAAGGAGCTAGTCCCATCGATGGCTCGTCTAACAAGAGGAGACGCGGGCGTGCCATTAATGCGCGGCCCATGGCTAACATTTGTTGCTCTCCCCCTGACAAAGTTCCAGCAAGCTGCTTTCTACGTTCATGAAGTCGCGGAAACAGATGATACACTTTCTCGAAATCTTCTCGAATTTCATCTTTATCCTTCCTTAAAAAAGCCCCCAATTCTAAATTTTCTTCTACCGTCATATTGGCAAAAATACGCCTGCCTTCCGGAACATGAGAAATTCCTTGTTTTACAATCATTTGTGCGGCTTTGCCTGCAATCGATTGTCCTTCATACAAAATGTCGCCACGTTTCGGCTTTAACAATCCGGAAATCGTCTTTAGCAGCGTACTCTTGCCGGCGCCGTTTGCGCCAATGAATGTGACAATTTCTCCTTCTTTTACTTCAAGTGAAACCCCTTTTAATGCTTGAATATTCCCGTAAAATACATCGATACTTTCTACCCTTAGCATTATCTTATGAAACCCCCTCTCCTAGATATGCTTCAATCACTTTAGGATGATTCCGGATCTCTTCAGGTGTACCATGCGCGATGAGCTGTCCGTGATCCAACACATAAATTCGTTCACATACTCCCATCACAAGAGACATATCGTGCTCAATAAGTAAAATTGTTAAATTGAACTTTTCTCTTATAAAAGCGATCAATTTCATCAGTTCCTGGGTTTCCTGCGGATTCATTCCCGCTGCCGGCTCATCAAGCAACAACAATTTTGGATGTGCAGCGAGAGCTCTGGCAATTTCTAAACGACGTTGTTGACCGTATGGTAAATTTTTTGCTTTTTCATACATATAACTTTCCAGCTTGAAAATCTTTAAAAATTCTATGGCCTTTTCTTCTATTTCTTTTTCACCAGAAAAATGAGAAGGCAAGCGAAAAATGGAGCTAAAAATAGAGTGACGAGCAAGCGAATGGTAGGCAACCTTTACATTATCAAGTACGGAAAGTTCACTGAACAATCGAATGTTTTGAAACGTACGGCTAATCCCTTTTCGTGTAATTTTGTAAGGTGCAAGACCATTTAACTTTTCATTACCGAGTACAATACTTCCTTCTGTCGGTTCATATACACCTGTCAGCAAATTAAAGAAAGTTGTTTTACCGGCACCGTTCGGTCCAATGAGCCCAACCAATTCTCCAGGATATAATTCGATGTTTACGCCAGACAATGCTTTCAAGCCACCAAACTGAATTCCGACATGATCAGCTTTAAGCAACGGTGTGTTTGTTGTCACTCTGCTTTCCCCCTTCCACCGCTCTGCGCAACCTGAAGAACGAAGTCAATTCTTTAGTACCTAACAACCCTTTTGGGCGGTATATCATAACTAATATAAGCACCATACTGTATATAATCATTCGAGTCTCCGGATAATCCTGAAGGAACGTAGAAACAACCGTCAACAAAATAGCGGCTATTACCGCTCCTGACATGCTTCCTAATCCACCAAGCACAACAAAAATCAAAATATCAAATGACTTCAAAAAGCCAAAATTTGTCGGCTGAATAATGTAAAAGTGATGGGCATAAAGACCGCCAGCAATCCCAGCAAAAAAAGAACCAATCACAAACGCGGCCACTTTATAGTACGTTGTATTAATCCCCATTGAATCCGCAGCAATTTCATCCTCGCGAATCGAAATGCAGGCGCGGCCATGAGTGGAGTTTGTAAAATTTGCAATGACAATAATGGTAATAAGTAGGCAGGCAAATACCCACGGCCAACTTGTAAGGTGGGTGACCGTCATACCGCTGGCACCACCAACATAATCAAAATTTAATAGGGTGATTCGTACGATTTCCCCAAAACCAAGCGTGGCGATGGCTAGATAATCACCCTTTAGACGAAGGCTAGGAATACCAATAAAAAGCCCCGCTAAGGCAGCGATAACACCACCAACCAGTAAAGCAAGTGCAAACGGCATTTGCAGTTTCATTGTCATAATGGCAGACGCATAGGCGCCCACGGCAAGAAATCCGGCATGTCCAATGGAAAACTGTCCCGTAATACCAATTATGAGATGAAGACTGACTGCTAGGATGATATTAATAACCATAAAAAACAGAGTATTAATATAAAAGGTATTTAGAATACCTCCTGATATTAACAGCTGAACCGCTACAAAAAACACAAGCGCTAGCACAATAGAGAGCCAAAATCCATTGATCCGCTTAAAAGTTATCATCCTTCTACCCTCCTTACACCTTTTCTCTTACGTTTTTGCCAAACAGGCCTGATGGTCGGAAAATGAGAATAAGTATAAGAACGATAAAAGCTACTCCGTCACGCCAGAGAGAATAACCAAGGCCGCTTACAAGCGATTCAATCACACCAAGTGCAAGACCGCCGACCATAGCACCCGGAATAATACCAATCCCACCTAACACTGCGGCTACAAAGGCTTTTAAACCTGGGATAATGCCCATAAGGGGGTCAATTTTAATATAGTAAATACCGAAGATGACACCCGCAGCACCTGCCAGAGCCGATCCGATTGCAAAGGTTGCCGATATTGTATGATCCACGTTGATGCCCATTAATCGCGCTGCTTCTGCATCATAGGAAACGGCACGCATCGCTTTCCCTATTTTCGTTTTATGAACAATTAACTGAAGAAAAATCATCAATATAATGGCAGTACAAAGAATCAATAATGCCTGACTGCTAATTGTTACACCAAATACTTCAATACTTTTGGAAGGGAGTAGGGTAACAGGATATGCTTCTGGTTGAGCACCTCGTGCATATATCATCCCGTATTCAATAAAAAGCGAAACCCCGATGGCAGTGATGAGAGCGGCGATTCTTGTGGCATTTCTCAAAGGTTTATAAGCAATTCTTTCAATGAATACGCCCAATAAAGCGCATACAACCATAGCCAATAAAAGCGCTGGAAAAAATCCTAGATGTAAACCTGTAATCGCATAAAATCCTACAAATGCTCCTATCATAAACACATCGCCATGAGCAAAGTTAATCAGCCTAACAATTCCGTACACCATCGTATATCCGAGAGCAATTAACGCATATATGCTGCCAAGCGATATCCCGTTAACAAGCTGTTGAATGAGTTCCATATTTGCACTCTCCTTGGGAAGTACTGTTATTTCCTTTTGAAAGATGAAAGCTATTAAAATAGGGGGACATGCCCCCTATTCGACTCATACCATTATGATGGTATTATGGATTCACTTTTGTTTTAAATTGCTGGACACCATCTTTATATTCAAGAATAGCGGCAGATTTGATTGGGTCATGGTTCTCATCAAGCGTCAATACACCTGACACAAGGGAGATTCCTTTCGTTTGCACGAGTGCTTTTTGAATTTTCACCGGATCGGCATCTCCCGCGCGTTTAATTGCATCAGCAAGGAAATACGCCGTATCATATCCAAGCGCGTTAAACGCATCTGGAGATTTATTGTATTTCGCCTTAAATGCTTTTACGAAATCCTGGATTTTAGGATCTGGATCGCCGGAAGAATAGTGATTTGTAATAAATGTATTGTTTAGCGCTTCTTTTCCAGCAATTTCGACAAGCGTTGGAGAATCCCAGCCGTCACCGCCCATAATCGGAACTTTAATGCCAAGTTCACGTGCTTGTTTCACAATAAGACCGACTTCTTCATAATAACCAGGCAAGAAGATAAATTCAGGATTCGCAGATTTAATTCGTGTAAGAGTCGCACGGAAATCTGTGTCTTTTGCCACATAGGCTTCCTCCGCTACAATCTTACCGCCGCTTATCTCAAAGGATTTCTTAAAAGAAGAAGCAAGTCCTTTGGAATAATCACTAGAGCTATCAATAAGTACAGCTGCATTTTTTACTTTCAAATCATTGATTGCAAATTTAGCGGCTACCGTACCTTGAAAAGGATCAATGAAACAGGTACGGAAGACAAAATCGTTTACTTTGCCGTCTTTATTTGTAATAGTAGGATTCGTTCCAGTCGGTGTAATTAACGGAATTTTGTTATCCTGTACAATTTGGACTTGAGCGAGTGTATTTGTACTTGTCGCTGCCCCGATAATCGCTGCAACTTTATCCTGGCTAATCAGTTTAATCGCACCGTTAGTAGCTTCTGCTGCTTCAGATTTATTATCTACTTTTACCAGTTTAAATTTTTTTCCGTTAATGCCTTCTTTATTAATTTCCTCAAACGCAAGCTCCAAACCTTCAGCAATGGATTGTCCATATGAAGCCACTCCACCAGACAATTCAAGATTAGCGCCGATTTTAATCGTATCGCCGCCCCCGCCGCTACTGCCTGATGAACTAGTATTTTGAGCTCCATCCTTACATCCGGCCATCAGTCCAGCAGTGATCATAAGTGACAAAAAAACACTAGCTAATTTTCTCTTCTTCATAAAATCCCCCCGTGATAGAAAATTTGGAAAAACCCTCAGCTAACTGTGGCTATCTTTTACACTTATCCACATCCCCTCTATACTTTTAAATTACAGAATAATAAAATTATTCTTAATCAATATAATATTACAAAAATTATTTCTTCACGTCTAGGTATTAAGACGAATTATTTTTTCACAAAATCTCCAGCTTAAAATTCCCGAGACTGATCCAAAATCAAGTATCAGCTCCCAACCATCATATATAGGACATTACAATGGATAAAAACACTTCACGCGTAAGTTCAACCTTTTTTGTATTAATCGGATTGTTGCCTGGCAAATTCAATGAAGTAGACTTATATAAAAAAGGAATATATAATAAATAAGCTAAATGAATGGAAAAATTTTCAGGAGGGAATTTGGTGAAGGAGTTTGAAGTAACGTTTTATTTAGCTAATCATGAAATTGGTCACTTAATTAAAGGAAAATCAGAAAAAGAAGTATCGAAATATGTGGCAAGAAAGCTATTAGAAAAGAAAATCTGGATAATAGATAGAGATATAGGAATATGCACAAGTCATGTGCAATATTTTACAGTTCGTGAATTAGATTAATAAAATAGACGAAATCTTGATACATAAATAGCAATAATCCCTTGGCTCTTCAAAACTCCAAGGGATTATTGTATGTTCAAGGAACCTTCTGTGTAAATCTACATTTTGGATCATTACTACAACCCGTGAACGCCACCACACCTACGCTTTGATTAGAGGTGGGATCTTCTCAGAAAAAACCTTAAACCAACATTTTATATGGTTTTTCTAGATAATCTTTAATGGTAGAAAGAAACTTACTAGCGGGCGCACCATCAATGACACGGTGGTCAAACGTTAAACTAAGTGGGAGAAGACTGCGGCGCTGTACTACATCTCCAACAAAAACAGGAGTATCCGTAACGGTGCCAACGCCGAGAATCCCTACCTCTGGTGGATTTAGTACCGGGGTAAAAAATTCAACCCCATAAGCCCCAAGACTCGTAATCGTAAAAGTGGATCCTTTCATTTCTTCACTTTCTAGTTTTCCTTCTTTTGCACGCAAGCTTAAGTTCTTTATCTTTCTGGAAATTTCCCTAATAGACAGCTTCTCTGCATGAGAAATAACGGGAACGATAAGACCGTTTTCTAACGCTACGGCGATTCCGAGATGAACGGAATCATACGTATGAATATGCTCGTCTTGATAGATGCTGTTCATCTGCTTGTGAGCGAGTAATGCTAAGATGGTCGCTCGAGCGATAAAATCCGTTATCGTCAGTTTTACGTCATGTTCATCGGAAAGCTCGGTTCTGACCTTTTTCTGTATTTCGAGTAGCTCGGTGACATCTGCCCGCATATGAATGGAGAGTTGAGCACTTTGCTGAAGACTTGTGAACATCCTTGTCGCAATCACTTTCCTCATCCCAGCTATAGGTTTTACCGTAACTCCCGTTTGATTGATTGTTTTTTGTTCCATCGTAGCGATTTCTGGTTCTTTTTTTATCTGAAGATTGGAGTCTGAACGTTTCGCTTGGACCGCTTTTTGAATATCTGCTCTTGTAATTCTTCCATTTGGTCCCGACCCTGAAATACTATTTAGATCAATCCCTGCTTCAAGTGCTAGTTTCCTAGCAGCAGGAGAAACTCGTGGCTTTTGTCTTCTAGTTTCTATTGATTTCCTTGTCTCAACAGAAGTAGCTGCTTCTAGATTCGCTTGTTCCACCGTTGTTGTGGATTGATCACGCTCACCTTCTCCTTCCTGGCCGATATAGCCAATCACTTTTCCAACTGCAACGGTTTCGTCTTGTTCAGCGATAATTTCCAATAACACTCCATCCTGCGGCGCTTCGATATCTTTCTCGATTTTATCGGAACTAATGACAACTACGGATTCTCCTTTTTTGACCGGATCCCCTTTCTTCTTTAACCATTCAACAATCGTACCTTCTTCCATGCTCATTCCTAGCTTTGGCATAAAAATTTCAACAGGCATTCTTCGTCACTCCCCTTCCATCTATAAAAAGAGTGCGTGTTGCTAATTTTCATTGATTATGTTTTTTGGCAACACGCTATCCAAAGGTGGATTGTCAAACGGCTACGATCGTTTCATCTCCAATCATTTCCGCTACTACCTTGAGTACTTTTTCTGGTGTTGGCAAGTAGAGATCTTCTAAAACAGGCGAGAATGGAACTGGGCTGTGCGGAGCAGTAATCATTTTTATTGGGGCATCTAAATAATCAAATCCCTTATCAGCTACAAGCGCAGAAATATCGGTTGCTGCACTGCATCTTGGATTAGCCTCATCAATCACGATAAGGCGGCCTGTCTTAGCTACAGAAGATAAAATCGTTTCTTCATCGAGCGGAGACAGACTTCTCGGGTCGATCACTTCCGCTTCGATACCTTTTGCTACAAGCATGTCGGCTGCTTTCAGGGCGGTGTGTACTTGTTTTCCTATTGCCACAATCGTGAGGTCGCTTCCTTTCCTTTTTATGTCTGCTTTCCCAATCGGAATCGTATAAAAACCTTCTTCTACCTCCCCTTTTATGTTATAGAGCGTTTTGTCCTCAAAAAAGATAACCGGATCATCGTCGAAAATGGAGGCAAGTAAAAGACCTTTCGCATCTCGAGGTGTAGAAGGAACGACGACTTTCAAACCTGGTATATGTGTAAAAAGCGCATATAGACTTTGCGAATGCTGAGCGGCTGCCCGGAATCCAGCGCCGTGCATTGTTCGTATCGTTAACGGCACCTTTGCCTTTCCACCAAACATATAGCGAAGTTTTGCTGCTTGATTCATCACTTCATCAAGGCAGCTGCCGATAAAATCATTGAACATCAACTCCGCAATCGGCCTTAGTCCTGTCGCTGCTGCCGTAACAGAAGCCCCGATAAATCCCGCTTCTGCAATCGGTGTATCTAAGACACGTTCTCTGCCAAATTCTTGAACAAGTCCTTTCGTAACCCCCATAACACCTCCCCATGCCTCGTCATCCTGTAAATGGTCAACGGCTGCACCTCCAGCAACATCCTCACCTAAGAGAATGACATTTTCATCTTTACGCATGGCCAGCTTCATTGCTTCGTTAACTGCCTCTGAAAAAGAAATTTTTCTTGTCATATTCTATCGACCTCCCGACTTATTGATAGGAAACATATACATCTTTTAAAAGATCTTCCGCTTGAGGAAACGGACTTTGTTCCGCAAATTCAACTGCATTCTTAATGGCTTCTATTACTCTGTGTTCAATCTCATGTAATTCCTGCTCTGATAATAATTGTTTCGATAGGACATAGTTGCGGAACTTAACTATTGCGTCCTGTTCTTTTAAATGTTTTTCTTTTTCTTCTGCTGTTTTGTATTTTTGGGCATCCCCTTCAAAATGGCCATAATTTCGATATGTCTTACATTCAATTAAGGTTGGGCCTTCTCCGTTTCGTGCCCGTAAGATTGCACGCTCAGCTGCTTCATATACGGCAACAACATCTTTTCCATCTACGATTTCTCCCGGAATGTTGTAAGCTGCTGCTCTGTCAGCGATATTCTTGCAGCTCGATGCATATTCAAAAGGAGTAGCTTCAGCATAACCGTTATTTTCGGCTACAAAAATGACAGGAAGTTTCCAAATTGCTGCTAAGTTGATTCCCTCATGAAAAGTTCCGTGATTGTTCGCGCCATCGCCAAAGAAGCAAACAGCAACCGCTCCTGTTTTTTTCAATTTGGCTGTTAAAGCCGCTCCAACTGCAAGCGGAAATCCACCGCCGACAATCCCATTGGCACCAAGCATGCCTTTTTCAACATCGGCAATATGCATGGACCCCCCTTTTCCTTTGCATAGGCCGGTTGCTTTCCCATAAATTTCAGCCATCATTCCATTAATATCACACCCCTTCGCAATGCAATGACCATGTCCTCGGTGGGTGCTGGTAATGTTGTCTTTTTCAGTGAGATGGGCACAAACCCCAACAGCTACTGCTTCTTCTCCGGCATACAAATGAACAAATCCAGGCAAGACGCCTTTACTGAAGATCTCATGAACTTTGTCTTCAAACTGACGGATTTCACACATTTTCTCATACATCCACCTTGCTTTCTCACGGGTGAGACTTTTCAATTCCGGTTTCATCACTGTCATGATTTTTCCCCCTATCGTTTTGTATGAATTTAGGAAAAATACGTTTCACTTCTAATTAATGCAAGAAGCATACCAATAAAAAAACGCTTACAAAAAGCGTTTTTTTATGGAGAATTTTTTCATCAAATAAGACAATTTGAGACATTGTCCCATTCCGTCTCACTTTGTCTCATGACAAGCCATATTTTTTCAATTTTCGATAAAACGTACTGCGCGGAATATTCAATTTGGCAGCTGCAGCCGTTACGTTTCCTTCTGTTTTTTCCAGCATGTCCATTATGCGATTTTTCTCCATTTGTTCACGAAAGGACAGCGGCTGGGAATCTTCTGTAAATTTATTTTTCTCCCATTGATTCCAATGTGTAAACAAGGAATGTATAATGGAGGCGTCTGGAAGGTTATCCTCATATTGCACACGGATTCGCTCTAATACATTAAACAATTCCCGTATATTTCCTGGCCAATCATGATTCATAAACATTTCCATTACCTCATGAGTAAATGGAATGGTCCAGTTATTTTTTTCACAATAATATTGAATAAAGTATGGAAGATCCTGTTTTCTTTGTCTTAATGGAGGAACATGAATCGGATAGACATAAATTCGATAAAACAAATCTTCGCGAAACTTTCCTAACCTAACAAGTTCATGGAGGTCTCGGTGTGTAGCGGTTATAATTCGAATATCAAGCGGGATTGGCTTTGTTCCGCCAATCGGAACGATTTGTTTTTCCTGCAGCACTCTCAGCAAAGCAACCTGCATCTCATAGGGAATTTCACCGATTTCGTCAAGGAAAAGAGTGCCTCCATTTGCTTGTTCAAACTTTCCTTTATGGCCTGTGCGTTTTGCACCAGTAAACGCTCCCTCTACATAACCAAACAATTCACTTCCGATTAAATCTTTTGGAATGGCACCGCAATTAACGGCGATAAAAGGACCGTTTTTCCTTGAACTGTTCAAATGAATCGAGCGGGCAACTATTTCCTTCCCGGTGCCGGTTTCTCCTGTTATATGAACAGTTATGTCTGTTTTTGCCGCTCTTACACAACATTGGATGACATTTTCAAATATCTTGCTTGTTCCTTTGACACCATCAAACTGAAAAGTCCTTGAACCATGTTGGCCCTTCTTTTGTTTCTTTTTTTGGATACTGATTCGATAACCGATCACATCATGATGAAAGGTTGAGTAAAGCGGAAATTTCGTTTGGATGAGCCAATCTTGATGGGAAAGATCCTCTAAGTACATATCCTTCCAGTTGGAGAGAAAATGTCGTAAACAATGGTTAACCCAAACAATTTTTCCTTTTTCATTGCATAAGACGAGCGGCAAATCGGGGTTTTCTATGTTTGAAGCCTGTTTTAATAATTCCAATTCATCTTCTTTCGACTGGATGTGAAATCGTTGTTCAATAGCATAAGCCGCAGAAACAACAGCCGCAAGCACATGTTCATGGGAATGATCATCGATGGGGTACGAAACATTAATGATGCCTACAAATTCTCCTTGTTCATTATAGATAGGTGCTGCAGAACACCCCCATTGCTGGGAAGCGACCGAATAATGGTCCAAACCGACAACCGTAATAGGTTCTTTGATACGTAAAGCAGTGCCGATGGCATTCGTTCCGACTTCATCTTCTGTCCATTTAACTCCTTCGACAAATCTTATCGATTCAGCCATCTTTAGTGTTTGTTGATTCCCTTTCGCATACAAAACATAACCGTCACGGTCTACAAGTAAGAAAATCGCTTTCGTTCTCTCAAAAACCTTTTGTAAATTTTCTAGAAAGGGGATGGCCATATGCAACAATTTTTGATTTTGTTTTTTGCGTTTCATTAGCGAATCTTGATTTAAAATCACTTTTCCTTTTCCATCATAAGGATTGACCCCAGATTGGCGACATAAGTACCATGACTCCGCAACCCTTTTGTTTATTCTCACTGGATCAAGGGCTCCTTCATGAACAAACCGATTCCAAATCTCTTGTTTTAATGGGTCACCGACTTTCATTCTTCCACCTCCACAAGAAGATTGTTTTTCCCTCATAGATGTATCATCTCCAAGTGGTATTTCTATTAAATATATACTTTCCAAAAAAGAGGATTCCTTTGTAAACAAATGTATATTCCGGTAAGTTGCCTTACTTTTCAAATTATTTTATCATATTAACCATCTAAATCCATAAAATCGTTTTATTAATGTTTTAAATTAACAAAATAGTATTATGATATAACCTGATTGATGAAAGGAGCCTATATATGCACTCATTTGTAAGCCAACCAACAGGTGTATTTCCATCCGTTTGTTCTCTCGATTGCCCCGATCAATGTGGGTTACTGGTACATAAACAAGATGGAAAAATTGTGAAGGTACTGGGAGATCCGAATCATCCTGTGACAAAAGGAAATATATGCAATAAAGTACGGAATATAACTGAACGAATTTACGATCCAAAGCGCTTGAAATATCCAATGAAACGTACGGGAGCTAAAGGAGAAGGGAAATTTGAGCGGATAAGCTGGGACGAAGCGATTGAGACAATTACTGCTAAATGGAAAGAGCTGATCCAAACAGAGGGCCCTGAAAGCATTCTTCCATATAGCTTTTATGGTAACATGGGAAGACTCAGCGCCGAAGGAATGGACCGGCGGTTTTTTCATCGGTTGGGTGCCTCCCTGCTCGATCGGTCAATTTGTTCAGCAGCTGGCCAGCAAGGGTATAAATATACAATGGGAGGCAGTTTTGGAATTGACCCTGAAGATACGATACATTCAAAATTAATCATCTTCTGGGGAATTAATGCTGTAAGCACAAACATGCATCAGATTGTACTAGCCCAAAAAGCCCGAAAAAATGAAGCAAAGGTCATTGTCATTGATGTACATAAAAATCAAACCGGCCAATTCGCTGATTGGTTCATTCCAATATTGCCGGGTACCGATGCTGCTCTCGCTCTGGGCATGATGCATATTTTATTTGCCGAAAACATGGTAGACACCGATTTCTTGCAGCAATATACAATCGGACATGAAGAGTTGCGTGAGCATGTTGTCCAGTACGACCCCATCACTGTTTCCAGAATTACAGGTGTTCCAGTCGAAGATATTTATAAACTGTCCAGGATGTATGGTCAAATCACACCTTCCTTTATTCGAATCGGCAATGGTCTTCAACATCATGACAATGGTGGCATGTGTATTCGTACAATTGCTTGTCTTCCTGCCCTAACCGGACAATGGCTTGTAAAAGGCGGAGGCGCCATCAAGTCAAATAGTGGTTATTTGGCCCTTAATACAGAGAACTTGCAACGCCCGGATTTATTGCAAAATAAACATACACGCATCATAAACATGAACCTGCTTGGCCAGGCATTACTGGAGTTAGACCCTCCAATAAAATCATTATTTGTGTATGGGACAAACCCTGCGGTTGTTGCACCGGAAGCCAATAAAGTAAGAAAAGGATTGGCAAGGGAAGATCTCTTTGTTGTCGTGCATGACTTATTTTTGACAGAAACAGCAAAATACGCAGATATTGTCCTGCCTGCAACATCTTCATTCGAAAATACGGATTTTTATACATCCTATTGGCACCATTATATTCAAATTCAGCAGCCAATTATTGAACGATATGGAGAGTCCAAATCAAATGTCGAAGTGTTCCAATTGCTTGCGAAAAAAATGGGATTCGAGGATCAGTGTTTATATGAGACAGAAGCAGAAATGATTTCACAAGCCCTAGATAACAAGAACAATCCTTACCTTGAAGGAATTGATTATGAAAAATTAGTTAAAAAACAGTATATAAAAGCAAATGTAAAACCATTGTTACCTGGAAAACTGCTAACACCTAGCGGAAAAATTGAGCTTTATTCAAGGAAGATGGAACAAGATGGCTATCCTCCTTTGCCAACCTATACACCACTTGTTAACGATGGAGACTTTCCATTTTTGTTTGTGCCCGGTCCTAACCATAATTTCTTAAACACAACCTTTTCAAATAATGAAAAACATGTCTCTCTTGAAAAAGAGCCTCGCTTGCATATGAATATAAAAGATGCTTTATCGAAAGGCATTGAAGATGGAGATCAAGTGCGAGTGTGGAACAATCGAGGAGAATGTGTATTGAAAGTTTCTGTGGGAGAAAACGTACTTCCAGGTGTCGTTGTCACTCAAGGGCTCTGGGCCGATTCCCCAGGTACGAAACAGCTGGTAAACTCACTTACCCCCGACCGAGTTGCCGATATGGGCAATGGAGCTACTTTCTTTTCGGGGAGGGTGAATGTGGAGAAAGTTTTGGATTGAAGAAAAAGGAAAATAAAAGAGTGAAGGGATTTGAACATATTCCTGTCAAAAACGTGAAAACCTCTTCAGCGCAACCTGAAGAGGTTTTTTCATAAAATTCGCTCAATCATGTTTCTCTTTTTCCTGCCAAGTAAAGGCTACTCCAGAAGACCTTGCCAATGAAAAAAGAATGAGTGACACCAAAGGCCGACAGCGCGCACTGAAAATATAACAACTTATCCAACAATCAAAATCCAAGGACAACATCGCCTCAGATTTTTTTCAGCACCATTCAAGCGGTGACACTTGGCCTCATAACCAACAAAATCGCATTGTTTTCGAGTGATGACAGACACTTCACCCAAACAACAGCGAAAGCAGAAAAGCAGATGTAAACGATGTGATCATTTGCTTTCCTGATAATGCCAGCGCTTCCTTAACCCCTAATTCCTTCGCAATCGTCCAAAAGGTAACCGCGCATGCACTGAAAGTAGAAGCGAGATAAACGACAAGAAATAGTTGAAATGTCGACATCGACGTCAACAACGCCATATTTTCCTCATTAAATAGTAAAATGCCATCTTTGCGAATCATTGAAAAAACAAGACCAACAGCGGCTTCAGCCGGCAAATTCAACCATTGAACAAGCGGTGCAAACAACCAAACCACTTTTTCAATCCATCCTAACACATCCATCAATCCAGCCACTAGACAAATAATTAAAAAGATTGGCATTGCTTGTGTTAAAAATTGCGAGACAGTTGAACGAATTCGGTATGAAACTCCTGACCACGTCGGCATCTGAATAAATGTCCGACGCGGACGAATCAAGGTTGTATGCGTCAATGCCTGCCGATTCCATATCCTCGTATGAAGTGCACCGACGATAAAGAGAGTGAATAAGTACGGCAAAAATAAGTGCGGCTTTTGCGCACTATGAAAAATCGAAATCGTTGCGCCGATTTGATAACTGCATGCCGAACCAAATGAAATGAGAGAAACACACGCTTTTCGGGTACAAGCGCTACACAATCTGCTCTGCTGGACGGCCACAACATTACACCCAAATCCGGTTAATACCGGAATGAGATCTTGACCATTTAAACCGACTTTTCGTAAATACGGATCAAGCGCATCCGTTATCCGATCTTTGATCCCTGTTTCATCGGTAACAGCCATCATGATGCACAACAAAAAGACAACGGGAAACGCCCATAAAAATGAATATGCCCCCAACGTGAGCAAGCCGTAATCTCCAACAAGTAACGCTTCCATCAGTTTTCCTTTTCCTTCAAAAGCGTGAACAACACCAGCTAGTACCTCTTCTAAATACGGTTGCCCCCACTCTGCTACTTTATAGGCAACATAAACCGGGAAGAGAAACATCAGCAAAATCGCTACTACGGAAGCGAGCGGACCAATGATCGGACGCTCAAATAAAAGCGAAGCAGGCTCTTGCTTGGGCAAATTGAGCGCTTGTAACACCTTGATGTCATCTTCTGTCCATTTTCTTCCTTGTTCAAATGGAGGGAGCGTATAATCTGTTTCCTTTCTCCCTTTAGTTAAAAAAAGCGGAAAATTGTATCGCTTTTGGAGATTTTCTAACACTGCTTTCGCTCTTTCGTTCATTTTATCGACAAACGTAACGGCAATGGAGACGTTCGCTTGGGAAACAGAAACAATCGACAGAAGTTCTTGCAGCTCCTCGTGAAAATGCGTCCCGCGCACAACGAGCATGACATGATTTGCTTTTGCCACTTCTTTTTCCAGTTGTCGTTTACCAAGTTCATCTCCTCTGCGCAACCCCGGTGTATCGACAACATCCCATCCATTCAAGCGACGAATCGGATGGGAGCGAATCGTATACGTCGTTCCTTTCACATTTGTTTCTTCACCGATGCCAAACTGCGTCCACCTTGAAAATAACGTTGTCTTTCCAACCGATTCAAATCCGATGAGCAAAAGCCGTTTTCGTTTCGTTTGTTCGGCTAACACTCACACTTCACCTCACAACACGATAAGTCCGTTAAATACATTTGATTGTTGGCATAGTGAGTAAATACGGCTTCATCGTGAGGAAGTCCGAAACGATCAACCAATTGTTTTGCGACTACAGCAAAACGTTGTCGAAACTTATAAATAAAGCAGAAAATCGCCTGATCATGAGCGACGCTCGGCCCAATTAAAAATAAATTCGGCGTAATGGTCGATTCATCATGAACCGTCAGCTTCGGTTTTCCGTTTTCGCCCCATTCAAACAATGAGCGAATTTGTTCCGCTCCTGAGCGAAATCCTGTTGCTAAAATCGGTTTCGTCTGAGTCATTATTTGCTCGCCATTCGAGAGGAATAACGTATAGCCGTTTTTCTCTTTCTCAATCTTCTCTACCTTTGTCTTTTCAATAATGGTTAACCGCTTTGTTCGTTCAGCTGTTCGCAGACGCTCCCACGTATACGGCGCTAGCGACAAACTCGGATCCGCTTCTTTTTTTCCATTTAGCTCCTTAGCCGAAATCACTGTCACTTCATTTCCATAAGCAACTAAATTCACCGCCGCATCAATTCCACTTTCATAACCGCCAATAACTACATAGTGTCCTTTTTCAAACTTGCTCCAACTGTCGACATATCGGTTATGTAACGCATGTTCAGCTCCCGGAAACGGGCGTGCATTCGGAAATTGGAATTCCCCTGTCGCCCAAATGACGGCATCTGCTTCGTAATCTCCATCATTCGTCTTTAAGAGGAAACGATCGTTCCTTTTCACCACCTTGGTCACGTTCACTTCCTCGTAAACCGGCAAATCGTAATGTTCAGCCAATAAGTCAAGATATAGCGCATAATCCTCCCCGCTTAGCCGCTCTTTTCGCAGTGTATACGCAGGCGACGTTGTCGGCGAAATAGCGTTTAAATCTAATGCACCAAATCCTTGGCCAGTGAACGATGGCGTAATAAAGCGCATCTCCTTCGGCCATTGCATAAACGACGAACCAATACGGTCACGCTCTAAAATCCCGAAATTCTCAATCCCTAACTGCTTTAATAAAATCCCCATTCCAATCCCAGCAGGCCCCGATCCAACGATTAGAAAAAAAGGGTTCATTTCTTTCTCGCTCCTTTTTGATAATAGTAATCATTACGTTTTATAAACTATACCATAAGAAAAGGAATTTGTGAATAAAGAAATTTTTTTCACAGCTTTGAAAATAAAAATGCTATTAGTTTCATTTTTTCTAAAAGCGTTCACGATTATAAAACGAGATGTATTTGCAATAGGTTGTAGAAGCTCTTCCTCTGCTTTACATCCAAAGACATACTTCTTCCATATCGTTGACTCCTTTTACTAACAACCACTATATTCCACAAGATCATTCATGGATATGCTTGGTAGCTTTTTTGAATGAAATAACTCTTGTGCTTTATCCAGCATGAATTTTTAACATGCTCTATCGTCTTTCTCTATAAAAACGACCGTTCAGTTTAACATTCGAGGCCAGAGCCCCAATAAAAAAAGGTCTCAATTGTTGAGACCTTTTCTTTACACCGCTTTATTCGCTTCAAAGTTCGTCTTCACTTCTTTTGGTGTTTTTAATTTTGGAAAATCAAATACAATCGCGATCATAGCACAAACTCCAATTAAGATTGGATAGAACGAATACTGCAAAATACTTAATGGTGAAATGGAAGCAACACCGGCTGCCACAAGTATTTGTGCCCCATATGGGATAAGCCCTTGAAAACAGCATGAGAAAATATCTAGTAAACTAGCAGATTTACGTGGATCAATGTCATATTGATCGGCAATATTTTTCGCAAGCGGACCCGCAATTAAAATGGAAATTGTATTGTTTGCTGTTGAAAGATTAGTTAAGCTCACTAATCCTGCAATACCGAATTGTGCTCCTCTTTTCGACTTTACATTTCTTGTTACTAATTGAAGTAAATAATCAATTCCACCGTTATGTTTAATAACTTCAACCATACCAGAAATTAAGATCGCAAGTATCGACAACTCCTGCATTCCAGCGATCCCATCACCGATGGCTTTAATGAGACCCATCGCACTATAACTTCCATCTAGAAGGCCGATTATTCCTGCCAATAAAATACCGCCTGCTAATACGGCTAATACATTGACACCCATTAATGCTGATACTAATACACCAAGGTAAGGTAAAATTTTTACCCAATTAAAAGATTGATTTGTAATTTCTCCTTGCTCTCCAGCAGTGATAACCCCGAAAAGAACAGCTGTAATGATCGCTGCAGGTAAAACAATCAAAAAGTTCACCTTAAACTTATCTTTCATTTTCGTATTTTGTGTTCGTACAGCCGCAATCGTTGTATCAGAGATAAAGGATAAGTTATCTCCAAACATAGCGCCACCAATGACAGCTGCCATCGATAAGGCCAAAGAAATATCCGTTTGTTCACTAATTCCGACTCCAATCGGTGCTAACGCTACAATCGTTCCCATGGAAGTTCCCATTGAAATCGAAATAAAACATGCAATGACAAAAATACCGACGATTAATAAATTTTGCGGAATAACGGAAAGTGCTAAGTTGACTGTTGATTCAACAGCCCCCATTCCTTTAGTTACTTCCGAAAATGCCCCTGCTAATAAGAAAATGATAACCATTAACATGACATTCGGATCTCCGGCCCCTTTTGTGAATACTTCAACCTTGTTCGTTAAAGACTCTTTTCGATTCATTATCAACGAAATACTTGCCGCAATCAAAATCGCTACAATGACTGGAAACTTATAAAAATCTCCCGTAACCACTCCGGCACCAATGAACAACACTAAAAAGACGGCAAACGGGAATAACGCAAAGAGATTTCCTTTTTTCAATTCCACTCTTTCCACCTCATTCTATATATTTATATTTTTCGAAGGGCCTTTTCACATAGAGAAAAAGCCTCTTCTTATCTGAGCATAAGAAGAGGCCTTATACGTATCTATATAAGAAACCCTTCTTATCTTTCAAGCATGATGCTTGCTGGATTTGGCACAGCACTCGAAACCGAGTCCGCTGCCGAGACTTCTTAGGGCCAGTCCCTCCGCCTCTCTCGATAAGAAGATGAACGATTGTATTCTATTGTAAAACAAATAAAAGATTACAACATATTCATCTGTTACGCAATATAACTTAATAATGTCTAATTTTTAAAAATATTCGATAAATACCGCTTGATACCATTTTAGTAATGATACAAACATTTCCCTAGCAACTTTGCTTTTGGATCTTCTTTTACTCCGTCTTTCATTACACCTACCATAGATTTGATCTTTGGTGTCATCTTTTCTTAATAACTGCCATATTCATTGCTCTGCTGAAGAATCAATAAATTTACGTATAATATGAATCAATTTTCATCATTCCTCAAAAACTGTGTTTTTCTAGGGATTATCAAGTTTTTATAATTACAAAAATTTACAATTTATAAACTAAAAATTTATAATACTCAAACAATATTGTGGTCTAATATAAAGTAGATTTTATGATTAAAGGAGGAATTGTAATGAAGAAACAATTTTTTTCTCTAGCTTTACCCTTCGTTGTTACTCTTATTCCGTTTTGGGGGCTTTTCCCGCACACTTCATCTGCCGCTACTTACACGGCTACTATTGATCGGGTAGTAGATGGCGACACGGTTTATCTCAAAGAAACCATCCAAGGGACGAACAAGGTAAGAATGCTTTCCATCGATACTCCTGAAACTAACTATCAAGGACAAGCTCAAGAACCTTGGGGAACAGCGGCAAAGAACTATCTTAATCAACTCCTTCCATCCGGAACCCGTGTAACAATCGAGACAGATGTAGAGGAAACAGATGCTTATGGCCGTTTACTCGCTCATATCTATAAAGGCTCATTAGATATCAATAAAGAAATGGTTCGTCAAGGACATGCCGTGACTTACTACATCTGGCCAAATATGCTTCATTTCGAAGAATATCAGCAAGCTTATCTTGAAGCAAAACAGAACGGTCTGGGAATGTGGAATCCATCCAATCCTATTCCGGAACTTCCTTTTGAGTTTCGTGACCGCATCTCAGGACAATCTCAAGATAAGTATGTAGGGGATTTCTTCACCCATAAGTATGTTCTACCGAACGACTATACACAAATCCCGATTGAAAAGCGTGTGTTTTTCTTTACGGAATCGGATGCTCTTTCTGCCGGATATACAAAAGAAGGTTCTACAGTCTCTAGTGATCTTGTGATTAATGAGGTGCTCCCTGCATCTGGAACGATCTATCCGAAAGAGTTTGTAGAAATCTATAACCCAACAGATTCTCCCGTTGATTTATCTGGTTATATTATTGATGATATTGTCAATGGTGGGTCTTCTCCTTATACCATTCCAAATGGAACGACCATCCCTGCAAAAGGATACTTTGTATGGGAAACTACTGCATATTACAATAATTCTGGAGACGATGTGACTTTAAAATCCCCAGATGGAACCGTTATTGATCAATATCACTACTCTTCTTCCGTTGCAGATAAGTCTTGGGTACGAATGCCAGACGGAGGAAGCTGGTCTGCTACGATGGATTCAACACCGACCAAAGGAACTTCTAACGACTAATTAGAAAATAAGCTTAACTTACAGCAACAGTAAGCGACCTTGATCATCCTAATTTGAATGACAAGGTCGCCTTCACTATTTCTTCATTTATTTATTTTTAACCCTCTTAATTAGCTTTATTTGTAGATGGATTTATTTTATTATTTTATCTTCCAACTGAATCTAGAACATCATAATAAAATTGGTTGAACAAATAAGTAAGGTACCATTTTTAGTTCAAATCGACGATCAGACAACACCATTTTATTTCCTCTACACATTCTCCCCTTTTATTTAACTTCCTTATCCCTATGATTTCCAAGCTATCAATCTCTATGAGTTTGACGACACGCTCTTGACAAACAGAAGGACATTATTATATTCTAAAAACATCTTTTATACTTAACTACATAAAAGCATAAAAGCATAAAAGCGTAAAAGCGTTTAAGTGAAAAAGTTTAGAAAGGAAATTTATGAAAATAAAAAAGCCGCTTTCATCTTAACAGCCTTTGGTCATTATCTTACCTATTTTTCTAAAATTTTATAACACTATCATTATTTGTAACAAACCATCATTTAATATTTTGACAGAAGGGCAGGAGCAACATGGAAAAAAATCATCAAGATTTAAAGAAAGGGTTATTACCTAGGCACGTCCAATTTATTGCTCTAGCAGGCATGATTGGAACGGGTATTTTTAAAGGAAGTTCAGATACGTTAAATATAGCGGGGCCAAGTGTCGTTTTTGCTTACTTATTAGGAGGCCTATTATTATTTATTGTGATGACGGCATTGGCTGAGATGGCCATTGTTTATCCCCACTTAAACGTTCAGCATCTTGTATATAAAGCTTTTGGCTTTCATATATCCTTTATCGTAGGATGGCTTTATTGGATCAATTGGATTATTGTCACCATTGTCGAAATTTTAGCAGCAGGAAGCTTTCTAAAATATTGGTTTTCATCGGTACCGTTATGGCTTTTAAGTTTCCTTTGTACCGTCTTGATTGTCGGAATTAACTTGTTTCAAGTGAAGTACTATGGGGAGATTGAGTTTTGGTTCGCGGGAATTAAAATTATCGCATTAACCGCTTTTATTATTCTAGGTTTTTGTATTTTATCAGGAATCATTCCAAGCAATATTAATGATCCTTTGTCTAACTACACGGAACATGGCGGGTTCTTTCCTCATGGGATTGGAGGAATGTTAAGTGCCTTTTTAGTCGTCATGTTTTCCTATGGCGGGGCAGAGTTAATTGGTGTCGCTGTTACTGAAACAAAAGATGCCGAGAAGGTATTGCCAAAAGTCATTAAAGGCACCATGTGGAGAGTTATTCTCTTTTATATTCTTCCTATTCTTATTATTTGCGGTTTAATGCCGTGGAATAAAGTTACGGGGGAAGAAAGTCCATTTGTTCAGGTATTCAGTATCACAGGGCTACCTGGAGCCGCTCATATCATGAATTTTGTTCTTATAACAGCCGTTTTGTCAGCGGCAAACTCTGGGATATACGCAACTTCGAGAACGTTATATTCAATGGCTCAAAGCGGTGAGGCTCCAAAAAGGTTTTTAAAGATTTCTAAACAAGGAATACCTATAAACTGTATTATAATAACCGCAATATGTATATTGTTTGGGGTATTTTTAGCTTATATGACTCCAGATCAAGTCATCAGCTATTTAATGACCATACCTGGTTTTACGATTCTTTTATTATGGATGAGCATTTGTTTAGCTCAACTAAGGCTCCGTTCCCATTATAAGGAGAAACCTTTCTTCCAGGTAAAATGGTTCCCATATACAACTATTTTGGCAATCGTATCTTTATTGATAATCTTCATCTCTTTTATATTTAATAAAAATAATATCATCGGTTCTACCGTTTGCCTTGTCATATTAGTGCTACTTACCGCATTTTCTTTTATAAATAAAAACGAAAGAGAAAAAAACGGTGAATATAACCAGGAAGAAAAAAAGAGTCTCGTGCAAAATCTCTGAAATTTGGACATTGGCAAACGTCGGTTGTATCTCTAGAAAACGGCACCATTCCCAGTTTGGTGATATCTTGAAAACCTCGGATTCAATAGAATCCGAGGTTTTTTAATTGCAGATTCGTTATCTTTGTAGTTCAGGATACTGCCAAATTCCAGAAGCTCTATCACGGTAGATCACAAGCGTTTCAGCTTTAGATACTTTATGTGCTTTCTCTATAGATGGATCACACTGATTTATAAAATCTTACGAATTTGAAAATTATCTTCAAGTAATAGCCAATTTTGTGGGTATGGGTAACCAAGGACCCAATAGCTAATTCCGCGTAGACCGTAATCTTTCACCGTATCAAATTTGGCCTGGGCGCTGCGTGCATCTTCA
Source organism: Anoxybacillus sp. (assembly GCA_035645275.1). Lineage (GTDB taxonomy): Bacteria > Bacillota > Bacilli > Bacillales > Anoxybacillaceae > Paranoxybacillus. The sequence goes on from DASQMX010000005.1 coordinate 89,929, forward strand.
AACCAGACTTCATGCGTACGACCTTGACTATCGACATACCGGTAAAACGGCGATTCCGCTGTCCGATCATATTGAATAGTCGCCCCATAGCGAATCGCGCGTTCAACCGCTTCCTGCGGACTAAATGTTTCAGCCTCTTGTCCCTGTACATGCGGAAGGAGCCAGTCGCGGGCGTACACTTGGAAACCCATAAAAATTTTGCTTCTCGGTATGACCGTTACAGCGTAATCAAGAACGCGTCTGATTTGATTAAGCGGCGAAATCGCCTGAGGAGGTCCTAATCTATATCCCCATTCATACGTCATTAAAATCACGAAGTCGACAATTCTTCCATGTGCAGGATAATCATGTGCTTCATATAAAAGCCCTTTTTGTTCGCCACTGAATTTTGGGGCAACAGATGTTGATACAAAATATCCTGCCGGATGAAGCCTGTCAACGGCACGCTGCAGAAATTGATTATACAACTCGCGATCAGCCGGATAGACGTTTTCAAAATCAATGTTTAACCCTCGATATCCTTTTTCTTTCATTGTATTGACAACATTGGTTAACAATCGATCTTGGAGATTAGCACTTGAAAGGACTGTTCGTGCTAACCGTGATCCGGGATCTTTGTACGTAAAATTGGTGATACACATCATTGGAACAACTTTCTCTGCTATGGCAGCTTGAATGATCGCGTTGTCATTAATCGATTCTAGTCCACCATCTTCCCTTATAATGTAGGCAAAAGGGGACGCGTAAGTTAAATGCCGGCCTACTTCCCGGACTAGACGAGCCCCTTCTTCCCCCATATCGATTGTAAAGGCGTTTACCTCAATGGCTGGTTTGTAAAAAGGGATCGTTAAAATCGTTCCAGGATAAATGAGATTCGGATTTGTAATTTGATTTGCTCGAATGATTTCTTGAACCGTGGTGCCATAGCGCTGAGCAATTTGCCATAACGTTTCCCCACGTTGAACCGTATGGGTTCTTGCAGGAATCACTAAAACGGTTCCAGGATAAATCAGGGAAGGGTCACTGATTCGATTTGCCTGAACGATAGCTTCAACCGATGTTCCATACCGCCTGGCGATCATCGATAATGTCTCTCCTGAACGGACAGTATGATATTTGAAAGGGGTTGGAATGACTAGCGCTTGGCCAACGACCAAACGATTGGGATCTGTCAACTGGTTTGCAGTTACAATCTGATTAATGGTAACGCCGTAACGCTGTGCAATCAACCATAAGTTTTCCCCTCTTTGAACCACATGGATTTGCATCCGCATCTCTCCCTAACAAATCATTTGATCTATATCTACTATATTCCTTTCATGTGCTTTTATTAGTAACAAAACCCAACACAACGTCTAACGAAATTCAAACATAAATGATGTCCAGCAAAGATAATGAAGAATGTTCAATTTGCAAGGGAATTGTTATCGATGAAGGCAAAAGAACTTCAAGAGAAAAGAAAAAACAGAAGGACAAATAGAGACGTCCTTCTGAGCGATTTTTTGGAAAAATGAATCGGCCTTGTCAATTCGTTTTGTATCTATTCATAACAGATTTATTTTGTGACGCTTTTATTTTGTGACGCTTCCGCCCAATAACGTAAAAAGAGCTGATACTTACTCGCACCAGCTCCTTTTTGCGTGAAATGATTTCATTATTCCGCCTTTGTTTTGGCTTCAATGATTAAGCTATTTTCACTTTCGTTTCCAAATGCGTCTAGTGCCGTAACCTCGATTACATATGTTGTACCAGGTTTTAAGCCTAAAACTGGCAGTGTTAACAGATTGGGTACGGGATCATTATAAAATTCGGAGAAAGCCTTATATTCTTTCACCGTTTCACCCGTTTCTTTTTCCTTAGCGGTTACTTTATAAGAATGGAGCAGTAAATTGTCGACAGCTTGCGTAAACATAATTTCAAGACTCCTTGCTGTTGTCTTTTCCTCTACTACTGAAATACTTGCATCCTTCGGAAAAAAAGGTTTGATTGAATCTTTTGTTTCTGTATAGTCAAATTGATTAGCCTTCACTGGTAATTGGATCTGCCACGGTTTGCCTGTCCAATCGTTTTTGTGGAAATCGCGGCGCTTGATAACGACTTTGTTTTTATAAACCTCGACGATGAGGCCCTGACTGATGTTTTGGTGGCCGGGAGGAAGTTCTCCTTGAAGATAGCCAGCCCCTGTCCATATATAACTTACAGAAGAAGTTCCAACTGACGAGAAATCTTTTTGATGGATGGTTCTGGGGTCATCTAACGGGTAATGTGTATGGCCGGAAAAATGAATCACTTGCGGATATTCTTTTAACGTATTGTAAAGAAGCTCTCTGTTTATTTCAGTACTCCACTCACTGCCAAACACGGTATTTTTGATTGGGTGATGTTGAAAAACAAATATCGGTTTTTTCGGGTCATCCTTCTCGGCTTGTTCTAACTGCTCACCAAGCCATTGAATTTGTTCTTTGGAATAATAGCCTTCTGTTAATCCATTCTCCGGACCAAGGATGATGAAATGGTAACCTTTGATGACCTTATGATCATAAATGGATTTCATTCCTGTTTCAGTTAGAAACCTTTTTTGAGCGTCTGCTTCGGATAATCCGTTCCGGTATTCATGATTTCCGATGGTGAACAGGGAAACAGCTTTGAGTTGTTTTTTCACATCATAAAGAGAAAAGAAACGGTCATATTCTTCCTGTAACCCGTTGTCCGTTAAATCACCTACGACCACAACAGCATCTTGTTTTGGGGCTTGCTCATTTAACTGCTCTAGCGCATCCTGAAACTTCTGCATATCAATTGTCCCGCTTTTCTTGATATGTACATCACTAATAACAGGAAACACCAGTTCCGGTTCCTTTCCGTGTCTGCTTTTACCGTTCTTTTCCTCAGCTTGTCCATTCCACGAGAAATCACCTACAACAAAACTAATTACAACGAGAGCTAACCAGCATCCTTTCAGTTTTCCCAGGAATTTCCTTGCCATAAAAAGTCCTCCCGTTGGCTAGATTCTCCATAATCGTAACGATTGTATTTGAAGAGAATTGGATTTTTTAAATTTGTCATTTTCCCTTAAAACAAGGAAATAGCCCTGCGATAAAAAATACCTGTCACTCGCCAAATTTCTTCAATCTATTCGACAGGTTGTGGGTGATGATCATGTGGTATCGGCTGCTTTTCAGTACTTTCTCTTACTTAGTCTATAAATTGTTGTTCATTTATTTTACGTAATTTTCGAATATCTAATCGAATAAATATTTCTTTCGTAAATTGCTTGACAAACTTCTATATCCAAGTAGTCCTTTAACAACAGAAGAACATAGGTGTAAAATTAATAAAATAAACTTTTATCATCAATAATTTGAAGAATTAAAAATTTTTTAACATGTTCACCGAGAAGTCTCCCACCTCTAAACAACGGTAGGTGGGAGAGGCTCATTAAATAATCGAAGAACAGTGAAAAATACCTATCCCTGCTACTCCAATTCATTATATTTCTTTTTCGATCCAAAAGATTTCTCAATTGGGTACTTTTGTTCATTTTTCTTCATTTTATCCATAATGGCTTCCTCTAAATCAATCCCTAATTCATGAGCAAGCAAAAGGGCATAAATCACTACATCTGCGAGTTCGTCCTTCATATTTTCAAAATTATCTCGAACGGCTTCTTCGCTGCTTTTCCATTGAAAATTTTCTAGCAATTCTCCTGCTTCTAAACTTAATGAAATCGCTAAATCCTTTAGCGTATGAAACTGTTTCCAATTACGAGCATCACGAAATTCAATGATTTTTTGCTGTAAGTGTTTCAATGTAGTCACCTCTGAACTTTTATCAAAAATTTAATCGTGTTACAAAATCATCGCAACTTTCACAAGATAGGTGAAATGATCACAAATATGATCTCCCTCATTTTAACGAACAACAAATAAAAAAATGTAGGGATATGTTGAAAAAAGCACTAAAAATATCGTACTGGTAAATCACTTGGATCTCAACATTGATTCGTTCGTTGCTGTCTGTAAACACGAGCACTGCTTTTTCTTGTTTTAAAAACTTTTGAAGGTTTTCTTAATCAATAACAAGATTCGTGTAACTTAGCTCCCATTTTTTTAATTCCTCATAATTCCGTTACCTGAAGATTCGACTTGAATTCGAAAACGCGTTTCTTCCTTCTATTGTTACCTCTTATATTTTAGTTGGTTTCGACAAAAAATCTTGTCGAATCATGTTGCGAAAAAACAAAAAAAACAGAAGCACAAACGGCTTCTATAGTATGCAACATACTATCTACTGATTCAAACTCGCAACTTAAACTATCTTGATGTTTTATCCCCTTCTCCCTTAGCCTGAATTCAAACCATTGACGTGTTTGTCAAGAGCGATGGCAGCGCCTGTTCATCCATAATTCAGTTAGACCGCTGTCTTCAAAATTGAATTTTCATAGAATTTTTGGCACTCCTCTCTGTATTTTAATACCATAAATTTTTTGAAAACGCTTACTATTTTAAGTTTAAGAAGATTGTTTCCCCTGATTTTTGGAAATGATACTTTTTGTGAAATATTGCAGTATAAAAAAGAATTCTTTACAGTAGACTGAAACACCAACTCATATTGAGATGTTACAAAACAACCTTTAAGAAGTTTCTGAAATAGCTTGAGCCATTTTTTCTGATAACTCATGCTGTTTGTCATTTTTGTTTCTAAAATGATCGGGTTCAATTAGCAGTGAAACGATTACACCACCGATAAGCGCCCAAAATGGTGAGCTGATATTAAAGAAACTAACACCGGACATACCAGTCACTAAAGCGAAAAACGCACCGATTTGAAACTTAATATCTGAAAAAGCAGCCTGAAGTGAGTTAACTAAAACACTGATCATCGCAAGTCCTGCAATGGTACCAACGAGTACTGATGGGAGCGCAGTAACAAACGGTACGACAATACCGGCAAGCAATCCAAACAAACTAAACAAGATACCGTTTACCACAACAGCTGCATAGCGTCCGTCCTTATTTTTACCAGCTTCATCTGATGCACAGATTGCAGTCATCGGACCTGCAATATTTGCGTTATGCCCACCAAAGAAAGAGGTCACTATTCCACCGATTCCGCTTAATATAGTCATAATATTGACTGGCGGCTTATAGCCTTGAGCCATTAATACTCCGGTTGCTTGGGCATTTTCAGCACCAATAACTAGCAGAGCAAGAGGAAGGGAAACGGATATAATCGCATCAAGGCTGAATGAAGGTATAATAATATGTGGGATAATAAAGCTACTTTCTGTATCTTGAAATTGGAATTGATTCATAATGACTACTAGTATGACAGAGGCAAAGAAAGAGGTTAAAATAGGTGGAATGACTTTAATAAACCGCACCGAAAACAGGTAAACAAGTACTGCTGTGCCTGCAATAAACGGAGCTTGCTCAATTGACGTAATCATCCCCGTTCCGAACCGGATCATTGCACCGACAATCATGCCCATTACGATCGGAACTGGTATCCAGTTCATAATTCTTCCGATTGTTTTGGTAATACCGAGTATAAAAACAATGACACCAGCCATAAAATAAGCACCTGCAATTTCATTCAGCGAAAATTGTGTCAATGCCCCCGCAACAAGTACTGCACCTGGAATGGAGTAAGCTCCTGCAATCGGCTGACGGTATTTTAAAGCCAAATAAATCCCCAACAATCCGCCGAAGAAATAAACTGCGAAAAGCCACGAGATGGTCTGCTCATGTGTCAGTCCACCATCTGCAGCCCCACCGATAATAATAAGAGCAGGACCAGTACATCCAAAAATGGCAGCAATTGTCCCCGTACTAATCGTATTGATGTTTAAATATTTAGGAAACTCCTTTAATCCAGTTGTGATTTTATTAATACCCAAATTATTCCCTCCTTTTTTATTAAATAAGTTTTCAAGTAAATATAAATTTTTAAACGCTCCCACGACGACTGTCGTGGGAGCAGTGCTGTAATAAAAAATATGATTATTTTATTTTCCTGTGAAATTTGGTTTTCTTTTTTCCACGAATGCTGCTACTCCTTCCTTAAAATCCTCCGTTGTACGGAGCAAACCATATGCTTTTCCTTCCATTTCAAGACCTGCACTAAGAGGCGTTTCATAGGCTGCATTCAGTACTTGTTTACATACTTTTAGTGCAAGTGGTGAAAACTTTATAAGTTCATCTACAAGCGCATTGACTTCATTTTCAAGCTCTGCTTTTGGAACCACTTTTGTGATAAGCCCCCATTGATATGCTTCATCAGCTGGTATTCTTCTTGCTCTCATAATCATGTCTTTCGCGCGGGTTAATCCAGCTATTTTTGCTATCCTCTGTGTTCCGCCACTTCCTGGAATCATACCAAGATTCATCTCTGGCAGCGCTAGGAGTGTATCATCAGCAGCGATACGAAAATCACAAGCCATCGCAATTTCAAGACCAACACCAAATGTATAACCCTGTAGTTGGGCGATCACTGGCTTTGGAGAGCGTTCTGGCGCCGCAACATTTACAGCAAGATGTGAAAGCTCTTCTTGATGTACTTCCATAAATTCTGGAATATTTCCTCCTGCACTAAATGCCTGATCACCTTCTCCTTTAATAATGATGACACGAACATCATCATCTTTGTTTAAATAATCGAAAATTTCCGGAAATTGAGAACGTGCGAGCATACTGATATAGTTCATTTTTTCTGGACGGTCGAAAACAATAGTAGCCGTCTTTTTCTCCTGATTTTTTTCCACGCGAATGTGATCATATTGTTTTACTGCTTGCATCATTGGTTCCCCTTTCTTAATTAAAATTAGTAAACTACTCTCTCATTATTTATATAAAGTTCAAATTCTCCTTTTCTTATATTTCGTCGGAGAATTTTTCCAACAGGGCTTTTTGGTACTTCTTTAATAAATACATATTTTCTCGGACGTTTAAATTTAGAAAGGTTTGTATTGTTTTTGCAATAATGGTCTAGCTCCTGGATTGTGAGCGATGGATCTTTCGGCACGACATAAGCGGATACAATTTGTCCCCAGCGATCATCTTCTTCGCCGATAACAGCTACTTCATGTACTTTTGGATGTTTCGCCAAAACATCTTCTACTTCAAGGGGATGAATATTTTCTCCACCGGAAATGATCATATCGTCTACACGTCCGACAACATATAAATCTCCATCCTCATCTAACATGCCGAGGTCTCCTGTAAAATACCAGCCATCCCTAATCGACTTTTTTGTAGCATCTGGTCTATTCCAATAACCTTTGAAGCTTTCAGGGGATTGAATATTTGCAATGATTTCACCTACCTCCCCTTTTTCAACAATATCTTCCGGTGTTGAATTACCATTAGGATCTGCTCTAACGATGCGAATATTTTGATGTAATCCCGGTTTGCCTGCACATCCTGGTTTTTTCGCAACATTAGGATTGATTGTAAACGTGTAAATTTCTGTGCTCCCATAATGGTTAATGAAAACTTCTGGGGTCAGCATCTTAACACACTTTTCCGTTAAAGCTATTGTCATTGCCGCACCAGCATAACCAATCTTTTTTAAGTTGGACAAATTATAATGATGAAATTCTTCATGATTTAAAATGTCATGATATAATGTAGGTACTAAATAAAGCGATGTGATTTCTTCACGTTCCAGTAATTCAAGCGCTTTTTTAGCATCGAAATCAGGTAAAATAACGTATTTACCGTTTAAAAACATGATCGATAAAAGAGAGCGCATTCCCATCGTATGATAGAGTGGCATCGTGCCCAATGTACTTTCTCCATCTTGATATTGGTTTTGAATAATGTGAGCAAGAGCTGCACTGTATTCGTTTTTATGGGTACGTGGAACCCCCTTTGGTTTTCCAGTTGTTCCAGATGTATAAAGCATAAGTGCTACATCATCGTCATTAATCATTGGTTTTTCAAAACTTTCAGGGCTTCGATCGACGAGTTCATTATAATAAATGTCAGCACCTTCTACTTCCCCAATACCAATCAAGATCGGCTTTTGCTGAAAATTCGCTTTCAAAACGGATTCCTGGCTGACGCTTTCGTATACAACAGCCGTCGATTCCGCATCGTTTACACAGTACTCGACTTCTTTGACGGACATCCGGAAATTGATCGGTGTGTACACGGCTCCAATTTTTTGAAGTGCCCAGTAAATGACCGTATTTTCTAGGCGATTTTTCAAAATGATTATTACGCGGTCATGCTGCTTAATACCGATTTTTTGAAGCGATGCTGCTACTTTCGTCACTTCCTTATGAAACTGTCTGTACGTATACCTTCTGTTGTCTTCCACAACAGCGATGCGGTTCGGAAAGCGTTCAACAGCGAAATCAAAAAGCGTTACAAGGTTCATGTAATCATCTCCTTTCTGCTTCATAATTTTTACTTCTTTCATCAATTGTTTTTTGAATAGCTTTTATAATACCTTCATAGCCTGTGCAACGGCATAAGTGTCCCGATAGCATTTCTTTAATCTCTTGAACAGTTGGGTTCGGATTTTTTTGCAGATAGTCGGTTGTTGACATTAAGATACCCGGGGTACAGAACCCACACTGAAGACCGTGGCATTGAATAAAATTCCTTTGCAACAGCGTCAATTCACCGTCTTTTGTCAAGCCTTCTACAGTTGTTATCTCCTGTCCATCTACCTGTACTGCAAAGATGAGACAGCTTCTGACAGCCGAACCGTTTAAGTGGATCGTACAAGCACCGCACACACCGTGTTCACAGCCTACATGTGTGCCAGTGAGGCCGCACGTTTCTCGTAAAAAATCGCTTAGCAACATTCTCGACTCGACTCGTTCTTGATATTGTTTTCCGTTTATTATAACTTCAATATCATGAACACTCATTGTTTTCACCTCTTGCTCGTTCGTAAGCTGATTTTACTGTACGCACTGCCAATTTTTTCGCCAGGTGTCTTCTGTAATCAGCGGTTGCGTGCAGATCTGATTCGGGATCTACCATTTCATCAACAATATCGGCAATTTTATTTAAAAGGGAATCAGACAAATCCTCTCCTTTCATCAACTCATTTGCCTCTGTAATCAACAATGGAACCGCATCAACGCCTCCCAAAACCAGTCTAACTTTTGAAATGCGGTCCTGACTATCGATTGACAATTGACAGGCAGAGGCAACGAGAGCAAAGTCACCGTGGCGTCGTGAAATTTCATGAAATGAATATCCAGTCCTTCCTTCCTGCACCGGAATGTGAATTTCCGTCAACAACTCATTCGGCATAATATCGGTTGTTAAATAAGTGACAAAAAAATCCTCCACGTTTACTTCCCGCACTTCATCTTTAGAAGCAATATGAAGCGTTCCACCGAGTGCCATTAATGATAGAGGAATTTCAGCTGTTGGATCAGCATGAACAAGACTTCCTCCGAATGTTCCACGATTCCTCGTCTGAACGTGACCTATATAAGGAACAGCTTCACTCAGAAGCCCCAGATGTTTTTGGACTGCATCTGACATTTCAATTTCGGTCTGCCTCGTTAACGCGCCAATTTTCATTTTGCTACCGTCAAACTCAATGAATTGCAAATCTTTCAGCTGGTTAATATCAATTAAGCATTCAGGTGTTGATAGTCTCATGTTCATAATCGGTACGAGGCTTTGACCTCCGGCAATTATTTTGCCGTCAAATCCTACTTCTTCTAAAATTGCAAGTGCTTCATCTACTGTTTTTGGGCAATAATAGTCAAATTTTCCCGGTTTCATGCCCCCTCTCCTTTCTATCATTCTACTTAAACGGATTGTTCGCTTTTCTCCAGTTCTTTATTAAATTTTTTAAAGAAATCCTGAATGATCAACTTCGCAACGCCGTTTAACATTCTTTGGCCGACCATCGCCACTTTACCACCAACTTCAGCATCGTACGTATAGTTCAACTCCGTTTTGTTTTCGTCAATCGGAACGAGATCCACCGCTCCAGTTGCTTCGACACTTCCAGGACCTCCTTCTCCTTTTACAATGAGCTTATAATGGTTCGGTTTTTGAACATCGGCAACTTCAATTGTTGATTCATATTTTCCTTTAACAGCAGCAATACCGATGGACAATACCGCTTCATATTTGTTCTCTTCAACAGTCTCTAGTTTTGCACAGCCCATGATACAGTTTTTTAATGCCTGTGGATCAAGTAACACATCCCATGCCTTTTCGATTCCTGCATTCAATGTTATTCTTCCGCTTCCGTTCATGATAATCCCCCCTGTTTTATTGACCGGTTAATCATATTCCATACTTTATTAGGTGTTACAGGTAGTGAGTCGATAGTCACGCCGTACGGCTTCAACGCATCGTTTACTGCGTTAGCAATAACAACGGGTGCACTCATTGTATTTCCTTCTCCAAGACCTTTTGCACCAAGTGGTGTAATCGGCGAAGGAGTTTCAATATGTTTAATAGTAATTTTCGGTATTTCTGGCGCTGTAGGGCATAAGTAATCCATAAATGATCCAGTTAAAAACTGCCCCTTGTCATCGTAGACAAGCTCTTCATACATGGCACCACCAAGTCCATGCACAAGACCTCCTAAAATTTGTCCATCAACAATAAGCGGATTGAGTAATCTGCCGGCATCATGGACCGTGTAATAATCAAGAATATGGATTTCTCCTGTTTCTGGATCGATTTCCACCGTGACTAAATCAGCTACAAAACCATACGTAATTGATGAGTTAATAAGGTCGTTATCATCCGGCGGCTCTGCCTGAGCTGTGTAATAGGCTGTTTCATAAATCCCTGGTTCCATTCCTTCTGGCAAAGAAAGCGGATTCCAATGTGCTGTTCCAACAACCCGCTTAATGGATAAGGACTTAGCTGGATCTTTTTTTGAAACAATCTGTCCGTTTTCAATAGTTAAGTCACCTTCGTCAGTCTGCAAAAAGTGAGCTGCAATTTTAATGAGCTTGCGCTTTACTTTTTGAGCTGCGTAATAAACGGCACTTGATCCGAGTGATGCAAAACGGCTTGAATAACTTCCAGATGCGATAGACCATGCACTTGTAGCCGTATCGAGTTCAGCTACGATGTTAATTTTGTCATACGGAATGCCTAGTACCTCGGAAACGATTTGGCTTGCAACGGTTTCATGTCCCTGGCCAGAGGGAGTTGTACTGATGCGAACATTAACATTTCCCATCGGATCCATCGAAATTGTCGCTGCTTCTGTACAACCTGATTTCGGTAATCCTGCTCTCCTTTCTTCTGGGGTCAGTGCAATTGTAATGTATCCCATATTGGAACCGGACGGTTCAACGATAACCGCTAGACCCACACCGAGCAGTTTTCCTTTCTTTCTCGCTTCCATTTGCTTTTTTCTAAATTCTTCATATTTCCCAGTTTTCAACAACAGATCAAACGCTTTTTCATAATCGCCGCTATCATACACTCCACCAGATGCGGTTTTGTAGGGGAACTGCTCTTTTTTAATTAAATTTCGTCTGATAACATCCGCTGGATCCATTTCTAATTCATCAGCAATCATTTGCATGATCCGTTCAAGAGGAAAATACGTTTCCTGCCCGCCGTATCCTCGGATGAGCCCAGTTGGCAATTTATTCGTCATTACTGCATACGCATCGATCATTAAGTTTGGAATGTCATAGGCACCTGTTGTGTTTGCGTGGTTCCGGTACAGACAAGCAGGTTCTGGTGCCCGGATATACGCACCAACGTTGTCTATGATTTTCATTTTTAAGCCGAGTACTTTTCCGTCATTTTTCACTGCCGCTTCAATGTACGTCACGCGATCTGTGCAACTTGAACTGGCTGCCAAATGTTCCTGCCGGTCTTCGATCCATTTCACTGGACATCCCACGAGACGGCTGACCACAGAACAAAGTACGATGTATGGGTATATACCCGCTTTAATTCCATAGCTACCACCAATATCTTTCGGGATGATGATCCGTAGCCGGTTACTAGGTATTTTTAACGCACCGGCCATAATAGAGTGGAGAATAAACGGACCGTGGAAGTTCGCGTGAACCGTATAACTATCAGAGCTTATTTCATATTGCGCAATAATACCGTATGTTTCAACTGGCGTAGCGGAATATTTTGGGAAATGAAAGCGGTGTTTTATGATTCTGTCCGCTTGCTGAAATGCCTTATCGACATCTCCGTAGTGAAACGTTCGATGATTGGCTATGTTCGAGCCGACATTTTCATGTAAAACAGGTGATCCTTCTTCGAGTGCACGTTCAATGTCTACAAGCGGTTCAAGCGTTTTGTATTTCACCTTAATTTTTTCTAAAGCATCTTCCGCAATATAACGGTTTTTTGCCACTACAACCGCTACCGGCTCGCCAACGTAACGCACTTTGTCAATGGCAATTGGATAGTATTCAACAGGCGCACTTACTCCAACACCGAAAGGATTTAACAATGGTTGAACATCCTTTCCTGTGACTACACCTTTTACTCCTGGAATTTTCAGTGCTTCAGAATAATCAATTGAGACGATGTTTGCATGAGGATAAGGACTTCTTAAAATAGCCACATGAGCAGTATTAGGTGGCGTTCCGATATCATCGATATATTTTCCCTGCCCTGTCAGTAGTCTTTTATCTTCTACACGTGTTACTCTTTTACCAACCACTTTACTCATTTAAACTTACCTCCTTCCAAAGAAGATGTTCATAGTCTTCTGGTGTATCAATATCACCTGGAAATGGTTTATCGATGCTAGCAAAACGGATCTTATTGGAGAACGTTTTTAAAACGGATCTTGCACCTTCATCTCCTGTTACATTTAAAAGATGCGGAAACATCGAGCAGTCAAACAGAACAGGATGTCCTCTTTTCGATTGATATCTTGCTTGGACAATGAGGGACACCTCATTCGATTCGTAACATCGAATTACTGCATCTATATCATCCGATGAGACAAGCGGCTGGTCACCGAGTAATACAACGGCAGCATCAATCTTTAAAGGTAGATTCATCACCCCTGCTTTTAATGATGTTGACATTCCTTGTTCTGCATGCTCATTAAAAACTAATTTGCTCACGTACGACCTAGAAACTTCATTCCTAAGCTCGACAATTCCCGGATTGATTACGACAACCATACCGCTTAAACGTGACTTTATACTTTCATCAATCACGTGTCGAACCATGGTTTTACCTTTGTATGGAAGAAGCAGCTTTGGTTTTCCCATGCGCTTCGAAAAGCCTGAGGCCAAGATAATTCCCCATATGTTTTTTCTCATCTGTATAATAGACTGGCACCTCCTTCATACGGAGTTAGCCGTACACGCCAGTTGCGACAACTTCTTCCCAGTTCCGCTTCTATATACGATCATGATTTCAGCCAAAATACTGAGTGCGATTTCTTCTGGTGTTTTGGCTCCGATATCAAGTCCAATTGGGCTGTGGATGCGATGGACATTCTCATTTGATATAAGAGTGGTGCTTGTCGCAATCAATCTATCGGTTCTTTTTCTCGGTCCTAGTAGTCCAATGTAGGCAACACCTGAATCCAAAATAGATTCTAAAATTTCCCTATCATGCAGGAAGTTGTGTGTCATAACGACAACATATGAGTTTCCATGAAGAGAAACGTTTGGTATGCTACCAGCAGGATATACATGAATGAAATCGGCTTCTTGAAAATTTTGTTCATTGCAATAAGATGGACGATGATCGAGCACAGTCACTAACCATTTCAAATTTTTTGCCATCTTGACAAGCGGAATGGCATCGGGACCTGCACCGAAAACGATAAGATGAGGCGGTGGACTTGTTGATTCGTAGTACACGTACAAATCTTGTTCGCCACCTAAATAAACCATTTCATTTTTCAAATTCCTTTTTCTCATCATATAATCGACAGCAATCTCATGAACGGAGATGGGTGGGGCACTATTGTTGAAAGCACCATCAATGATCCACATTTTCCCTTGAAGCGATTCGTCTTTCGCTTTCACAATGGTGACAGTGTGCAGCGTTTTTTGGAGGAAATCCGAAAAGTATTGATCAATAATAGTTGCTTTTTCAGGTTGTTTGGTAGGAAGATACGGTTGTAAAAAAATATTCATTTTCCCGTTACAACCAATCCCCAGTCCCCAAACGATGTCATCGTCTCCGTAAAAATCGTAATGGATGACTGTCGGTTTTCCAGTCTCAAGAACCTTCATGGCGTGTTCAATAATGTCTGATTCAACGCATCCACCACTTAAAAGCCCAGTGAGCTTCCAGTCTTCTGAAATGAAGCACTTTGCTCCTGTTTTTTGATAAGTAGAGCCTTCTGTCGAAATGATCGTTCCAAGTACACCTGAAAGCCCTTCCCTTTTACAACGTTCTAATTCTTTTTTTATCGTAATCACGGCTTCCCCCTCGTTCCTGAAAATGGAATTGTTCCCGATATTCACTCGGCGTTTTTCCCACAATTTTTTTGAAAGTGGTCGCAAAGTAACTAGGGTTAGCAAATCCAGTATTATTAGCTATAACTTCAATCGGTAGAATAGAAAATCTAAGTAAGCTTTTCGCTTTCTGTACTCTAACAAATGACAAATATTCCACAAACGTCATACCGACTTCTTCTTTAAACAATCGGCTGAAATAGGATGGACTTAAGTATACCTGGTCTGCTACCTCCTTTAGTGTAAGAGAGTATCCATAGTTCATCTGAATAAACTGAATAGCACTTTCAATAGGGTTTTTTAAGTCTGAAGAAAATTTAATATTACCATTGATAGTTTGATTAAGCTCTTGATTGAGTCCCAGAGGTAAAATTCGATCGAATGTTTGATACAATTCATTTCTGGAAAGCGGTTTCAACAAATACGCCGAAAAACCTGAATTGATAGCTTCCTGTACAAACTCAAACATTTTCAACTGCGTCACTACAATAACTGGTAAGTCTGAATATAGTTGTAACGCTGACTTTCCGAATTTAATTCCGTCCATATCCGGTAATGAGATATCCAAAATTAGCATACTTGGACGATTTTGTTTCAGAAGAGTCATACCCCTTTGAGCTGTATTTGCCTCGTAAATGGTAAGAAAACGAAATTTACTGTCCTCGATGAATGTTCTAATTTCCTTTCTTGCATACTTGTCATCATCAACAATTAATATTTCAGCCAATTGTTACCCTCCTTGCTTATATGATAGATAATAACCGCTTTCAATTGTTTTAAAATTTTACTTTTTTATTTTTAATTTTTTGTTTTTTAAATTTTCTGAATAATATTAGTACAAAAAACCGGCATTTGAGTACAAACAACAAATGCCGGCCAGTCAGCCTCCTATATATGACATTTATATGACATTTTGGTTTTATTTTTCATCATGCAAATATATTCCGTTCACTTACCAGACTAACGGCCGTTACGTGTTTCCAAAATACAACAGATTGCCATTTCTATTTCTTCCCTGCTTTCTTCGAACAGATTAAGTCTCGTAGCTGACTCCCCCTACTTAACCGATTTTACACTGTCTACTTTTGGAATCGCAATGTACTTACCGATCACTGATTTTCTCCAAAAGGGCGTCACCTGTTTCGCTCACTCGAACGTATGCAAAACGGGCCCGTTCTTGCACATCCATCCCTGTTCCCTCGGGAACAAAGTACGATTCGATTCCGTAAATAATAATGTCCCCTTTCATCTTTCCGTTCAACAGAACATCTCCTTCTTGACGCACGTATTTCTCCTCTCTCTTGCCATTGATGGAATATATTCCAGCAAATCGATAAACACCTTCTTCATCTTTTCGCAAAATGACCTGGACATTCCCTTGACCGCCCCATTTTCCAATATCTGAAATTTCATAACGGAGGCGTACATAATCTCCTTGAAGTAAAGAGCGAGGATCAACCGGAACTAATTGTAATTTCACGACATCTCCATGTTGTAAATGTTGTTCTTTATCAAACACAACGTACCCAATAAAAATGGTTTGAATCACGACAACGGCTAGTAAAGACAGTCCTTTTTGCTGAAGCCAATTCGTCTGTCCTGTTCGAATGAATCCTCTTCGCTTCTCAAAAAACGCTGTTCCTACAAGAAAAACAAGCCCGGAAATCAATAAGCTGATTGATTTATCTAGAAGGTCCCAAGCGAATTCATGGTATTTCAAAACAAGAAACAGCCACCAATAAAACCAAGCGATCGTAAGTCCGAATCGTTCGTTATTCTTTGACTGGAAAAAGATAAATCCCACCACAATAACCACAAACGAAAGATTGGATAAAACATACCAATGATCAACAGTAAAAAGGTCCATGCTCGTTAACAGAAGCAATGCCCCTAACCCTAATGAAAGAGGGGAAAGACGCTCATACTTGTTCAACCTAGGAAGCCAATACAAACATCCATTCAATAACAAAACAAACAAGACAGAGAGGCGAGCTTCCTCTGTCCAATCGAATACGATGATCGATCCATAAACAGATAACGCGATGTTAGTAAGAATTCGCATTCCTCTATCGGATGACTTTAAGTAAAAGAAAAGTAATGCCATACTGTAGCTAACTAAAATAAAAATGGAAATTTGCGACGAAACAATTGTTCCTATGCCATATCCGACTGCTAATAGTGTTTGCCGAACGATAGGATTCCATTTCCGGATGAAAATAGCAGGAAAAACAAATCCAACTATCGATAAAGTAAACAACAAGCTCGGTGAAAAATCGTTCGTCCATATTGTAACTAGTCCTATAATACTCGACACAGCAATAAGAGAGGCAACAACTGTAACAATCACTTGAAATGCGACTAGAAAAGCGTTCCCTTTTGCCCCTTCGCTCGAAATTTTTCTCAATCGTTTCAGAAAGTGAATACTTCCATAAACCAGTCCTCCAGCAAGCAATAGCCCCGCTAACAAAACACCTTCTTGAAAATATTCAGCAACAAAACGAAAATATTGAACGATAATGAAAGCGCCAGCAAACATACACGTGATTAGAAGATACGAACGCCTTTTGACGATGTTGAAAAAATAATAAAAGAAACCAGCAAACATGAATGTATAGACATACACCCACCCTGGAAATTGATCATACACGACACCAATTTGGAAGATCACAAACAACCATCCTTGCATCGCTACATATGCGAGATAAGGAACGACAGGGGAACGACCAAACACAAAAATGATTCCGTTCATGAGTGCAAAAAAGAATAGGGTAACAAACGATTCCCACGCTCCTCGCTCCAGCTGATACGAAGATGGAAAATAATAAAACCAGAAAGTAAGTTGCAAAAGTACAACACTTAATGCACGAAGCGGTTCGTATCGGGTAATCCATGCAAATACACTACTTGGAATAAGCCATATAAAAAACAACCAAAAACTATCGGCATGAGAATTATAAATTTGCCCTACTAAGGCCAAAGCAATCCCAAACCCGATCGCTCCAGCAACAAACAGCCATTTGCTTAAAAAATCATATCGCTTCATGACATATGCAAGAACAGCGCTCGCACCATAAAACAACCACATGAAACCGACGCTTAAACTTACTTTCGTCAATCGGTCAAATCCTTGCCAATTAGCGGCAAAAAAATAAATAATGGAGGCTAATGTTAATGCCACACCCATGAAATATCCAGTCTTCACCCAGCGCTCTTTCATGCTTTCCCCTCCAAAAAATCAAATATTTTAAATATTTTAATTATTATATCATATACCCAAGTAACGGAATCCGTAACAAATTTTTAGCGTTGCTTTGTTTCTATGTTTCGAATACATCATCTCCGCTAGCGTCCTTCATGTTCGAATAGATATTGATTATTTAGAACATAGTTTCGTTTTAACAGGTAATTTACGAATGGTTTCTGTATCGTTGTCCAGTCCTTGTTTTCTTAACAAAAAAACTCCTTGCCAGCAGGAGATATAATACATTAATGAGAACAGTGAATCCATGATTTCTCCTTCTCTTCTGAATCACCATTCACGAAAAGATAAGAAAAGAAAAGGAACCAGAGCGGTTTCGACTCTGATTCCTTCTGATGAACCGAAATGATACTGACGCACAGACACTTGGAAAAACATCGTTTTTAACTATACGAACAATTCTTTACATCGTTTTTCCTCTGTTACCTATTCATCTCTGTTAATGTCTCTTTATTTCATCCCGCCAACTTCCCGAATACACACAAACCAATTCTGCTGGAAGACACATAAATCTCTTTTTACTGTCTTCCTTTTAACCATTCAACTTGCTTCTGAATAGCAACGACAAGAGGATGGTCTTTTTCTAATTGCGAGTATTGTGAGAGAGCTCCCTCGATTCTAACTGTTTTGATCGTCTCTTGCAGCTCGATTGCTTCAGGGTCCCCTTTATAATCAAACAATAATAGCGCAGCAATTCCTTTTGTTAAACCGACTGGTACTTCTGTGAATAATTCGTAATATTGCTTGGCCGGTTTCATTAAACGGTCATTCGCTCCGAGCTTACGAATAGGTGAACGGGCTACTCTTACAATTTCATCGGAAATAGAAGGATTGGCAAATCGATGAACAATTTTTTGTATATATGCTTTATGTTCATTTTCATTCCATCCATACTTTTTCACTAAAACAGCGCCTGACTCACTTAGTGCCTGTTGAACATTGGAACGAATTTCCTCATCGTCCATCGCTTCTTTAATCGTGTTAAGCCGCTTGTTATATCCTAAATAAGCAGCAATCGCATGCCCAGTATTAACTGTAAGAAGTTTTCTCTCAATATAAGGCATTAAATCGCTAACAAGCTGCATACCTTTTACTTTTGGAAGATCCCCAACCACATTCTTTTGTTCCACAACCCATTCAAAAAATGGTTCGACTGTTACAGTCAGCGGGTCGCTACTTTTTTGGTTTGGAACGATACGATCTACGGCGCAATCCAGAAAACCATAATTTCTTTCAAATAAACTTTTTTCTTCTGCGGAAATTTTTTCGAAAACTTTTTCCTTCAGGAAGGTACTTCCGCCGATCATATTTTCACAGGCAATGATATTTAACGGTTTTGGATTGGCTGATAATCTCTTGCGAAGTCCCTCCGCTAAGGTAGACGAGATGGCTGGTAAAATATTCGGTCCAACCGCTGTTGTTACTAAATCTGCTTCTGTCAAATAATGAATGACTTTGTCACATTCTTTTTGACTATTAACAGCCGAAACATTACGAATGACTTGCTCTTTTCCAGATTCATCAGCGATGAGAACGCGATACTCCTTTTTCTCATTTAACAAACGAACGACTTCATCATTTACATCAACAAAAACGACCTCAAAACCTGATTGGGAAAGCAAACTGCCAATAAATCCCCTACCAATATTTCCTGCACCAAAATGGACTGCTAACATATTAATTCACCTCGTTCAAAAGGTTGATGATCTCCTCTTCCGTTGCTGCTTCTATGATTTTTTGAATATTTTCTTCCTCTGAACAAACAATAGCAATCTTTGAAAGAATTTCTAAATGTTCATTGTTTTTCCCAGCAATTCCAATTAGTATTTTCGCAATATTTCCATCGCCAAAATCGACCCCATCAGGTATTTGTACGACAGAAATACCTGCATGTTTCACTAGACTTCGCGAATCTTCCGTACCATGAGGAATGGCAACAAAATTCCCCATATACGTTGATGTTAATGCTTCGCGCTCGAACATTTTATCGACATAAGAAGGTTCAACATAACCTTGATTGACTAAAATGTTTCCTGCTAAACGGATCGCTTCCATTTTATCCGCAGCGGATGCACGCAAAACAATATTCTCTTTCTTTAATACTGGCATTGACAATTTTATTCACTCCTTATGATTTTTGAATATGTTCGTAAAAAAATTTCTCTAAATGGTAACTTAAAAAAGAATAAATCTTTTCATTGTTTCCTGATGCGAATACAGCCACACTTTCCTCATCTTTAATAATTAAAGAACTAATGTGGCTTAAAACGGAAAGCATCTCTTGAGTGGCAGATTCCGGTGCTAACATCAGCAAGATCGTGTTCACCTTCATTTCCTCTTGATGCATGCCGATGACTGTTTGCCATTTCGTTAACGTATAGATGGTAAAGGAAGGAAGAGTAATCGCCGAACTCCGAGTATGGTACAAAGCAAAAGGAGTTTCCGGTATTCCTAATCCCCCTATTTTTTCCCTGTTTAACAATTGGGTAAGAACTTGTTCCTTATCGCTAATAACCCCTCTTTGATATAGCCGGTGACACGCTTTAGACAATGCTTCCTTGACAGAATCTACATCCAATTCTTGTAAGACAAAACCATTCAAGATATCTACCATTGTTTCGCTCACTTTTTTAATAAAGCTGAGCTTTTCAACAACATTTGTAGCCCCTTCAGCAAGTTGATGGTCTTGTCTTTTTCGAGCTTGTACTTTTCTATTTTCAAGGAATTTTTTAATAGATGCGATTTCCTGTTCTTGAAGCATCGGACTAACGACAAAATAATGTCCCGTAAAGTTGTGAAGCGGCACTGTAGAGACAATAAGATCATATTGCTCTGTATTCACTTCTCTCAATTCAAAGACAGATGTATGTTGAATGTGCACAATATCAGGAATTTCTTTTTTCAATCTCGTTGCTAATATTTTTGCCGTACCTAAACCGCTTGAACATATAACTAAAGCGTGTATCCCTTTCTTTTCTCTTAATAGAGCGGAAGCAAAGTGAAGAACTAAATAACCGATTTCTTCCCTTGGAACTGTCAAATCGGGAAATACTTTTTTTACTCCTTTTTCTAACATGGAAAAAATTTCAGGGTAGTCTTGAACAATTTTGGATAAAAGGGGATTGGCAATCCCCATGTTATGTTGTATACGATAAATCGCCGGCTTTAGATGAACGACTAAATCTTGAAATAAAGGATAATTATTCGTTAAATCGATATTCAGTTCATTGCTAACAAAGCGAATCAACTCTTGCACTTTGATTCCTACTTCAAAGCCTGCTTCCTCTAACATATAATCTTGGCGATCTCGAAGTTTCGCCCCCATTAAATGCATCGTAATATAACCAATTTCTTCATTCGGGATCGTTATATGGAATACATTTTCTAGCGATCGGGCAATTTTTTTAGCCGTTTTGTACTCCTTCGTTACGCGAATCGTTTCCAAATATTGTTGATCAAAATTAATCGATTCTCCTTGGATAATCCGCTCAACAGCCAAGGTAAGATGGACAACTAAAGCAACATAGGAACTATCCGCAATCGTAAAAGGAAGTTCGTCTTTAATATTTTCAATTTGTTTTTCAATGATTAATAAGTTTTTCTTATCAACGAGTCCGAGGAGTTTCGCAGTAACGGTGTTGAGAGTTTCCGCCGATCGTTTTTGAATCGATTCTTTCATTAACGAAAGAAATTCATATTCACCGAAATGGTTTAATAATAACTCGCTCATCATCCTCCGTTTCGCCGATTCAGAGCCCGCAATTTCGACCCCGTATCCTCTTTTTCGAATAAGAGAAAGCCCGTATTTTTCAATGTTTTCACTGATTTTATCTAAATCATGGCTAATGGTTGCTACGGTGACGTTTAAATCATTTGCAAGAGCTAAAAGCTTTACAGGCTCTACCGCCTCTAATAAAGTAATAAGGACAATCGTTTGACGCTCTTCCGGCGTATATTCGGTATGGGACAAATGAAAAAGATGGATTTGCAATTCTTTTTTGTTATGATCATCCCCAACTACTTGGATGCCGACTCCTGATTTTTTTATGAGTTGCAAATGATAATCTTTTAAAATGCGTTCTACGCCTTTTAAATCGCGGTGAACCGTGCGATTACTTACATTCAGCTGTTGGGCAAGCTCCCTTACCGGAATTTCTTTATCATCAGACAATAAAATATCGAGTATTTTTCTCTCTCGTGCAGATATATACATAGTTTCTTCACCCGTCCCATTCAAGCAACCATGTTGTCATGATTTAGAAATCATCTTTCAGAGGAAATTTTAGAGTGTTTATTCCTTTCATACAACAAATAGATATTTCTTTTTTATCCTTTTCATTGTTGCCATTTTTAAAAATGGAGTCTACCATCTTTAGTTATTTTCTTTCAACGTTTTAATTAACTCGTCATATTTCGGACTATTTAAGAAGTTATCGACTGAAACATGAAAAG
Organism: Anoxybacillus sp.; assembly: GCA_035645275.1. Lineage (GTDB taxonomy): Bacteria > Bacillota > Bacilli > Bacillales > Anoxybacillaceae > Paranoxybacillus. Next base: position 112,047 of record DASQMX010000005.1, read on the forward strand.
CGTTTGGTCGTTTTTCCTTCGCGCGCTCTGTTAAATTTTGATGAGTAATCACAATGTCCGCATCTTCCGGAATCTGGTTAATGGCTGTATTCGTTACTTCAATATCCAATCCCGCTTTCTGTACCTTATTTCGTAAAATTGATGCTCCCATGGCGCTTGAACCCATTCCTGCATCACAAGCAAACACAATTTTTCTTACTTTGGATGGAATGACTGCCTCTTTTTGTAACATCGCAGCAACATCACTCTTTTTCCCTTTTAATTGCTGCATTTTTTCTGTCGCCTTGTTCAAGTCTTCCTCTTCTTCCTTATTTTTCGCAGATTTTAAGAAAATAGAAGCGATGAGGAATGAGATGGCTGCTGCAACAACTACTCCAGCCAATACTCCAAGGTGGCTCCCTTTTGGAGTCATTGCTAACAACGCGAAAATACTTCCCGGCGATGGAACAGCTACTAGTCCTGCATTAAAAAGGGTGAACGTTAGAACACCACTTACTCCTCCTGCCATCACTGCTAAAATTAATATCGGTTTCATTAAGATATATGGGAAGTAAATTTCGTGAATACCTCCAAGAAAATGAATAATCACGGCACCTGGAGCTGACTGTTTTGCTGTTCCTTTTCCAAATAGCCAATAAGCAAGCAAAATCCCAAGACCAGGACCCGGGTTTGTTTCAAGCAGGAATAAAATCGATTTACCTGTTTCAGCAGCTTGCTCGATTCCAAGCGGACTCAAAATTCCATGGTTGATCGCGTTATTCAAAAATAAGACCTTCGCAGGTTCAATAAAGATATTGGCTAACGGTAATAGTTTGAGATTTACAATTGCCTCCACACCAGCGGCCAACGTTTTGTTTAGTCCTAAAACGACTGGTCCAATTCCTTTAAAGGCAATTAACGTTAAAATCCCACCGATTATTCCCGCTGAGAAGTTGTTTACTAACATTTCAAATCCTTGTTTGACTTTTCCTTGGATGAGTTGATCAAATTTCTTGATCATGTAACCGCCAAGCGGTCCCATAATCATAGCGCCAAGAAACATCGGAATGTCAGAACCGACAATGACCCCCATTGTCGCAGTCGCACCGACGACGCCGCCGCGAACATCGTAAATCATCTTACCGCCCGTATAACCGATTAATAATGGTAATAAATAAGTAATCATAGGGCCGACAAGTTTGGCAAATGCTTCATTCGGCATCCATCCTGTCGGAATAAACAATGCAGTAATAAACCCCCAAGCAATAAACGCCCCAATATTAGGCATAATCATCCCACTTAAGTAACTACCAAATCGTTGAACTCTTACACGAAAACTGGATTGGTTTTCTTTTGCCTGAGTCATTTTTTGAAATCCCCCTTTCCAATCATTACAGTTCCATATTAAAACGCTTACAAAAAGGGTTCAACGAAAAGTAAATATCATTTTGTCTAAAACATTATTGTCATTTTTAAAAAAGATTGAGGAACAAACATGGTAATCGGTAAATATTTCACACAAATTTACATTAACTTCGAATGTTATTCATAAAAATGAAGATAGGGGTTTCTATTTTATAAAAAAGGAGATGATTTTTTGCATTTCAACTATTTGTATCGAGTGAATCCATGGACACAAATTTTAATTTTGTTACAGAAAAGTCTATACGCAGAAGAAATGGTATGTTCTATGAGTACTCAGCTTTTTCATATCCCAAAAACGAAAGATTTAAAAGGTAATCGTGAGATGCATAATCATCTCGTTCCTGCTTCGTATCATCGTGTCACGGCCGTTGGTTCAGCTCAAAGACTAGCAAATGGTGAGCAACAACCATCTATTGTAGAAACAATGACGGACTGTATCATTAATGCAGAGAATCAGGATAAAAAAGTTCGTGATGGATTAAAAATAATGGAGGAAAATGCAACTCCGGAATTCAAACCATTTATTAAACTGATCATCCAATGGCAAAATCAAGCAGAATCTTATTTAGCTCAAGCGAAAACGGCATTAAAATCGATGGGAATCTCGTTCCCTATTGAAAGTGAGCAGCAAAGTGGCGAATACAATGTTTATTAATACATGTAACAGGTTGATACTCTAATCCAACCTGTTTTGCTTTGGATTTTCTTCTTGAACTACACTCCCTGTTAAACGAACAAGTAAATTCATACCTTGATCCTTTTTGATAGAATGTGAGCATAGGACGTTAACTGGAAAATTTGCCGTTTTAACCGTTTGAACGTCTATTCAACGTCCTATTCTTTAACTATTCATCTATTTGTACTACTACTTTGTCGTTCACTCGGAAAAAACGGACTTCAGCATAATAAGTCTTATCGTAACCAAAAAATGCCTCGATCCAGTACAGGATCAAGGCACTTTTTATTTAACAAATTACTATCATTAGTCGTCGTAGCAGCATTTTTTCTTCTTATAGTAGTAGTCATCATCCCAGTGTTTTCTCTTCTTATCGCGGCAGTCGTCATCGTACCAGTGTTTTCTCTTCTTATCGCAGCAGCATTTTTTCTTTTTGTCATGGTGGTCGTCATATTTATAACACATAGCCATATCACTCCTTTCATTCAAAGATGTTATCAATATATGAAAAACAAGTAATATTGAAAATATGTTTGTCCTATATTCATAATAAAATCCGCAACTTTGTATATATACACACCCCAATAACTTAACTTTCCTTAGAAAAAGTACACACAATAAATTCTCTTGTTGCTCAAGGGTACTTTTTATGCCCCTAAAAGTGTGCTTTACGAATCATAAAATACATTATGGTTTATTCGAGCTCGACTTTGGTTCAATCATTACAAAAATTTAACATGTTCACCGTGAAGTCTCCCACCTCTAAACAACGTGTAGGTGGGAGAGGTTCATAATTAATGCAAAATTAGTGATATTCCCCATAAGATTAAATATGTTAGAATGAAGGGAAACACCTCTTGATGGGAAGGAATGAACAATTTGGCGAATACTCATACATTTACAAAAATGGAGGAAGTGATCAACTGCATCACTCACGCGATTGGAGCATTGTTAAGCATAGCGGGACTCGTAATTTTGGTTGTAATGGCATCGATTTATGGAAGTCAGTGGCATGTTGTGAGCTTTAGTTTGTTTGGCAGTACAATGCTTATGTTATATTTAGCATCTACCATCGTTCATGGTCTGCCAGAAGGAAGAGTAAAACGATTATTCCAGATTTTCGACCATTCCTCCATTTATTTTTTCATCGCTGGGACATATACTCCTTTTCTTTTTTTAGCGGTAAAAGGGGCAATAGGATGGACATTGTTTGGAGTCGTTTGGGGATTTGCTGTTGCAGGCACAGTTTTTAAATGTTTTTTTGTCAATCGATTTTTATACACTTCAACAACTTTATATGTCGTTATGGGATGGCTCATTGTTTTTGCATGGAAACCACTAGTAGCTAGTCTTCCTTCTAAAGGATTGATGTTCCTTGTATTAGGTGGAATATTATATACAGTCGGGGCTATATTTTATGTATGGCGAGGATTTAAATTTCACCATGCTATCTGGCATCTTTTTGTATTAGCAGGATCCACCGCTCATTTCTTCGCAGTTTTATTTTTACTTCCAGTTTTTTGATCGATTTACATTTTTAGAAATCATCTTTAAAGGGCCTGACATGTCTAAATTACAAATGTAGGAATGAATCAAAAAGTGAAGCTTCGGAACATTTCGAAGCTTCACTTCATAGCTATCCATTTTTATTACTCACCGAGATCTTCCCCGTTTGTCTTAATCACATTTTGTACTTAACTGAATATTAAAACACCAACGAAACCGTTCATCAAGTTGTTTATAAAAATGTTTCCCTGACTTCTTAAATATTTCATTCTTGAACATAGGGGCTATTATCAGTTTTATAATTTCATCTAATATATTCTGAACAGTCATTTCACTTTCTGACCAACGTCTTCGCTTATTGTATATTGTTTTCCCCATCACCATCCTATACAAGTTCTCCTCTGGCTTTTAATAAAGAACACCTCTCCAGCCACATGAACAATTGATTCACTACGATCGCTAAGCTGGAAACACACACAGTACCCCAGACAATTTTGGGAGTGGAGTTTTGATACAATCCTTCAAACAGGAGCACACCTAGACCACCGGCATTCACCCATGCTCCCACCGTTCCAATCCCGATCACCGAAATGGAGGCGATGCGAATTCCTCCAAGAATAACAGGTAGTGCGAGCGGCAGTTGGATTTTCCAGAATAGTTGAAGTGGATTAAGTCCCATTCCCCTACCCGCCTCAAGCACAGCAGGATCAATCGATTGAAAACCGACCAGCACATTGCGGACCAGAATCAGTTGGCTGTAGGCCACCAAGGCGATAATCACCGGTTTTTCTCCAAGGCCGACCAGCGGTATCAGGAACGCAAACAAAGCGAGACTGGGAATGGCATAGATGGTTCCTAACACTGAAAAAACCGGTACAGACAACCATTTTATCCGCCAAAGAATCAGCCCAACCGGCAAGGAAAACAGCAAGGCGAGACCAACCGATGAAAAAGTGAGCACGACATGCTGCACAAACAATTCAAGAATTCGGTCATGATAATTGATCAGATATTCGAACATTTGAACCTCCGTCCCGGCTAGGAAGCGAATATGCATTTTACCGCTTCGGCTTGAATCTTTAACTGCGCCAACGTAATCCGTCCAATCGGCATTTGCTGTTCATCTTCCACAATGACCGAATCATCTTCGCTTTGCAAGATGAGGGTGAGCACCGTTTTCAAGTTATCCTCTTTCAAAACGCGTTTTTCTTTTGGATGGATTTCCCCTTTCACCGGCAACATGACGGATTCAGCTTTCATCAGGTTGAGATGCTGGAGCACGTCTTCCGAATGAACAAGGCGACTGACAAATTCATTTGCCGGATTCAAAATAATATTTAAAGGTGTGTCATATTGTTGGATTTTTCCTTCGTTCATGACAATGACTTTGTCCCCTAGTTTGAACGCCTCTTCCACATCATGAGTAACGAACAAAATGGTTTTGTGCAGTTTCTTCTGGATTTGAATCATTTCCTCTTGCAGGCTAGAGCGTGTAATGGCATCAATCGCACCAAACGGTTCATCCATCAGCATGATGGCTGGATCTCCCGCCATCGCCCTGGCCAATCCCACCCGTTGCTGTTGCCCGCCCGACAGCTGCCGAGGATATCGTTTGCAAAAATCGCGCGGCGGCAAGTGCACCAGTTCGAGAAGAAATTCAATTCTCTCTTTGATCTTTTTCTCGTTCCACCCCAAAATTTTCGGTACCGTTGCGATATTTTCCTCGACGGTCATATGCGGAAACAACCCGACCTGTTGAATCACATACCCGATCTTTCTGCGCAGTTCAGTGACAGACACTTTACTAATATCTTGCCCCATGACAAATATCCGACCGGAGGAAGGTTCATAAAGACGGTTAATCATCTTGAGAAGCGTAGTCTTCCCGCAACCGGAAGCGCCCAAGATGGTGACAAAACTGCCTTCCTCGATGTGCAAGTTGGTTTCGTAGACGGCGGGACAAGAAGCTTTTGGAAATGTTTTCGTGACTCGATCAAACAAAATGGCGTAATGATCCATTCTCTTCGTTTCCTCCTTTGATGGAAGTCTGACTTCTTATCCCGAAGCCCGATCTCACCAGCTCCTTACTTTAGAATCCCTTCTTTTTGTAGAAACTCTTTTGCAACTTCCGTATATTCACGTTTTTTAATGTCCACTTTGGCATTCAGCTGCTGCATCTTTTTACTATCAATTTTAGAAGATACCTCGTTTAACACCGCCTCAATTCCTGGGTCTTTCTGAAGGATATCCGCCCGTACCACTGGTGCGACGAAGTAAGGAGGCCAGAATTTTTTGTCATCTTGCAACAATACAAGATCCGGATTGGTTAAATCTCCGTCTGTCGTAAATCCAACAGTGACATCCGCTTCATCATTCAACAAGACGCGGTACTTTACTCCGTAGTCGTACAGGTTGATACTTTTAAAGTTAAAACCGCCGTAAAATTTTTTCAGTCCTTTCAGTCCGTCTTCCCGCTCTTCAAACTCGGGCACCGCTGCCATTCGCAACTGGGGTGCCAAATTGGCAAGTTGGGAGATAGTGTATAAGTTGTACTTTTCCGCTACCTTCTTCGTTGTAACAAGCCCTTGTGAATCGTTCACTTGAGTCGGTTCCAGCCAGATCAGGTTAAACTTTTCTTTGTAGTTTTTGGAAACAATGTCGTATACTTCTTTTGCCTCTGATTTCGCCGGCAATTTTAAGATATTAATCAGCCCCGTCCCGATATATTCCGGATACATATCGATATCCCCGCTTTTCAAAGCCTCGTGGGCCACCAATGTGCCACCTAGGTTCAATTTTCTTTCCACTTTGTATCCTGCGATTTCCAGAGCGAGCGCGTACATTTCCCCCAAAATCAGCGACTCAGTAAAATTCTTCGAACCGATTCGCACTGTCTCTTTTGATCCAGTTTTCGAATCCGTGTTTTCGGAACTGCAAGCGCTCAAAATCATAGAGGCAATCAACAGAAAAACAGTGAGTTTGGCAAAAATAGTTTTGTACATATTGTAACCCCCTCGATTTAATCTCGTTGATACATCGTAACTAAGCGTTCAACTCCGACAAAACAAACTTCTGAAAGAATGGCTAAGGCGGCAACAGGCACGGCGCCTACCAGCAACAAGGAAAAGTTGTACATCGCTAGACCGTTTACAATAAAGGTGCCAAGCCCTCCTCCCCCGATAAATGCCGCCAATGTGGCACTGGCAATCACCTCAACAGCGGCGGTGCGAATACCAGCAATGATGATTGGCAACGCTAAAGGGAATTCAATTTTCGTTAAAACTTGCCATTTTTCCATTCCCATGCCGGAAGCGGCCTCCAGCACAGCAAGGTTGATGCTGCGAAACCCAAGAAACGTGTTGATTAAAACAGGAGGACACGCCAGCACGGTGAGCGCCACCAATGCTGGGGTAAATCCTGTTCCTAAAAATGGCATCACCATCACGAGGATCGCCAAACTCGGGATCACTCGCAAGGAATTGACAATGTTCATCACGAATGTTTGGAGCTTTGAATTTTTTGCACATAATATTCCTAAAGGAACACAAAGCAGTATACTAACAAGCAAAGCAAACGCACTTAATTTGATATGAACCATCATCGCGTTTAGAAAGCGATCTTCATTTTCCATTACATACTGAAATACCTGGTTAATCAGTTCCATCCGTTACCCCCATTGTGCCATTTTTAGGTATCTGTCCGGGTTCAAGGCGTATTCATCGATGGAAATCCCAAGGTGCCTGCTCTACTTCCGGGTATACCGTAGCGTCGTATACACTCGAGCTCAGCGGGATATGTATCTTGCTAAGCGATAAAACCGAAAGCTCCAATCTTGTCCGATCAACGTGTCCAAACCATCCGCTCTATTCCGGCGGTATACATTTATTTGCTAACCTAGCACTCTCGTTACCCGAAATGAAGCAATCCCTCTTGCCGCCAACTTTTATAACGGATAGTATTTCCTCGCGCTGTCCGAATCTGTCCCATAGCTACGTTTATCATCATTGGGTGTAAGAATAATTGATCCGCTCAAATAAATCATATAGAATAATCTGAAAAAATATATCTATTACTTCCAATATTTTTTAGCCATGATTCTTTCTACTCTAACCGATTTTATACTGGCTACTTTATAGTCCGCTGTGCACCAAGCACTCTTCCCAAAGAAAAAAATCATTGAAGAAGCCAACCGTCTATCCCGTTAACATCGGAAAAGAAAAGCCTGCTCACCATGATCCGTTGTCATTTCTCAAAAAAACGTGAAAACCTCTTCAGCACAACCTGAAGAGGTTTTTGTGAAATGTGGCTCAATCGCTTTTCTCTTCTTCCCGACGTATCGCTTCCGCCAACTCCCGCGAAAGAGAACTTTTATAGGTTTCCGCTGATACTTCTCCTTCGTCTTTTATGTCGACAACGCTACCGGTACCGTCAAGAATTTTGTGTAATATAAGATAGATAGGGTATCTCTGAAATAAATTTAGAATAGAAGGGAAGACTGGTCGATTTTCATGTTTGATTCATATATTGAGAGTTTAAGTTGGATTTATATAGAAATAGAGCTGGATCAATAGGAAACAACACCAAACTATTGACTCAGCTCCTTTTATTGCTTTATTTTAAACTAATTTCTGCACTTGATGGACCTTTGTTTTTGGTGGAAACAGAAATTCCAGAACCACCCTTTTCTTGAATTATTTCAAAAACTACCTTACTTTTTACATTTGTCACGTCAATACTGTACACCTTCTCGGATCCAGGTCCTAAAGTATCTTCGTTCTTTGGCTTATCATTTAAAAAAATAGGTAAGGATTCTTTAGTAACTGAATCTTTATCGTAAGCATTCAGCTTGAACGTACGACTATTTTTATTGTCACTATTCTTTACTTTTACAAGTAATTTTCGTTTACCATTTTTAACAGGAATGCTACAGCGTGAGATGTTCCTTTTAGCCATCTAATTAATCTCCTCCTTCTTTTCTGAGGGAATTAATAGCATCAAGTATGGCTTGTCGATTGCTTTTTCCTTCTTGTAGCATCGAATTCATTATATTTGTTAAATTTGAAATAATAGGGTCTATATTATCAGAATTTTGCTTTCCCCTTAATGCTTCAAGTAGTGCAAGTTGTGACATAGCTATAGCTATATAGGAAGCATTATTATCGCAATAACCTATCATTACGTTATGGCCGGTTTTTGCAATAATTTTATTGTTGTCAAAACTATTATTTGCCTCTGCTTCTGCCTCTGCTTCCGCCTCGGCCTCTGCTTCTGCCTCCGCTTCTGCTTCCGCCTCGGCTTCTGCTTCCGCCTCGGCTTCTGCTTCCGCCTCGGCTTCTGCTTCCGCCTCCGCTTCTGCCTCTGCTTCTGCTTCCGCCTCGGCTTCTGCTTCCGCCTCTGCCTCTGCTTCTGCCTCCGCTTCTGCATCTGCCTCTGCTTCTGCCTCCGCTTCCGCCTCGGCCTCTGCTTCTGCCTCCGCTTCTGCCTCGGCCTCTGCTTCTGCCTCCGCTTCTGCCTCGGCCTCTGCTTCCGCCTCCGCTTCTGCTTCCGCCTCGGCCTCTGCCTCCGCTTCTGCCTCCGCTTCCGCTTCTGCCTCCGCTTCTGCCTCCGCTTCTGCCTCGGCCTCTGCTTCTGCCTTCGCTTCTGCTTCTGCCTCGGCCTCTGCTTCCGCCTCCGCTTCTGCTTCCGCCTCTGCTTCTGCTTCTGCCTCTGCTTCTGCTTCTGCCTCGGCTTCTGCTTCTGCCTCCGCCTCCGCTTCCGCCTCGGCTTCTGCTTCCGCCTCGGCTTCTGCTTCCGCTTCCGCCTCGGCCTCTGCTTCTGCCTCTGCTTCTGCCTCTGCTTCTGCCTCTGCTTCTGCCTCCGCTTCCGCTTCTGCCTCTGCTTCTGCCTCCGCTTCCGCTTCTGCCTCCGCTTCTGCCTCGGCCTCGGCTTCTGCCTCTGCTTTTGCCTTCGCTTCTGCTTCTGCCTCCGCTTCTGCCTCGGCTTCTGCTTCCGCCTCCGCTTCTGCTTCCGCCTCCGCTTCTGCCTCTGCCATCGCTTCTGCTTCTGCTTCTGCATCTGCCTCGGCTTCTGCCTCTGCCTCTGCTTTTGCCTTCGCTTCTGCCTCCGCTTCCGCTTCTACCTCTGCTTCCGCGTCTGCCTCCGTTTCTACCTCTGCTTCCGCTTTTGCCTTTGCCTCCGCTTCCGCTTCTACCTCTGCTTTCAATTCTGCTTCTACTTCCGCTAATTTCTTAAGGTATTTTTTCTTTTTTCTTTTATAATATTCTTCTGGAATGTCACTATCATTCTCAAGAGACTTTAATTTAGCGAGCAGTTTTTCTCTTATTGCTTTCAATTTTCTTTTTTTCTTTTTGTCATAACTCAAATTCTTCTCCTCCTTTTGTTTTACTAATAGGTTCCCATTATCCTTCTGTCTTTGTATTTACTTCTGCTTCCGCTATTTGACTTTCTAACTTTTCCACTTTGGAAAGCAGCTTTTCCCTTGCTTTTTCATTCTCTTCTGTATTCTCTAGCTGCTTTAATTCCTCAAGTAATCTTTCCTTTTTAGCTTTTTTTCTGTTTAATCTTCTTTCGCGCAATTTGCTCCCTCCTTTTCTTAAGGTACTAGCATTATAGTAAGATTCGTTCTTTTTGTTGTGTGACTTTTCATCAGTGTTAAAGCGGAAACTTTATACCCATGTTGCGACAGAGAGTACAAGTGTATACTGGAAACCTATTGTTACTTTGCTAGAGGATGAAGATATTGAGTTTTTAGTGGTGAATGCCCAACATATAAAACCAGTACCAGGACGTAAAACCGATATATTTTTCCCTTTTGTTTTACTAATAGGTTCCCATTATCCTTCTGTCTTTGCATTTACTTCTGCTTCCGCTATTTGACTTTCTAACTTTTCCACTTTGGAAAGCAGCTTTTCCTTTGCTTTTTCATTTTCTTCTGTATTCTCTAGCTGCTTTAATTCCTCAAGCAATCTTTCCTTTTTAGCTTTTTTTCTGTTTAATCTTCTTTCGCGCAATTTGCTCCCTCCTTTTCTTAAGGTATTAGCATTATAGTAAGATTCGTTCTTTTTGTTGTGTGACTTTTCACCAGTTTTGAAGCAGAATTTTTATACCCATGTTGCATGGAGAGTACAAGTGTATACTGGAAACCTATTGTTACTTTGCTAGAGGATGAAGATATTGAGTTTTTAGTGGTAAATGCCCAACATAAAAAGCAGTCCCAGGACGTAAAACCGATGTTAATGATGCAGAATGGATTACCAAACTTCTTCGCCATGGATACCCAAGGCAAGTTTCATCCCAGACCGTAACCAACGGGAATTACGTGAACTTGTTCGCTACCGAAGAAGTATCATTGAAGAACGTACGAGACAACATAATCGCATCCAAAAAGTGTTAGAAGGAGCAAACATCAAGTTAGGCTCTGTTGTTTCAGATATTATGGACGTTTCAGTTCAGGATATGCTTCGTGCATTGCAAAAGGGGGAGAAGATCCTGAGAAGCTAGCAACCTTTGCTCGACATACAATGAAAAACAAGAAATAAGAACTTATGTTCGTTAAAAAAGATATATTAACCCTCATCAACGTTTAATGTTGAAAGCCATTTTAAAGCACATTGATTTTTTGACTAAGCAAATTGAAATGTTAGATCTTGAAGTAGCAAAGAGAGTAAGCACCGATCAAAAAATGTAGAACGACTAGATTCGATCCCAGGTATATCTACAAAAATGGCAGAGCAAATCTTATCTGAAATTGGGACTAATATTAAGAGACGGTTTCCAAATGCAGCTCACATGTGTTCCTGGGCAGGATTTATTTCTGAACATAAAAAAATGACTGAAAAAGGAAATCATCTAAAACGAAAGAAGGAAACAAATATTTAAAGTCAGCGTTAACAGAAGCAGTTCATTCAGTTCGGGGATCTATGGGGATCTATATAGATTCAGATTAATTTTCCGACATAACTACTTGTCCGATGCGTTGGAACACTCTTTCTGGAAATTCAGAAAGGTACTCTAAAAATGAAACAATCGATTCTCGCAACTCTTTTCGTGTGGGATGAAACCGATTGGCAATGACACTCTCTTACCGTCAGCCCCAAATTCGTTCAACTAAATTTAAATTCGGCGAATAAGGGGGGAAGAATACAAAAGTTAACTGTTCTTCGTACTCATGTAAAAAAGCTGAAGAACTTTGGCATGATGAATTTTTGCGTTATCCAAGATCATAACGACATGTTTGTTGGGATATTAGTTTAATATGTATTGAAGGAACTGCAGCATGACATTGATCCGTTTCCATACAGAGAAATTCACCTGTTTCGATATTGACACCACCTAATAAGCTAACGGTCACGTGGTGCCCATATGTAGGGATTTGTTTTTGACGCCCTTTGACACTCCATGTGATACGAAGAGTTTGGTAGTCACGAATATGACTTTCATCTTCATAGATTATGACCGTGTTGTCGGACAAGCTTTTTTATGAGTTCCATTTCTTGTTGAAACTCTTTTTGTTTTTGAGGGTTCGCATAGGGTGTGTATAACGAAATCCCCATCGGTGGAGCATGTCACAAATCCCACCGCGAGACATGGCGACAGAAAATTTCTCTTCTAATACATGTTGAATGATTCGTGTATTCCAGCACGTTTCTATGCCGTATCCCTCATTGGCAGGGGTGCTTTCTTCCAGCATCTTTCTTAATTCACGTTCTTCGTCGAGAGACAGATACGGCTTTCTACCGGGAGCATACTGGCGTTCTAATAGCGCATCCATACCACTTAGATTAAACTTTTGAACGTAAATCGAAACGGTTTCACGATGGATGTTCAAAAGCTCAGCGACTTGGATTCCTAAGTAGCCTTGCATAATGAGACGAATCGCCGCCATTCGTTTCGCCATGTTCGCATTTTTCATTCGGCGTTCCTGTTCTTGAAGACGTTCGATGGTCTAACCATGGTCGTTCGTAATTTGTAATCCTTTTTTCTTCATCATTCATCCGCTCCTTTGATTAAAACCTGTTTAGGAGCAGTATAGACAAGGAATGATATGGATTAAACATGCCGGAGTTTCAAACTGAATTTATATATACTGCTCCTAAACGAATAAATAAAGGATTAACGGATCAATTGAATGAAGAAAAAAACTTAAAATCTCATGCAGCAAACTGATAACCGACCGTTAATCCAGTATAACGAACTTTGGTTGGAAACAACTCAGAGAATAATGTCCCTTGTGTAGAAAAAATAGCTGACCAGATAATCCAAACATCACCGCTTGTATGAAGTACAGCCATCCAACCCCTTCTCCAATCAGGGTAAAATAAGGAACCAAGAGAAGTTTGGTTTCCCTCTCACATAATGTTAGAAACGGTTAATAACAACCGATCCTAACGTACCATACTGAGACATCGACTCGAGCACTCCGCTTGTTTCTTCAAGAGAAATCGTTTTTGATATCAATTTTTCTGGATGTAACTTTCCACTTTCAACCATTGCTAATAAATCCTTATATCGATGTGCTTGCATACCAAGCGATCCTCTGATTTGTAGCTCTTTTGCTACGATCAAATCCGTTGGAAGGGCAATCATTCCTCTCTCTTCTTGCGTCGTTAATCCAACTTGCACATGTGTTCCACGGTTTCGCAAGCTAAGAATCGCATTTCGGCATGTTTCAGCAATACCTAGTGCATCTAACGTAATGTCGCTACCACCTTTCGTGATTTCCATTACTGCCTTGACAGGATTGTCTCTTTTTGAATTTACGGTTGCAAAAGCACCGAGTTCTTTCGCTTTTTCAAGTTTGGCATCATCAATATCAACGGCGATGACCCTAGCTCCAAGTGTATTTGCAATTTGAATCGCTGCTAAACCGACGCCACCCGCACCGTAAACAGTAAAGAAATCCCCCGCTTGTACCCCTGATTGATCGGCAACAGCATGAAAACTCGTCATAAATCGACAACCGAGGGAGGCAGCCGTTGTAAAGTCAATTGAATCAGGCAAATGAACTAGATTTTGATCTGCAAACGGTACTCTCGTATATTGGGCATAAGAGCCGTTACAAGAAAATCCAAAGATTGTTAAGTTTTCACATACATTTTGGTATCCTGTTTGACAATAATCACAGTTTCCACAACCTAAGCTAAAAGGAACTACAACACGGTCCCCTTTCTTGAACCGCTTTACATCTTTTCCTACTTCTTCGATAATACCGGCGAATTCATGCCCGAGAATGTGAGGAAGTTCAGGTTTCAAGGCGATCCATTCCCAATCTCCGACCCACGCATGCCAGTCACTTCGACAAACTCCATTCGCTTCAACCTTTACGATGACATCATTTGGACCGCAATCTGGATCCTGAAAGTTTTTTTGGATGACTAATGGTTTGTTAAAATCCTCCATAACAGCTGCTTTCATTAATCCTCTCTCCTTTAACCAAAAGATAATTTATTACATATATACAACATGTTTTCTTTAAAATTCTTCTTTTTAGTAAATAAAGAAAAAACTCCTTATTAAACAATATGTCACCATCTTCGTGTAATTTTTACTTTGAATATATCTGAAGCATGACACTAGGAACCTAATCTTTAATGAGAACAATTCCATTGCAAGGCGCGTCTAGGCACTGTGCGCAACCGAACGAAAATATTATGAAAATCCCTTGATTCGTAAACAGATATCTCGTTCTGATTGTCTTGAAAAAAGAAGCTGAATTCAATGGATAGAGTTTTCTGATGAAGCTCTATTTTGTCAGGAATGGTGATGATGAAAATGATGGGGAAATACAGATAGTAATTCACGCCAAAGTTCTGGAATCATAAATCTTGTTTGCAGCAACTTATCAACTAAAGTTTTTACAGCTGTCCATCGAAAAGCAAAGAAAGCAGCATTATATTTTATTTGTCTTACAAAACAGCACTATTAACTCAAAATCAATTGCTTTCAACCTATCCTTAATGCCCTTGTGGCTTCACTGCTTTTTCATACAAATAGAGTTTAAATTCCTCATCGAGTTAGAGGATGTTAATCCCCTTATCCAATATACAATTTAACGTTCTACCGTCTACGTCTATCGCAAAAAAAAAATAAAAGAGGATGGATTATATTAACAGAGTCACTTCAGAGAGAGAAAATATCAAATAGCAAGTGAATTAGCACCTTATTGATTAATGTGATTTTGAAGGTCAATTAACACAGGAAATCGCTAGGAAAGTATATTAACGGGGCGGACTTGAAGTACAAAATATAATAAAGAATAGCATTTATCAAGTAAAATAGAGCGTTAAATAGCCGTTAATTAGAATTACAAATAACAGTCAAAAGAGCATATTTTTAAACAATGCTCTTTTACAGTTTCTATAAAAAAATTGTCCAAAAACAGTTAATTTGATGTTATAATGTTAAAAATTGTTAGAATCAAGCAACCATCGAAAGGGGATATGAATGGAATTTATCATTCGTCAAATGCAAAAAGAAGACATACAACAAGTCCGACAAATTGCAAAAACAAGTTGGAATTACACCTATAAAGGTATAATTCCTCTTGAAATTCAGGAAAGTTTCTTAAAATCTGCTTATAATGACGATATGATGCAGAGACGTTTAGAACGTTCTTTTATATTCGTTTCAGAAGTTGATGGTAAAGTTGTTGGGTTTGCTAATTTTTCTCCAGTAAAAGAAGAAAGGGAAACTGAACTTTTAGCTATTTATTTGCTTCCAGAATATCATAGAAAAGGAATAGGAACTGCTTTGCTAAAAGAGGGGATAAAGAATTTAGAGGGTGTAAAAGAGGTTTTTGTTAACGTAGAAAAAGATAACCAAATTGGAACAAACTTCTACAAAGCTAAAGGATTTGAAGTTGTCTCAGAATTTGACGATGACTTTGATGGTCATATTCTAAAAACAGTAAGAATGGTCTTAAAAGTGTAAAGGGGTTCGCCAAATGGCGAGCTTTTTACCGTAGATAAATAATGTCATTTAATCCTTCACCAAAATAACAATCATTTTAGCACATCATTTTTTTCATTGACAATAATTATTATCATTCTACTAATATGTATGCTAAAATATCAAAAGCAATAAAAATGTTGATATATCAATAAAAATAAAAAGACCAATTCACACATGAATTGGTCTGCTAATAGTTGTGTTATTTTATGCTTTCTCTCCTGTATGTAAAGCCCGTTAGGATTATATCCAGCCTATTTTATCATGTTAAATGCTGCCTGGCAACGTCCTACTCTCGCAGGGGCGCTGGCCCCAACTACCATCGGCGCTGGAGAGCTTAACTTCCGTGTTCGGGATGGGAACGGGTGTGACCTCTCCGCCATCGTCACCAAGCCTACTACTCTGATTTCACTTCTCTGCTGGCTTGCACCGAGGAATCCTTCATCCTCGAATAAACTAGTAGACGCAGGTGCAGACCTGTTAAAACACAAGCCACACAGGTACAGGTTTTATGAACTCTAACTAACATCAAATATTATACTCAATATTTTAATTATGTCAAGAAGTTTTTTAATTTTATTCCCTCAAAACTAGATAACCAGTATTCATGGTATTCATGGAGAAGCTACGCTCGCCTCCGCTTTTCTGTCTAGCTACGGCTCCTAGCCTCTTGTGTCGAATAACCTTCCTCCGTCGAAGTGGCAAGCACTTCTCGTCGGAAGAACATTCGCCCTACGAGGCTGAACAGTCGCCTTCGCTTTTCGATTTGGTTAAGTCCTCGATCGATTAGTATCCGTCAGCTCCACGTGTCACCACGCTTCCACCTCGGACCTATCTACCTCGTCATCTTCGAGGGATC
>DASQMX010000006.1:0-47849 GCA_035645275.1 Anoxybacillus sp.
ATTGCAGGCGAAGAGCCGCTTGAGATCCGTTTTCGATGCACGAAAGGACACTTTTTGCCCGCGGAGCATAGAGGTTCCTCCTTTCATCGAATGTGTGACAAGAATATTATAGCACGTATGTTCGGTTTTAGAAAGAAAAAACTTCCGATTCGTCTCCTACCTACACTTCGCTTAGAGGCGGGAGACTTCTCGGTGAACATGTTAAAAATTGCAACTCCTGCGAGGTAGCCAACCATCGTGCTTTTTCATCCGTATCGGCAGCAATCACATTAATGCCGACCATCACATATGGCTCATCAATCACCTCTGAAGTCCGGAAACTGCTACGGTATGCAACAAAATTGAACTTAACCTCAGCGAACACCAAAAATGATCGTCATATCCATTAGATACGTCATCTCCTCCTTTTCATCCTTGCACAACCATGAACAAAACAGTATCATTATTTAAAAAATAACTGCCAAATGAAAGGATGAAAAGAGATGAGAAAACAACTTCCTCCCGGCCAATTTGAAACAGAAAAATGGCCCATTCTTCATGAAGGAGATGTATACGAATTTCAAGAAGAGACGTGGAATTTTCGACTGTTTGGCGACGTAAAAAAAGAAATCACTTTATCCTATAAAGAAGTCATGGATTTACCGAAAACAACCTCAACCATCGATATGCATTGTGTGACTACATGGTCCAAATTCGACACTACCTTTGAAGGCATTGCGTTCCGCGAATTTTTAAACTTAGCGGAAATCGAGCCGGATGTAAAATATGTTAAAATTTACGGATATTTAAGCGGTGACCGATTCGGATATTCGGCTAATTTGCCGCTCGAAGCTTTGCTAGGAGACGACGCTTTGTTTGTGTACCGATGGAAAGACAACAATCACGACTGGCAAGACATTTCTCCTAAGCACGGCTACCCTCTTCGCTTTATCCCTCCAGCATCCTTTTATCTATGGAAAGGAGCAAAATGGGCATCGGGAATTCGCTTTATGAAAGAAGATGAAGCAGGGTATTGGGAAGAAAGAGGCTATTCGATGACAGCCAATCCTTTCAAAGAGGAACGCTTCGCTGATACAAATTTTATTTTCGGAAAATTTTAAAAATCAATCCGGATTAATAACCCATTTTCGTATCACAATAGAAAACATATTTACATATGAACGTTTCATCTTTGGCTTTCAGTTAGGAGTACAAGGATTAATAACTTACCTGTTCATCATCTTTGGATTGTATTTAAATAATATACCCCCTTGACCAACCAAGGGGGTGTATTTTTACCTTTGTTCATTTGATTTCAATTTTTTCACAGCCGCACGGAGAACGGGAATCGATTATTCTCCGTTATTTTTCGTTCGTTTCTATGATTCGCTCATTTTTACTTTTATATTGATGGTTACTTTCTGGAAATATAGCTTGACACACGGATCGCCCATGAATCTAAAATTCGATGAATGTCAATATCGTGTTGCACACTTATATATTTTGCTTTCCGGCAACACCGTTGATGGAATAACTCACTGTAATCATGGCATTTAATGAATGTGCAACGGAACAATACTTCTCTTTCGACAACTGAATGGCACGAACCACTTTATTTTCAGGTAACTCTCCTTCTAATGCATAATGAATGTGAATATGTGTAAATCGTCTTGGATGGTCTTCTGCGCGTGTTCCTTCTACCTCCATATGAAAAGAAGTAGGCTCTAAACGCATTTTTTGCAAAATGGCAATAATATCAATCCCTGTACAACCGGCAACTGCATGTAAAAGCAATTCCATCGGTCTTGCTCCACTATTTTGTCCGCCTACTTCCTCCGCTGCATCCATTTTGATTTCATGTCCTGATGGAGTGATACCAGAGAAAGCCATTTGTCCTGTCCATGTTATCGTCGTCTTCATTGACTTCAATCCCTTCTATATTGTTATTTTCCGCTATCATAAAATTGTGTGCTTAACTCTGTCATTTCATACAAAATTGCCGTCAACACCTAAGGTTTCCGACACCATTATTCATGTTCATACAAAATTTATCCCGTTCTAATCGTCCGTACGACTCCCACCTCTACAGGTGGGAGATAATGGACGCTAGAAGTGCGATAAGTTCAACTAACATCAGTGGGGGATGAAGCCCCCCCACTGATGAAGTTTCACTTTATTTAATACAAAGTTTACTTATTCTGAAAAAATAATGCAAGTAAAAGAATTGTAACCAGTATCTATCACTTTTTGTTTATATTAAATATACGTTTACTAGTTTACTAAATCCATGTTATATTTCTTATCTAGCGTTTTTTATAATGCATGGTAAAATAAAATCATGTGAAAATTTGAGGAGTAAAGGGTGTATGCAGATTGATGACGAAAGTATTGATACTTATATTGGCTTACCTTCTCGGGTCGATTCCGTTTGCTTTAGTCGTTGGAAAGTTTGGCTATGGAGTCGACATTCGCGAACATGGAAGCGGAAATTTAGGGGGAACCAATACGTTTCGCGTTCTCGGTGTAAAAGCAGGATTAATAGTAACGATTGCCGATATTTTAAAAGGAACACTCGCTGCCAGTCTTCCTGTTTTATTTTCCGTTGATATCCACCCATTGTTCGCTGGATTGTTTGCCGTTATTGGACATATGTACCCTATCTTTGCCGGTTTTCGCGGTGGAAAAGCGGTAGCCACATCAGGCGGAGTATTACTCTTTTATTCTCCGTTTCTATTTTTAACGCTTATCGCCGTATTTTTTATCGTTCTTTATATTTCAAAATATGTTTCATTATCCTCAATGTTAGCGGGAGTATATGCCATTATTTATACAGTTTTCTTTACTGACGATATTCCTTTAATGGTGATCGTTTTCTTGCAGGCTACCTTTATCATTTACCGCCATCGCGCAAATATTCGGAGAATCATGAATAAAACCGAACCGAAAGTGAAATGGCTCTAATGAAAAATTTGTCCATACTGAAGTGACAGAGAGGAGTTTTGTACGTTGAATTTACCGGATGATTTTGTCGTGAAAATGAAAAACCTTTTACAAGACGAAGCCGAGTCGTTTTTCGCTACATACAATGAAGAAAAAGCAAACGGGCTGCGTCTTAATCCTTTGAAAACCAGCGAGGATCGATTTCTTTCTATTTTTCCCATTCCGTTAGAACGCGTCCCATTTTGTTCTAACGGATTTTACTATCCTGCTGAAAGTCAGCCGGGAAAACATTCATACCATATGGCAGGGCTTTATTATATTCAAGAACCAAGCGCAATGTTTGTAGCAGAAGTATTAAATCCGAAGCCTGGGGAAAAAGTGTTAGATCTTTGTGCCGCACCTGGCGGAAAATCGACACAAATCGCCTCAATGATGAATAATACAGGCTTTTTATTGGCCAATGAAATTCATCCGAAACGCGTGAAAGCATTATCGGAAAACATCGAGCGGCTTGGAATAACGAATGCACTTGTTACGAACGAAACGCCTGAACGGTTGGCAGAACGCTTTTCGGGCTACTTTGATAAAATACTTGTTGATGCTCCATGCTCCGGTGAAGGAATGTTTCGCAAAGATCCGGAAGCAGTGAATTATTGGAGCTGTGATCATGTCCAAAAATGCGCTCACGGGCAGCAGCACATTTTGGAAGAAGCCTATGCGATGCTGAAAGAAGGCGGTATTCTTGTGTATTCTACTTGTACGTTTTCACCAGAAGAAAATGAACAAACGATTGAGCAATTTCTCCAAAACCATCCGGATATGGAATTGCTTCCAATTGAAAAACACCATGGCATTCAGCCTGGAAAAGTAGAATGGACAAAAACAAACCTTCAAGAAATTTCCTATACTGCCCGCCTATGGCCGCATTATGTAAAAGGAGAAGGGCATTTTGTTGCCAAAATGAAAAAAACGGGCCCGACCCGTGATTGGAAAGGGAAAATAGCAACAACTAATGCAACGAAACAACAATTGCGTGAATATCAAACGTTTGAAAAGGAGTTTCTCCATTGGAAATGCGATAAAACGATTTATGCTTTTGAACAGCATTTGTTTGCCCTGCCTGATGAATGTCCAAATTTTGACGGATTAAAAGTGGTTCGCCCTGGTCTTCATTTAGGCGAAGTAAAGAAAAATCGCTTCGAACCAAACCATGCTTTAGCACTTGCTTTAACACGAAACGATGTCAAAGCATCGATTGACCTTGATGCAAATGAATATGACTGTATGAAATATTTACGGGGTGAAACATTGCAAACAGGCCATGATAACGGATGGGTTCTTGTCACTGTTGACGGATATTCGCTTGGATGGGGAAAAGAAGTGAAAGGAACTTTGAAAAACTATTACCCAAAAGGATTGCGCATTCTTTCATAGCATTCCCCTTTTTTTGAACAGCTCCCTCTTTCACTTTAATTAGAAGTGGGAGTCTTCTCGGTTGTTTATCCCGTTCTAATCGTCCGTTATCTCCCACCTCTACAGGTAGGAGATAACGGACGCTAGAAGTGCGATAAGTTCAACTAACATCAACGGGAGATGAAGCCCCCCACTGATGAAGTTGCACTTTATGATAAACAAAAAGAGGCTGTCTCAAACGCCAAGGGCCAGACCCTTATGAGACAGTCTCTTTTTTACTTAGACCGAATCGGAACAAGCAATGTTAATACAATCTCGTCGTTTGCTAAATCAAACTTTTTTGCTTGAATCCGGTAGCCGTTGTTTAAGTTTATCTCATTTAAGTGAACGTAAATGAAGCTCTTTGTTGGATGAATGACGACTCCTTCAGGTAACGATGCATTTTTTTGCAAGTACTTCAGTATATAATTAACAGGCAAGCGTAACTCACCAAGCGTCATCTCCGGATGGACTAACTTGAGATTGCCGTTGTCTACAACTTTTGGCTCAAATGTGACAAGAAAATCAACTTCTCTTCCGAACAGAGGAATTTTACTTTTTAAATGTACACGATCCGTTAGCCGAATCTCATATTGCAACGGATGATTTTTCGTCTTTTTCTTAATATAATCGTTGATGATTAAATTTAAATGCTCTTTAGACGAATGGACGGTCAGCTCGGCGACATTGGCATTCGGCACTGCTTCTATCTTCTTTACTTCATCAGATGGTTGAAGAATGAAAAACAGCAAAGTACTAATGATAACAATATTTGCTCCTAATAACAAAAAAAAGAGTGTCTTCCATTTCATTGTTGTCTTATCCATAAGGCAAGCGTCTCCTCTGCTTCCAGCCTTTCATAAACTCGCTCGGCCATCAATTGATAACCTACATCATTCGGATGAAACTGATCGCTATAAAGAACATCATCATGGTTGGCGAATAAATCATCCACTTCTACGAACACCGTATTTTCATATTTATCCATTATTTCCTTACTTCCTTCATTCCAAAACTGTATCACTTGCTCGATTTCCGGAATCGCCTGTAGAGTTCCAAACGGATTATACAATCCAAGCAAAACGATCGGTGCATCCTCATTGATAGAACGTAGCGTTTTAAGCAGCTTCTCCAATTTTACCGCAAATTTTTTTTGCTCTTTTTCAAACAAGGAGTAAGAAAGATTGAAAAAATGAGAACGAACCACTTTGATCATATCATTTCCGCCGATCGTAATCATAATCATATCTGCTTGCTGCAAGACATCTTTGTTTTTGTTAACCACTTTATCTAATTGAGAAATTCTTATCCCTCTTTTCCCTAAGTTTGTTATGGAAACGCTCTTAATCGCCTTATGTGCAAGTAATTTTTCTTCTAAATAAGCAAGATATCCACCGTTGTTCGTGCGATCTCCCACTCCTTCCGTCAAGGAGTCACCAAGGGCTACAATGTTCATATCTTTTGGAAAAAAGTCTTCCGCAATTGTTAACGGCTCCGTTAATCCAACCTCTCTCAGCGATATTTCCCCTTGAATGCTTGCTGGTCGTGCCGAACAACCTGCCATAACCAATAGTACAATAAAATATATACCCCATTTTTTCACTTACCATCACACCTATTGAAAAACTATTGTCGTCTTAACACATCTGTATGAACGATTCATATAAAAATATGAACGTAATGCTGAAAAAAAGAAAAGAGGCTGATCGAAATGTCTGACCTCACACGAAACCCATAATATACAGCGTTCTCATCTAACGTTATTACTATATATTGTGGTTGTGGGGCCCTGACACTTTGCTTTATCAGCCTCTTTATTGTAACGCCTTTATGTGTTTAAGAATCTCCTCATAAGGAGTGTCCTCTACACCGCTATAATATTTCACAATTTTTCCTTCTTTATCGACAAGATAAAAATCTGTCCCATGAATTACTTGGTCGCCTTGTTGTGGTTTTTTTACAATCGTTTTAAAGTTTTTTTGCGCAAATGCTTCGATTTCTTCCTGGCTGTAGCCAGTCAGCAAATGCCAGTTTGATAGGTCCGCATCAAATTTCTTGACATATTGTTTTAATATTTCCGGTTTATCATTTTCCGGATCAACACTAAAAGAAACAAATTCAACATCAAGCCCTTCCTCTTTCGCCATGTCCTGCAGCTTCGCCATATGCGCTGTCATCGGCGGACAGACCGTTTCACAGTTCGTAAAAATAAAATCAGCGACCCATACTTTTCCTTTTAAATCTGCCAAGCCAAACGGCTGACCATTTTGATCTGTAAATGTAAAATCAGCAATCGGCCAATTTTTCGCATCTGGAATTTTGTTGCCGCATGCAGATAGCAAAACAAAGGAAAAAGCAACCAGTATAATTCCCCATTTCTTCATGTTTCATTCACCTTAACGTCAAGATTATTTCTTTTTCATTTTAACAAATCTTATAAACTTCTTAAAGAAAATCATTTTCATGCCTTGTCTGTTTACTCAGCATAATACATAAAGCCAATCGCTCCCGGACCCGTATGGGTAGCGATAGTCGGAGTCGTATAAACAACCTCAATATCGGCAATCCCTGTCTCTTTGGCGACCGATTCTTTAAGGCGATTCGCTAAATCTAACGAATCGGCATGCGCAATCGCGACCGCTTTCACTGTTTTTCCTTTAGTGTCTTCAATAAATTGCTTTGTCAAATACTTCACAATCTGCGTATGGCTTCGTACCTTCGTTATTGGAGTATACACACCATCGGCAAGCAAAGCAATCGGTTTAATGTTTAACAGAGAACCAATTAATGCTTTCCCGCGTCCAATTCGTCCGCCTTTTACCAAGTTTTCGAGCGTATCTACCGTTACATATAAATACGTGTTCTCCCGAATTTCATCAAGACGCTTCACAATTTCGACAATGCTCTTTCCTTCTTGTGCCATCTTTGCCGCCTCAATGACTTGAAAGCCAAGGGCAAGAGAAATAAAGCGAGAGTCGATAACCGTCACATTAGCTTCAGCCAACATGGCGGCACTTTCAGCTGAGCGCACGGTCCCGCTCATTCCACCGGTCATATGAATCGAAATAACATCGAAACCTTCTTTGCCAAGACGATTATATACTTCCACAAATTGCCCAACAGAAGGTTGAGAACTTTTCGGAAGTTCACTTGACTGTTTCATTTTTTCCATAAACTCAGCCGGAGTAATATCGATGCGATCGGCATACACCTTATCGTCGATTGTGAATGTCAGCGGCACAACTTCAATTTGCAGTTTTTCGATGATGTCATTAGATAAATCAACGGTTGAATCTGTCACTACTCTTACTTTCCTCATACTTTCACTTCCTAAAATCAAACATTGATATCTATTATACAACTAATTGAAATAAATTTATATAAAAAATTAATAAATATATTGACGATTTTATAAACCAAAAAGGCTAACCACTTTGGTCAGCCTCTATGCGTTATTCTTGAGTATATCTGTTTTAAATATTTGTTCATATACAGGCCATTTTAACACTTTTTTTAAATAATCGCGAAACGAAAAAACGGTTTTTGTGTTGTATGAATGATATACCTTATTAATAAACGCTTCAAGACGGAGCTGAATCATAAATCGATACGTGCTATCTTCCTCCAATACAGGAATTTCGATAATTTTAACCTTCTGTCCATACACATTTTTGAACTCCAGGCTTTTGAATAGCAAAATATCAATCCTCTTTTTTCACCGATTTACTTTTATTATACACTAAATCTCTGTTGAAGTATGTCAAATAGTGTGAATGATTCATAAATTTTTTAAAAATTAATTGTGTAACATTTATCGGTATGAAGAAGGCATAGGAGGAAAAGAGGTGTACGAGAAATGCCAACAAATTGAAAGTCCACTATTTTCGTTTATTCATCCAACGAACAAAATCGTGAACTCCTTCATCAAGTTGTCAACGCTCATTTTAACAGCGAACCATTTATCGAATGCTGGAAAAATGGTTGCTGATGACATAGAATAAATTTTTTACAAAAACAAAGAGGTTGACCCTAAAGCGAAGTGTCAGACCCTTATGGATCAACCTCTTTTTCATTTATATAAGTAAATTAAACAAATTGCTATCTTTATTGACTTCTTGAAACGGAAAACCTTTTTTCTTCATTCTCTCAATAAGCGGTGTATAGTCTTCTCGGCGTTTTAATTCAATGCCAACGAGCGCAGGACCGTTTTCTTTATTGTTTTTCTTCGTATATTCAAATCGGGTAATATCATCTGTCGGTCCAAGCACCTCGTCTAAAAATTCACGCAACGCTCCGGCACGCTGTGGGAAATTGACAATAAAATAGTGCTGCAAGCCTTCGTAAATCATAGAACGTTCTTTAATTTCCTGCATGCGTCCAATGTCATTATTGCCGCCGCTAATCACGCAGACAACGGTTTTTCCACGAATTTGTTCTTTGTAAAAATCCAAAGCAGCAACCGGCAATGCTCCGGCCGGCTCAACGACAATGGCATTTTCATTGTACAACTCTAGAATCGTTGTACACACTTTTCCTTCAGGTACCACGACAATCTCATCAATGATGTCTTTTGTCAAAGCAAATGTTTTTTCCCCCACCGTTTTTACCGCAGCCCCATCGACGAATTTATCAATCTCATTCAAAGTAACGACTTTTCCGTTCGCTAACGCTGCCTTCATGGATGGTGCTCCTTCAGGTTCAACCCCAATCAGCTTTGTCGCAGCAGAAATGCTTTTTATATATGTCCCTAAGCCGGAAATGAGCCCACCGCCGCCGATGCTCGCAAAAACAAAATCAATCGTTTCTTCACAATCATTGAGTATTTCAACGCCAACTGTTCCTTGTCCTGCAATCACATATTCATCATCAAATGGATGGATAAACGTTCTCCCTTCTCGCTCGGCACATTCAATCGCTTGATTAAACGAATCATCGAACGTATCCCCGACTAAAATGATTTCGATCATGTCCTTTCCAAAAAACTGTACTTGCGACACTTTTTGCCGTGGTGTTGTCGCTGGCATATAAATCTTCCCATGAACCCCTAATACACGGCACGAATACGCCACTCCTTGCGCATGATTTCCCGCACTTGCACATACAATGCCATTCTTTCGTTCCTCTTTTGTCAAATGTTTCATTCGATTATAAGCACCACGTATTTTAAACGAGCGAACGACTTGTAAATCTTCGCGCTTTAAATAGATATTGCATTGATAGCGTTCCGATAACAACGGGTTTTTTTGCAATGGCGTATGGTATACAACATCTTTTAACGTATGGTGTGCAATCAAAATGTCTTCTACATAAACCGTTCCGCCTTGTCGTTTAAGCTGTTGTTCCATCTTCCCTTTTCCTTTCTATGTAGAATTTGCATGATAAAAAGTACTGTAATGATTTGTAGATTATATCACAAATTCTAAAAAAGAAAAGGGAATTTTCTAAAAATTTTATCAAAATTTTATTTTTAACGCCATTACAAAAGAAGTCTCCCGAGCAAATGAAGTGGCGGGTAGTTCATTTAATAAGTACTCGTGCCTGTCTCCAATTAATAGATTAAAAAATGAGGCGATCCTAAAAAGGAAAGCCTCATTATCGTTTTCTTTCGTATACGAGAAAGTAATAGTCATATGGATTTTTCTCATCTTTCGGTCCCTTTTCACATGAAATCAGCTGCCACTGACTTTCATCGAAAGGAGGGAAAAACGTATCTCCTGGAAATTCAGCTTCAATTTTCGTAATATAAAGCCGGTCAGCAAACGGTAGAGTTTCTTTAAAAATTTCCGCTCCACCGATGATAAAAATTTCATCATTCTTCTCTGCTGCAAGCTTCTTTATTTCTTCTACCGAATGGATGATGATGCAATTTTCCTTTGTGAATGATGGATTGCGTGTTACAATAACATTTTCCCGTCCCGGCAATACACGGCCAATCGATTCAAACGTTTTGCGCCCCATGACGATCGTGTGTCCCATCGTCAATTTTTTAAAATAAGCAAGATCGGCAGGAAGATGCCATGGAAGCTGATTATTTTTGCCGATAACGCGATTGCGGTCCATTGCCACTAATAATGAAATCATTTTTATCCCGCCTTCACGAATGATTTTATACAGCTACAGGGGCTTTAATATGCGGATGAGGATGATAATCGACAATTTCAAAGTCCTCAAATTTATAGTCAAAAATCGAATCTGGTTTTCGTTTGATGACAAGTTTTGGCAATGGACGCGGTTCTCTTGTTAATTGAAGTTTTGCCTGTTCAATATGATTAAGGTACAAGTGCACATCTCCGCCCGTAAAAATGAGTTCTCCCACTTCTAGGTCACATTGCTGCGCAATCATATGTGTTAAAAGCGCATAGCTGGCAATATTAAACGGCAAGCCTAAAAACGTATCAACAGAACGCTGCTGCCACATGCATGAAAGCTTCCCATCAGCGACATAAAATTGAAAGGCATAATGACAAGGCGGCAGTTTCATTTTATCAATTTCTGCGACGTTCCAGGCGCTAACAAGCAAGCGCCGCGAATTCGGATTGGTTTTAATTTGCTCAATCACTTCACTAATTTGGTCAATTGTTTGGCCGTCTGCCCCTTTCCAAGAACGCCATTGCGCACCATAAACTGGACCTAAATCACCGTTTTCATCCGCCCATTCATCCCAAATCGTCACACCGTTTTCCTGTAAATATTTAATGTTTGTATCACCGCTTAAAAACCACAATAATTCATGAATAATCGAGCGAATATGTAATTTTTTTGTTGTTAATAATGGAAATCCTTTTTGAAGATCAAAGCGAAGTTGTCTTCCGAAAACAGAAAGGGTACCTGTTCCTGTTCTGTCATCTTTTTTTACCCCGTTTTCTAAAATATCATTGAGCAAATCTAAGTACTGTTTCATGTAATCACCCCTATGTACCTTCTAAACGATTCATTCTTTTTCATGATAAACGAAAAAGGACTCGATTGTCGATGGCGAGTCCTACTTTTCGAGATTTTTTATATATTGATACGTCAAAGGAGCTATCTTTTTTAACTGTTGCCTCGTTTCTTCGCTATAGTAGTACATCGCGAAACTTTCAGCAAAATATTCTTCCGGATAGTTCAAAAAATACGGATTTCCTGGAAACAGCTCGTGTGCTTCCTTTCTCCATATCGCTAAAAAGTATGGTTCGGAATGAATGCTGTTAAAGACGATTTGGTCAACAGAATGAGCAAGTTCATGAAGCTCAAGATTAATCGAACCGTGACCTTTTCCCCATTCACTATGGCCAATTTTCACTAGAACAAAGTGGGTACCTCCCATACCAGGAACGTCATCCCAAGTAAAATCTGCAAGCCCGTAGCCGCGTGGTTGTTTGCCGTGCAAATGTTCGGCTATTCTTTCATCGGTTATTTTTCCTGTAAAAAGCTTAACATATATACGTTTAGCGGCGATTTTACGTAAAATAGACGGATGAATATGCTCGATCGTCTGAATGATTTTTAATGCCTCAGTATGATTAAACTTTTGTTCTGGCAAAACAATAATCTTTTGGATTGGAGCATCTGATGGAAAAAAAGAGTGAAGCTTACTATCTTCTAATAAGATTCCCTGTAACGGAAAAGGATGAGAAAAAGAACTTAACGGAATGACAAGTAATATACTAAGAAATAGATGGATATAACGCATGATGTATATCTCCTGTCTTAATGTTGTTGGCGTATATGGGATGGGGAGATAGAAAACTAAAAAGCGAACAATTTCGATACTTTACTAGAATTATAACATAATGAAAGAAATGAGAGAATCGACAAATAATAAGGTAAATAATGGATCTATATACATGATTCAACTTTACCTATCTGAGTGATGCTAACCTGATATAAATCATTAAATAGAAAGTTTTATTTTTAAAAAATCTCTATACAACATATAAATCTTTTATAAACAAAAATATCACGAGAAAAAATCTCGTGATATTTTTGCTTCGTTTATGCACTTTTTAGTGTTTCTTCAATGTACTCTTTAGCCTTTCCTCCATTAAATTGACCTTCCCACTTAGACATAACAATAGCAGCTAAAGCGTTGCCGACTACGTTAACAGCCGTACGTGCCATGTCTAAAATTCGGTCAATTCCAGCAATAAACGCCAATCCTTCTACAGGAATACCGACCGTACCTAATGTCGCAAGCAGTACAACGAAAGACACGCCAGGTACGCCAGCAATTCCTTTTGATGTTACCATCAATACTAATACAAGAGAAATTTGCTCAGAAAGAGACAAATCAATGCCATATAACTGGGCAATAAAAATCGCTGCCAATGCTTGATACAATGTAGAACCATCTAAGTTAAATGAGTATCCTGTTGGAATGACAAAAGAGGTAATCGCTTTCGGACACCCTAATTTTTCCATTTTCTCCATAATCTTTGGCAATACCGTTTCTGAACTTGCTGTACTGTAAGCAAGCACTAGTTCATCTTTTAAAATTTTAATAAGGTGCATCAAATTGATTCCAACTAATTTGGCAACTATTCCAAGTACAACAAACACGAAGAAAATCATCGTCGCATATACAACAATCACTAATTTACTTAACGGAATAAGCGATTCTACACCAAATTTAGAAACCGTTACACCGATTAGCGCGAAAACACCAAACGGAGCAAATTTCATAATTTGATTTGTCACATAAAACATCGCTTCTGCGGTTCCTTGGAAAAACTGTAACACTGGTTTTCCTTTTTCACCAATCGCCGCGACTCCTAAACCAAAAATGACAGAGAAGAAAATAATCGCGAGCATGTCGCCATTTGTTAATGCTTCAAAAAGATTTTTTGGAACAATATTGACAAAGGTGTCCATCATGGAGTGACTTTGCACTTCGTTTGTTGTATCTACATAACTTTGAATATCCGTTTTTTCTAATGTTTTCATATTGACGCCTGCACCAGGCTGAAAGATGTTGGCCGCTAGCAAACCAACTATAATCGCAATCGTCGTAATAATTTCAAAATAAATAATCGTTTTCCCGCCAAGCTTTCCTAGTTTCTTTACATCTCCAACACCGGCAACACCTACAACTAGGCTGGAAATCACAATTGGAATGACAATCATCTTAATGAGACGAAGAAAAATGTCCCCAATTGGCTGCAAATAAGTTTGAACAGCTGGATTTCCGTAAAAAATTGCACCAACAGCGATACCAGCAATTAATCCAATAAAAATTTGCCATGCTAAACCAATTCTTTTCATTTATTTACCCCCTTTATTCTAACCCATGATGTGGTTCATCATTTATTTGGATGATGAATTAACATTCAATTACAGAAAAGTTTAAACCTAAAGATACAAAATTCAACTGCTCAATAGAATGTACAATAATGATAGTTTAAGACAAGTCAATTAATATGTTAATAAAACTTTAGAAAATTGTAAATAAAATTTTTAAAAAATGTTGAAATGTGTCGAAAAAGAAGAGTAAATACCTATTTTTCCATTATTTTTTATACCACTCCTAATCAAAATACAGTTTAGTTGTAATATTCAAAAAATTTATTTGCTTTATTATAAAAATTAAAAACACCTTTCATAATGAAAAACCATCATGAAAGGTGTTTTTTGAGAAAATAATTTTTGGGACAACAACTTCTTTCCAGAAATCTGACTCTATAAAACTTTCATCTACTCCAGCTTGTATTATCATAGCCCATCGCTTCTTAACTCATCCATTTCGGTGGTGTATTTTTCGCCCAATAAATTCGCCCTAATTCATAATGTGTTTGGAACGAATCATGATAAGTGTGGTAATGGAAATTAAACCAGTAACCATCTTGCGGTGGGTGGTCACGTCGTACATGAAATCTCACAATATCCTTCCCGCTCGTTTTATCATAGATATGGAAAATTTTTTCACCGATACCACCAGATGGCTTTTCTGTAATCACTAAATTGACTAACTTTTCTTCTGGATATTGTTCCGCTAAAGATACGAGCACTTCTTCAATGCGCGGCAAAATGACTTCATTAAACTCATCTTCAATGACAGGTAAAATTTTTTCACCGAATTTTTCGTAAGATTGTACAATCGCTTTTTCCATTGTTTGCTGTACAAACTCCTCCCGTGTAAGTACACGGACTTCTTCCGCTTTTGCATTCCTGTTTGAAACAACCGCTGTATCGACTGAAGAATCATCTGCTTTTGCTTCATCAATTAATAATGAAGCGGGCGGTGTTACTAATCCAAACGTTAATGTCGTAATTAAAACAACAAGCGATTTACGAAGCCACCTTGGAAGATGCATATGAATTCACTCCTTTCTAGCGTTTAGCGTTAAAAAATGCCGCTCTTTGCTAAATTGGCAATGACTTGGCGAATTTTTTCTTCATCTTGTACAAGAGCAATGCGCACGAACCCCTCTCCGTGCGGACCAAAGGCTTGTCCTGGTGTAACAACAACATGGGCCTTATCCATAAGAGCGTAAGCAAAATCAGTAGATGTCCATCCCTTTGGAACTTCCGCCCAAACAAACATGCTTGCTTTTGGGCTGTCGACTTTCCATCCAATGGATGCCAGTCCTTCTACTAATCTATCTCTGCGGGATTGATAAATTTGTCGGTTTTGTTCGCAAAAAGCAGCTCCCTTTCTTAATGCTACCGCTGCTGCTTTTTGAATGGGAAAAAATACGCCGTAATCAAGATTCGATTTTAAATTGGCTAACGCTTGAATAATTTGCTGATTGCCGCATAAATATCCAATGCGGCATCCTGCCATATTGAAGCTTTTCGAAAGGGAGTTCATTTCTACACCAACTTCTTTTGCCCCATCAATGGACAAAAAGCTAATCGGTTTATGACCATCGTAATACAATTCGGAATAGGCAAAATCATGAAGAACGATGATATCATATTTTTGGGCAAACGCAATTACTTCTTTAAAAAACGCTTCCGTTGCCAGAGTTGGAACAGGGTTTCCCGGAAAGTTTAAAATCATTATTTTTGCCCGCTCCGCTACATGAGCCGGTATGCTCGAAAGATCCGGCAAAAACTCATTTTCTTTGCGAAGCGGCATAAAATACGGAACAGCTCCCGCCATCGCAATTCCTGTTACATAAGCAGTATATCCCGGATCAGGAACAAGAATGATATCACCTGTATTGGCAAAAACCATC
Source organism: Anoxybacillus sp. (assembly GCA_035645275.1). Lineage (GTDB taxonomy): Bacteria > Bacillota > Bacilli > Bacillales > Anoxybacillaceae > Paranoxybacillus. Next base: position 15,528 of record DASQMX010000006.1, read on the forward strand.
GGAAAATGAACAAGGCCATCTTGTGACCCCATTAAACATAGCACTTCTGTTGCTTTGTTTAGTTTTACATGGTAGTTCGTTCGATAATAATCTACAACCGCCTCATGAAATTCATCCGTACCGGAAAGAGGATAACCGTATTGACTTTTCTCTTTTACAAACGCTGCCAACGTATCCATCACAAATGCCGGCGGCGGTAAATCCGGACTGCCAATGCTTAAATCAATGATTTCACAACCTTGAGAAATTTTTGTTTGTTTATATGCGGCTAATTCGCTGAAAACAGACGTACTAAACGCTTTCATTCGCTCAGAAAGTGTAATTCTCATCATTTCTCCCCCTAATATAAACTGACCGTGAATTTACTATGTATAATTCTTCAATTTGACACATACTACGATTATAAGCAACCGAAAGTTTCATTGCCTTTATCCTGTTCTAATCGTCCGTTATCTCCCACCTGTAGAGGTGGGAGATAACGGACGCTAGAAGTGCGATAAGCTCAACTAACATCAGTGGGGGATGAAGAAAACCCCACTGATGAAGTTGCACTTTATATTTTCAGTTTACCATATTTTCTGTAAATTTCATGTGAAGAAAGGGGGAAAAAGATGCATACTCTTTTTGTATTCCTCAGTGTTGTTACGCTCATTTACAATATTGCGAACTGTTTCATTGACTCATAATAAAGAGGATGACCTAAAACAAAGTGTCAGACCCCCGCAATATATCGCATACGATGTTTCGTGAGTACACGATATATCGCGTTTTGTGCATGAGGCAAGACACTTTATAGGTCATCCTCTTTTAACTTTGTTTTGTTTTTTTCCGGGCTGAATCCTGCTTATACGTTCCTGTTTCTATTGTTGTCGTTCCTTGCCCTTGAACTTCTGGTGAACCCAATCCCGTCTTCGATGGGTCTTTACGGCGTTTTGGCATTTTCATCACCTCCACACCTTAAATTCCCCTAAAATTTTCTCTTCATACTAGTCAGCGATCGCCTTCAATATTTTCAATGTAAACCGTATCAAGGAAGGAAAAAACTCAACAATGATATTGCCGGCAAATTCAACGAATACATCATAAATCACGCTTCGGCTGTTCCGCTTCTTATCGTCTTTCTTCATTCCTCTCCCCCAACTCGATCGTCGCAAAGTGAAATTTTGCTGTTTTGCGTACATAAACAGTAAAATCAAATCGTTCAAATCGCGTGCTTTTCCAATGATCTTTTAAGACAACTCGCTTTCTTGCCACCCGTTTTGCTTCCGCAATAACCTCTTCGGTCAGTTCTGTATATAAGGCAAATGGTTTTATTCCTTTAATCCCGTCCGACTCTAAAATCGCTTCTTCAAACATCGGGTCAAAATAGACGACATCAAAAGAGCGGTCAGGCAACGATGCTAAAAAAGTCCGATAATCGTTCTGGATGACTTGAATTCGCCGCATCGCTTCATTCATTTTTTCTAGCCCTGAATCCCAATGTTGAAGCCCGTGCTTTACTAAATAAGCAATATAGCGATTTCCTTCAATTCCTGTCACCTTCCCGCTTTCCCCAACAACCGTACTGGCTACGATACTGTCAGAGGCAAGTCCGAGCGTACAATCAAGAAAGGACATCCCTTTGGTTAGTTTTGTCGCTTGCAAAAATGGTTCGCTCTCTCCCCGTAAAATTCGTTTCACACGAAACATTGCTGAATTCGGGTGAAAGAATAGTGGTTCATCTCCATTCATCGGCCGAATTTCTAAACGGTTTTTTCCGACAACAAGAACATCATCATGCCATTGCCGCTGAATGGCCTCAACGGATGATTTGTTCCTTGTTACATATCGTATACGTAATTCGTTAGCAATTTGTTTCGCTTTTTCAATCATTTCTTTATTTGTTCGTCCTGCTGTTGTAACAATCATCTTTTCACGTTCCTTTTCGGCTGCATAGAAAAAGGATGCCAAAAAAGCATCCTCTTAACAATGTTTCTCAAATGCAGCGATAATGTTATCCATAATATTTTCCATTGAATTTGCTTCAATATCATGACGTGGAATAAAATGAACGACTTCTTTTCCTTTTAAAAGTGCCATCGATGGGGACGATGGTTCAATGCCAACAAAATATTCGCGCATTTTCGCCGTTGCTTCCTTATCCTGTCCAGCGAACACCGTTACTAAATGATCCGGTTTTTTGTCGCTGCGAAGCACTGCTTGCGTCGCTGCTGGTCGTGCTAATCCCGCTGCGCATCCACATACGGAATTCACAACAACAAAGGTTGTTCCTTGAACATTTTCCATAAACTCTTCTACTTCCTCGCTTGTTCGTAACTCTTTAAATCCGGCACGAACTAACTCATCGCGCATCGGTTGAACAAGCTGGCGCATATATTCTTCGTATGCCATTGACATATATGTATCCCTCCAAACTGTTCTCAATGCTAAAAGAATACTATATTTGAATACAAAAAATCAACGAAAATGAAAGAGGCTGTCTCATAAGGGTCTGACCTCACGTATGTTTCACAATATATAGCTCATTTATCCAGCAATGATGTCCTATATATTGTGTTGTGGGGTCTGACCCTTGGCCTTTGAGACAGCCTCCTGTTATTATTATTTTACTTTCACAGTCTGTTTTTCTTCCTCGAACAAATCAGTAACCGCTCCTTTAGATGCACAAGACACTAACCGCGCGTATTTTGCGAGAACTCCTTTTTCCTTCAACGGCGGTGCTGTCCACTCCGAGCGGCGGCGCTCAAGTTCTTCGTCTGACACATGAACGGTCAATTCCTGCGTCTCACTGTCAACCGTGATTAAATCTCCTGTTTTTAATAATGCGATTGGTCCGCCGACTTGTGCTTCCGGTGCGATATGACCAACGACTAACCCGTGCGTTCCGCCTGAGAAACGACCGTCCGTTAAGAGGGCTACGCTTTCCCCTAATCCTTTTCCCACTAAAATCGCGGAAATCGAAAGCATTTCCGGCATTCCCGGGCCGCCTTTAGGACCCTCATAACGAATCACAAGGACATCGCCTGGCTGAATTTCATTGTTTAAAACAGCGGCTGTTGCCTCTTCTTCGGAATCAAATACTTTTGCCGGTCCTGTTAAACGTTTCACTTTTAACCCCGAAACTTTCGCGACTGCTCCATTTGGTGCGAGATTTCCTTTTAAAATGACAAGCGGACCTGTTTCTCTGAGCGGTCGATCAAGCGGATAAATCACCTTTTGTCCTTCTTTTAAATCCGGCCATTCCGCTAAGTTTTCCGCGACCGTTTTACCGGTTACTGTTAAACAGTCACCATGAAGCAATCCTTCTTTTAACAACAGCTTCATCACAGCTGGAACGCCGCCTGCTTCGTGCAAATCCTGCATGACATAGCGGCCGCTTGGTTTTAAGTCAGCGATATGCGGAACTTTCTTTTGGATGCGGTCGAAATCATCGATTGTCAAATCGACATCTACTGCATGGGCAATCGCTAACAAATGGAGAATCGCATTTGTCGAGCCACCAAGTGCCATGACAACGGTAATTGCGTTTTCAAACGCTTTTTTCGTCATAATATCTTTTGGATAAATGCCCTTTTCTAGCAAGTTGTAAACGGCCAGCCCTGCCTTATAGCAATCCTCTAATTTCAACTCTGTTTCTGCCGGGTTAGAAGAGCTTCCCGGAAGGCTCATCCCCAGCGCTTCAATCGCTGATGCCATCGTATTTGCTGTGTACATGCCGCCGCAAGAACCGGCTCCTGGACAGGCATTACATTCGATATGATGCAATTCCTCGCGGCTAATATCACCTTTATTATATTGGCCAACTCCTTCAAACGCAGAAACGATGTCAATATCTTTTCCATGAAGTTTCCCCGGTTTAATCGTACCACCGTAAACGAAAACTGCAGGCACTTCAGACCGGCCGATCGCAATCATACAGCCCGGCATATTTTTATCACAGCCGCCAATCGCGACAAACGCATCTAACCGTTCCGCTCCAACAACCGTTTCAATCGAATCGGCAATAACATCACGGCTCGGAAGCGAATAGCGCATTCCTTCTGTACCCATCGAAATTCCATCCGAAACGGTAATCGTATTAAATACTAACGGTGCTCCACCTGCGTCTTTAATCCCTTGTTTCGCTTTGAGGGCAAGCTGGTCAATATGTATATTGCACGGCGTTACTTCACTCCATGTGCTGGCAACGCCAATCATCGGCTTTTTAAAATCTTCATCCGTAAAACCAACAGCGCGAAGCATCGCCCGGTTCGGCGCTCTTTTTACATCGTCGCTGATTACTTTACTTCGATGTCGCAAATCTTTTTCCATTTTTATTCCTCCTAGCAATCTATTTTCTAACAAATATAGTACGTTTTACGATATTTTTCAATAAGTTTATAAAATTTTGATAATTAGTTATAAATAAATCCTAGGTGTATGACAAGAATCTGTCTACCCAGAAAGGAAAATATGAAAAGGAAATTTTTGTTATGTATACCTTTGTTCCGATTTTTATTGTTACAGTTGCGTATTTCTCTGTTTTTCCTGATACTACTGTCGACTGATCTATCACTTTGTTCACAGTTGGCGCCGCTAGAGTTGTTTTATCAACCGTAAACTTTATTGTTGTCTTATTTCCTGCTGCATCTGTTACCTCGAAATTTCCACCATACTTCGGACATACGATGATTCACTTCATAAAAAAGCTCATCAACCGTTGTACCTTTGACAACCTCACCATCTATTAATACAAAAGGGCATTTTTTACAGGTTTTGCACTTACCGAGACAATCTTTACGTTTGATTTTTATGCCTTTATAAATTGATTTGAAAAACTTATATAGCTTTTTCGTCTCAAACTCATTTTCGCGACAAAAGTGAATTTTCTCCATGTCTTCACGAAACCCCTCTTATTTCTAATGAAAACTATTATCATTATCACTAATTTTTATGATAACAAAAATTCGTTCCTACGTCATAACAAAATGATGAAAGGAGACAAAAAATAAAGTGCAACTTCATCAGTGGTGTTTTCTTCATCCCCCACTGATGTTAGTTGAACTTATCGCACTTCTAGCATCTGTTATCTCCCACCTGTAGAGTTGGGAGTCTTACGGACGATTAGAACGGGATAAAAAATTGAGCGCGAAAACGCCCAATTCGTTTCACAATTTTTTACTGTACACTTTTTTATAAAGTAAGATGGTTCATTAGGGACCCGTGCAAAAAATTAACACTATTGACTTTAGTTCCATCATGAGAACTAAAAATAAGAAAAGCGATACCAACGATGAACCCCTCCCACCTACACTTCACTTAGAGTTGTGAGATGAATCTGAGAAAATGTTAAAACGGCAGCGAAATCGCTGCCGTTTTTTGGTGATATCGTAACAACTATTTTTCCTCTTAATCATTCACTGCTATTTCCTTTTCTTCTGCTTTCCGTCATTTGCTTCCAAACGGATCCTTTTGCCTCTTCGCCGCCCTCGATGCGTTCAATCGCCATCTTTACTTGCATGCTTACTTCAAACTCAGGGTCGTTTTCTGCGGCTTTTAAAGCAGGAAGAGCTGATTCGTCCCCTACCTCATACAAAAACATCGCCGCGCGCCAGCGAACCAATTTGCTTGGGTCTTTTAACGCCTCAATCATTACTGGCATCGCTTCAGGATCGCCAATATCCGATAGGCAGTCCCCAGCTGTACGGCGCACGGAGACTGCTTTATCTTTCAGCGCTTCATAAAGATACGGAAGCACTTTTTTGCCGCCAATCATCCCTAAATAAGCAGTAGCAAGGCGGCGAATCGCCACTTTTTCGTCTTTTAATGCCTTTGCCAATACCGGCAAATCTTCTTCGGTTGGCTCTGCCATTTGTTCTAAAGCCGCATAGCGTTTCGTCCAATCTGGATCGTCCAGCATTTCTTCCGTTACTTTAAAGCTTACTCGTTTTTGTGTTTTCGCATGCTCGCCGCTTTTAAACATTTGTACCATCCGCTCTAACCGTTCCGGCGGATAGGCAGCGGACAATTCTTCAACGATTTCCGCACCGATTTCCTCAAATGTGCCGTAACGCACCCCTTTTTCGACCCATTTTCGCTCAACGACAATATTTCCGGCATGTTTCTGAGCTTCCAAAACTGCATCCATAAATGGCTTTGGCAAGCCAACTCGTCTTTCTTCCTGACCGTCAGTTAACTTCACCTGCATGGGCAAGCCATAAAGCATTTGCACATATACTTTCACTTCGCCAAAGCGTTCGTTACGTACTTGTTGATTGTCTTGAATACGGTCAACCTCTTCACCAAACGCTTCACGCACTTTTGTTAAAATCTCTTTCCAGTCATATTTCGGATTTCGTTCAATCGCTAAAAAATCCGCCACATGGTAAATGCCTTTGACTCCTTCAATTTTCATTAATTCTTGAATGATTGCTGGTGCCTTCTCCACATTATCCGGCTTATAGTTATGGCTTGTGCCAAACGGAAGCTCTTCATCTAGTAGCACCTTCATTGTATTCGGACTTGGTGTGGGTTCAATGGATTTAATATTCATGACACATCCTCCTCATTCATTTATGATTGCAGTGATTCGACTAGTTCAGAAAGCTCTGTCCAACGTTCAAGAAGCGCATCGAGCTCTGCACTTAATTGTTCATGTTCGGATGCTAATCTTTGCACTTTTTCATAGTCACTTGCCGATTGTTCCATTTCCAACGTAATTTCTTGTAATTTCGTCTCCAATGCAGCGATTTTGTCCTCGATTTCTTCCCATTCTTTTTGTTCTTTATAGCTTAGACGGCGTTTAGCAGGTTTCGCTGCCTGCGCTTGTTCTTTCACTGGGATTGGTTTTGATTCCGCGTTCCCTGCTTTTTTCTTAAGTTGTTCTTCTAAATAATTAGAATACTCTCCAAAATATTGAGAAACTTTCCCGTTTCCTTCAAAAATAAGCAACTGCTCCGCTACTTTGTCTAAAAAGTAACGGTCGTGAGAAACGGTGATGACCACACCCGGAAATGTCTCTAAATAATCTTCAAGAACGGTTAATGTTTGCGTATCTAAATCGTTCGTCGGCTCGTCAAGAAGGAGCACGTTCGGTTCTGTCATTAAAATTCGTAACAAATACAAACGCCGTTTCTCTCCGCCTGACAATTTATGAATTGGCGTTCCGTGCGTATTCATTGGAAATAAGAAACGTTCCAGCATTTGCGCTGCAGAAATTGTTTTTCCGTCGGTCGTATGAATAACTTCCCCTGCTTCGCGAATGTATTCAATCATTCGTTTATTTTCATCGATATCGACATTTTCTTGCGTGTAATAGGCGATTTTCACCGTTTGCCCCGTTTCAATTTCCCCGCTATCAGGCTGGAGGCGACCAGCAAGCAAGTTTAATAGCGTCGATTTACCACTTCCGTTTTGTCCGACAATTCCAATTCGGTCTCCTGGTTTTACAAGAAAGCTAAAATGATCTAAAATCACTTGGTTGCCGAATGCTTTGCTTACATTTTTTAACTCCAACACTTTTTTACCAAGACGGCTGCCGCTTAATGAGATATCCAGGCTACTCTTTTGTTCAATTCCAAGTGACTGCTCTAACTGTTCGAATCGTTGGATGCGCGCCTTTTGTTTTGTTGTCCGCGCTTTTGCTCCTCTTCGGATCCACGCTAACTCGCGGCGATATAAGTTTTGCCGTTTGGCTTTAGCGGCAAGCTCTTGTTCCTCCCGAAGTGCTTTTCCTTCTAAAAATGCAGCATAGTTTCCTGTATAGCTGTAAAGTTTTCCGTTATCTAGCTCTAAAATGCGGTTTGTCACGCGATCCAAGAAATAACGGTCGTGCGTGACAAGCAAAACGGCCCCACTGTAACGCGCCAAATAATCTTCCAACCAGCGAATCGTTTCATAGTCGAGATGGTTCGTCGGTTCGTCTAAAATAAGCAAATCTGGCGTTTCAATGAGCGCTTGTGCCAAAGCAACGCGACGCTTTTGACCACCGGAAAGCTCTCCGATCGTTTTTGTCATGTCATCAATACCTAATTTCGTAAGAATCGCTTTGGCGTTGGAGCTTGCTTCCCATGCATTCATTGCGTCCATTTGCTGCTGGCAGCGGAAAAGACGTTCTTGTAATTGATTATCAAGAGGATTTTTCTCAAGCTCGGTTAAAACTGTTTCATAGTCACGCAATAAACGAATAAGCGGTGTATCCCCGTGAAACACTTGTTCCAATACCGTTAAGTTTTCTTGAAAATCAGGCTGTTGCGGCAAATAACCAATCGAATAGTCTTTCGAATGCGTAATCTGTCCCGCATCCGCAAGCTCAACACCGGCAATAATTTTCAGTAACGTTGACTTTCCTGTCCCATTCACACCAATAATGCCGATGCGTTCTTGTTCTTTAATCGTGAACGAAATATCGCGAAATAACGTTTTTTCCGCATAACTTTTCGACAAATTTTCAACCGTTAACATCTTCATATTGCTCATCCCACTCTTCGTAAAATTGTTGTAAAAAACGCTTCATAAATTTATGGCGTTTGATCGCGATTTGTTTCGCACTTTCCGTATTCATAAGTTCTTTTAGTTTTAATAATTTTTCATAAAAATGATTAATCGCCGTACTGCGGCCTTGGCGGTATTCTTCTTTCGTCATCTTCTCTCGGTAAGGAAGGCTCGGATCGTACATAAGGTGTCCCCGGTTTCCTGCATACATAAACGTGCGGGCAATGCCGATAGCACCAATGGCATCGAGACGGTCCGCATCTTGTACAACCATTCCCTCAATGGTGTGTGGCTTTTTTCCGTGTCCCCCCTTAAATGAGACCGAGGAGATAATGTCAATAATATGCTCTTTATCATCGTTAAATAGCGTCATTTGTTCGAGCCAAGAGGTTACAACGGATAAGCCCTTCTCTTCGCTTCCAGCGATTTTTTCATCGGCTATGTCATGGAGAAGCGCAGCCATTTCAACAATAAATTCATCGGCACCTTCTTTCTTCGCAAGCGTAATGCTCATACGCCGAACTCGTTCAATGTGCCACCAGTCATGTCCGCTTGCATCATTTTCAAGCAACGTACGTACATATCGTTCTGTCTTTTCAATGATTTCCCGTTTATCCATATCAGCCCTCAGCATTCGATTGTTTTGTCGTTAACTATTGTAACAAAGGAGCGTTTGGTTTGACTAACAAAAAACTGTCTCCCCCTCCAGAGAGACAGTAATCGATCTATTACATATTTAAGAGTTTTTCAATCTCCTGTTTTAACTCGCTCGGTTTCGTTTGCGGGGCAAAGCGGCCGACAACGTTTCCGTTTTTATCAACTAAAAATTTGGTGAAATTCCATTTAATTGCCTTTGTCCCTAAAATCCCCGGTGCTTTTTCCGTCAAATAAACAAATAATGGATGGGCATTCGCTCCATTCACATCAACTTTCGCAAACATCGGGAACGTGACGCCATAGTTTAATTGACAGAAGCTTTCGATTTCACTTTCTGAGCCTGGCTCTTGATGGCCGAATTGATTGCAAGGAAAGCCTAATACTTCAAATCCCTTGTCTTTATACTCATCGTAAAGCTCTTGCAGCTCTTTATACTGAGGAGTAAAGCCGCACTTGCTTGCCGTATTCACAATTAATAATACCTTTCCCTTATACTCAGCCATTGATTTTTCTTCACCGCGGATTGTTTTTACCGTAAAATCGTATATGCTCATGAACAAAAACCTCCTATCTTTTCTATTATCTTAAAAAATCGGGGAAAGTTTTTCCACCATGAATGTGTTCAAAACTTTTGTTACATCAAAAACGGGATGTACCGCTACATCCCGTAAAATGGTTGTAATTGCCGAAGCGACTCGATGACATACGGAATCATTGCTTGTAAATCATCTACATTTCCTTCATCAATTAACCGATCAAATTCAATCGTAATCAGATTATCGTATTCTTTTTTTTCGCCCTGATATTCGTATGTCAATGTTTGACGAATGATACGATTGCTTCCCCAAATGTTCGCCAACATTTCTTTAATATGAAAACACGTCGTTTCACTTTGCTTAATCGGCATGTTAAAGGCAATTTCTAGCACGCACCCCGGTTTAAGATGGTTTTGCTCGAGCAATTCCCCAGCGATATGCTCCAGTTTTGTTTGTAACGTAATGGTACATGTCACGCTAGCCGTGCCATATTCCCGCAATCGAAATGTAATTTTATACGTTCTCGAAAAATGGGCAAGATCCATTAAATCGTTTCGATTGGTTACAATGATGACTCCATCTAAATCAAGGTCGTACACAGCGCCTTCAAGCACCGTTTTTAAATTATCAAACACCGTTGGGTCAAACATGTGTGCTTACTCCTTTTCTAGAATAGACCAACCGCGTTTCCATTTTCATCGACATCCATATTTAACGCCGCTGGCTTTTTCGGCAAGCCCGGCATCGTCATCATATCACCGGTTAAGGCGACGAGGAACCCCGCACCAATTGCTGGTTTAAATTCGCGCACTGTAATCGTAAAGTCTGTCGGTCTGCCAAGTTTGTTCGGATCATCAGACAAGGAGTATTGCGTTTTTGCCATACAAATCGGCAGCTTATCCCAACCAAACGCAACAAATTGCTCGATTTGTTTTTTCGCCTTCGCAGAAAACTCCACGTCTTTTGCTCCATAGACCGTTTGCGCGATTTTACGAATTTTATCAGGGATGGATTCATTTACATCATATAAAGGAGCATACGAGTTATTGCCGCTTTCAATCGCATCCAATACTTTAAGAGCTAAGTCAATTCCGCCTTCTCCGCCTTTTTCCCATACTTCTGTTAACGCAACTGGATAACCGTGCTCTTCACAAAACGCTTTTAATGTATTAATCTCCTTTTCCGTATCTGTCATAAAGCGGTTAATCGCCACAACAAATGGCAAGCCGAACGCTTGAATCGTTTCAATATGCTTTTGTAAATTGCTCAAACCAGCGCGCAATGCTTCGACATTCTCCATATGTAATCCTTGCTTCGCAACGCCGCCGTGCATTTTTAACGCGCGGATGGTTGCGACAATGACAACTGCCTCTGGCTTAATTCCAGCAATGCGGGCTTTAATATTTAAAAACTTTTCGGCTCCTAAATCAGCGCCAAAGCCTGCTTCCGTCACCACGTAATCACCAAGCTTTTGCGCCATTTTTGTCGCAATAACGCTATTGCAGCCGTGCGCAATATTCGCAAATGGACCACCATGAATAAGTGCTGGTGTATGTTCGATTGTTTGCACAAGATTCGGTTTTAACGCATCTTTCAATAGAAGCGTTAACGCTCCTTCAACGCCAAGATCAGCAACAGTAACCGGTTGCTTATCAACGTTATACGCAACAACTATTTTCGCAAGGCGCTGTTTTAAATCTTGCAAATTCGTCGCTAAACAGAAAATCGCCATAATCTCAGAAGCAACGGTAATATCAAAACCATCCTCGCGCGGCACCCCTTGAACTGGTCCACCTAAACCAACGACGACTTGTCTTAAAGCACGGTCGTTTAAATCAACAACTCGTTTCCAAACAATGCGTCGCGTATCAATGCGTAATTCATTTCCATGGTGAATGTGATTATCGATTAACGCTGCTAATGCGTTATTGGCCGCTGTGATTGCGTGTAAATCACCTGTAAAATGAAGATTTATATCTTCCATCGGCAACACTTGCGAATACCCGCCGCCTGTCGCTCCGCCTTTAATTCCCATCGTTGGTCCAAGCGAAGGCTCACGCATCGCAATAATTGCTTTTTTTCCTAGTTGATTTAAAGCTTGTCCGAGACCAACTGTTACCGTTGATTTTCCTTCTCCGGCAGGGGTTGGATTAATCGCTGTTACTAAAATGACTTTTCCATCCGGTTTTTTGGCGAGGCGCTTCATAATATTAAGGGAAAGCTTTGCCTTGTAATGGCCATACGGTTCTAATTCTTCTTCTAAAATATCGAGTTCTTTTGCGATTTCTTGAATGCGCTTTAACTTCGCTGCTTGAGCGATTTCAATATCTGATTTCACCTTTGTTGTCACAGCCATTTTTCTTCCTCCAGCGTCAAAAAATTCAAAATTTCTCAATCCGTGATTTATTTTATCATAACCATTTCTTTTCCCAATAAAAAAATAAATTATTCCGTAAAAAATCAATTGAAGAAATTTCTTAATATTTTTATAATTAACTTATTTAAATAAAGAGCAGGAGGTTGATGAAAATTGCCAATTAACATTCCGCGAAATCTGCCAGCAAAAGAAGTATTAGAACAGGAAAATATTTTCGTCATGGATGAAGACCGGGCATACTCTCAAGATATTCGTCCATTAAATATTATCATTCTTAACTTAATGCCACAAAAAGAAAAAGCGGAAACACAAATTCTTCGTCTTTTAGGAAATTCGCCGCTGCAAGTAAATATTACGTTTTTACGACCGGAAACGCATGAAGCCAAAACAACAAAAAAGCATCATCTTGACCAATTTTATACGACGTTTCCGCAAATCTGCCACCGCAAATATGACGGTATGATTATTACAGGTGCACCTGTGGAACATTTACCGTTCGAAGAAGTTACATATTGGCAAGAACTTACAGAAATTATGAAATGGACAACAACAAATGTGACATCAACGTTGCACATTTGCTGGGGAGCACAAGCAGGTCTTTACTATCACTATGGCGTTCCAAAATATATGCTGCCGCAAAAATGTTTCGGTATCTTTGAACATCAGCTAGAAAAGAAAAATGTCAAACTATTGCGTGGTTTCGATGATGTATATCGTGTTCCTCATTCCCGTCACACGGACGTATTACGCGAAGATATTGAAAAAGTGCCTGATTTAACGATTTTATCTTCATCGGAAAAGGCAGGCATTTGCCTTGTTGCATCAAATGATGGCAAACAAATTTTCTTAACAGGACATCCAGAATATGATGCTACAACTTTAAAGGAAGAATACGAACGCGATCTCGCTAAAGGGTTGCCGATTCAATTGCCAGAATCCTATTTTCCTGACGACAACCCGACAAAAGAACCTCGCAATACTTGGCGTTCACATGCAAACTTATTATTTGTTAACTGGCTGAATTATTACGTATATCAAGAAACACCATTCGAATGGGAGTAACAAACATCAAAAAATGCGGCTGTCTCAGACCCTTTGAGACAGCCGCATTCTTTTATGACTGGTCGCTATCTTTTTCTCTTTTCCTCCATATGAACCTCTCCCACCTACACTTCGCTTAGAGGTGGGAGACTTCTCAGTGAATATATTAAAATCATAAGTCTGTCTATCAAAATTTTGTTATATAAGTTCAGATTGAAAAATCGACATAAGTAAGGTGTTTAAGTTAGGCAAAAGAGTAGTTGAGACGTTTTATATATGTCGGAAAATCAATCTGGATTTCTATATATCGACATCGCTTTTTGTAAGAAAATCGTTGAAAGGATACTGATTCAGCCATAATCAACATTCATTGATGCCTTTCATATTATTTTTTACGTTTGAAACAGAACTAGAATTGAGATCATCCCTTACCTTTACATCAACATTTTTCAATAGGCAAAAATACTCCCCATCCTGCGAAAAACGGGAAATGAATCGACTTCAAGCAGCATCTATCAAACGTATGTACTACAACAAACCGAAAACTCTCGTCATATTCCCTGAAAACTTCATACAAGTCGACAATAATAGCCAAAGGGTTCGACAAACGAATTCACGAATAGTAGAATAGTATAGTTATTATGTTATGTTATAGAATAGACAGCCTACAACTACAACATAGAAAGGATGATTCATTGTGCGCGCTGAAAGACGAAAACAATGGAAAATTCATTGGAAAAAATATAAGCATCTTTATAAAGGACCGCGAATGGAGAGAAGAAATAAATGGCGGCATAAATGGGAAGAAAAATATGTGGCCAGCTAACATTTAGAGAACCCAGCCAAGTTTTTGGCTGGGTTCTTCTTATTTTCAGAGGCTCGTTCCCTATTTATTGAACTACCGGCTTTTGTCCATTACCTTTCAATCACTTATTTAATAAGATGTTATAGCTGGATATATGGAGGTGAATATTTGATGAGTTCTTCTAGAAATTTTCCGCTAATTGTCGTGCTGTTTATTTTATTAATTATTGTTGGCTGCGCATGTATGGGTAGATTTTTCTATTAGATAACTGCTGAATTAGAGGTTGTCTCAAAAGTTCAGACGCTGTCAAGGAGCATCCAAATCCTATTGGATGCTCGGGCGTTAAACCTTTATGAGACGCCTTTTTTATATACAAAACTGTTACATATTTCTTGAACTTTTCTATGTTTCATTTCATATTACAATTTTTTATGATTCACAAAATTTCAACAAAATATAAAAAGGGGTTGGCCTAGAATAAAGTGCCAGACTTCACAATTACAATATATAGAGAGCAGATACTTCTGAGTGAGCCCCTCTTATGTTAACGATAAAGTAAAATTTTCGCAGTCGTACGCTCAGTGTTTTCACCGATAACACGAATCTTTACTCCATAACTAGGAACATTCCGTCCAGCATCTAGAAGACCTTTATTTTCATATGACTTACTATCATCAAACATAGAAATTGGTGCAGTATCATTGTCGTTTAACAACATATTACCTAATTTTAAACTGAATTTCTGTCCTTTTTGTAAACTAAACGCAGCATCATGTACTTGATATCGAGTTGATGCGGTCTCATTTCCAGACCACTTTAACGTATGCTGATCAGCATCAACAACTCCAAGGAAACCTTCTCCTGGATGAATTCCTGTCCAGTTATTATCGTATGACTCATCAACATACCATACAACAAGACCCGGATCAAACGAAAGTAATTGACCACCTCGAAGAATATGCGCTAAACCTTGATCTACTCCTTGGTGATTACGCCACTCTAATAAGTAATATTGCTTAGTATAAAATTTTCCGTTACTCTTGATGAAATCGTCTAACGTAAATTGTGAATTAGTTTCTGCATCATCAAATAAAATGGACTGTCCATCTGCCGTAATTTGTATATCGTCTACAAAAAACCCTGCTTCTGCAACAGCAGCGTCTGTCCAATAATTAAAACGGAGCTCTATTTGTTTCCCTGCAAACGCTGATAAATCAAACACAGCATCAATCCATCCGTCCGAATAACCTGTTATTCCGTTTCCAGGATTTTGACCGTTTGGATTATCAGCAGTTGTAATATTCCCAGGAATTGAAATCCAATGGTTAGAGCCGCTTTCCTTTACTTGAATTGACGCGTAATCCCAATCTTTTTCGATTTGATACCACGTTTTAAAGGTTAATCTCACTTCATTAACATCCGTTAAATCCAGAGTAGTAAACATCGAATGATCTAGATTATCTCCTTTTCCAGAGTAGTACGAATAAATACCACTAAAAGGAGTATTCAGAACTGTTTCTTTATCTGGCAAATTGATACGAATGGCATCCTGATTCGTGCCTTTTGTACTTGCTTGATCAAGCATAACCTCGATACCCTCATGCGGAATATCATTTATATCTATAGTCGTCCCTTTCAGCCAGTTGCTTCCAGGCATAGTAGCCTGAAGGAATTCTTTCGCCCACGCACTAAATCCAGTCGGCTCCGTTCCAGGGATTTTTCCAGCCCAGCTTCCACTTGACATGATAGACCAATAAGAAACCGGTTCACCTTTACCCGAATATAACGTATCATATTCATCTGGCAAGCCTAAATCATGACCGTATTCATGAGCAAATACACCGGCCGCTCCATCTGCAGGCTCGATTGTATAATCATATGCCCCTAGCTGACCGTCCCAGTAAGGAACACTAGATGTCGTGTTAGGAAGCTTAAACACCCGTCCAAGGTTCCAACGATGTGACCAAATTGCATCACCACCAAGTTGACCTCCGCCAGCTTCTTCCCCAACACTTGAATGTACAATCATTAGATGATCAATTAAGCCGTCCGGTTCACGATAATTTCCATCCCCATCCAAATCATAACGATCTTCTTGGTCATATTTTGATAAGTCTACACTTGAGTCTTTTGCCACCGCTTCTAATGCTTCTTTTACTAGATCTCGTGGGTTAGCGTCATTACCATCCGGAGCAGGTACATTTCCTCCATAATACGATGCTGGATGTTTTGCCGTATACCAGCCAGCTACTTCACCATCAATCGAATAGCTTCCACCAGATTGTTGTTCATAATATTTTTTAACAGAAATAAGTTTTTCTCCATTCGGTCCTTCATAATAACCTTCAGCACCTCCAAAAATCATTTCGTGATAATGCTCTTTTGAGTAATCTTGATAATACATATCTGTTTCATTTGGTTGAATCGAGTTATGCGGAAAATCCGGGTATTCAATTAATAGTACCAATACTTTATCTACACGTTTTTCACCGTTCCACGTTTCTTCCTCAATGGATGGTATATCATTTCCTTTTCCCTGTCCTAATTTTTTCCCGCTTCCATTTACTAATCCCGTTTCATTATGTTTTTTTTCCAATGCTTTTTCTCGTTTTATTTCATGTTTATACAATTGTCCATTTTCTTTAGGAACAGATTCCACTTTCGATTTTAGATACTGCCGCAGCATTTGTTCGGATTCCTCTGATGTAGAATTAGCAGGAATTTTTCCGCTTTTCATAAGCATTTCAATTAGCTTTTCTTCGTTAGCTACCGCCAAATCAACTGGACCACCATGTTGAAATGTATGTATAGATGTTCCTTTTGAAAATGATTTTGCTTTTGCACTTGAAGTGTCTTGAATGGCGGCATTCCATACTCCTAGTCCAAGCGAAAGCGCCATTGCTGTTGATAGTAATTTTTTCAAATAAATACCTCCTTGTTAAGCTGTTTGTTCTATAATTCATATATATTTAATTTATTAGTTTTATAACCTTATTTTTTATTCATTATGAATCTTTTGACGGGACCCTTTATCGCTGTCGTATCAATAAATTAAAGAAGGAAAAATCTTATCCTCGTATACTGGCTGGATTTATGAAAACAAAGCATTGTATAAAAAATTGCAGCTACCAAATTATCAAAAAATGCTTCCGTCATAAACGGAAGCATTTTTGTTACACTTTGCGCAACAGAAATAACCACATAAATGTTAACGCCTGTTTTAATTCAGTAGGAAGATTAGCCACCATTTTCTCAGAAACGCCTCTTTTGTAAACGCCTTGACCGTCAACAAGCTCCCATCCGTTTTCTTGCGCCAATTTTTCAAACTCCCACGGCATCATCGTGTTGCAAATCACCGGCTCCCCATAAAGACGGCGATAACTATTCATTCTTGGAGCAGCAGTTGGACCAAGCAGCCCGACACAAAGAAGATGTCCGCTTTTTAACACTCTTCTCATTTCATTAAGAGCTTCAAGCGGCCTCTCTGTCCACTCAATCGAGTTAATCGCCATCGCTCCAGAAAACGTTTCGTCTGGAAATGGTAATTTCGTTAAATCTCCTTGGCGAAATTGGAGCTGTTTATTCTCCCCTCTCGCCTTTGCCTTCTCAATCATCTCGCTTGACAAGTCAATGCCAACCACATCGTAACCGGCTTGAGATAATTTCCAAGAACCGTAACCGTCTCCACATCCTAAATCAATAACATAGCTTCCTTTTGGTATGTACTTTGAAATAAACGGAACAATGTTTTTACGGCTTCCATGTTCCCACATTTCCTCACTGCTCTGATTCCAAAAGTGCGCACGTTCATCCCAACTCTTTTCTGCTTCTTTATGCCAATTAAATGTCTTCATAAATTTAGCACCTCATTTGTATAAAAAATTCCTTGCTGGACATGATAACAAGATGAAAAGGAGTGACTGATGATGGATCAACAAGAAACGTTCGTCGCTGTACAAAAAAACACGAAGGTGACATTATTAATTTTAAAACTTCTTCCGGACGAGTGCTATCATACCGAAAAGCATTAATGGAAATAGATAACGGTACGATTGCCGGCGTCAATATTTTTGCAGGCAAAGACGGTGAACGTTATATTCGCAGCAACGCCGATGGCGAGCCAACGAACAATTTAGACAACTTACCTACATTTTTCTAAATAAAAAGGAGAGTTCATTATGACAAAAAAGTATAATAAAGGCAGCATGAACCAAAATTCACCACAACAAGAGCCATCCATCTTTTCACAAGAAGCGATTAGCGGTGACAACAGTAAAGGCAATAAGCGTAATAAATCGCAAAAAGATAAAAGCGACTTACATGATTAAAGGGTGAAAAGTCGACACTCTATACGAATGTCGACTTTTTGTCTTTATTTTGAAATTTTAATGGCTGGAGTGTTGTTGTTTATATAGGTTGGCAGTGCATCTGAATGTGTGTCATTTGCATAAAATACTGCATTTATACTAAATTCCGCCATTGCTGTTTCATCTTCTGTTGTAACATCGTTTCTTTCTAATGATTCTTTTGTAATGACACTTTTGTCCTCTTGTTTTTTCATACGCTACCCCTAGTTACTAAAATTTATTAAAATCTAAAATTTCTCCTCCGAATCAGGAAATGGAGACGTACCGTGACGATTCTCACGTCATTCCATCGGGAAAGGACTTTCACCTTTTGTCATGAAGACATCCCGCGGTGCCCTGTTAGAAGCCGGCACATGCAGCAAACCATTCCTTCCAACGGTTAGTTTACTGCCAAGATTTTTGCAACCAGGCTTTTCACCTCCTTTATGGATAGGATGCGATGATTGTCTTGATCTCATGTATTCTTTTCTTGTAACGGCCATTCAGAAACGACAATCCCGTCACTGTCCGCATAAACGTACGCACCAGGCGTCCAGCGTACTTCTCCAAATTCAAGGACAATATCCCGTTTCCCTTTTCCTTCTTTTTTGCTTTTTACCGGACAAGTTCCAATCGCCATCACGCCAAGCGGCATCGTTGCTATTTCCACTGAATCACGAATACACCCGTTGATAATCACCCCAGCTAATTCATGATCGCAGGCAATTTGCGCAAGACGATCCCCTAAGAGTGCACAATTTCGTGAACCTTTTCCATCAACAACAAGAACAGAACCTTTCGGAACCGTTTCGAGCGCTTCACGAACAAGCACGTTATCTCCAAATACCTCTACTGTCGCAATCGATCCTGAAAACTCTTTTTTTCCCCCATAAGAATTTAACGCCAATTTACAAACTTGCAGCTGCTCCAAAAATTGATCACATAAATCAGCTGTTTTCACAATGCATTCCCCTTCCCCACCATGATTCATACATAAGTATATTTAGACAACCAAGAAACAAATTCCTTTAAAATTCAAAAAATAACAAAAGGCAAAGCTTAATGATTGCTTTGCCTTAATACGACTGGGCTAGCTGGATTCGAACCAGCGCATCACGGAGTCAAAGTCCGTTGCCTTACCGCTTGGCTATAGCCCAATGATTAATCATCATGAATAAACATCTCAGAATTAACTTCGTGAATTGACACCGCAAGACGATATTTTGAAAAATTTCTGAAGGAAATTTTGCGAAATATCGTCGACAATGATCATTTCTAAAGGAAATTTCGGAAATCATCCGACATTGACTTAGTTTATCTTACAAACACTATATAATGTTTATTGACTCAACACCGCACGTTCATTTCAACAACTTCTGTTAGGAAATTCGCGAAATAATCCGACATTGATATTATTGATATTCACGTTATCATCACCGCAAAAAATACCGCTAAATCAAACGTATTTCCCGTAGGCATAACGTATTTTTGCCGTAATTGCCAACGTATTTAAACTGTGTACCTAGTGTATTCACTTGTAGTATGACCGCATTGATATTGCAATATGCGTAAAAAGAGATAAAAAAATAATTTTTGTACTTATATAAATCGTAGTTACTTTTCGATAAAAAACCCGTCTTTTATTGGGTTGTCAATCAAATTAATAAAAGATGGTGTTTTTTCGTTTGGACGAATTTTGCCTTACAAATTGATCACTTATGTTGTACTGCATCAAGTGGTATATTACATAAATTGGATAATATTTACATAAATAGAATTCACCCCCTGTTACATAAGTGAATATATATAAGTGATTGTTTGCACTCAAAGCTTTGTAGGGGGGAGGATGAGATTGATTAAAAAATGGTTTTTCATCTTTGTGTCAGCCTTTCTTATGTTTTTTAGTATTGGTGTCACCTCTAGTTCTGCCGCAGGAAACCAGTTTATTATCATTAACAAGGCCAACAATCAGCTTGCCTATTATGAAAACAGCCAGTTGAAAAGAGTATTTAAAGTCGCAACAGGAAGAAGCCCATCGCTTACACCGGAAGGTAAATTTAAGATTGTTAATAAAATTGTTAACCGCCCTTACTATAAGAAAAGAATTCCCGGTGGTGACCCTCGCAATCCACTCGGCAACCGTTGGCTTGGTTTGAACGCTCGAGGAACATGGGGGACGACTTACGCAATTCATGGTAATAATAATCCAAGTTCCATCGGCAAGTATGTCAGCAGCGGCTGTGTTCGAATGTACGATAATGAGGTGGAATGGTTATTTAATCAGGTAAAAATCAATACGCCTGTTATTATCACAACCTCTGGAAAATCTTTTGACTCTATTGCGAAAGCCAACGGGTTCAAAGTTATACCACGTCATGGCACACCTACTGTTACAAATGGAGAAATCCTAAAAAAAGGGAACCGTGGTAATGCTGTTCGGGAGCTTCAACGCAAACTTACTTCCCTTGGCTATGACACTAAAGGTGTAGACGGTATTTTTGGTTCAAATACGGAACAGGCAGTTCGTCAATTTCAAAAAGATCATCGTCTAACTGTAGATGGTATTGTCGGTTCGGCGACGAAAAAAGTGCTTGATAGTAAATAGTTAAAATAACAAACATGGATAAAGGATTATCCTTTATCCATGTTTGTTATTTTATAGAATGAGCTACAATCTTATCTGTATATTTACATATTTACGAAAACATCTTTGAAAAGCCTTTTATTTTTGTGTTTTTCTTACATTTTGTTTATTAACACAAAAAATGATTTTTGTTGCATTTATATAGATATTAAAATACAGAATTATTATAATACTCAGTAAAATAAATTTTTAAACCTTCATGTTGAGTTCACGTACTTTAATACAGTTCTATATGTTTTACTCTAATGAAGGAAGTGCGGTCTCAACATAACGATTAACTGAATAAGGAGTGGATTCATAATGAAGCAACTATGGAATCGCCTTGAAGAGTTGTTTTCAGAAATGGTTGACTTACGTCGATATTTTCATCAATATCCTGAACTATCATTTCAAGAGGAACAAACACCCAAAAAAATTGCTGAATATTTAAAAAGTATAGGAGTTGAGGTAAAAACAGGTGTCGGAGGCAGAGGAGTCATCGGCATCATTCACGGTGAAAAACCAGGAAAAACGGTTGCGCTACGAGCTGATTTTGATGCACTTCCTATTCAAGATGAAAAAACGGTAGAATACCGTTCCAAAGTGCCTGGTGTTATGCATGCTTGCGGACATGATGCGCATACGGCCACTTTACTAACAGTTGCTAAAGTATTACAAGAACATCGCCATTTATTAAAAGGAAATGTCGTACTTATTCATCAATTTGCTGAAGAAGTAGCGCCCGGCGGAGCTATCGCGATGATTGAAGACGGTTGTTTAGACGGAGTTGATGTTATTTTTGGTACTCACTTATGGTCTACTCTTCCAATTGGAACGGTCGGCTATCGAAAAGGAGCAATGATGGCTGCCGCTGACAAATTTACTGTTACCATTCACGGAAAAGGTGGTCATGGTGCTGCCCCACATGAAACAATCGATTCCATCGTGATAGGAACAACCTATGTTCAATGGCTACAACACATTGTTAGCCGAAGATTGAATCCTCTAACACCGGCTGTTGTTACTGTCGGCTCATTCCATGCTGGAGGGGCCTTTAACGTTATTGCTGATCAAGCCACCATTGTCGGGACAGTAAGAACCTTTGATCGTTCAACACAAGATTTTATCATTCACGAAATGGAAAATTATTTAAAAGCTCTCTGTCAAAGTGTCGGTGCTCCCTATCGATTTGATTATGAAAAAGGATATCCAGTAGTTCACAACCATGAAAAAGAAACCGAATTTCTCGTTCAATGCGCGAAACAGGTAGTTGGTGAAGAAAATGTGTTAGAAATGGAGCCAGTCATGGGCGGTGAAGATTTTGCTTATTATTTACAAAAAGTACCGGGTGTATTCTTCTTTACTGGAGCTGGCAACCCTAAAGTTGGTGCCCATTATCCGCATCATCATCCGAAATTTGATATTGACGAGCGGGCCATGCTTCACGCAGGAAAAATTCTAATTTCTGCTACTGTTACTTATTTGAATCATCATTTTGATATTGAATCTTTGGCGTCGGTTTAAGGGAAAGCTAAAAATTGTACAACATTTTTAACAAAGAGAGATTGGGAACTAACAAGCGTGAAGGACCCTTTAAGTTACCGACAGTTATAATCTTTCATTTATGTATCAAACGTGTAAAATAGCTCATTAAATATTGCTTCAATTTTACGAAATCTCGTGTAAAATGAAATGCTCTTGCATGAGAACCCCCCTTTCAAAATGGTGAATATGCAGAAACTTTCATTTTGATAGGAATTCCATGCAAGGGCTATTTTTATACTCAGTTTCCTAATTGTATGGCAAGTGCTAAATGTTCTTTCATGCTTTTTTCTCCCTATTCCCCACCCTATTTATCTAATTATGCAGGCGCTTTACAAACAACACCCGATCATTTCCTCTTCCGTCATAATTAGTAAAAACAGAAGTGCCGTCGACTACTTGATCTCCTTCCTCAATTTCAAACCCGATATTTTTATGAAAAGCGATCGATGTACGATTGACGGGTGAAGTAAGACAACGCACAAGTTGACAGCCTTTTTCTTTCACTTTTTCAAAAAACAATTCGTATAATTTTGAGGCAATTTTTCGCTTTCGGTATTCCGGATGAACACCGATAAAATGAATGTATGCTTGATCAGGATACGTTTGCGAAACAAAACCGACTAAAAAACCAATGATTTGCTCTTGATCAATCGCAACAAAACTTGTTTCTTGAAAATGAATAAAAAACAGTTTCGGTAACATATCCGCCATTTGTCGGCCACCCCACCAGTCATTTAAAACATTCATAATATAATGGTAATCATCGGGAGAAACATTGCGGATAAGCATTTTTTATCTTCCTTTCTCTATTAATCTTTTACAAAATTTTCTTGACAAGTTTATATTTTTCAATACCATTTAATATAACATACTCAAATTTCGTAATATAAATAATATTTTAAACTATTTTCTAATGGAAATGGAGTGTTGATGATGTGGAACATTCGCGAGGCAACACCAGAAGACGCGGCAGGATTATTAACGCATACGAAAAAAATATTAGAAACAAGCCCATTTATGCTTACGACCCCGGAAGAATTTCAGGTTACCGCTGAAAGACAAAAAGAATGGATTATTGAACAGCAACAAACAGGAAATCTTATATTGGTAGTTGAAGATAATGGAGTTATTGTCGGAACGTTAAATGTTCGACGTGAAAAAAAGTTCCGCCATCGTCATATTGCCTCATTCGGTATTAGCTTGCAGGAAGCTTACTGTAATCAAGGAATCGGTACAATGATGATTCACCAAATGATTGACTGGGCAAAAGCGAATGACGTTGAAAAAATTATGTTAAATGTCATGGCAACCAATGAACGAGCGATTCATGTATATAAAAAACTAGGATTTAAGGAGGAAGGCCGTTTTAAAAATCAACTAAAATTAGAAGACGGCACATATGTAGACGATGTTGCTATGTCATTGTTTCTTAAAAAGTAAATACATTAATTCCAATGCTTTTTCTCGTTTTAAAGGTTATGGGTGTTTTAGTAGGAGTATGATGTTTGTGGATGATATAAAGCAAAAATAAAATAAGAGGACTTCAATATTGATAAAATAGTCAGTTGCTAAACATTACTTGCAAAAAAGGAAGTCCTCAATGATTAAAGATACCTTGTTTCTAGAGGATTCAAAAGAACTTGAAGATCATTTCTTTTTTTCTATACTCTCTGTTTTTCAAGCCAAGCAGCTAATACTTCTTTTTCCTTTGCCGACTTCAATCCCGCTTGCCATTGTTCTTCACTTATATTTCGGGTTTTATGCCATTTTAACGTATCGATAATCGTTTCTGACGACGGACGAATCGTTAGACCCTCTGCCATTGCTTTAGTAATATTAATAGGGAAAAATCCTTTCATGTTCGCCGATTCTGGTATAAACAACGGCAGTTCCGTCCAATATGCGACTTCTTTCTCAGACAGAAATTTTTCATCTACCCATGTAAATGTTGCATCACTATTCAATACTCTTTTACATTCTTCTAAAAATTGTTCCATCGTTAACGGTTGAAGAGGACCTGTCACATTGTAAATGCCTTTCTGTCGTCTTTCAATTAACCTCAATGCAAAACTAGCAAGATCGCGCACATCAATAAATTGCACATAAGCATTTGGATTACCAGGAGCTAATACTTCTCCGCCCCTTGCGATGCGGACAGGCCAATATGTAAAGCGGTCCGTATAATCATCCGGTCCAACAATTAATCCGGGACGAAGAATGAGAGCTCCTTCTGGAAAAGCCGTCAATACTTCTTTCTCACAGAGCGCTTTGAGCGGACCGTATGTTTCTCCGTTCACCTCTTCCGTTGTCTCGTTATCTAGCGTACCTACCTGGGCTGTTTCGTCAATATTTGTTTGTGAAAAGTCAGCATACACGGAAATACTTGAAATAAACGTATAATGACTACATGATTCGGCTAACAACCGTGCAGATGCTCTAACAATCCTTGGAACATAGCCACATGTATCAATAACCGCATCCCATGTTCTCCCTGACAAAGGACGTAAATTTCCATCGCGATTTCCCGTTAATTTTTCGACTTCCGGAAATAACTCATTGTTCGTGCTTCCTCTATTAAAAATGGTAACATTATGCCCTCGCCGTAAAGCTTCAGCAACAATATGCTTTCCGAGAAACTTTGTACCCCCTAAAACTAAAATATTCATTTTTCCCCTCCATAGCTTAATTGGTTTACTATTCATAATTATTGTGAACAAACAAAGAATAGACGCATTACTATGAAAAGCATCTTGCTGACTGTGCTCTTCACTTCTGTTTCCGATGCTTTTATGTATCTTTTTGAACTTAAATCGTTCCCCTCGCCAATTCCTCAAGCCGTTTCATCGCGTCTTCCTTGTCAAAAGAGCTGTACCAGCGGTAATTTTGCTCGTCTAAAATACGGTAATGCTTGCTGATTACGTTTTGCTGTAAGCGAAAAGCACCCATTTTCTTGATGTCGGTCCACCATACTCTCCCGCCTAATGTTTTGTTTTTTGGTACATCTATTTCTTCATGGGCAATCGTTTCAAGTATTTCGAGCGGTCGGTCCCCAAGCACAGACTCAATGATTTCACTGTCGCGAAACAAGGCGCACAAAGCGACAATTTGCGTCCAGCTTGCATACGTTCTCCCTTTTTCAATTTGCACAAGCGTCTTCTTTGAAATCCCTAATACTTCTGCCATTTTATCTTGCGTATACCCTTTTTCTATGCGGATGAGTTTCATCTTATTGGAAAGAAGGTAAATCAGTTGATCTTTGTCCATACAATCGACCTCTCTAAGATTAGTCAACATAATATTTTTATGGTATATTTTTTAAAAAATAGTATTTTACAAATTAAGGTTAATTTTACTATATAGTGTAATATTACATTTTTTGTTTATTATTGCAAATATATTCTTATAGCCGAAATTTTTTATTGCTGATCTTTTGATGAATTCGATATAATTCTCAAAAAAGAGAAAGGGAGATTTTCTTGTTTCAAATAAAAGAATATACAAAAGAAACGTTTACTGTTTCAACCGATTGTAGCAAAGTCGATTTGAACAAAGTTTGTGACTTTTTAGCCCGCTCATACTGGGCAAATAATCGAAAACGGGAAACCGTTATGAAATCGATTGAACATTCTCTTTGTTTTTCATTGTTTGATAGGGATGAACAAGTCGGCTTTGCCCGCGTCATCACCGATGGGGCTACTTTTGTCTATTTATGCGATGTCTTTATCGAGGAAAAGTATCGGGGAAAAAAACTTGGCACATGGTTATTACAATGTATTCTAGAACATCCTGATATCGCAGGAGTTCGACGTTTCTGTTTAGTGACGAAAGATGCCCATGAGTTTTATAAGCCGTTTGGATTTACTTCACTTCCAGAACCGGAGAGGTATATGGAGAAAATGAATAATGAATAAACGAACAAAAATATTCATCTATTGAAAGGATGACCTTACTTATGAAAATATATTTTTTCTATATAGGACTTGGAATTGTTTTTTTAGTAACGATGATTTCGACATTGATAGCAAAAGCAACCACTCTACTCAAAAGTTTAAGTGTCATTAGCTTCATTTCCTATCTTATTTTAGCCCTTTTCTCTATTAGAAATACTAAGGAGGAAAATGATACTAAAAACTAACAAAAACAACCATTTCTCAATGGTTGTTTTTTTACAAAAATATCATCTATATAGAACTACTTAACTAATTAATCACACATAATCATTTCACTGGAACATACATATCAAACTTACGCTTGTTTTCAGAACGATTAATGTCTTCGTCTTCTTCATGGTATATCTCTAAGCTAAGGGCACTATAATCTTTTTCATATCCGTTCTCTCTTAGCCAACGGAAGATGTTTATATATGCTTCTTCGACTTCTTTTGCAGGTCCGTGAAACGTGGCAAATGCATATTTCTGTTCCGGTAATTCAAGGGAAACCATTCCTTCTGGTACATGGTCAAAAGAATCCACTTCTACTGTCACATAATAAGTAAAATCCGTTTTGCGATCATGAAATGGGCATATATATGCTTTACCTATCGGGTTAATAATTTCGTTTTCTCGCATCGCAAATTGTTCAAATAGTTTTGGAATCTGATTCCCTTGCGAATATGGCCCAGTCCACCCTATTCCAATCAATTTCAAAGGTGGCTTTACAACAATTTGAATATCCATAGCAAAGTATCCTCCATTTATGATTTTAAGATGCTGTTAATGTTATTTATTAGACTGTTAGAAAAAGCTTCCTCTAAAATAAATAAATCCTGCTTCCTTCAAACCCTGAAAGAAGCAGGATTTACGCTTTACTATTCCCTTATTCATTTCCAAAAGAAAAAGAGAGTTTCTTCTGCTTTTCGTCCCATACTAAAAATGCATCAAATGTTTTCTCGCCTTTTTTGAATCCTTTAATCATGTCGGTTTTTCCATGTTGAAGCAATTTTTTTACGTTTGTTTGTGAAATCTTTTTTCCAAGAATGATTTTTGAGATCGTAAAAGAGCATTTTGTTTTCGCATAGTTGGCACAACCGTAAAACTCGCCTTTGTCAATCACCGTGCCGCCGCACAGCTTGCATGTACCAACGGACTTTCCAAGCGTTGTTTTCGATTTTGTTCGTTGGATCGATTCGGTATCAAGGCCAGTGAAGTTCCATGTTTCCGACATTTCAATCGCATCTTGAATAATTTTCGCTGACAGTTTCTTCACTTGTTCCATAAAGTTTGTCGCTGATGCTTTTCCTTCGCCAATTTCGCTTAAACGCTGTTCCCACTTAGCTGTCATTTCTGGTGAGGCTAAAATTTTATCCCCTATCGCCTCGATCAGCACTTTTCCTTTGTCTGTCGCATACACTTGGTTTTTCTTTACTTCAATATATTTTCGTTCCTTCAGCATCGTAATAATACCGGCACGTGTCGCTTCCGTCCCGAGGCCTTCTGTTTTCATTAACACTTTTTCTAGCTCTTCATTGTCAAGAAACTTCCCCGCTGTTTTCATAAGGGTAATAAGTTGGCCTTCTGTATATCGTTTGGGCGGTTGCGTTTTTCCTTCTTTCACTTTTACTTTTTCAACATAGCCTTTCTCTCCCTGTTGGACATCAGGAAGTATCGCTAAGTCATCATCTTGCTCTCGCTGAAAAATGACTTTCCGCCAGCCTTCTTGTATTTGCTGTTTTCCTTTGGAAACAAATTCCGCTCTCTTATCGACGAGAGTGATAATCGTTGTATAGTCAAAAATGGCTTGTTCGTAATGGACGGCAATCAGACGGCGCACGACTAAATCGTAAATTTTCCGTTCGTCGTTTGATAGTTTACTAGGATCCGTCACTTGTTCCGTTGGAATAATTGCATAGTGATCTGTTACCTTTTTTTCATTGACATATCGTTTGTTGTGAATAATTGAAGGATTCGGAAGCGGAAAAAGATCTTTATACTCTGGCAATCTACTTACTTTCTGCAAAATATCCGGGAATGTTTCCGCCTCCCCTCTCGTCACATAGTTCGAATCAGAACGAGGGTACGAAACAATTCCTTTTTGATATAAGCTTTGCAGAACATCGAGCGTTTTTTTCGGAGAAAACTGATACAGCTTGTTTGCCGTTGCTTGTAATGACGATAAGTTAAATAAAAGCGGTGGTTGAAACTCTTTTCGTTCCGTGTTCACTTCTTTTACTTCGGCGGCTTTATTCCGGCAAAACTCTGCAATCTTCTTTGCTAATTCTTTGTCTTTCAAGCGGGACTCATTATCTTTTACCCATTTCCCCTCATATTGCTTCCCATCTATATTAAATGTCGCCAGCACTTCCCAGAATGGTTCTGACTTAAAATTTTCAATCTCTTTTTCCCGTTTTACGATTAACGCCAGTGTCGGTGTTTGGACACGTCCGGCGGAAAATACGTCGTTCATCCCTTTCTTTTTTAATAAAATGCTGTAAATTCTTGAAGCATTCATGCCAACTAACCAATCGGCGCATGCTCTTGCATATGCTTCATAATATAAATTTCTTGTTTCACTTTCATCTAACAAGCTCTTAAATCCTTCATAAATCGCTTTCGGTGTCAACGAGGAAATCCAGAGCCGCTTCATCGGCTTTTTCACACCACTCATTTGAATAATATTACGAATAATTAACTCCCCTTCACGTCCGGCGTCTCCTGCATGAATAATTTCTGTCACTTCTGGTTTCCGTAACAACTCTTTAATGATTTTAAATTGTTTTGCTTTTGATTGCTCTAACTCATATTCAAACCGCTCTGGAATAATGGGTAATGTATCAATGACCCATTTCTTCCATTCAGGACGATAATGTTCTGGGGGAGCAAGTTGAAAAAGATGACCAACCGCCCACGTCATAAATGCTCCTTTTGGAAACAATTCGTTTGGATAGATTTCAATATACCCTTGATGCTTTTTTGACTTAAATGGTGATGCAAGAGTAACGCCTTGATCCGGCTTCTCGGCGATAATCACTTTCATGCTTTTTTCTCCTTACATCTTTGTAAATCATATATGTTAACATATCATACTTTGGAGAAAAACACACGGCAATAATTTTTCGCATGTATAACTGCCATAAATATCGGCATGATCAAATGTGGTAATTCCATTTTCTAAACAAAACTCAATGAGGCTTAATGTCTCTTCTTTTGAATAGTTCCATTCTGCTAGACGCCATAAGCCATGAATAATACGGGAAAACGTCAAATCTTCTGCCAAGCGGATTCGTTCCATTTTCATCCCTCCGTATGCTGTTTTTTATGTATAGACAATTTTTTATTATGTAGCAAAATTTAGGAATTGTAAAATAAATCATTGCATTCTTTTAGCGTTATTAATATTCAGTGTTTAAGCTACTCCCCTGAAATACATCGCGACATTCCCGTTGCTAAACGAAACTTTATTCATTCTTCTCCAAACGATGATCTGAAAAAACGGTTGACCGCACCAAGTTAGCCCCCAAAAACTCATGACTGAATTTACGATTCGTACCTTTCCTTTGGCATTGTGTATGTATTTAATTAGCCCCCGCTGTCACACACCTTCTTAGTAAAAAATTTTCTAGCCTATCATCGATTAAGTCTCTTTTTCTGACACATACTACATACACGCGGGAAAATAAAGGAAGGGGATGACAGAAGTACCCATGAGAACGTTGAATAAGAGGTTATTTTCGCTGAAAACGAGAAAGCTGTGCACCATGTTGCTGGTGATTTCGCTATCATTCGGAATAGGTGCGCTTCCTACAAAAACGAGCGCTGAAGAACAGCAATCATCGAGACAAAACAACGAAAAATATACGTGGAATTTAGCCGACATTTACCCATCACAAGCGGATTTTGATAAAGATTATGAAGCGGTCTCTAAAATGCTTTCCAAAATCTCAGCTTATCAAGGCACATTGAGTAAAAAAACAAAGTTGGTAGAGTTTTTGCAGCTAAACGAAGCCATTTCCCGCAAAATTGAAAAATTATCACTGTATACTCACTTAAGGCAAGATTTGAACATTGAAGACAAAAAAGCTGCGCACCTTAAGGCAAAAATAGAAAAGCTTGTGTCGGAATACGCTTCAGCCACCGCTTTTATGGAACCGGAAATTTTGGCAATGCCAAAAAACAAATTAACGGCCCTAAAAAAAAGCCGCGAGTTGAAACCATATGCCCGCTATATGGAAAGCGTAATGAAAAGAAAACGGCATACTCTATCTAAAAAGGAAGAAGCCTTGCTTGCCAAACTCGCCCCGATGATGAATGACCCAGAAAACATTTATAACAACGCCTCACGCGGCGACTACACTCCAGCAGTTATAAAAAATGCAAACGGTAGAAGCATCCAATTAACAGGAGGAAACTATCTGGCCGAGCTAGAGAATCCGAACCGCGAGTATCGAAAACGCGTCTTTAAAGCGTTTTTTACGAGTTATCGATCCATCCAAAACACATCTGCTGCGACATTGTATGCTTCCGTCAAAGCGGACGAACTGTATGCGCAAGCGCGCCGTTACAAATCCAGCCTTCATGCCGCTTTATCAGCTGACCATGTACCAGAACATGTTTTTACAAATCTTTTATCATCCGTCAATGAGAATCTTCATTATTTGCACGGTTATATCGAGTTGCGCAAAAACGTACTTCATATAGACAAAGTGCACGGATATGATATGTATGTTCCGCTTGTCAACGAGGCGGTTGCGAAAAAAATGAAATTCCCAATCGAACAGGCGCAATCGGTTATTCTTGAAGGGCTAAAACCGCTTGGAAAAGAATATGTGGCAAACGTCAAATATGCGTTTGAGCATCGCTGGCTGGACGTTTTTCCACGCGATAAAAAATATACAGGCGGTTATAATACATCAGCATATGACACTCACCCTTTTATCTTGCTTAATTATGACCACTCGCTTGATGAAATGTTGACAATCGCTCATGAAATAGGCCATGCCATGAACTCCCTTTATACAAACAAAAAGCAGCCTTATTATAACTCCGGTCAGTCGATTTTTACGGCGGAAGTGGCCTCAACAGCGAATGAATTAATCATGATGAACTACCTTCTCGGCAAAGCAAAAACAGATGAAGAAAAACTTTACTTATTGAACAAACAAATTGATCAAATAAGAGGAACGGTTTACACACAAGTGATGTATTCGGAGTTTGAAAAAGCGATTCACGACACAGTGCGCCATGGAGAAAGCTTAACAGCAGAGGAATTAAACGGTTTATGGCTCAAATTGCTGGGGAAATATCACGGAAATGCTTACGAAATCGATCAGGAAGCGGCACTAGGCTGGCTTCGCGTACCACACTTTTATAACCGGTTTTATGTATATAAATACGCAACCGCTATTGCTGCGGCATATGAACTTGTAAAACAGATGAATGAAGATAAGACAGGAGCGGCAACAAAACGTTATCTTGAGTTTTTAAGTGCCGGCACGTCCGATGAACCACTTTCATTATTAAAAAAAGCGGGAGTTGACATGACTTCCTCAGAGCCAATTACAAACCTTTTACGCTACTTTGGTTTTCTTATTGAAGAAATGGAGCAAATTTTACGGAAGCAAGGAAAAATAAAATAAAGAAGCGAATCCATAAGTCTGGTGCTCTCTCCGATCATGATTCGTGTTATCGGAGAGAGTTTTTTATTATGGAGTTCGCTTCTTTATCTTCTATGATGCCTGGCTATCTTGTTTAGTGGCTGATAATTTTAGTTGCATCCGGAAAATAAGCGATTGAATGATGGAAAAACACCCGCCAACAACCCAGTAAAGCGACAAAGCAGCTGGAACAGCACGAGTGTTGATTATCTAAATTTTTCCATTAAAGAAGTTTAGACTCCCCCTATGTAGGAGGTACCAGTGAATTTCGGCGCGCACCTCTTTAGGTAGAGTATTCTGACTCAAGCGGCGAGAAAATTCGATGAAGGTG
>DASQMX010000007.1:0-8765 GCA_035645275.1 Anoxybacillus sp.
ATAAAAGGGAAGATGCTTTATTGAAGGTGAAACAACAAGGCCATATTTTGCTATTTCTTCCGCCTTACAGTCCAGACCTGAATCCGATTGAAAAAAAATGGGCACAAGCAAAAAGCATAAGAAGAAAATTCCGCTACACTCTAGAAGAACTTTTTATTTACGCTGATTTATGACGTTTTATGTTGATTTGACTATACTTATCTCAATCCTGTGTTTGTGGCACCAATTTGTGAATACAGAGCTGGTAAACTCAGGTCCGTTATCCGTTCTTATTACTTTTGGTTTTCCTCTTTCTTTAACAATCCATTCCAACAGATTGGTCATGTGAATAGCTCCAAGAGAAAGTCCAATCTCAATCCAAATTGCTTCACGATTGTAATCGTCAATAATGTTGAGCGTTCGAAATCTTCGGGAATTAAACAAAGAATCACTCATGAAATCTATGCTCCAAACCTCATTGAATTTTTCGGGAACTTCAAGATTTTTACGTTCTCTGGAAGCAAGTCTTCTTTTTCGCTTTCGTAAAAGATTTAAACCTAGCTTCTACTAACTGATGTTGCAACTGATTGAATGCTTGTGATTGGTCTGACGAGTTGGAAAATTTTGTATAAGTTTCATATTATTTCAGTTTTATAAAATTCAGGCTTAATAAAGTCGCATGGTATAATATTTTAATTGTTTTAAATGTATTGCATAATTTTTTATCTTAATTGTGTAAATATATATTAAAAAAAATTTTAGCTTTGGCATATCAAAATATAAAAATTTTATTATGAAAAAACAACTATTTATGATTGGAATGCTTTTCGTAACAGGCATTACTTTCGCTCAGACTGACCGCTTATGGTCTGAAGGTTCAAAAAAATCAACATCAGAGATTTTTGAAAATAAAAACAACATTAATAATCCGAAGATCTACAGTTTAGATATTAATGGATTAAAAAATGCTTTGGCAAGAGCTCCTGAAAGACTTGGTGCCAATGAAAAATCTGGGTCATTATCTCTTTCCCGAATTCAGACGGAATAATGGAAAGTTTTAAGGTGAGTGAAAATTCAAACTTTGATCCTCAGCTTGCGGCAAAGTATCCGGACATTAAATCTTATGTGGGCCAGGGGATTGAAAACCCGGATTCAACCGTATATTTCAGTGTTTCTCCTTTGGGATTGTCATCCATGGAAATATACGGTGATAAATCTGCGGTTTTCATTGAACCCTATACCAAGGATTTATCGACTTATGTGGTTTATAGAAAGTCGGATAAAAAAGATAACCTTAACAAATTCGAATGTACCGTCATTGATGTTGCACAAAAAGGTATTTCTAATACTGTAGAAAAACCCAATGCGGATGATGCGAAATTAAGAAAGTTCAGACTGGCGCTTTCAGTCACAGGAGAATATACTGCTTATTTCGGCGGGACAAAAGCTAATGCTTTGGCAGCAATGAACAACACGATGACCCGTGTGAACGGAGTTTTTGAAAAAGATTTTGCCGCAAGAATGGTTTTAATTGCTAATAATGATGCGGTTATTTTTACCAATGCTATTACAGACCCATATTCTGATGCAACGCAGCTAAGTGACTGGAACGACCAGTTACAATCAACTTTAACATCGATAATAAAAGAAGCCAATTATGATGTCGGGCATTTATTCGGTGCTTCAGGAGGTGGTGGAAATGCAGGTTGTATCGGCTGCGTTTGTACAAACGGATCTAAAGGTAGTGGATATACTTCTCCGTCAGACGACATCCCGTCAGGAGATAATTTCGATATCGATTATGTAGCTCATGAAATGGGACATCAATTTGGCGCAAATCATACATTTTCTCACAAAAATGAAGAAACAGGGGTTAATATGGAACCGGGTTCAGGCTCTACCATTATGGGGTATGCAGGGATTACCGGTCAGGATGTACAACCGCATTCGGATGCTTTTTTCCATGCGATAAGCATTCAGCAGGTTACCAATAATATTAAGTCTAAAACCTGCCCGGTAGTTACTTTAACAAACAACGCAATTCCTACCGCAAGTGCAGGGTTAGATTATACTATCCCGAAAGGAACTCCGTTTGTGCTGACAGGAACAGGAACTGATGCCAATGGAGATTCTTTAACCTATATCTGGGAACAAATAGACAATGCAGATACTTTACAGATAGGAGTAAATTCGGCGGCAATTGCTACTAAAGTTTCCGGCCCAATTTTCAGATCCTGGACTCCGCAAACCACTCCGAAGAGATATTTTCCTAGAATGGCGACTGTCTTAGCAGGTGCAACGGTAACAGCAGGTACAGACATTAATGTTGAAGCTTTACCAAATGTGGCAAGAACCCTGAATTTCAGATTTACCGTTCGAGACAACAGGGCCGGAGGTTCCGGAAATAATTCTGATGATGCAAAACTTACAGTGAATGCAGCAGCAGGACCCTTTGTTGTTACTTCACAAAATGTGGCGACCACTTACCCAGGGGACAGCTCGCAAACCGTAACGTGGAATGTTGCAGGAACGACTGCAAACGGAGTAAATACGGCCAATGTAGATATCCTTTGGTCGACTGATTCAACCACCAATTCAGGCAATTCAGGAACATGGACTACGCTGTTGGCAGGAACCCCAAACGACGGAACTCAGGCGGTAATAATACCCAATGCGGCAACCACTACAGGAAGAATTATGGTAAAAGGATCTAATCATATTTTCTTTGATGTAAATAATGCTAATATTACAGTAACTTATTGCACTGCAAAGGGTAACAGTACAGCAGATGAAAAGATTAAGAGGGTGAAATTCGGTACGATTAATAAGATTTCTATAGGAACTGCAGGATACGAAGATTTTACTTCTGTCTCTACCAATGTGACAAGAGGAACCGCCTATACAATTTCTGTAACGCCTGACTGGACTTCAACGGTTGCCAATGAAGGTTACGCAGTGTATATTGATTATAATAAAGACGGAGACTTTTTAGACAACGGTGAACTCGCCTGGTCTAAAGCGCCTTCACAAACTACGCCTGTAACCGGAAATATTACCATCCCTGCAACCGCAGCATTAGGAAATACAAGAATGAGAGTCATGATGCAGTATAAGTCTATCCCTGCATCTCCTTGCAGTATTTATCCGTTTGGACAGGTTGAAGATTATACTTTAAATATCGTTTCTGCAGGAAAAGGTGAGTCGGTAGATATAGATACAAAAGAGCTACCAATAGAAATTAAATTATATCCAAATCCTGTAAAAGATATTCTGAATGTATCGAATACGGCTTCAGAAGATTATAAAATATTTGATATGGGAGGGAAACTGATGAAGTCAGGGAAACTCAACAGAGGTTCAGTGAATGTAAGTAATCTTACCCAAGGAGCTTACATCATCCAGATTGGAGAAGTTTCTAAGAGATTTATCAAGAATTAAATATTTAACATTGAATTACTTTAAGAGCTGTCTGTTTTTCCAGGCAGCTTTTTTATGAGCAGTAAGTAATTACCATAATTTTTATCATATTGGAAGATCTCAATATAATTTTAAAAGACTCATTCTTAAGAATAGATGTATGAAAAATATAAAATGTTTAAGATAATCATTTATAAAGTATCAATAGATCCGCTACAAAATTGACCTTCCCCCGCTATATGGAACAGTCTAAAGTAGAGAGATTTGTTTTTTCCGACTATTTTCAATGAACTCATTTGGTGTTAAATTCCCTAGTGAACTATGAGGTCTGTAGCTGTTGTAATCCTCTCTCCAAACAGACAGCTTTTGCTGTGCATCTTCTAAAGACAGAAACCATTTAACATTAAGACATTCATCCCGTAATGATCCGTTAAAACTCTCAATAAATGCATTATCCGTAGGCTTTCCCGGTCTGGAAAAATCCAATTCTATTTTCTTTTCATAAGCCCATCTGTCTAATGCTTTACTGATAAACTCCGGTCCATTATCAATTTTAATCCGCTTGGGTAAAGCCTGCTCTTCAAAGGTAACATTTTTTAATATTTCCGTAACATTTTCACCTTTAATTGAAATTCCGGAATATATTGACAAAGACTTACGACTGTAATTATCAACTAAAGTTAAGATCCTGAATTTCTTACCGTCAAACAGGGCATCACTCATAAAATCCATACTCCAACATTCATGTAAAGTAGAGGCAACACCGGTAGTGGGAACTCTGGATCGCGATGATTTTATTCTTTTGTTTCGCTTTCTTCTCAGATTTAACCCTTCTTCACAATAAATTCTGTAAACCCGCTTTTGGTTATCTTTCCAACCCTCCCGTCTGAGCAGAATATGTAAACGCTTGATACCATAGCGAACACGGATGTTGGAAAGTTCTGTCAGTCGCATTCTAAGTGCCGTATCATCTCTTCGGTGAGGACGGTAATAATAAACACTGGATTGTAAAAATACCAGGCGACAGCTTCTTCTCTGAGAAACTCTGTAATCATTTTGTATATCTATGCCAGTTCACCCCTCTGAACCGGCTTTAGAACTTTTTTTCAGTACATCCTGAAGAATTTGCTTGTCTAAACTTAAGTCTGCTACCAACTTTTTGAGTTGGCTGTTTTCTTCCTCCAATTGCCGTAAACGCCGAAGCTCAGTAATACCTAAACCTCCGAATTTCTTCTTCCAATTATAGAAAGTTGCCTCACTTATACCCATTTTCCGACAAATTTCTTCAACCTTCACTCCCGTCTCAGACTGTTTCAATGAAATACAATCTGACTCTCTGTAAACCTGCTCTTTTTCATACGATTTTTCTTTATTTAAAATTTATTATTCTCGAAAAATCTCTACTTTTAATTGATACTGTTTTTTGGGAGAAGGTCAAAAGTCAAAAATCTAAAATTGTCTTTGGTTAACAATTTCATTTTATAAACATTAATTATTCGTTAAAAATAAGTTAATATTTTTATTCGTTATATTATAATAACAAAAATACGGTATATTTGCATACATATAATTAAGCTATATAGTATTTTAATATACTAATTTCCAAATAAACACCTTTTATAGGGTTATGAAAAACCATTACACATGCAGAAAAAATTTAAAAATTTGCTCTTCTCATTAAGTACTCCTGAGAAGGATCGCTTTGTTAAATTCGCCAATGGATTTACTAATACAAGTATAATTTTGCCTACTGTATCTAACGAAGAGGCAGGTACTGCACATTGCTTCAAATGTGGCAGGAGGAACTGCTCAGAAAGTGGTAAGCGCTCCTGCGGGCTCTTAATCTATGCTAATGGCGTTGCGGAGCCTCAAGTATTGTGATTGACAGAAGAATGTGAACTTTATTTGTAACGTTTTTGACTGGTATGTCAATTAATGCAGCAGCTTAGGCATTATTACCCAATCACGACAAATAATGTTACAATTTAATAAAGGCTAATTATTTGTTAAAAATTAATCACTTACATTTATATTGTTACAGTAATAAATAGACAGTATATTTGTATATGAAATAATTAAATTATAAAGAAATAATATACTAATAAATATATATTAATATTGATTATGCAAAATATTTACATTTCTAAAAAAAATTTAAAAATCTGCTCTTTATCGATAATGATGATGACAGGCATTAATTTATATGCACAGGTTGGTATTAATACTACCGCTCCAAAGGCTGCGTTAGATATTGTTTCAACTAATGAAGGAGTATTGATCCCCAGAATTGCCCTGTCTTCAACAGCAGTACTTTCTCCTATCAATAGCGCTACAGCAGAAGCTTCGGAACTGGTTTACAACACTGCTACTAATGGTAGTGGCGCCACAGCAGTAACGCCTGGCTTTTATTATTTAAACCCTAATGCCACAGGCTGGATCAGATTAGGTAATGGTGATTCGGCAGGGGATAATTTAGGCAACCATACTGCCACAACCCCTCTGAATATGAACAGTAATAGTATCATTAATGCGGCCACTATACAAGGAACTACCAATTTATCATTAAATCCAACCAGTGGCAATGTGGGTATCGGCACGGCAAATCCTGGTTACAAGCTGGAGGTGAACGCCACGGCCAATCCGATAAGACTCACCGGGCTTACCGCCGGCACGCCTGGTGACGATATTATTTCTGTAGATGCCAACGGCGTGCTGAAAAAGGTAACCATAGCGGCAAGCTCCACCACCGCAACCCAAACCTACCGTACTCCCGATGGAGTTATCCCATCAGGTGCCAACGCAGTATCATTTAGTAAAAACGTAGCTGCTGTACTGCCTAACTCCAACTTCACATTCAGCATACCAAAGCCTAAGTCTGTCATCATCACTTTTAACGTCGCTATTGATGATGTCACAGGTATTAGTTCAAGCCCTTATGTGCTGTACGAAATCTATAATACCACTACCAATATGACCACTGGTGCATTGACGATAGTACAGATCCCTTATGATGGGTCCACCGGCTTATCGTGCGCCAATTTCACCCTTACTTTTACTGAGTCGCTCCCGGCCGGGTCACACAGCTACAACATACGTGTACGCAGGGTACTCAACAGTGCATTTCAAAATGACACGACCACACAGACACAAGGCATATTGTCTGTATATGTCACAGCAACGTATATTAACTAAAATTTTAAGTATTTAAAATTCAACCCGTAATAGTCCGGTTGTTGTGTGTAATCTTCCCCTTTTTAGTATAACTCAAAAGTAGCAATTTTAGTTATTTCTCTTTTGTTGTTAATTGATGTGGAAAAATGGACAGGAATAGCTTTGGCATCAGAGTTGGCTTGCTGTCCATTTTTCCACATTACCGGTGATAGACCATCTAATGCTTCGTGAGGTCTATAATGATTATAATCTTCTATCCATTGGTCTGTAACTTTTTTTACTTTATCCAAACTCGAAAATAAATAAGCGTCCAGAGCTCCTTCCCTGAAAGATTTGTTAAATCTCTATATTAATGAATTTTGGGTAGGCTTTCCGAAAATTATTTTGAGCTCTCAAAGTTCAAAACTTTTCAGAATAACTTATTAACTTACACAGTTAGTCAGACACTACCCTTAAATAAAATTTTATTAAATAACCGGAGTTCGGGATAAGAATAGAAACAATATTTGCAAAAAAAAGCAATAATTCGTATATTTAAGTTATTGACCTTTAAATATTTAAACGAATTATTACTTATGATTTTGAGAGACCAAATTACAAATATTTTTGTACAAATTGATGATTTTTGTAAAGAGTTTGATGCTCAAATTAAACAAATGAAGCTAGGAGTACTTTGTGGGCCCAAGAAAAGAAGAAACAGAGCATCTTTGATGTCAGATCTGAAATTATCACCATCATGATTGGATTTCATTTAGGAGCTCATAAAACTTTTAAGCATTATTATCAGCAGATAGTTTGTGTTTATTGGAGAGATTTGTTTCCTAAAAGCCTTTCTTACAATAGATTTGTAGAACTTCAGCAAAAATGCTTTGTGGTTTTCGCCTTGTTTTTAAAAGAAAAATGTTTGGGGAAATGCACAACAATAAGCTTCATGGACAGTACAACATTAAGAATTTGCAGAAACCATAGGATACACAACCATAAAGTTTTTAAAGGATTGGCAGAGCAGGGGAAGTCTTCAATGGGTTGGTTTTACGAATTTAAATTGCATTTAGTTTGTAATGAAAAGAGGGAGCTTTATCATTTTATTTAGCAAAAGGAAATGTAGATGATCGAAATCCGAAACATATTAAAAAAATGACAGAGCAACTCTTTGGAAAACTTTTTGCAGACAAAAGATACCTTTCAAAAGCTCTTCGGGAAATGCTTTTTTCAGATGGCATCCAACTTTTTACTAAACTTCGAAAGAGCATGAAAAATCATATTATGAAGATGGAAGATAAGATTTTTACTTAGAAAAAGAGACATTATTGAGACCATCAATGATGAACTTAAAAATCATTGCCAAGTGGAACATACCAGACATCGAAGTGTAAACAATTTTATGAATATTTGGGAGTCTCACTGCATATTGCTTCTTTCCAAAAAAACCGTCACTCAACTTAAAAAAAGTAAATAACGGGCAACTTTTTTTAAACTTTAATTAACCTGAGTTCGGGTTAATATAGGCTGTGTACAAGGCTTTGACTATGTTTTTGCTGAATGAAATTCGGGTACCGTCCAGCTTATCCATATCGGCTTGCGCATATTTCCCTGATTTTTTAAACTGCAATTGTAGAAACATATAAGGCTGCTGCGTGGCTCCGAAGCGTATAATGATAATATATTCAAATTTTTTACTTTTAAATATTTGATAATCAAAAATTTATATGATTTTTTATGAGAATAAAAGACGTTTTTAGTTAAAAAAATTGTTATCCTTCAGTTTATTCGTTTTACCATTTCTAGAGGGTGGAAATACGATGCTTTTGAATGTAGTTCTCACGGAAATTAAAAAGCTGGATAACAATAAAAATCGGTTTCGTTTAAAATTAACCTCCAAAATAAATACGGTTAAAAATGGTGTCTGAACGGTATGCAACGTTATTACAGGCTCCTAATCATATATTGTTTATTATTAACGGACAATTGTTTTTTCTTTGTTTTTTTCTTCCGTTAACCAGTATATAGCAGTAGCTCCTTACACTGTATTTTAATTATAATTTATAAATTTATTAATGAAGTTGTTTAAACTTATTTAAGAAAAATACGAGTTCCGAGAAAATAAGCAATTTTGTATTGGAATTTAAAACGACTAACAATCTGGAACTCATTAGCAAAGATAAAATAGAGAAATGGATTTTACCTCATTTAAGCAA
>DASQMX010000008.1:0-4767 GCA_035645275.1 Anoxybacillus sp.
GTTTCAGTTAGGCAAAAGAACCGTTGAGACTTTTTATATATGTCGGCAAATCAATCTGATTTATA
Organism: Anoxybacillus sp.; assembly: GCA_035645275.1. Classification (GTDB taxonomy): domain Bacteria; phylum Bacillota; class Bacilli; order Bacillales; family Anoxybacillaceae; genus Paranoxybacillus. The sequence continues at coordinate 66 of DASQMX010000008.1, forward strand.
TAGTTGAAACAAGTGAAGCTACTATTCTTTCAAGTCCTCATTTTACAAAAATGGGGACTTTATTTATTTTGACAAAATATTTTAGATGAAGATTGGTGAATTTGTGATTATAAATATTTGGTTGAGGTTCGTGAAGTGCCTAGTACCTTTCGCCCATGCGGAAGAAGTGGCAAAACATAATTCAGTAAAATTAATTGATTTAGAGGAACTTGTTAACTTAATTATTTATTGGAATGAGAATGAGAAGATGACAAACGATGCAAGAGCTTTATTACCCTTACAGAAGATATATGTGCCGGAATAATTAAAACGTTAATGGTGAACAGTGTCTGTCACTGTTCGCCAAGTTGAGTAACTATAAAATTAGGGCTCTGTTTGCTTAAAATTGAAATCGGAAGTATTTCAATAACAAAAAGTATATCTAAGTAATTTGTAGCAAACGCTTTTGAAGTGATCTAATCAGACACGAACAACGTTTCACAATAAGTCATAGAGGTTTCAGCTGCTGATCAGCAACTTTCAGCTAGTTCTGAAGAAATTAGAAAGATTACATAGTTTACCAAATATGAATGAACTTTTTGATGAATTAATAACAGCAGCAAATACGATCCTTTCTCCCGCTGATCGTTTGTATCAAAAAGTGAATAATGCAAATCAATAGGAGGAGAATGCCTTATGCAAAATCAATTGTTCATTGAGGCTGCAATGCGGTCTAAGCTATACCAAAAAAAGTTAAAGAATATTAATCTCGAGGATTGGAACAGTATCCCTTTTACCACGAAAGACGATCTTAGAAATGCGGATATATATGATTTACTAGGCGTGCCTCTACATCAGATTGCGACTTATCATGAGACAAGCGGAACGACGGGTACGCCGACTCCAAGTTGGTTTAGTCATAAAGATATCGAACAGGAAGCTCAGGTAGTTCTTCAATCCCCTTTAAATCTAAATGAACATGATATCGTCTTAAATCGGTTCCCTTTTGCGATGGCACTCCCTGCTTTTACTGTGTATTGGGCATCGCAAAAGGTCGGAGCTGTTCATATCGGTGTTGATAAAGCAAGCATGGTGACTCCCGATAGGCGTGTCGTAGAAATTATGGAACGAACGCATCCTACTATTTTGACATTACTTCCATCCGAAGCCGAAAAGTTATACCATGTCGGTATGCAAATGGGAGTTCGTTTTCCTACCAAAGGTTTACGGGCGTTACTTTTAGCAGGTGAGCTCGTTTCACCGGCAAGAAAAAAATACATTGAAAACATGTGGGGTGTTCCAGTTCATTTGTTGTTTGGAAGCACTGAGACGGGTGGATTATTTACGACATGCGAAAATGGTCATTACCATATTGACCATCCAAATGTAAAGATCGAGGTAGTAGATGATTCAGGAATCCCTGTTGAAAATGGAATAAAAGGAAATTGCGTGATTTCTATCGCAAGGGAAGGAATGCCGCTTCTACGATATGCGAATCAAGATATCATTAAATTAATGGATGGGGCGCAATGCAATTGTAAAAAAACTGAGCCAATTATGATTCATTATGGTCGAAAAGAAGATGTGATAGAGCATCAAAACAAGTCTGTAAGTTTTTATGAATTGCAAGAAGCTGTTTATACGCTTAGCAAGGTTCCTTTTATGTGGAAAATTAAAACCTCAATTAATCAAGTACAATTTCTATGTCAGTTCATTGAACCGTTAGAAGAAACAATTATTTCTAATATCAAACATGAATTAAGTGGAAAATTAGGTTTTGAAATGGATATTCAACAAACAGAGATTATTCCGCTTGAAAAGCTTACTGAAAAACCTGCCTATGGGAAATATGCATACATTGAACGCGAAAGCATAAATGAGACTGAGGTATTTGTTAAATAGAGAAGAACGATTAAAAAGGATAATCTATATTTCTTAAGGATAATTTTGGTGAGAGCAGCATTTTTAACAAGGGACAACTAAAAGTTAAGTATACATTTTTTGAAAAATGGTTTCGTGTTTGAACGCAACACCATCGCTTAGATGTGCTTTTTCTTTCATAGTCAAATTTTTCTGATTGATGGATGGTGTTGCAAAACTAAAGTAAAAACGCGAAGTTATGCATAAGGATGCAGCATAACACATGCAGTAATCCATACCATCGAGGCTGTTCCACCATGTCGCTCATTAACTCATTAAATACCTGTTCCATGCCGCGGCGAAGTCCAAACAGCCATTGGCCAACTCTTGTTTTCAAAAATGACAGGAAGAACCTGACCATAGGCGTCTTTCCGTTCGTCGCTATTGCCACGGTTGATGGGTTTCGACGCTAGCGGCATTCCTGTCGCATATGGTGTTTCTGGCAATGATAGCGAATCGATATACCGAAATAACGCTTCTAAAATTGGGTCGATTTCATAAGACCATGAATGTTCGCTGTTCCTATTAGCAATCATGATCGTTTTTACTCCTTGGTAGTTGATTTTGGTCACTGTATATGATTTCCAAGATGGTGAATTTTTTATGTGCATTTATGCATTTGTTATGCGTTTTACAACACGCATATATAACGATTTATTACGATAAAGCAGTTTATTCCCCTTTCCATCCTAATTTTAAAGGATGAAAGGGGAATATTGGTTGAATTAGGGGGATTGGTATGGCAAAACGGTGGCAACCTTATCATCGTGTATGGTTAATGTTATTTCTCGGTTGGTTTATTTCTTATGTTGACCGAACAATTACTGGACCGATTGTAACATGGATGATTGATCATAATGTTGCGTTTCTTGCTTCGACGGAAAATCCGCATGCTCTAGGTGGATTGCTTGGAAGCCTCTTTTTTGCGGGGTATATGTTAACACAGTTTCCAGGCGGTTATTTTGGGGATAAATATGGATATCGAAATATGGTGTTAATTAGTATTTTCTGGGCTGGAATCACTACTTTGTTGACAGGACTATTCAATGGCTTGCTAATGTTTATCGCCCTGAGGATTTTAACTGGACTCGGTGAAGGAATCTTTTATTCCAATGATCGTTCGTTAATTGCGCGAGTTACTCCGCCGGAAAAAATCGGTTTGGGAATGGGGATTGTCATCAGTGGGTTAACGGCTGGATTAACAGTAGCTCTTATTGGCACGCCTTATTTAATTGAAAGTTTCCACGGTATTTTAGGAAATGATGCTTGGAAGGCTCCATTTCTTGTTTTAGGTGTGTTAACGATTTTTATCGGATTAATAATGAAGAAGTATCTTACTAAAATTCCTAATGAATCACATGCTACTCATATAAAGACAGCTCTTTTCCATATTGGTCGCTATTCTTTGTTCTTCTTAATCATTATTCTTGCCGTTTATTATGTGACACATTTCCTTCATCTATCTGAATCGATTGTTGCTGTCATTTTTACAGGCCTTGCGTTGCTTTTTATTGGATACATTTATAAAAGCAAGCAAGAAGTAAGACCCATCTTAAAAAATCGAAACCTCGTATTGTTGTATTTATCTGCAATCCCTATTTTATGGCATTTGTGGTTTTATGGATTCTGGTCAGTTTCTATTGTAAAGGAGTTTGGAGGTGGAAGTTTACTCTCAGCAGCGTTAGTTGCTTCTTTTAATGCGATTGCTGGATTAATTGGGTTTCCGTTAGGAGGAGCGATATCGGACCGAGTTGCTCACAAAGCGAACGGAAGAAAAAAAGTGTTGATTTGGCTAATAGCAGCATTAACTATTTCTATTTTTGCTTTTGCGTTATATGTGATGAATGGAAATCAAAATCTTGTTGTTATGTCTATTATTTTGTTTGTGTCTGGTTTGTTATTTTTCGCTGTTCAGTCGGTGCAACATGCGTTAACGGCTGAAATCGCAACAGAAGCATATAGAGGTTCAGCTTTTGGTATGTGGAATTTAATTGCTGAAATTGGTGCATTACTTTCGCCTGTTATTTCGGGAGTATTGCGTGATAGTACAGGAAGTTGGGGAGCTCCGCTATTATTGGATGGAGCATTAATAGGAATAAGTTGCTTATTAATCGTTATGATTAACCAATATCATAATTGTAACATGGAACAGAAATAATTAATTAAGTTAAATGATAGAGGTGTAGATTGACTTTCTTCATATGGTGAAAAACGTTTTGATACAGAATTAAGAACCATAATTCGGATTAACGGTATCATTTGTCGGGAATAAACATATAGATTTTCGGAACTGAAAGCAGCAAGAACGTTATCGGAATCCTCAACTATTTGACGATGTATACCAGCAATCTGAAGTTCACAAACGAAAGAACCGGTTTTGACAACAAACCATTTTATTGTCCTATTGTTTTCGATAAGAACATCATTTTGTGTGACGGTAATCGGACCTTGAGAGGATGATACTGTTCGACCTCCGTCCGGTGATCGGCATAATCAGCCTTCCAACGAAAGGCTTTTATTCTTTATCGTACGCATAAAAATTCGAATGATTCCACTATTAACCGTAACGAGAGAACAAATTAAACAAATCCTACGTTAGTAATTATGGATATTTACCCTGAAATGTCCTATTTTTTTATCAAAAAGTGAATAAAATAACTTAAAATGTATCTATTGCAACATAAAACCAATTTGACAAAATTCGACGATTTCTGTAACATCTTGGCTGTAATACATAAAATTTAATATCGAATATTCTCGATAATGGCAAACTCATTCGAAAGATGAGGACGCAAAGCCACGG
>DASQMX010000009.1:0-48987 GCA_035645275.1 Anoxybacillus sp.
CAAAAGAAGTCATTCCGCCCTTGGCTATGTATCGCCATGTGAATTTGAAGCTGCATATTACGCTAATCAGAGAAAAGTAGCTGCCTAAGTTCAGCTATTTCTCTCTGTTTAACGTGTCCGTTTTCTTGACATAACACCAAATTGATGTATACTGGTAAAAGTTTCAGAAGTATTTCACCATTTATAAGAGATTTTTATAAAGAAGATTATGATGCATTTGGCTTTGATTCAAGCATTTATTCAAAATAGGAGGGAGTCTTTTGTCAAAGATTCAGTTTGAAATCAAAAAACAAATTGCAACATTATCTAGCTCATCTAAAGGATGGAGTAAAGAATTAAACTTTATTAGTTGGAACGGTTATCCTGCAAAGTATGATATAAGAGATTGGGATGCTTCACATACGAAAATGGGAAAAGGCGTTACTCTATCAGAAGAAGAGTTAAAAGAGTTATACTACGCATTAAAGCAGTTATTTGAGGGAAGTCAATCGGAAGAACATCAACCGCAAAACTACAACTGGCAAGAGCGAGTTAATGGGTGGTTGGAAAGTTCTCCATTATTTATTCAACAAATCAAAAATATTCTAGTGTTCATGAAAGAAAAAGGCTACCCTATCGAGAAACAAAGACAATTACTAATCGGAACACAATCTGCAGCAATTGAAGAAGCATTACAATATGAAATTGAAAGCATCAGCAGCATTTATAGCTCATTATATAGTGAGTTTGTTGATTTGGTTCAGAAGTTACAATTAGAAACATTGGAACAATTTTTTGATGCTATTGAAAAGATGTAATCTAGCCATTTGTTTTGAAGAGAGATGATTCCCTATCTATTCAGTGATTTGCTTACACAAAATTTTATACATCATCGACTGGAGGGGAAATTAGTGTATAAATATTTGAATTTATTATTAATTCTTATGTTATTTGTAATGGGGTTTCAAGTGGATATTATTGCAAAGGCAAGTACAGGTACAAACGTTAGCGGGATAATTAAACAGGATACAACATGGACTTTGGAAGGTTCTCCATATTATTTAACAGGAGATATTCAGATAGCTAATGGTGTTACATTAACAGTAGAGCCTGGGGTTACTATAGAAGGTAATAATAATCGTATTAGAGTTTTTGGAAATTTTGAAGCAATCGGTTCGCCAAATTCTAAAATAACATTTAACGAGGTACATATAGATTCTGATGGAGGCTATAATGACTATCCTCTCATTCATATTGAACACGCCGATATTCTTAAGGGTTGAACGTGTTGCAACACGCATAATCGATGCATAAAAGCACGCAAAAAATCCACCCTTCTTGGAAATCATATACAGTGACCAAAAATGCTTCATTCCAAGGGGTGGACACGATCATGATTTCCAATTTTGTGATCGAACATGCACTGTCTAGCGAAATCGATCCTCTTTTACAGGCGTTATTTCAATACATCGATCAACTTTCTTTGCCAGAAACACCTTATGTGACAGGACGACCACCGATTTCGAAAAAATCATTGTTAAAATGTTTCTTTTTAAAAACCTATTTTTCCATTGGTTCTTTACGTCAGCTAGTTGATACACTCGATCGATTTGGCTATTTCCGGCGTATTTGTGGACTCAAAGAGGTTCCTCATCTTTCTACATTCTCACGGGCAGGCAAGTGGTTTCAGGAACAGGAGTTTTCCTGTTTTAATGCCCAACTTCTGAAAGATTTAGGAACTAGATATCCAAAAGTGGTGATCATCGACAGTACGGCACTCCGAAGCAGTCTTTATGATTCTCAAGCAAGATGGGGGGGGTATTAACTCGATATCACTGGTTTAAAGGGTATAAGTTACATCTTTGTACAACAACAGAGGGAATCATTTTATCCCACGTCTTCACAACGGCCAATCGAAATGATGCAGCCGTTGCGATCGAATTATTTCCGTCTTTAAAGGAATGGGAAATCGAGTTTGCCCTTGGAGATGCCGCTTATGACAGTGAAAAAGTTCGTCAAATGGCTGAACAGACAGGAATCTTTTTCGTTTCACCCATTAATCCTCGAAATAGTAATAAACGAAAAGATGCCTATGGTCGCGTGATGCCTCCGTTTTTGAAAACAGAATTTGGAAAGTGGTTGTTTCGCTTCCGTAACAGGATTGAACAGACATTCAATCAGTTAAAGAATGATGGTTTAGAACAGCCACGTTGGTATGGGTTTCGTCGCTATTTACTGCATGTACAACTATGCATTCTTATGCACAATTTTGAGTTTTTACTCTAGTTTTGCAACACCATCTATGTTTATAAGCTTTTCCGTAAGCGAACAGTGCCTGGCACTGTTCGCTTAAAGGTGTATCTTTATTTTGTTTTAAAGTCAAAATATATTGACAGAATATCATATGGTATTTTTATTATATAGAGAAAAAATATGTAAGTTGAAAAGGAGCATGAGTATGAGTACATATGGATCATTGGAAGCGTTTAACTCCCGAGATGACCTTAAGAGTTATGGAAGTGAAGCGTGGGGTATTTTTGCTCTAGAGTTAAAATTTAACATAGAGGATATACATACTGTAGCAGTTAATTCTATAACTGATGGAAAGAATGATAGAAAATGTGACATTATTTATATAGATAAAGAGTACAAAACAGCAATTGTTGCACAATGTTATTTTGCTGAGTACGTAAAAAAATCAGCTAAAAAAAATAAAGCATCTGATCTGAATACCGCAGCTGGATGGGTATTAGGAAGAGATTTAGATGACATACCTGAACTGCTTTTACCTCAAGTTAATGATTTAAGAGATGCTTTATTAAACGGTGAAGTTACTAATCTTGAATTCTGGTATATACATAACTGTAAAGAACATGTTGAAATAAGTTCAGAATTAAAAACAGTTGAATTAACTGCTCAGGGTTATATAGAGAAATTTGGTAAAGACATCTCAGTTAAAGCTCTAGAGGTTGGAATCGATACTATTGAAAAATGGTATAATTATTCAAAAATAACAATTCTAGTTAATGATAGTTTCACTTTTGATACACTAGGTGGTTATATAACTCGAACTGATCAATGGACTGCATATAGCACGTGTTTGAATGCAGATTGGTTTTACAACTTATTTAAAAAATACGATGAGAGTTTGTTTTCTGCAAATGTTCGAAGTTATTTAGGGAGTAGAAAAGGGGACTCAAACATTAATAATGGTATTAAAATAACTGCAATAGAAGAACCAGAAAACTTTATGGTATTTAATAATGGAATTACAGCTCTTGTTCATGAATTAGACATTGAAGCAAGAGAAGACGGGCATAGGGTAAAAATAAAAGGTATTTCTATTGTAAACGGTGCCCAGACAACAGGTGCAATAGGAAATCTAAGTAAATCTCCTAGTGAAGCTAAAGTACAAATACGTTTTATTAAATGTAATAATCCAAAGATAGTTGAAAAAATTATAAGGTTTAACAACAGCCAAAATGCTATTCAGCCAGCTGATTTTAGAAGTACTGACCCGATCCAAGGAAAATTACGAGATCAATTTAAAAAATGGTATCCAGATTTAAATTATCTAGGGGGAAGAAGAGGAGGAAGTGACGATCGCATACAACGTATAAGAAATTTATTAGTATCTGATCAAGTGGCCCAGTCACTTACTGCCTTCCATGGTGACCCTACAAATGCAACGCATGCGAAATCTAAAATATGGGAAGATGACAATTTGTATGCGAAAATTTTTAATGAAAGTACTAATGCTAAACATATAGTTTTTGTCTATTCGTTGTATAAAACTATTTTAGATTATAAACAAGAATTAAAAGTAAAATCAAAAGAAAATGACAATCTAATGGAAGTAGAGAAAAAAACTTTAGAATTCTTAAGCCACTCTGGGGCAATTTATACAATTATGGCTGCTATCTCTGCTAGCTTAGAGATAATTTTAGATAAAAGGGTAGGAAATTTATTTGATATTAAATTTAAAGATGGTATTGATTTTGAAGAATGTCAAAAATTGTGGAGGAAAGTTCTTAATTGCTGTATTCCTTTTGTTTCTTCTTCACTTAAAAATGTTTTAAAAACTAAAGTTAAGAAGAAAGAAGAGATTGAGTCTTCTATTGAACAATTTTCAAGCCTTATCGCATCAACACGAGAAGTAAATAAAGAAGTGTATAATAACTTTGCATCTAAGGTGATAGAATCTAAAAGCTAATTATTAAATTGCTTTATTCTTAGGTGCGATAAATCACAATCAAATCTTTTTCCTTTGATTCTTCCGTAAGTAGGGGGAATCAAAAGGAAATAAAAATTTCTTTCGACGGATCTACTAGTATTATCCCCTACAGGTAGACAGTAAAAAAAGAACATTCGTTGTTCTTATGAGTCTACCTGGGAGGGGATTTTTTATGGCTAAAAAGAACAAACCTTTAACTCTTATTCAGAAGATCTTAAACGTGAAGTCGTTCGTTTGAAATTAGAGGAGGGCTGGTCTTATCGACAGCTCCGAACGCTTTGGAATCAAAAGTGATACGCACGCCCTCTATTCTTTTCACTGTTTGTTCGTATCTTCCTTCTTCTGTATCTCATTAATTTTTAACAAGTCTTAACTTCTATTAAAAATTATGTAAAATAATGTTTATAATGGTCGAAAATTTACAACTTATTAAATTTATTTCAGAATAATTCATTACTATCAATGGTTTCGGGGGAATATTTCCATGGATAAAAAAGAATTACAACTAGAGCAAAAAAAACTAGATGAGACCATTCAACGGATAGAAGATCAAACATACTACATATGGGAGCTCCTTGAAAGAAAGAATACGTTATTGAAAGAGAGAGAGAGCTTAGCAGGCGATGAAATAGCATATCGAAGGGGGATTAAGGATCAAGAATTATTAAAGAGAGCGAAAGAAGAACCTTACTTTGGACGTTTTGATATTGTTTCAGATGAAGAAGGAGAAGAAACCTTTTATATTGGAAAGCAAGGGGTAAGAGACAAGGATGAAAACCTCATTGTCGTGGACTGGCGAATGCCCATGGCCTCTGTTTATTATAACTTTACTCCTGGACAACCTAGGCAATCATATACTGTAGAGGATGAAAAGACAAGGCGTAAAACAAAAATAACTGTAGATGTTGTAAGAAAAAGAGAGTTTACAATTAAAAATAAGAAAATAAAAAAGATCGTTCAACAAGTTGCTGAACCGAATAGTAGCCTGAATGTGACGTTTACAGAAACGGGGGAAGAGCTGACAATTACTGACGATTTCTTAAGAGAGATATTAGAACAAAGTGAGACAACAGGATATCTTAAGGAAATTATCGCTACGATTCAAAAAGAACAAGATAAGGCTATTAGACAACCGATTGATCGTAATGTGATTATTCAAGGGGTTGCAGGTTCAGGGAAATCTTCTATAGCGCTACATCGTCTGTCATTTTTGTTATTCAACAATAAACATATCAAACCTGAAAATGTGTTAATTTTAGGACCATCCAAATTGTTTATTAGTTCCTTTAAAGGATTGCTTCCAGAATTAAACTTGGAAGGAATTCAACAAATGACTTTTCAACAGTTAGCTTTAACTATTTTAGAGACTATTTTAAAAGATAAGGTCGATTTATCAAACAATTGGTATTTTGAGAACGTTTTATTTACTAGAGATTTAGAAGATGAACGGAAAAGGATAGAATTTAAAGGTTCTGAATCATTGGCTCTTTTGTTAGATATTTTTGTTGAAGAAATGAAGGATCAATATGAAAATCGGATTCAACCTATAACGATTTTTGATGAGCGTTTAGATAAAGAAAAATTAAAGAAAATATTTGATGGGTACAACTATTTACCTTTTGGAAAAAAAGTAGAACGCTTTCTACAACATGTAGAAAATCATTTCAAAAATGTAATGGAAAACAAAATCGATGAAATTACAAAACAATACGATTTTATCGTATACACGTTCTTAAAAAATGGCGGTTTAACACAAAACGAATACAATCAGTTAACTGAACAAATGAAATCTATATATCAATATAAAGTTCGTCAGCTACAAAAGCAATTTAAAGAAACATTTTCTCTTTGGAAAGAGAAAATGACGCTGCCAGATCCAGTGTCGATTTATAAACAAGTACTTTCTTTTGAAGTGTTGGCTGCGTTTCAACATGAAGTTGGTTCAGATATTCCTAATTTATTTAAAAACTATACGTTGGAAAAAATAACATACTTCGATTTACCTCCACTGTTGTATATTTATTTGTTGCTATATGATAGACCGATTCAATATGCTCACATTGTCGTTGATGAAGCGCAAGATTTTAGCTATTTACATTTTGCTGTTCTGAATAAAATCACGAAAACGATGACAATCCTTGGGGATAAAGATCAGTCTATTTATATGGGGTACGGTCAATATGATTGGGACGAATTAATGGATTCTCTTTTTGAACGAGATCGGGATACCATTTTAACATTAGAAACTAGCTATCGTTCTACCAAGGAAATTATTGAAGTGGCTAATGCAGTATTAACCAATCAGTACGGTACGTCACATCAACCGATAACACCGATAAATAGAAATGGGGCCGCTGTTCAGTTTGTTGAAGTCAAGTCAGGACAAGACTTAATTGACAATATTGTCTCAACCATTAAAGAATGGAAGAAACGATATAAAAGAATTGCCATTATTCATAAAGATGAACAGAAGGCGATGAAGTTAGCCCAATACTTAAAACAAGAGTATAAAAGTGATGTTGTGTATATTAGTCCGGATCAAGAGGTTGCTAAACAATCCATCTCAGTCCTTACATCTTACTATAGTAAAGGAATGGAGTTTGATGCAGTAATATTAGTCAATATAAATGAAGAAAGTTTTCCAAAAGATGATTTACATGCTAGATTACTATATGTTCTAGTTACTCGTGCCCAACAAGAATTAAGAGTGTTTTATCAAAATACTCCTTCTCCGTTGTTAGAAGGGCTAATTCAGTCAGCACCAAAGGTAGTATCCAAATTTGATGATATTTTATAAATATGAATGATTTATATGAAAAGCAGAAAATGATTGTAAGAATTTTTCCATCTAATTAGAAACTCTAAACAGAAGCTTTTGGCGCTTCTGTTTTTTCTTTTTATGACATCATTCGACAACATTTTCTTACAAAATTAGCTAATATAATCATGGTAAAACTTTACTGAACCTTTAGGAATATATAAAGCTTTTTTTCATTAAAAGAAAAACATCAATAGACTATTTACAAGAAAGAATGGAAAGGGGGAATAAAACAATGGGCGTGCTTTGCAAGGCCGATTATTATTATGGAGCATTACTCTCTGTACTCATTAACGGCGGCTTAGCTCCTGCACTATTTGAAAAAGAAAATGGAAATCGTCAAATATATGAAGTATCGACGAATAATGATGATTACATGATTTATACAAAATATCATACTTCACCAACAGGATCAAAAGATTTTACATGGTCATTTACGTTTTCAGATCGCGAGCTGGAAGAGATTAATAAATTAAAAGATGAGAATAAAGACAAGACACTCGTTTTTGCATTTATTTGCAGTCAAAAGCAACTAAGCGATTACAATCAAGAAATTGCTGTCGTGTACTGGGACGAATTCACGGAATGTATCGATATGAACAAAAAAGACTATCGGGGAACCGCGCGCCTTTCTGTCAAATTGATGAAAGGGGCCAAAGCGTTGCGAATTTATGGCAGCAAAAGAGCTGACGTCCTGGATGGAAAAGATAACACAATTAAAATAGAAAGAAATCGGTTAAGTAGTTTGTAGTATGAGATTGGGACCGTTTAGGAGGAATAAACATGTTTTCTATTAAACAGGAAATGAAAAAATTAGCACAAAAACATCCATTCTTTTCTTCAAAAGAAGCTTTTAAAAATTCATTCAAACATCAGCTTCAAGAAAAGTTTCGCGTGATTGAAAACAAGGATTTTCATGGATGTGTAGTCGATCTTTGGGTAGAAGATCCGAATTCTGAGCAACAACATGCGATATATTTAATGAATAAACTCGCCGGACTAACAATTAAGCAAGAAAATCAATTCATAGAATTAAAACATCACGGTGCAGAAGATTGTGGCCGCTATGATTTTCTTAAACAAGTCGAGAAACTTGAAAAGATTACCATAGGCCGGGACAATATCAACGGAATTGCAATATTATTAACGAATGACCATTTATATTGGAATCCGCCAACCAAATCACATACTGTTGACAGCTATTTTCGAATTCATGAAAACCGCGTTTTGACTGGAGAATTGAAATGGCTGGAACATGCTTCAGCCGGAACGATAAAAGACCGTGAAAATCCGATTGCTATTAAAGGAACTTATAAATTACGATGGCAACATTATTCAACCGTTCGCAATGAAAAGCATGGAGAATTTCGATACTTAGCCGTTCATGTAGGAGAGGATAGATAATGAAAACAGACATAGGTGAATACATAGTAGGTGGATACTTAAAAGTCATCAAACAATGCGACTTTGTCGATTATAACGTCCGTATTCCAGGAGGCGGGCTGAAAGGATTGAGTGAACTCGATGTTGTCGGATTAGATTTTAAAACAAAAACAGCGTATTTATGTGAAGTGACAACACATATACGTGGTCTGCTTTATGGCAATAATCAAATGACGGTCGAAAAGATTAAGCAAAAACACGAAGTGCAAAAAGAATACGCCGAATTATTATTAAAAGACTTTCCGAATCGTGTTTACATGTTCTGGTCACCTTATGTGCCAGAGGGATATATCACTACAGAGTTGGGAAAGATCGAGACACTTCAATTAGTGATTAATAAAGATTATACTCGCTGTATTGAAGAGATGAGAGAGTTTGCGGCTAAAAATACTAATGATTTAGGGAATCCTTTCTTAAGAGTACTTCAAATTCTCGAACATTTAAGATAAAAACGTGTGAAAAAACTAAACATAATACCTGTTACCTCCAAGTTTCATTTTTGCTATTCGGTCATTCAGGAGGTGACAGGCGGCTTTTATGCTCATATTATTGTAAATAGTCGTCTAATAACCCTATATATATTCCCTTAACATTCATGGCAATTTGATTACTTTGAGTTGATCTGTAGCAAGTTATTCAAATCATTTAACATGTTTAAAAAAGTAGTTAAGAAATTTTTCGCGTTTTTTCTGTTAGCCACTGGGGATGATTTTGGGGAAGTCCGGCTCGTTCGTATAGAAAATGTGTTGCTTTTGCTTGAGTGATAAATCACTAATATAGTTTATTGTTTTTTCGGTCGTAATTTTATTGCAGGAGAACCAACGGGGGAAACATTAAATATGAATATTTCCTTTTTCTATTCACTTCTTCTTTTATTCTTGTTTGCCTTATTTATTAAATGGATAAAATCGAAAGAGTCTAAATGGATTGGCTCAATAGGGGAATATCGAGTTCGCAAGGAGATTGAAAAATTAGAGAAGTCTTCACCTGGTATGTATAAGGCTTTTCATGATCTTTACATTCCGAAGATGGACGGTTCTTCTTCGCAAATCGATCATATCATTCTGTCTGAACAAGGTCTGTTTGTCATTGAAACGAAGAATTATAGCGGTTGGATTTTTGGAGATGAAGCATCAAAATATTGGACTCAAGTGATTTACAAACGAAAAGAAAAGTTTTTAAACCCGATTTGGCAGAACAAAGGTCATATAAAAGCTTTAAAGGAATGGCTGGGAGGAGAGTTTGCGCATATTCCTATTTACTCTATCATTGTATTTATGCCGCGAGCTAAATTGAAATCGGGCATTCATTTCACCCAATCCCACGTCATTTACCCTAAACAGCTGAAACAAGTGCTTGAGCAATATCGGACAAAAGTGATCGATAATGAAACAAAACAATATTTAGCTCAAAAATTAAAGACACTGCTTGTTAAGGATAAACAACAAGAAAAAGAAATGAAAAAACAGCACATTCAATTGATTCAAAAGAAACAAAAGCATCTAAAAGAACAGGTACAACAAAATCGCTGTCCCAAGTGCGGAAGTACTCTTGTTTTGAAAAAAGGAAAATATGGAAGTTTTAAAGGTTGTAGTAACTATCCAAAATGTAGGTTTACGCAAAATGTTTCTTGAACATGCATATTCCCTTGGGGCTTTGAAGATCCAAGGAAATGTTGCCATTTATGTATCAAGATTTTATCTTTTCTATTAATCTAGTTCACGAACCGTAAAATATTGCACATGACTTGTGCATATTACTAAATCTCCACATATTATCCAAATTTTCTTCTCTAATTGGAATGCGTGCGCTGGCACCTATCGAAAATATTAGAAGATTGTATGTTCAATTAAGGAACAACTGTCCTCTATTTTTTAAAACATGGATTTTGTATAATATTTACAAAAAAGATTAGGGAATCCAATTGGAGAGAGACGATTATGATTCATCTTTTCTTTTTATCATTGTATTAATAGGGATGACTTTATGCTATTTCATTTTAGGATAATTTGAATGGATACAATTTCTATATGCTAGTTTGTTTTTGCTTGCAGTATTTGCCATTGGAGGCATTGAAAAATGGCAACAAAGGAAAGACGCGACTTATGAACCGATTCAACCCCATGATCATACATGGTAAATAAAAATAATGGATCGATTTTCACCAAAACGGAAAGTTCTTTTTAAAGGAAATGAAAAGGTAGGGGAGTATCACCGATTTTATAAGCGTAAATGGCAATATTGTTTGAGTGAGATTTTTTTATCCCCAAGTATGTATTTATATATGAAATTTACCTTTTATCACAACCATGCGATAATAGTAGAAAAGCAAAACAAGAAAAAAGGCATTGTAAATGATGTATGGAACATAGTGGAAGATGGCAACGTGATTGGGACATTGCGAACCAATATTACGTGGAAAAACGCTGCTAAATTAAAGGAGGGGTTAATACTATCCATTCACGACAAAACGTTTTATTTTCGTTCCTTAAGTGTTCAGTCGAAAGTAAATGTTTTGAAAGAAGACGAAGTCATTGCAACTGGAAAAAGGGCGTTGCATCAGTTTCAATATGAATTTGAAGTAGAAAAAGGATACGAACAAATCGAACCTTATCTGGTCATTACATATATTTTGTTTCATTATGTGTTTAAATGATCGGTTTGAGAAAAGTGGCACGCCCTGAAGTATGCCGAAGATTGTTAGAGTAAAGGAAAAAGAGAGCCTCTGATATTCTAAAAAATCACTTGGCTCTCTTTCTGTTTTTGTCAGAAGATCCGGTTTAAATTCTCGATTTCTCCTCTTGGTTCCGCTTTAATAAAAGCAAATCCTCTATATTTCCTCAAAAAAGTTCCTCGAAAGGATGAATGAATTCTCATGACAGGAGAATACCTCGACTTGAAAATGGATTTTATGTTTAAGCAATTATTCGGCCACCCAAGCTTATAACGAAAATGAATTTTCTAAATCACTTTCCATTGTGGCAGAGGGGAAAGAAGAGTATTAAATCGACATGAAATATTTCAAAATCGGTGACGATTGACTATTATACAGTTGAGCTATTCCAAAACGAAGAGAGATAGTGTGATCCGAAGAGAAAAGTCACCGTTTGACCACGTCATTTATGACTCCGACATTGAAGCAAGCTTTGCCTAGCGCTTTAAAAACGACGAGAAAATAGGCTTCCTTGTCTTATAATAAGCATAGGGAGTCCTTCTCCAATCGTTAGAATTTGTTTGGTCACTAACTCATTTCGACATTTGGGAGAGACTCCTTTTTTCATGTCTTGAAACCCTTGATATGAAAGGGTTTAGATTTATGAAATTCATTCATATAGTGGATTTATAGGGGATGACCTGCTGAATTTTCCATTTTTTTATTTTTCGATACAGTGTACTTCTCGTGACACCAAGAATTTTGGCTGCTTCCGAAATGCTTTGTGATTGTTGGAGAACTTGTTCAATCAGCTGTTTTTCCATATTTTTCAGATTACTAGTTAAATGTGGTTGTTTCGTTATACTAAACTTCTGAAAATCTTCAGGTAAATGATGAGGAAGAATTTTTTGTTCATTAATAGCGAGGAGGAATGCCCTTTCTATGAAGTTTCGCAACTCACGAATGTTACCTGGCCAATTGTATGACTGAAGCAATTGCAACGTAGAATCACATAACTCTAGTGGTCCTTTTTTGTAATGCTGATGAAACTGATGAAGAAATTGTGCAGATAAATTTGGAATATCTTCTATTCGTTGACGTAGCGGCGGAATATGAATAGTAAATACATTCAACCGATAATACAAATCCGAACGAAAAGAACCTTGATAAGCAATTTCTTCCTTGAGATTACGGTTAGTTGCTGCTATGACACGTACATTAATAGAACGTTCTTTATGATCACCAATACGAACAACTTTCCGTTCTTCCAAAACCCGAAGCAGACTCACCTGTAATTCCAATGGCATCTCGCCAATTTCATCGAGGAACAATGTTCCCCCATTTGCAGCTTCAAACTTTCCTATGTTCCCTCCTTTTCGTGAACCGGTAAATGCTCCTTCCACATATCCGAATAACTCGCTGGCAATCAGTTCTCTTGGAATCGCCCCAGCATTCAGGGCAACAAATGGGCCGTTCCTACGAGGGCTTTGTTCATGAATGGTTCGTGCTAAAACTTCCTTCCCCGAACCAGTTTCTCCTAATATTAGTACATTAGCATCAGATTGAGCGGCAATTTCTGCAACGCGCAACTCTTTTTGAAAGGATGGACTATAGGTTACAATGTTACCAAACTTATACTCCTTTGTTGATTGTTTTTCGGTTAGGAGGGACGGTTGGTTTATTTTCTTTATCAAAAAGAGAGAAGTTTTATTGATTTGCCCAATATCCTTCTGAATCACCTGATAAGTAGAATCAAGCTCCTGTAAATGGGCCTCCTTGAGAAAATCGCCTTGTTTAACTCGAAGTAGAGAATAAGCAGATAAATTAGCATATAAAATCGTTCTGTTTTGATCAACAACTATAATCCCATCAGATGTTTCTTTACCGATTGTCTCAACAAAAGATTTCCATATCGGCTCTTCGTCTATGGAATCAACGATAGTATTTGTCAAAAGCGGTTTTGCAGGAATTGGCTGTTCCGAGCTCCAAACAATCTTAAATTGCCCGTCCAAATCAGCTTTTCCAATTCTTATTTCACGAGACAAATGATGATTAGACTCAATCCTAATTTTTCCGCTCGGTGATGAGAACGTTTTTTTATATAAATGTTTTAATATCTGCTTTCTTTCTGTAGATTGTAGATGATTCACAGCATCTAAAATCATCTGAATTCCAGTATACGTACTGGACATAACCGAAGAAACAACTGTATCTGGTCCATACTTCTCCTTCATTCCTTGTACAAATTCTCGATTTTCGGGAGTATCTAATGATTGAAAATAACTAGAACAACTATAGTGTCCTGCCGCATACTTAGCTCCCATAGCTCTTATTTCTAACTCTGTCGTTATAGGGCTAAGGATAGGTATTTCCTCTGGATTTAATCTTAATTCGTAATAAGTTCGATAAAAATGTAACACACTTTCTCCAACGAGTGTGGAGAGTATTACATTAGGAGAAGACTGCTGGATATCTTCGAGACAATGTATAAATTGTTTATGTCCTAAGGAGACATATTTTTCTCCGACGACTTCTCCGTTTAATTCGTGAAGCATTTCCCGTATTTGTTGATTAGTATATCTAGGATAAATGTAATCATTTCCAATTAGATAAACTCGTCGTCCAAACTGTTGAACCATAAATTTAAGAAGTGAGGATATCTGTTGATTAGGAATCTCTCCGATATAGAAGACGTTTGGATGAATCTCCTGCCCTTCATAGAGTGTCGGATACACTAAAAGGCAATCATACTGCTCAAGAACAGGTAAAACGGCTTTACGACATGCAGAAGTATAACATCCTACAAAAATTTTTATTCCTGAACGTGCCATATCTAGTACATGTTTATAACTCTCTCTCGGATCGGAACGAATATCTCTAACCTCATAGGTGAACGAAAGATTTGAATGACGGTGATCTTTTTGATATTTCTCTAGAGCATACAAAGCTGCTTGATATTGTCCGATTTCTGTCAAGGAAGTCGTGCCTGTTAAAGAAAATAAAAGACCGATACGAGTAGGTTCCATTTACCATCCTCCTCTGTGTAGCATTTTGCAATAGTGTAACAAAATTAAACAATCCTGTATATTGTCTTATTTTAATTTATAAATCGGAATATTACAAATATTTTTAATTTAAAATGTTGCAAAATTAAGAAAAAATTAATCATTCTATTAAGTGCATATAGATTCCTTAGGAATATTCGTTTTGGCACACTTCTTGCAATAAGATAGGGTAGATAGACTAAACGAAAAAAATAATGTTTTCGTTTGTCTATCCCATATTTATTCATAATTCAAAGAAAGGGGTAGTATAAAGTGAGACATGGAGACATTTCGAGCAGTCATGACACAGTAGGTGTAGCGGTGGTCAATTATAAAATGCCGCGCCTGCATACGAGAAAAGAAGTGATTGAAAATGCAAAAAATATCGCGAACATGATCGTCGGTATGAAACAGGGACTGCCGGGAATGGATCTCGTCATTTTCCCTGAATACAGCACGATGGGCATCATGTACGACAGAAAAGAAATGTTTGAAACAGCGACGACCATTCCTGGTCCAGAGACAGAGATCTTTGCTGAAGCGTGCAAGAAAGCAAATACCTGGGGAGTTTTCTCGTTAACGGGTGAACAACACGAAGAGCATCCGCATAAAAACCCTTATAATACGCTTGTATTGATCAACAACAAGGGGGAAATCGTACAAAAATACCGGAAGATCATCCCGTGGTGCCCTATCGAGGGATGGTATCCTGGGGACACGACGTATGTCACGGAAGGACCTAAGGGGATTAAAATCAGCCTGATTATTTGCGATGATGGAAACTATCCGGAGATATGGCGCGATTGCGCAATGAAAGGTGCGGAATTGATCGTTAGATGCCAAGGATACATGTATCCGGCGAAAGAACAGCAAATCATGATGGCAAAAACAATGGCATGGGCAAATAATGTATATGTCGCTGTTGCGAACGCCACAGGCTTTGATGGGGTATATTCCTATTTTGGCCATTCGGCGATCGTTGGTTTCGACGGTCGGACTCTCGGTGAGTGCGGCGAAGAGGAAAACGGCATCCAATATGCGGAGATTTCGATTTCCCAAATTCGCGACTTCCGCAAAAACGCCCAGTCTCAAAACCACCTTTTCAAACTTTTGCATCGCGGATATACTGGAAAAATCCAATCTGGCGAAGGTGACAAAGGGGTTGCCGAATGTCCATTCGATTTCTACCGTACATGGGTGATGGATGCGGAAAAAGCAAGAGAAAATGTGGAAAAGATTACAAGAAAAACGGTCGGCACTGCGGAATGTCCAATTGAGGGGATTCCTCACGAGGGCAAAGCGAAAGAAGCAAATGTGTAAGGAAAAATGCGGAGGAAAAATGAAGGGAGTTGGATTAGCTCCCTTCATTTTTCGCAAGAAGAAAGGAGGAATCGGATGCCGTTCATTAATGACAAACTGGAATATTTCGCAAGAGAACGAAGATTGCGTAACGAAGACATTGCACCCCTTGAGGAAATAAACGGAAATGAACCTAAGGAGGATGTCGAGAAAAGGACACTGCAAACTCGTTTCCGGTTTGATGTAGAAGAAGTCATGAAGCATTTGCGTGAGCGGATTTTCGGCCAAGAACAAGCGATGAGAGCAATCGAGAAGATGTTGAAAATCGTAAAGGCTGACTTGTCCGATCCAGAAAAGCCATTATATGTAGGTTTATTTTTAGGACCAACCGGTGTCGGAAAAACGGAAATTGTTCGCATTTTAGCGGAAGCGATCCATGGCAGCCGTGAAGCTTTTTGTAGAGTGGATATGAACACATTGGCGATGGATCATTACGCCGCGGCTTTGACAGGTGCGCCGCCGGGATATGTAGGAAGCAAGGAAGGATCGACGATCTTTGACAAAGAAAAAATCGAAGGATCATACAGCAAGCCGGGCATCATTCTTTTTGATGAAATCGAGAAAGCGAGTCCGCAAGTAATCCAAACATTATTGAATATCTTTGATAATGGAAGATTGACGATTGCTTCAGGAGAAGAAACGATCGATTTTCGGAACACGATCATTTTGATGACGAGCAATATCGGCGCGCGGGAAATTTACCATTATGCTGAAAACCGCTTTTCCTTTTTCCTCAAGCAGTTGTTTTATCACTTGAACCCTAGTTTTATAAGAAGAAGGAAAACAGAATCTACTGTGGAATGGATCGTCCGCAAAAACGTAGAACAAACGTTTAAACCAGAATTCGTCAACCGAATCGATGATATCATCACTTTCAACTGGCTGAAGCAAGAAGTGCTAGACGATATCATTGAGAAGTTGTTGGC
The DNA here is from genome assembly GCA_035645275.1 of Anoxybacillus sp. GTDB lineage: Bacteria > Bacillota > Bacilli > Bacillales > Anoxybacillaceae > Paranoxybacillus. Next base: position 16,457 of record DASQMX010000009.1, read on the forward strand.
GGATTTAAACAAAAGGATTTCCAAATACCGTTGCTGCCTAGAACTTCAATCGGATGCAAAAGCCTTGATTATCGAGAAGGGTTTCGACAAGCGGTACGGGGGACGAGCTTTAAAACGGGCGTTTCGTCATTTGATTTATGTACCTTTGGCGGAAAAATTGCTAGAGAGTTCAAGTACGGAGCACTCTGTGACATTCATTGCTCATCGGGATGGTGACGGGATACGAATTTTAGATAAAGACGAACCGTTATAAATAGTATCACAGTGAGTCCGACTGTTTGAACAAAGCGATCTCTCAAAGCGCTACGAGCGGATTTTTCTCCGGATCTTTGATGATACGCAGGACAGAGGGAGTAATTTTTACCGTGCCTTGATGGAAAGTATAGGAATTATAAGGGATTCATTTCTGACACTAATAGTGATGGTACATTTCTTTTATTACCATCACTGCTGCTCATATATGGGCTCGGTACCTGTCACCACCCGAAGGTTAGATCCTCAGCTTCCTCTTCTAGCTATACCCGCTGTAAACTTCTCAATAATTGTATTCTGGATGCTTAAGGATTCTTTTTGCCATGTCCGATTATGAAAAAGACTTATTCATTGTTTTGAAAAAAGTTGATATGACCTAATAGGGATAGAGGGAGCATCGACCGATATTGTTTATGAATGGCTTAATACTCCTGTTCTACAAGATTATTGAGATAACGGATTTATCGTACTTGTATGTCTTCTGGCATACTTTTTTTCTTTTTTTAGTTCTTGAATCGCTGCAAGATTGGCTGAATTTTTATCGTCTGTTATCACCCGAGATTTCGAAACAAGAAAAGCAGCCAAGGCCTTTATAAAAACTTGTTGATTTTTTGAGAGCTTGTTCAATCATCTGCTTTTCAATATCCTTTAGATTGTTAATGGAAGACGGAGAAATCGCACGGTTAGCATTTTGTAATTCCTATGGAAAATGGATCGGAAGTATTTCTGGTTCATCAATGACCAGGAGAAACCAAAAGGCAGTTGTATTGTTCAAGAACGGGTAACACTGCTTTACGGCAGGCTGAAGTGTAGCATCCTACAAAAGTTTTCACTCCAGATCGGGCCAAATCGATTGCATGCCTGTAGCTCTCCTCTGGATCTGAGCAGATAAGATATCCCTAATTTCATGGGTAAACGTAAAGCCTGAATCACGATAATTCTCTTGAAATTGTTCAAGAGCATACAATGCAGCTCGATATTGTCGAATTTCTGTAAAGGAAGTCGTTCCGGTTAAAGAAAATAGTAAGCCAATACGAATAGGATCCACTTCTTATCCCCCTTTGTACAAATTTAATACAGTGTATCAAAATAAAACAATTTCCTATGTATCTTTTATTTCAACAGATATGTCATACTTTTCTTAATGTTAATTAAAATTTTAATTGTATTAATATAGAAAACGCTTCCGATTGCGATTTAGAATTACATATATTTCATAACTATTTTTCTTTGGCACGCTTTTTGCATGATAATAGGTTGAGGACCTTGTTTAAATGAAATAATTAGAAAGGGGGGTTAGAAAAAACAAGAAGTAGGCTCAAAAGAATGGATGAAAAATTTCCAACATAATATGAACAAAAATTGGATACTGCTCATACTTTTGTGCATCCTCCACCCAAAGAATCTGTATGTTTTAATAATTGAAGATTAAAGCATTCAGTGACCTGAATCTATTAAAAAATCAATTTAGGAAGACCGAAACTATTCGAGAATTAAAACAAACGAGGTCCTTAAAACTATGCTATTGCACTTATCCAAACCTATTTCGGACATCAATCCGGGGAAGAACTTTAAGGTTTATACAGGAAATACTTTTAAGAGTCGTATTACAAAAAACGCGGATGTATCGAGTGTAAAATTGAATATGCCTTATTTAAATCCGATGATTGGTCCTTTTTATGTAAAAGGGCAGAAAAAGGTTGATAGTATTTTAAAAATATTCAGGGGGGGATACAAATGAACGGTATTCATGATGTTGGCGGTATGGATGGATTTGGGAAAGTCATGTATGTAAAAGAAAAAGATGACCCTTACTTCACTCATGATTGGGAAAGGCTTACTTTTGCACTTGTTGCTAGTTGCATGGCACAAGGATTAGGGATGAAGGCATTTGATGAATTCAGAATTGGCATTGAACTAATGCGTCCAGTGGACTATCTGACGTCGTCATATTATGGTCACTGGATTGCCACTGTCGAATATAACTTAGTAGACACGGGAGTATTGTCTGCCGAGGAACTTGAAGCTCGAACAAAAATGTTCCTCGAGAATCCGGACGCAAAATTACCGCGCCGGGAGGATCTGAAATTAGTAAAGATAGTAGAAAAAGCTCTTCTAGAAGGCTTGTCTCCAGTCCGCGAAATATCATCTCCTCCTCGGTTTGAGGTGGGACAGAGAATAAAGACAAGAAACATTCACCCAACTGGTCATACAAGATTCCCTCGATATGTCCGTGACAAGTATGGTGTCATCGATGAAGTGTATGGGGCTCATGTTTTCCCTGATGATGCCGCTCATAGAAGAGGAGAAAATCCGCAATATCTCTATCGTGTACGTTTTGAAGCTGAAGAATTATGGGGAGTAAAACAGAAAGATTGTGTTTATGTCGATCTTTGGGAAGGTTATTTGGAACCGGTTTCAAACTAATCGTTTATAAAGGAGGAGTTTAGTATGAATGATAAAACTATGGCTCATGATCACAAAGCAGATCCTAGATTTCCACATCACCATCCACGTCCTCAATCGTTTTGGGAGGCACGGGCAAATGCTATCGCATCCCTACTGATCGAGAAAGGGCTCCTTTCCACTGACGCGATCGATAGGGTTGTAAACCACTACGAACATGAGCTTGGACCTATGAACGGAGCGAAGGTCGTCGCTAAGGCCTGGACAGATCCTGTTTTCAAACAAAGATTGCTAGAGGATCCGGAGACGGTATTACGGGAACTCGGATATTATGGCCTGCAGGGAGAACATATCAGGGTAGTGGAAAATACGGATACGGTACACAATGTGGTAGTCTGCACCCTATGTTCATGCTATCCTTGGCCATTGCTTGGTTTACCGCCTTCATGGTACAAAGAGCCGGCCTACAGATCTCGGATTGTCAAAGAGCCAAGAAAAGTACTTAAAGAAGACTTCGGATTAGACTTGCCGGATACAGTCGAAATCCGTGTATGGGACAGCAGTTCAGAACTGCGATTTATGGTATTGCCGCAAAGACCTGAAGGTACAGAAGGAATGACGGAGGAAGAACTTGCAAAACTCGTTACTCGAGACGCCATGATTGGTGTCGCCAAAGTAGAGCCGCCTAAAGCCAATGTGAGATAGGAGGAGAACTAATGAAAAGTTGTGAGAGTCAAGCTACTGAATCAGTAATTGCATATATGCCTGAGGAAGCCGCACCACCTAGAAAAAACGGAGAATTAGACTTCCAAGAGCCTTGGGAAAGACTTTCTTTTGGGATAGCTCTTGCGTTGTACGAGAAAAAACTTTATACATCGTGGGAAGATTTTCGATCTCGCTTGATTAATAATATCCAAACGTGGGAGAAATCTGAGAAAAAGGATAACGATAACTGGAATTATTATGAGCATTGGCTATCGGCTTTGGAGCAGCTTGTGGTGGAACATGGGATGTTAGACAAACATGAAATCGAAACCCGTGCCAATGAATTGCGCACAGGAAAACGAGATGAGGTTTTTTATTAATAGTTAACAGAAGAGTATTTAATAAATGGAATGGGGCAACATTAGGTTGTCCCATTTCTCAACAAGCACACATACACCTTTTCTCCACAGAATTCAGATACATAATGGATGAATGCTATACGTTACGAGGAAGTTTGTCCCCTAAGAAAGCAGATGTTTTGAGAGCCCTTGTATTTCATCATTAGATCTTTGAGAAAAGAAAAATGTATGAAATATAAAATGATAAATAATCTACCGCATGTCTTATATATGTTCTAGTGCAAAAATAATTAGATAGAAACATAACTTCAAATTTTAATTGTTATTTTGGGATTTATGAAGTAATTCCGATTGGTAGTATTGCATGCAATTATAAATAAATAGGAGGATATAAATGTCAACTTGGAATTTTGAGTACTTAAAACATCATGTCCTTATTTGTAATGGTTCCACTTGTATGAAAAATGGAGCAGAGGAAATAACACAAAGTATCCGTCAGGCAATTAGTCAAAAAGGGCTTGATAATATGATACATACAACGAGAACAAGATGTAATGGTCGATGTCAAGATAAATGTGTCGTTGTGCTGTATCCAGAAGGAATATGGTATAAGCAATTTCAACCTAGTGATGCCTTAGCTTTTGTTGAAGCATTGAGTGAAGGGGTACGATATGAACAAAAAGTTAGTCACTATTACGAGAATGCAAAGTTTCAAAGAACAGATCATACAGTAAAAGGTGTATTAAAAAAATAAATTCATATGTAGTATTTATTTATATTTGTCTTGTTATTTAATGAGATTTCATGAATTGCATCATATAAGGAGGTACAGAGATGAAAGGATTAAAAATGAAGAAGAAAAATCTCATAATCATTTATTTTGCAGTTCTATTGCTATGTATTCCTAAACAGGCCTTCGCCATGCATATCATGGAAGGTTTTCTACCTGTTGAATGGGCTTTATTTTGGTGGGGAGTCACTTTACCCTCTCTAATCATAGGTTTACGTTCTATTAAAAAGAAAGTAAAGGAACATCCTGAATTAAAAATGATGTTAGGCTTATCTGGAGCATTTGCTTTTGTGTTGTCAGCATTAAAAATCCCTTCCGTTACTGGAAGTTGTTCCCACCCTACCGGGGTTGGGTTGGGTGCAATCCTTTTCGGCCCGACAACGATGAGTGTTGTTGGATTTATTGTTCTCCTTTTTCAATCATTATTGCTTGCTCATGGGGGGATAACAACTTTAGGAGCAAATGCTTTTTCGATGGCTGTTGTTGGTCCCATCATTTCTTATCTTGTTTATAAAGGCGCAACCAAAGTAGGTCTTTCGTTTTCAGTTGCCGTTTTTTTAGCTGCTACTTTAGGTGATTTGGGCACTTATGTGGTGACATCTTTTCAATTAGCTTTAGCCTTTCCTTCCGAGGTTGGCGGTATGATGGCTTCTTTTGCTAAATTCTCTAGTATTTTTGCTATTACACAAATTTCTTTGGCAATCAGTGAAGGGCTGTTAACAGTCATTATTATGAATGGATTAACAAAATATAATCTACAAGCCTTAAAGTTGTTACATGTCTTATCCAAGGAGGGGCGTTAATATGAAGAAGAATATCATACTACTTTTAATTGTGATCATCCTTGGTGTTGTTCCTCTCTTTATCCAGCAAGGGGCCGAGTTCGGTGGGGCTGATGGGCAAGCGGAAGAAGCAATCGGTAAAATCGCACCTGACTATAAACCGTGGTTTCATACTATTTGGGAGCCACCAAGTGGAGAAATTGAAAGCTTGTTATTTGCTTTACAAGCAGCAATCGGAGCTGGGTTTATCGGATATTTTATTGGCTTTATGAGAGGAAAGAATAAGAAGGTTGATGAAAAAGGTAAGAAGGTGCCATATGTTGCTGATTGATAAATATGCTTATTTTAACAAGTTAAAGAATGTTCATCCAGTGGAAAAAATGACACTTTCTCTTTGCTTGTTGTTGTTCATTTTAATTGTCAAAGCCCCCTTGGTGTCTCTCATCGCTTTTATAGTAATGAGTACTTTTACTGTTGTTATAGCAAGGATTCCGCTTTCATATTATATGAAATTACTTGTATTTCCATTATTTTTTCTGTTTTCAGGAATAGTCACAATCCTTATTTCTTTCGCTGATGGACACACTGTAATCTCGGATGTTATTTGGTCTACACATATAGGTAATTGGCAAATTTGCATAAGCAAAGAAAGTCTAAAGCGAGCGGTAAATCTTGTCTTCGTAGTATTAAGCAGCGTGAGTTGTTTATACTTTTTGATTTTAACAACACCTTTGACAGATATTCTCGATGTATTGCGGAAACTAAAATTACCGCCATTATTTATTGAACTGATTACCTTAACGTATCGATTCATTTTCGTATTCTTGGAAGAATCAATAAACATGTATCAAGCACAGTCTTCCCGGCTAGGGTATACAACCATTCGACAAGGAATAAAGTCTCTTGGACTGCTGATTTCCGTCCTGTTTTTAAAAGTGTTTGAACGTACGAAACAATTATCGATTGCCATGAATTCTAGAGGCTATGAGGATGAAATTTTGTTTTTTTATCAGTCTTATCGCTACTCCCCTGTAAATTGGTTCATCATCACAGTAATATTCGCAGGAATGGCCATCATATATGTACAGTTTGGAGGAATCTTATGATGCAGCAAATTCTTTTTGATATCGATCACTTATCTCATTATTATGCTGATGGTACCATCGCTTTGAGAAATCTTTCCCTTACAATTAAGCAGGGAAAGAAAATAGCCTTATTAGGTAATAACGGTGCTGGGAAATCTACATTGCTTTTACATTTAAACGGTATTCTGCAACCAACAAATGGAACCATTCGTTTTAAAGGAAAAGAAGTAACGTATGATCGAAAATCGCTGCTTTCACTACGTAAGCAGGTGGGAATTGTCTTTCAAGACCCGGATTCTCAATTGTTTTCTGCTAGTGTCATCCAAGATATTTCTTTTGGTCCACAAAATTTGGGTTTATCAAAGGAAGAAGTCTTACGTAAAGTGGAGTGGGCCATGGAGCAGACAGAGACTACAAGATTTAGAGATAAGCCTACCCATTTTCTAAGCTTAGGACAAAAAAAACGTGTCGCTATAGCAGGGGTATTAGCTATGGATCCTGAAGTCATTATTCTTGATGAGCCGACAGCAGGACTCGATTCTTATTTTTCTAAACAAATCATGAAGGTATTAGATCACATACAAAAACAGGGAAAAACCATTATTTTATCTACCCATGATGTGAATCTTGCTTACCAGTGGGCTGATGAGATTATTGTGATGCATGATGGGGAAATCCTGTGTTATGGCGATCCGGTCACAGTGTTCGAACAGGATAAATTGATACGAAAAGCTCATTTAGATAAACCATGGGTTATGGAGACCTTTCAGACTCTCGTTCAAGAAAAGTTTTTCGCTTCAAGTGAAACGATACCTCGAAGCAAAGAAGAATTGTTTCAAAAGATTAGATGTGTCAACAACGATTTTAAAATTCCCAAATTTCAACGAAATGAAATTCCCTATTATGAACGTTTAATTAGGTAACTGGGCAGGATAAACTCCTGTTTTTTTCTTTTCTCGTAGACGATAAGAATCGCCTTTGATATTAAAAGGTAATGACGTGATGTAATAGACGATCTAAAATCGCTGTTGCTTAGAACAGTGCCTGGCACGCCCTGAAGTATGTCGAAGATTGTTAGAGTCAAAGAAAAAGAGAGCCCTTGATATGGACTTGCCCCCTCCAAGCATAACTCAACCGCTTGAATCTTGTATTTTCATGATTGGACACCTCGAACCTATTGTAATTAAGTTTATTATAATCTCTCTGTTCTCCGTGTCCACTTTTTAGACTAACATCATGTAGTGAAGTGAAATGGACGGTTGAAATAGCACTTGATCTTCAGACAGTTGCACCAGTTATTACGCTATCTTTAATGATGCGTTATCGTTCACTAGAATATGATACATTTGCAGGGAAGTAGTTGTTGCTTTACCTAATGAATGGTAGATATGCAATTGAAAAAGCGAACGATTAATAGTTTAATGAAAAATAATCTGTAACATTCTTATGTTAAAAATGAACACTCTTTGTAAAAAAGTAAAGAGTGTTTTTTGTTTGATTTCCCCTGTATTTCAAAGATTTTTCCTGAATGAGCCTTTTAAATACAAGGTATAAGTTAAAAAATTTTATAAAATATTTAAAAAATTCATAAAAAATATGAACTAAAATGAACAAAAGTAACATATATTGAACATAGAACGATGTTAAAAATGAACAGAAATAAAAATGAAAGGCTGAAACAGATGTTGCTTCTTGAACGTCGTCAATGGATTGAAAAACAAGTGATTACTAAAGGAAAAGTAGATATTGAGGAGCTTTCAAAGCAATTAAATGTTTCAAGTATGACCATTCGGCGTGATTTAGCTGAACTTGAGAAAGCTGGAAAAGTAATTCGTACCCATGGCGGAGCTGTATCGCCAAAATCTCTTATTGGGGAAACTCCTTACGCTTCAAAAAAAGAAAAAAATATCCAAGAGAAACAGATGATTGCAAAAAAAGCGCTTACCATCATTCCTGAAAATGCAAGCATTCTTTTAGACTCAGGTACAACGACAATGGAGGTTGCCAGGCTAATAAAAGACAGAGATGATTTAACAGTTATAACAAATGATATTAAAATAGCTGCTGAATTAATTGATAGCCAATTGAAAGTGATCGTGACAGGGGGTGAATTGCAAAACAGTGTGGGTGCTTTATACGGCTGGCCAACACAAGAAATTTTGAAAAACATTCACGTGGACATTTTTTTCTTAGGAGCACATGCCGTTGATATTGATTCAGGAGTTACAGCTCCGACCTTCGAAAAATCGTTAATTAAGAAACTCATGATCCAAGCGGCTCAAACAACATGGCTGCTTGTAGACTCAAGCAAATTTAATAAAAAAGCTTTTTCAGCTGTTTGTCCAATTAAAAGCTTAGAAGGAATTATAACTGATGCAAAATTAGATATTCCTGATAGAAAAAAATATGAAGAACAGACAGTGTTGCTTTTGGGAGAGGGGTAATCATCATGAAAGTAGGGGTAATCGCAGATGACTTAACAGGTGCAAACGCAACAGGTGTGAGGCTGGCAAAACAAGGCTTTACAACTGCTACTGTTGTACACAATGTACCATTACCAGCATCAGATAAATATGACGCGATATGTATAGATACAGACAGCAGATATGCCAAAAAGGAAATTGCTGTGAATCGCGTGAAAGAAGCTATTGATAGCTTTAAACGATGGAAGGTAAAGGTATTTTGCAAAAGAATTGACAGCACCATTCGCGGGAACATAGGGGTAGAGATTGACACCGTGTTGAATGAACTTGGCGAAAAATCCGTTGCCGTTGTGGTTCCATCTTTTCCGGATTCGGGAAGAGTCATAATCGGTGGATATCTATTAGTAGAAGGAACACCCGTTCAAGAAACCGACGTAGCAAGGGATCCGGTAATACCGATCAAAAAATCCTTTGTACCAGCCATCATTCAAGAACAAAGTCAGTATCCCGTCACACATATTGGCTTAGATATTGTTTTATCTGGAATAGAATCCATAACAAAAGGATTAAAAACAAAGTTAGAAGAAGGAAAAAGAATTATTGTTTTTGACGCTGTAAATGATGAACAAATTGAAGCAATTGCCGTAGCGATGACGAACATTCATGATAAAATCATGGTTCCTGTCGATCCAGGCCCTTTAACGGCTTTTTATTCAAAAGCATATTTACAACAAGTGGTAAGTGAACCAAAGCTGTTAGTTACGGTTGGCAGCGTAACTTCCCTAACTGGCCAACAGCTTCAATACTTATTTGAGAAAACAAAGGCGACTCCGGTGTATGTTGAACCTGAAAAACTCGCTAGTTACAGTGAAACTTGGCAAAAGGAAATAGACCGTGCCGTAGATGCAGGGTTAGAAGCATTAAAAACAGAAAACATTCTAATCGTTACTACCTACCATCCGGGTCATAAATTGATTAATTTGAAAGCGTTGTCAAAAATTGAACATGTAACCGAAGATGCATTAGCCAAGCGTATTACAGATGGGCTTGCGGTGATAAGCCGGAAAATTATTGAGCAGTCTGAATATCCAATTTCCGGATGCTTCTTAAGCGGAGGAGATGTAACAGCCTCTCTTTGTGCGGTCGGGCGTGCAAACGGGATTGAGCTGGAAGATGAAGTTCTTCCACTAGCAGCGTACGGACGCTTTATTGGTGGATATTTTGATGGGCTTCCCGTTGTAACTAAGGGAGGTATGATAGGAGATAAAAGAGCTATTTACAAAAGTGTGAGATTTTTACAAACAAAAATTTCTAAATCAAAAAGGAGTGTTTTACATGGTAAATCAAACTAAAAATATTATCGCCATTCCAATGGGGGATCCAGCTGGTATAGGTCCTGAAATTACGGTAAAAGCCTTAGATAAACCGGAAATCTACGAGGTTTGTTCACCACTTGTCATTGGTCATTCAGAAGTGTTAAAAAATGCAATGAAATTTACAAATACGTCCCTTGAAATTAACGAAATCAATGATCCATCTGAAGGGATATACGAACACGGAACAATCGATGTGATTTCATTAGATAATCTAGATGTAGATCAACTTGAAATGGGTACTGTTCAAGCACAATGCGGGAAGGCCGCCTACGAATATATCGAAAAATCAGTTGCGTTGGCTCTAGAAGGAAAAGTAACAGCTCTAGCAACAACACCAATTAACAAAGAATCATTAAAAGCAGCAAAGGTGCCATTTATTGGACATACTGAAATTTTAGCGGAGCTGACCAAATCAAATGATCCGTTAACCATGTTTGAAGTGTTAAATATGCGTATTTTCTTCTTAACGAGACATTTATCTTTAAAAGATGCGATTGCTGCGATTACAAAAGATAGAGTATGTGATTATTTAATTCGCTGCGATAAAGCATTACAACAACTTGGAGTGGAAAAGCGAAAAATTGCAGTTGCAGCATTAAACCCGCATGGTGGTGAAAATGGTTTGTTTGGTTATGAAGAGATAGATGAAATCAGACCAGGAATTGAAGCGGCCATTGAAAAAGGGGTTGATGCGGTTGGACCTGTTCCTGCTGATTCTGTATTCCATCATGCACTGAACGGCAGATATGCTGCGGTTTTATCTCTTTATCATGATCAAGGACATATTGCAGCCAAAATGACTGATTTTGAAAGAACGATTTCCGTTACAAATGGTCTTCCATTCTTAAGAACATCTGTAGATCACGGTACTGCTTTTGATATTGCAGGTAAAGGAGTTGCAAGCAGTGTCAGTATGGAAGAATGCATTAAGCTAGCGGCAAAGTATTCAAAACATTTCCTAACTCAAAAAGTATAAATACTGAATGGCTGTTTAAATAAAAACGGTTTCTTAGTAGTGTGAGAGTTAACGATGTTCGTAGGGGAGAAAAGGAATTCGATAATCCTATAAGGGGAGGAATTTTTGTGGGGGCATCGAAATGGCTTAGAATTATTCCGGTTGCGTTTATTATGTATATGTTGGCTTACATCGATCGTATTAATGTAGGAATTTTAATGCCTTATATACAAGAGGATTTAAAGATTAATGCTTCAGCAGCAGGGGATATTGCAGGAATATTCTTTGTCGGGTATTTAATTTTCCAAATTCCTGGGGGTATACTTGCTGCTAAATGGTCAGCGAAAAAAACGATTTTTATTCTTATGTTACTATGGGGAATATGTGCAACGGCTGCTGGTTTTGTTCAGACAGAGGGGCAACTGAAAGTTGCAAGGTTTGCTCTTGGAGTAGCTGAAGGTGGGGTTTGGCCAGCAGTTCTTGTATTATTAGCAAATTGGTTTACCACTAAAGAACGTGCACGCGCCAATGCCTTTTGGATGGCATGTTTACCAGTTTCAGCTATGTTAATGGCTCCTTTATCTGGGTTTTTGCTAAAATTTTTCGACTGGAAGACGGTTCTTATCATTCAAGGTTTACCACCTATTATCTGGGCTTTTGTATGGTATGCAATGATAAATGATAAACCTTCAGATGCGAGATGGATGAAGCAAGAAGAAAGAGAGAAATTATTAACGGAATTAGCAGCAGAACAAAATAAAAAAGTTCAATCAGAGGGGTATATTGCTGCTTTTAAGAATAAGGCGGTGTGGGGACTGGTTATCATGTATTTTCTATGGATGACTGGGTTCTATGGCTATACTTTATGGGTACCAAGTGTAGTTGGAACATTTACAAAAGATCCTGTCATGCTGGGGTGGTTAACGGCAATTCCTTTTACTTGTGCATTGATCGGAATGTTAATTAATTCATATTGGTCAGATAAAAGAATGAACCGTGTTCAACATGTTGCTATTCCTTTAGTGATTGCTGCGATTAGTATGATTACAGGACAATTTGTAACGTTACCAGTTCTTCAAATGGTTTTGTTATCCATTACGGCTATAGGTGTATATGCTCCATATGGACCTCTATGGGCTATCCCAACAGCTATTATTCCAGCCGGAGTTGTCGGTGCAGCTCTTGGTTTGCAGAATGCTATTGGTAATCTAGGAGGATATAACGGACCAAAATTTTTTGGTGTATTAAAAGACATTACAGGTAATTATCATGCTGGATTTTATTTTTTAGCTACTGCACTATTTTTAGCTGCTGTCATGACCTTCATTTTAGGGAAATTTATTACAAGTAATGAAGATTCCAGGTTGAAATCAGCCAATTGAAAAATGAATTTAATAAATTCATAACAGCCTGTAACCTTTGTGTATCAAGGGTTACAGGCTTATTGTATTTTATAAAACGGATTCATTTGATGGAATCGAAAAATAAGTCTTTAAAGACAAACATTTCAACAACGATTTTTTAGAAAACGGTGGTCGGCCTGTCACATATGATGCTTCTAATGAAGAAAGTTGGTTGATGTACTGTAATAAATCCTTTAAAAGAGGGGCATTTTCTTTGAAATTTGTAAGTTCTATTATCAACCGGAGATCATGATAGTGTCTACCCTTGGAATTGTATGGTTTGGTCACTGTATACGATTTCCAAGCGAGTGGGCTTTTATGTTCGATTATGCATTCATCACACATTTTGCAACACATTCAATAAAAAATGATTTTGGTATTATGTCAAGAAAACGGGCGAACAGTGCCTAGCACTGTTCGCTTTTCTCCTTATAGTAGACAGCAAAGAGGAAAGGCTGTACTGTCAAACTTAAGGGGGATTTTTTATGAAAAAAGAGCTTTTATAAAAAAGCATCGTTACAGATAAAGTCCCGTTGTGTAGACGGCTGTAATGGTTTGGGCAATGTCTTCTACGGATGCTTGGTGTTCATTGCGGACAATTTCCCAAAGATACATTTCGTTCGTGAAAAACCAGGCGCGCGCAACCAGTTCAGGATTTAACTGCGCTTTGGCCAGCCCATTTTTTTGTGAATAGGCAATATCTTGTGAAATTCGCTGAATGAATTTTTCCCTGATTTCTTTCCATTTAGCGGACACAACCGGTGAAACTCCAATAGCCTGTTCAAATACTTGCATCATGCTTCGTTCTGCTTCTGCCATTTTCAAAAAGGAATAGGCCTGTTTTTTGATGATTTGTTGGGCTTCTTCTTTTGACGTTGGAAAGAAGGGAGTTTCGGCAATTTGATAAAATCGTTCCATCACATCTTCCATTAGCACAATCAAAATTTCGTCTTTTCCTCCAAAATGTACGTAGGCTGTACCGTATCCCACATTTGCCTTCTTGATCATTTGCGTAATCGTTGCTTTTTGAAAACCTTCTTCAATAAATACTTCTTTTGCTGCTTGTAATAGTTTTTGGCGTGTCATGATGGAACGCATATGACGTTTATCGGCCGCTTTGCTGCTATCCACTATATTCCCTCCATTCGTTTCCTTTTCAATAGCATACATAAATGGAATCTTATGAAAACGAAAGGGTTATTCACGAATAATTTTAATACTTTATTTAACTTTCTGAAAATTTTTTATTTTTAATTGACATCATGTCAACTTCATTGATACAATTTTCCAAAAATCAATGTGAAGGAGAATTAGGATGCTTTCTTATTCTTTTGAACCGACACTAGAATTTTCCAGGAAGCTTGATCAGGAAGATAAACTATGGCATTTCCGCCATGAGTTTTACTTAAAGCCTGATTCTATTTATCTGGACGGTAACTCATTAGGGCTTCTTTCTAAGAGAGCTGAAAAAACGCTATTAGAGGCTTTGGCTGATTGGAAAGAACTTGGGATTGACGGGTGGACGCAAGGGAGACATCCATGGTTTTACATGTCGGAGAGGCTTGGTGAAATGATGGCGCCATTAGTGGGAGCTTCACCTGAAGAAGTCATTGTAACTGGTTCCACGACAGTGAACTTGCATCAACTTGTTGCGACCTTTTACAAACCTGAGGGAACACGTACAAAAATTTTAGCTGATGAATTGACATTCCCTTCTGATATTTACGCACTGCAAAGCCAGCTCCGTATCCACGGCTATGATCCGGATACGCATCTGATCCGTGTAAAAAGCCGCGATGGCCGTTTTTTAGAAGAGGATGACATTATCGCTGCGATGACCGACGATATTGCGTTAATTATTTTGCCAACTGTTCTTTATCGAAGTGGTCAAATATTGGATATGAAACGTTTAACAGAGGAAGCGCATGCTCGCGGCATTTTCATTGGATTTGATGCATGTCATTCTGTCGGTGCCATTCCTCATTCATTCAGTGAGTGGGGCGTTGATTTTGCGTTTTGGTGCAACTACAAGTATTTAAATGGAGGACCGGGATGTGTCGGCGGGCTATATGTGAATCGTAAACATTTCGGAACGCTTCCTGGTCTGGCCGGATGGTTCGGTTCCAAAAAAGAGAAACAGTTTGACATGGAGCATACATTCACACCGGCTGAAACGGCAGCGGCTTATCAAATCGGAACGCCTCATGTGTTGAGCCTTGCGCCTTTAATCGGATCCTTAGAAATTTTTGCAGAAGCCGGAATGAAAAACATTCGTCAAAAGTCGCTGCAAATCACTCAATATTTAATGTACTTAATTGAAAACGAGTTGAAAGATTTTGGTTTTACCATTGGCAATCCTAGAGACGATGCACGCCGAGGGGGACATGTAAGTCTCGAACATGATGAAGCTGCTCGTATTTGTAAATCATTAAAAGAAAACGGAGTGATCCCGGACTTTCGGGCACCTAACATCATTCGTTTGGCACCAATCGCATTATACACTTCTTATGAAGAAGTGTGGAAAGTCGTACAAATCCTTAAAAAAATTATGAAGGAAAAACAATATGAAAAGTTTACAAATGAGCGCGAAGTAGTGGCATAAAGATGTCGCGTTTGACGATGAGAAAGGGGGAGGAAACATGGGAAATCTAAATGATCTTCATGAGCGGGAGAGAGGATTAAATCGCGATTTAAACACAAATCAGCTTACCATGATTGCCATGGGGTGCGCAATCGGCACCGGATTGTTCCTTGGAAGCGGGCTTGCTGTTGGAACTGCTGGGCCAAGTGTGTTGATTAGTTATATGATAGGCGCATTGATCGTATTGCTTCTAATGGGATGTTTAGCTGAAATGACAGTTGCCCATCCTACTTCTGGGTCTTTTGGGACGATTGCTGAAAAATATATCAGTCCTTATGCAGGCTTTATTGTTCGGTATTCGTACTGGATAGCGAATGTACTTGCCGTTGGAGTCGAAGTAAGTGCCATTGCCGTCTATATGAAATACTGGTTTCCGAACGTTCCGGGAATCGTATGGATCTTGTTGTTTGGCGGTGTGTTGATATATGTCAACGCTACTAGTGTCAATACGTTTGCTACTTTTGAGTATTGGTTCTCCATGATAAAGGTTAGTGCGATTGTGCTTTTCATTCTCCTTGGTGCATACGTTCTATTTGGAGCGTCTGAACAGCCGGGAATAGGAAGTGAAAATCTTGTAAACGATGGCGGGTTTCTACCGTTTGGCTGGTGGGGAATGTGGGTAGCCATCTTTATCTCACTATTCAGCTTTTTAGGGACAGAAATGATAGCGGTTACAGCAGGTGAAGCAAAAGACCCGGATGTAGCTGTACCAAAAGCATTAAAAGCAACCGTATTCCGTTTGTCGACTTTCTATGTTTTGACAATGGCCATCATGTTAATGATCATTCCTTGGAAATCGGCTGGGGTCGATAAAAGTCCTTTTGTCAAAGTAATGGAAATCTTGAATATCCCTGGTGCTTCGGGTATTGTAAACTTTATTGTTTTAACGGCTGCATTATCAGCTATGAATAGCCAACTATATGCATCAACACGAATGATATTTTCATTATCACGAGGAAAATATGCACCTGCTTTCTTTGGAAAAGTAAGTAAAAAAGGGGTTCCGACAAACGCTCTTACGGTTTCCACACTTGGGATTGTCGCCGCTGCAGTCGTTTCGGCGCTTGTTCCTGGGACATCTTATGCGGTCATGATGGGGATTTCCATGTTCGGTGCCATCTTCACATGGTTGATGGTTTTCGTTTCTCATTTATTTTTTCGTCGCAAGTGGAAGCAAATGGGGGGACGCAAATTATCAATAAGAATGATCGGTTTCCCTTATTTGACGATTTTAGGGGGCGTTCTGCTGCTCAGCTTGATGATTACGACATGGTTTACGCCATTTAAAATCATGCTTCAATTTGGAGTTCCGTGGTTAATCTTTCTTTCGATTGCTTATTTTATTTGGAAAAAAACAAATGCAATCCATCATACAACAAACGACGCCCTCCAACTTTCTGGAAGTGACGTCAACATAGATCAATAGCGTCATAGCAAATTTAATAGAAGATAGCTATGCATGGGAATGAAAAAAGGGGGATGCCGGTATGGTGAACGTTAATAATAATGAAACAAATTCCAAGTATGGATTAGAGAAAGAGATTTATACAGATTTCCGAAAAGAAATGTCGTATGCAAGTTATCTTCAACTCGACAAAATTTTATCCAGCCAACAACGATTGTCCGATCATCATGATGAAATGCTGTTTATTATTATTCATCAGGCAAGCGAACTTTGGATGAAGCTCATTATACACGAAATGAACGCAGCGATTCAATGTATTCTCCGCAACGATTTGGAACCGTCTTTTAAAATGCTTTCACGTGTATCAAGAATTCAGCAGCAATTGATCCAATCTTGGAGTGTCCTTTCCACGCTGACTCCTGCTGAATATATGGAATTTCGGGATAAATTGGGGCATGCATCCGGATTCCAGTCCTACCAAAACCGTTTAATCGAATTTGCGTTTGGAAATAAAAATGCTCATACTTTATTAGTCTTCCAACATGATCCTGAGATTTATGAACAGCTGACAAGAGTGCTTCATGAACCAAGCATCTATGACGCGGCGATTAAAGCTCTCGCAGTCCGCGGATTACCAATTGACCAAGAAGTTCTTGACAGAGACTGGTCCCAAAGCTACCAGCCAAATGACAGTGTAGAGGAAGCATGGCTGACTGTTTACCGGAACGTGGATCAATATTGGGATTTATATGAGCTGGCTGAGAAGTTGGTGGACATCGGCAGCCAACAACAGTTGTGGCGTTATAACCATATGAGTACGGTTGAACGAATTATTGGCCATAAAAAAGGAACAGGCGGTTCATCAGGAGTCACTTATTTAAAAAGAGCGCTTGATCAACATTTCTTCCCTGAATTATGGACTTTAAGAACGAAACTTTAATATGGTATGCATGGCAGGGGGCTGGGGAAAAGGCCTCCTTTCATGTTGAGTAAACGAATAAGGGGGAAAGAAAATGATGAACTCATGGATTGATATATCTCAACGGCTGGATGAAAAAGTGGCTGTATGGCCAGGGGATACTCCGTTTTCTTACCGTGTAAATTGGAGCAAAGAGGAAAGCGGGTCCGTCAATGTAGGTCAAATCACGATGAGCGCCCATACAGGTACACATATTGATGCCCCTTTTCATTTTGATAATGAAGGAAAGCGGGTGATTGATTTGGATTTGGATATATACATTGGCCCTGCCCGTGTCATCCATCTGCCAAACAAGACAAAGATTGGAGTAGACGAATTGCAAAGTATAAATTTAGAAGGAGTAACACGCCTATTAATTTATACAGGTGCATGGAAAAACCGTACTGTCTTTCCAGAAGCCATTCCCCATATGGAACCGGAATTAGCTCCATACCTTTCGGAACGCGGCATTCGGCTCATTGGCGTGGATCTGCCGTCCGTTGATCCTTTGGATAGCAAAGAGTTATCTGCCCATCATGAATTGACTCGTTATGGTATCCATATTTTAGAAGGTATTGTCCTCGATCATGTGGCCCCGGGGGACTATGAACTGATCGCCCTTCCGCTTCCGCTTACAGAAGCTGATGGAAGCCCAGTAAGAGCTGTATTAAAAAAGAGGGGGTAACCTTAAATATTCAATTATAAATTTCAGTTGGGCTGTAGGTGGTGCCGCTATCATAAATCCATTTGGTGAATATATCGCCGGAACAGTTGATAATGATGATACTATTGTTTACGTCGATTGTCATGCGAATGAAATGAAGGCAGCGAAAGTGGTGTTAAGGCGAACAGTGCCACGCACTGTTCGCCAATGATGGTCCACAAATGCATGATTATTTGTTAGAATGTTAAATATATTCTGTAATAATCCCAAACGCCTTTTTTCGGAAGCTGGAGAGGCGTTCTTTCGTAAAAAAAGATAAATATTTATTTACATAAACTAAACAAAGTCACCTAATATGTAAGGTAATCTAATATATTAGAATAAGCGGTTTGACGACCGTTCCATAACCGATAGAATGGGGGAGAAGATGCCATGTCTTTTGAAAGAAAGAGGCAGCCGGACTTGAAACTGTATGTTTCTTTGCCGGTTTTATCGTGGGCGTTGTATGATTTTGCGAATACGATTTTTTCCTCGAATATAAATACGATTTTTTTCCCGCTTTATGTTTCGGAAACGGTGGGAAAAAGCGAGAGCTTGAACCAGATAGCCAGTACATTTATTTCGTATGCGAATGCACTAGCCTCTTTCTTTTTAGTTGTATTTTCTCCTTTATACGGCACATGGATTGACCGAACTAGGAGAAGAAAGAAATGGCTTGGGATATTTACAGCTCTTTCGGTTGCGGCGACCTTGCTTATGGGCGTTGCCGGATATTCGAATCATGCGAATGTAATTTTTGGATTGCCGGCGTCTTTTGTAATAATTGTGCTTTTATTTATCGCGGCAAAGTTTTTTTACCATTCGAGCCTCGTTTTTTACGATTCCATGATTTCCAGTTTGGGGAATAAGCAGGAAATTCCGCTCATCTCCGGTTTTGGCGTTGCCGTCGGATATGTCGGAACGCTTGTCGGGCTTGCCGTGTATCTGTTTGTTGGCGAAAAGGATTACTACCGGGCTTTTATTCCAAGCGCCCTTTTGTTTTTCCTCTTTTCTTTACCGCTTTTTTTCTTTGTCAAAGAAGAAGCCGAAAAAGCCGGTGTGCTAAAGCGAAAGGCCGGATTTTTTGCAGGCTATCGGGATATTTATGCGACGTTTAAAGAAATGAAAAAGTATCAAAACATTTTTACTTTCATGATTTCTTATTTCTTTTTAAATGATGCTGTGGCGACGACGATAGCCATCATGTCCGTTTATGCCAAGGCCATTGTCGGGTTTACGGCTGGGGAATTTATCCTTTTATATTTAGTTTCCACCGTTTCTAGCATTATAGGTTCCTTTCTTTTTGGCTATATTACGAGAAACAAAGGGACAAAAAAAGCGGTTTTGTATGTCGGCATCATGATGTGCATCGCCCTGGCGATAGGGGTGCTTGCTTTTTCCAAGCTTTCATTTTGGATCGCTGGAAGTTTGTTCGGCGTCAGTCTAGGAGCGCTGTGGGTCACTTCGAGAACGTATATTGTCGAACTTTCTCCGCAAGACAAGCAAGGGCAATTTTTCGGACTGTTCGCTTTTTCCGGAAAAGTGTCGGCCATCATCGGACCGACGATTTACGGAAGCATTACCCTCCTTCTTCATTCGTATGGAAACATTGCCAATCGGTTGGCAATGGGATCGCTTTTGATGATGGCGCTCCTTGGCATTTTCTTTTTGCGGAAGGTAAGGCCGCAGGCGCCTGCTGAGCCGAAAAGCTGACGGCAGATTTTATGGGTTTTTGTCACTCTTAAAAGTGCCACTTTTCATAAGTGCCTGGCACTGTTCGCCTGATAATATAGCTTCTATACTACAAACAAAACCGACATAAGCATTATATTCAAAAACGAACAATAAAAAAGGTGAACACTGCTACAAGTCTTGATGTCTACGATCACTACTTAAGGTATGTGGATTGTGTGGGGCAATTACACTTGAAATAGAAAAATAAAAACTCTCATTTGTATCTAAGTAGTTCCGATAATATGAAAAAACAATACAAATAACATAGTAAATCGAGTGTAAATTCGTATAGATTTTACACTCGATTTTTTTACTGTTAAATCAACGTTTATCTCAAAATAAAATACAAATTAATTGGCACCTTATTTCGCACCATGGCAACAGCTATTGATATGCTTTGATTTAACTTGCGAATGGGTATGTTAAAAGAGATGTTGAAGTGAAATTTTCTCTTTGAATTAAAAAGTTATAAGGAAATTTATGTTAAAATTTATTGTGAGAATAGAATAAATGAACTTGTTAAAGTCAGATAACCGTCTAACCTTTAAAAGTATTTAAAGGGGAGAATATCCTTGGATACATTCGGAATTTTAGGTTTTGTTTTTGGAATTTTTGCTTTTACTACTACACTAAGTTTAAAGAAAAAAATTGAAGAATTAGAACAAAGAATTAGTCAATTAGAAAATAACAAATAGGGTACAGAAAAATAAAGAACAGTGATTGTTAAAAATAGTATTTTTTATTGTGCTAACGAGTGGTTTAGTTTACTAACTTGAGGATGAATTTTCCTCAAGTTTTTTTGTGGGCGATTTACTATGTGATGGATGTTGTTATTTAAGATTTTCTCCACAAAAACGGAACTATTTAATTTGCACCATGAGGGTTTCAAATGGACTGCGTGCTGTCACCGCCCGAAAGCAGGAGACGAAAGGGATTTTATCTTGGCGAACAATGTTGGCGAAACGATAGAGATTGTAAAAAAAGAATGTTATGAGGACTTAACAGAGTTGAAACATTAGAAGTTGATGAAGTTTATAAAAAGTACCCTTATATTACATCGGACATTGAAAATTATAAAGAACCTTCATTGTTTTGGACTGATATTCATTTAGGCGAATAATAATTTTTTATTTCATAATACGACGATAGAGCGATGTTTCTTTGCATCGCTCAAGACCCAAACTATGCAGTAAAGGAGGCGAGATTATCAGAGTCATTTATGAATAAAAACCCTAGTACCAATTGGAACTCTAGATGATAATTCTAGAACATCATGATTAAACATTCTAATACATCCATGTGAGACATTCTTACCGATTGAAGCTGGGTTATTTGTTCCGTGTATACCGTAATGAGGTTTTGACAATCCCATCCAAAGCACTCCAAATGGTCCGCCAGGATTACGTTGTTTATTGATAATCGTGTATGTCCCAGAAGGTGTTGGTGATAATATTTTTCCAACTGCAATTGGGTAAGCTTTTATAAGCCTGTTTCCATCAAAAAGTTTTAATTGATGTTGTGATGTAGATACGTCAATCCATTTCGCCATGAAGAACAACTCCATTTTTTGGATATTGTATGAAGTAACTCAGGCATTTGTTAATTAACAGGAATTGATTGAACAGGTAAAGAGAAAAGAAAGCAAAACTGCTTAATGAACAGATTGACGATTATACGAAACAAAATAGCAACTAAGTCTCAATGGAGAGAAGGAAAAGTGATTCGTGTACAGCTAGTTTGTTGTATTCTCTTTATCATGGTTATCTTTCTTTTAAATCATTTATGTATTCAGGGGGGTGAGGCCTTTTATGTTCCATTTCAGTAATGTATCTTGGTTTTCTTGATACAGCCACTAAAGAAATAATGAAGCTAATTCCTAAGATAGATGATAATGTCCATGCGAAGAGTTCAATTGATGTCATTACCTGATGCCCTCCTTTTTTGGTGTTATGTAAAAGATATGTCGACATGTTCGTCCACATGCTTAAGAGGATTAACTAATTCACAATTCCAAGAATAAACGAGCAGAGGAATAAGGAAACAAAATGATAGTTTTGTTGCCAAGGAGGAACGAGATGCATAAATACATTGTTGTTTTTAAAAGCGGCGCTAAGAAAGAGTTTTATTCTACATCGGTAAAAACTAAATCTAATGGATTGACCTGTCAATTAGTAGAGTTAGAATTTAATCGAGACGGAAAAATTAGGCCAATTCTATATAAATTTAAGTGACGTTTCGGGTATTTTTGTTGAAAAAAATATGGGGGAAGAGGAAGAAGCCAAACAAGCATTGGAGGTTGTGGAATGAGTGATTTCTCTAAAATGTCAATCCAGGAACTAGCTGAAAGGTATTTTGAAGAAAGAAAGCGAGTTGAATCAGGCGAGAGTCTTGCAGATTTAGAAGCATTAGAAACCGAATTACAAAAGCGGATAGGTACAACAGTTGGGGAAATATGGTGGAATAGCAAAGAAGCTGTGTATTCACTCGCAAGAAGTTTAGCCGAAGCTGTTAAACAATACAAGAAGGAAATCTAAAGGGGAGAACAGTTACTCAAATATACAAAACACAGTCAAAAACGACGGGAACACGAGAAATATTTGAAGTGGTTGCATAACCCGTTGGATGAGCTGAAGAAAATGTAATAAAACTTTGATAAGCTTTTACATCATCAGACTGCCTGATTTGTATTATAATAGAAATATAACAAAATATGTCCAAGACTGAGAGCGTGAGGACACTGATTGTACAGAGTAGGATGGCTATTTCTGTATGATTGGTGTCCTTTTTTCTTTTTACCAAAAATGATTGGAATAATACACCACGAGAACCATTAAGCAACAGTTACAAAATTGGATTAAAGCTAATAAGTTCATACAACGATCCAACAAGCATCAGAAAGAGTCTAAAACAAAACGCTTAAAAGAAAGTTTCACCGAGCACAAATTAAGAGAGTTAATGGGTGTCAATCGTCCTGTTTATCGTCGTTCCAAGGGCGGCGCTTTTCGTCAACGATAATTATTCATTTCGGAGGTTGAGAACATGGAAAAGCAATTAGAATTTATCCTGTGCGAAATTGACCGTGACGCTACGAAAAAAAGCAGTTGAAGCAGCATTGGAGAAGTATCGTGTTTTTCTGCTTACTCAGTCATTGGACAAGCTGCCTAAAGTTACCCAGCAATATTCGCTCGTTCGCCCTTCGAATACAAACAAATTCCATTCCTCAACCGAAGAAATGGCCATTAGTAATGCTGACTATGAGCGGGAACGCAGCGAATATATCAAACGGATAGTGACGGCAGTTAATCGTCTAGGCTACTGGGAACGAGCGATTATCATTAAGGGTTATATGACAGAAGACGAGGATGTGTTTGATTATGAGCTTTACAATAATCTCGACATGAGCGAGCGGAAATATTATCGAATCAAATCATGTGCATTCTATAAGCTCGCTTTTGCTTTCAAAATAGAAGTTTATAAAAAAGAAGAAAGTGAAGTGATTTCATCATGAATTTTGTTCAGCCGATTCGTGATTCAGAGAAGGTTGAGGCAATAAAAAAGTATTTAAAAGAACATAATGAACGTAATTATTTGCTGTTTTTAATTGGCATCAATACAGGGCTTCGTATTTCAGACATTTTAAAGCTTAAAGTCGGCGATGTGAAGGGTACACATATTAGCATTCGTGAGAAGAAAACAGGCAAGCAAAAGCGGATTCGTATTACTCCATCATTGAAGCGGGAGCTAAATCGGTACATTGAAGGAAAAAAGGATGATGAATACTTAATTAAAAAGCCGCAATGGGCGAAATAAGCCTATTGGCCGTAGCATGGCCTACAAAATCTTACGGAAGGCAGCCGAACGCTTCCACTTGGACGAAATCGGCACGCATACGCTTTGCAAAACATTTGATTATCATTTTTATCAGCAGACTAAAGACGTTGCGATGCTACAAGAAATCTTTAACCATTCATCACCAGCAATCACACTAAAATATATTGACGTAAACCAGGATTCAATGGACCGAGCGATGACGAAATTTAAGATATAAAGAGGCTAACTCAAAAGGTAGATGAAAAATGACCTTTTGAATCAGCCTCTTTTTTCGTTCTTGTTTTTTACTTTTTCTGGATATAATTAACTTTTATATATTAATCTCACTGTAGAAAGATAACACGCTTAAATTTTTATATGCTTGTTATTTTATGTGAGTATTCAAGAAATGTGTATATCAAATATTTAAATAATCTAAACAAGAAGAAAAACTATATAGAGCAGTCTACTCAAATCCCCTCCGGGAAATAAAAGATAACATAATTTTTTTTCCACAATCTACTCTTGACATTAATTTCACCATTTATATTATGGAAAATAAATCCAGAATCAGCTCGTTTCTTATAAAACCAGCCTTTTTCTTTCATCATTTGTTTAAGCTCTTCATATTCCTTGCCCTGCTTTTTTTCTGTAATGTACCACTGGTACCCTTTTTCCTCTGTTATTTTTACAAGATTTCCGGAGGATTTAGTAATTTTATTCAACACTTCTTTCTCAGAAACTGAACTAACAGGTAGATGAGTATTGTAAACGTCCATATAAACTAAATATCCAAATAATAAAAGAATTATGCCTAAAAGTAAAAAGCCCCATTTTCTCAATGTCTAAACTCCTTCCAAAAATATAATAATACTTAATTCAACACTATTCTCGTATCTCCTCTTTCTTAGATGAACGTGTTGCAAAACGCATAATGGATGCATAAAAGTACGCAAAAAATCCACCCGTCTTGGAAATCATATACAGTGACCAAAAATCCTTCATTCCAAGGGGTGGACACTATCATGATTTCCAATATTGTAATCAAACATGCACTGTCTAGCGAAATCGATCCTCTTTTACAGGCTTTATTTCAATACATTGACTAACTTTCTTTACCTGAAACACCTTATGTGACAGGGCGACCACCGATTTCAAAAAAGTCATTGTTAAAGTGTTTCTTTTTGAAAACTTATTTTTCTATTGACTCTTTCCGTCAGTTAGTGGACACACTGGATCGATTTGACTACTTCCGGCGGATTTGTGGGCTTAATGAGGTTCCTCATCTTTCTACGTTTTCGCGGGCAGGGAAATGGTTTCGAGAACAAGGTTTCTCCGTTTTTAACGCCCAACTTCTCAAAGACTTAGGTGTTCGGTGTCCAAAAGTCGTCATCATTGACAGTACGGCACTCCGAAGCAGTCTCTACGATTCTCAAGCTAGATGGGGAATTTCCACTCGGTATAAATGGTTCAAAGGCTATAAGTTGCACCTTTGTACAACTAGGGAAGGAATCATCCTCTCTCATGCTTTCGCAACAGCGAATCAACATGATGCGTCTGTTGCACTTGAGTTATTTCCATCTTTAAAGAAATGGAAGATTGAGTTTGCCTTGGGAGATGCCGCCTATGATAGTGAAAATGTTCGTAACATGGCAGAAGAAACGGGAATCTTTTTTATTTCACCGATTAACCCGCGAAATCGTGAGGAGCGAAAAGATTCCCATGGTCGGGTCATGCCTTCATTTGAAAACAGAATTAGGAAAGTGGATGTTCCGTTTCCTTAACACGATTGAACAGACATTTAATCAGTTAAAGAATGATGGATTAGAACAACCGCGTTGGTATGGGTTTCATCGCTATTTACTGCATGTACAGTTATGCATTCTTATGCACAATTTTGAGTTTTTACTCTAGTTTTGCAACACCATCTTAGATAAAAAGAAAATTTAGAAAGCTTTTAAACAATCTATTCTCAAATTAACTAAATAAAATGAAACAAAAAGTGAAAAATTTAAAAAAAAAAGGAAATTAAACTTCTGGATAGTATAGTAATATTAATGTGTTAATTATTTACATAAGTGGTGATATATGGGTATAAAGGTGGTTACATATTTATTATCGTTTTATATCAAGTATGAGGAGGAGTAATAATTGGAAAATACTATTAATCATTTCGGTAAAAAGTTAGTTATTTTATTAATGTCATTAATTGTAGTTTTTTTATTTGGGTTAGCCAAAGCTAATGCTGCCCAAGTTAATACGATGAGCCAGAAAGACAAAGAATTATCTAATCTTGAAGTTGAAGTTGAAATGTCCGATGAGTGGATGAAAGGCAATAGTAAAGAAAAAAAGGAAGAAGAGAAATTTAATCGAAAACCTAAGCTTATCCATAATAACGGTAAGCCACTTAAGCAAGATGTGTTGGAGGATCCTGGAGAAAATCATCTGATTGCTATATACCAAGCTGAGCTAAATGGAAAACTCTATGAAAAATACTATTTTTCAAATATGGTTAATAACAATATTGACGAAATAAAAAATGATGTGATTGAAAATACTAAGATGATTAAAACGGATCCTAATGGATTTATCAAAAAGTTATCGAAGACTGAAAAGGGGAAAGAGGAATCTTTAGACTTAATATCTATAGCAGCGGTTCAACCTGAGCTGTCAGGTGGACATTGGAGAACCTATTCTTGGAGTTTTTACAGTCCAATCACTAGCCTAAAGGCGGGAACTTTTACTACAAGTTTACATTTTGATAGAAAATCATCTTCTGCCAACATCAATGGAAAAACAGGTTCTATATGGGATATTAGAGCTTTTAACGAATACGAGGCTTCTAATTATAGAATAGATATACAAAACACACGTATGGATGTTAATTACTCGGCTCAGCAAATCCATTCATATGGTCCATTTGATGACGCAGGTTTTGATGTGTCTGTAAATCTTACTGGGTTTGTTTCTGGTAATGCTTGGTCTTTTAATGTAGGTTCTGTGTATACTAATAATGATTCCTCAATTGCTAACAAATACGGAAGATGGGAATGGTATCACACTTGGGGCTATATGCAGGACCCATTTGTAACACAGCCTGGCATGAGGGTAAGTAATACATCTGGGAATTTAGCGATAAAACATAGCCATTCGTTCCATACTTCTTATTCTTATTGGCACTATACAGGTGTTGTTACAACGTATATTCCTGATAGATGATAATATATCAGGAATCAGCTTGAAGTTAATATATATTTTTGAAATAGAACATTAAGAATGAGGGTGACCCAAAAGGTACCGAAAATTTCCTTTAAGGGTTCACCCTCTTCTTTTTAAAATTTAAAAAATATAAAAGAGAATCGCTCTATTTGGTAAGATTGAAGTGATCAAACCTTATTAATTATACATAAAATATGAAGTGTCTAATTCATTTTTACATATTTGTTAAATGCAGTAATATTAACGGATTCAGCGGATTACTCAATTACACAAAATATAAGATATGATGAATTTTAAAAGAGGTGAAGCTTATGAGACAATGTATCATTTGTGGTTAATCTGCAAATGTAGCAGCGGATTTTATCAATTATTATGTTCACTGTTCAAATTGTGGAAGATTTATAATTACAGATATTGCAGTTGATTATCTAACTTCAGAAAGAAAAATAAAAATCGCGGCTTTAATGAGAGAGAGTTTTGAAAAATTTAGAAGGTATTGCTATCTTCAAAGATAGGCCTGGGACGGTTTTGGAAAATATCAAATTACCTATTGTTACATTATCGGAGTTATTAGAATCCTTTCCGAAAAATGTTTCGGAAAAGATTAACCGAACGTTGGTTAATTTGTCCCTTATTTCTGAATATCCGGGAGCTAAAATAAAAGTAACAAAAGAAGACAGGGCTTTATTTTTTACACAAAGTGATAACGATAATGAAGTGTTTTTTTAATATGACAACTTATTAGTGATGGTTTGGTCGAAGGGTACGATGCGTTTCCGACTGAATTAGTAGTTACTGTAAAAGGATGGAACAAGGTAGCTGAATTGCAAACAAAAAATGTAGAGGACAGCAAACAAGCGTTTATTGCTATGTGGTTTAATCCTCAAATGGATAGCGCTGCAGAAAACGGAATTAAAAAGGCTATATCAGATGCTGGTTATACTCCAGTTAGAATAGATCAGAAGGAACATAACAATAAAATCGATGACGAAATAATAGCTGAAATAAAAAGAAGTAAATTTGTTGTAGCTGATTTTACAGGACATAGAGGTGGAGTTTATTTTGAAGCTGGTTATGCTATGGGACTTGGGAAGCCGGTGATTTGGACTTGCAGAAAAGGTGATTTAGAGAACCTTCATTTTGATACAAGACAATATAGTCATATTGTTTGGGAAACAGAGGAAGAATTATATAAAAAATTATTTAATAGAATTAGAGCATCAATAAATTAGGGCTCTTCGGATTAAGTAGTGGAAAATGCACATGGTTTGTTTTTCTAAAAATGTGTATTAGACACATAAAGCGTAATAAGAAAGGATGGTTTTCATGGAAGTAAGAGAATCGGTGAAGTGGTTTGCTGAACAAATGGAAACGAAATTAAGAGAGAACGACAAAAAAGGAGGGTGGGATAATTGCAAGATTTATTGGCTAATCAAACGAATGAGAGAGGAAACTAACGAATTATTAAACGCGGTGGATTTACATCGAGATTTAGGAGCGACAAAAGAAAATATAATTCGAGAATCAGCAGATGTGGCTAATTTCGCTATGATGGTTGCTGATATTGCTCGAAAATATCTAAAAGACTAGTTACACAGTACTTTGAAAAAATGAAACAAACCATTTTAAGATACTGAACAGAAAGGGACCATATAATCAGAATACCCTAAATTAATTTTAAATGGCAGAAAAACGGCAGACTTTTGGCAGAAAGATAACAGAATATTTCTGTTTAGACGTGTTATGATGGTATCGTGGATATTTTGTTGAAGCAGGACAACTAGACCTATGTTTCCTGTCCGTGTGGAAAACGGGACGGGAGGAGTTTCGACGGAGCGTCAATCCAAAAGATTGTTGTTTTTTGATATATGTGTAATAAAATAACAGAAAAGAATATTAAGAAAGATATATTTAATAAGGAGATGAAAAAATGAGTACAGAAACCCTTCCATCTTGGTTCTGGATTATATATTACTTGTTTTTGTTTATAACGTTTGGAACTGCAATATTTAGTCTTATTCGAAAAAAAAATTATAAGTTTGTCCATTATCGCCATAGTTTTTACGATTACTGTTCCGATAATTAGTTTGTTAAACAGCATTGGAAGAGCAGAAGGGATAAATGAATTCGAACATTTACTTAAGCAGTTACAACAAGGTTCTATCTGGTCTATTTATGCAATCATAGGTCACTTCTATATACTGGTTTGGTGGGTTTTGTTCTTCATCAAAAGCAAAAATAAGAATGAAGTAACTTTATTAAACTAACGATAGTTGAACAAGACATACAAAATACACGGGAACGTCTGTCTAGATGACAGGCGTTTTTTCTTTGTAAAAAACATGCCCTTTGGCGAGAAGTTTGCTGATCTTCACCAAAGGGATGCGCAGTTGAGTATACCAACTAATAAGGATAGTGTAGTCTCTAATTCAAAAAATCAAATATTTAGATAATAGAGGGTTGTCTACATAATAAAACAAAATTTACCAATTGCGAAGATATGTTTGAGGTGATGCCTATGAAAATAGCTGAACATTTGTCAGGTAAAGAGATTAAGAAGTTAAAAGGCATCAAGAAAAGGCGGAAGAAGGATAAAAAAATGATCAGGCAAGATTGACTTGATTTGATGGGTGTCAATCGTGCTACGTACAAAAGAGTGTGTGGTGGGATAAGGAGGAAATGAGAAGGAATAATAGTCCTTTTGTCGTATTAATACTAATACGCAAAAGGAGAGGAAAAGTTATGATGAACTTTGAAACAAAATATCTAATTCGATGGGGGATACCTTGCATGGGTGGCTAACAGGGCAGGTTAGTTGTAATTAGTAAAACAAAAAGCTGCCTTATTGGCAGCCTTTAACAAACAATTAAAAGTAATTTACTCAGATGTGATATTTGTTCCAAGGTTTCCAAGTAGGTTAGTAAGGAAAGCTAGAATTTGCTGTGCTTGGGTCGGTGTTAAATTATCTGGTGAAGTTAGTCTAATACATGGTAATTCTAATTGGAGTTCAAGTCCAAGAAGTACAATGGTAATTGGACAAGGAATGGAAATGCAAAGTATTTCGTCACCTTCACAACAACCTTCTGGACATTGAGGTTGTTGTGGGTCGTCGCGATTTGACTTATCACGCATATGAAATCCACCTTTATTTAAGTTTCCTTACAATGTATGAAAAGAAAGGTTTACTTGTATGGACTCATGATGTCGTAAAAGGAAAATAAAGAAACAACCTATACCTTTTTTAACGAGGGTTTAGTTCAAGAAGATCGACTGAAAATGTCGGTCTTTTCGTATTCAAACCGTGCCTGTCACCGCTCGAATAATCTTTTTTCACAGAATTGTTCCACAAGAAGAGGTAAAGCTTAAGTTTTACCTTTTTTCTATCTTTAAATTGGTGTAATGTCACTCCCTTAGCGTTATCAAAGTTTGACAAGATAACTGTAATGTTAGAGCTGTTTCGCTTTATTTTCTCTCATTCCGCTCTGTGCAAAGGCTGGGATAGCTCGAATGTGTTTCAAATTCGCACATTAAAAGATTCAACAGGAGCTTATGGTTCAAGACGGCAGGAGATTGCCCGAGGCTTGCGTTTAGCGGTGAACCAAAACGCGGGGAATGTGTTCAAGACTATAACGTCAACACGTTAACGGTGATGGCAAATAAATCATATAAAGGATTTGTTGCCTCTTAGCGAACAGTGTCTGGCACTGTTCGCTATTTGTCTTCTGGAGAATTGCCTATACAAGCAAAAGCACATCAGCTCGTCGTTCCAGAAGAGCAAACAGATATTTACGAGTTTTTGGAGCAGTGAGGAAACACAAGCGTAATTGTGTTAACAAAAAAAGTGTAGAAAAATTTCTACACAAAAGTTTACTGCTTTTTCTTTAACTGCAAATTTCCTTTATTAAACATAATAAGTCCGTTAAAACGCTCGTAAAGAATACACAGGGTATAGAGTACCCAGAAAAACAATTGAAGTAGGTATTTTTCCAATGACAGGTAGTATGCCAGATAAATAAGATTTTACATTTACTGCTAAAAAAATAAATAAAGGAATCATAGCAACAGCAAGTAATAACAAAAATGGTGTCACTCGAGTTTCTTTTAACATGTACACCGAGAAGTCTCCCACCTCTAAGCGAAGTGTAGGGGGGGAGATGAATCGGAAGTTTTTTCTTCCTAAAATCGAACATACATTCTATGACAATCTTGTCACCAATTCGATGAAAGGAGGAACCTCTATGCTCCGTGGGCAAAAAGTGTCCTTTCGTGCATCGAAAACGGATCTCAAGCGGCTCTACGCCTGCAATCGTGAGTCAGTTCTTGTTTGGAATGAGTGCCTCCGATTAGCGAAGGAATAATTCCTTCAGTATGGCCGCTGGATCTCGAAAAGCGAACTGCAAAAGCAAACAAAAGGAAAGTTCCATCTTCACAGCCAGTCGATTCAAGCTGTATGCCACAAATATATCTTCGCTCGACAATCCGCTCAAAAAGCCATTCAACAAGGACTTCGCCATGCTCGTTATCCCTACAGGAAAAAGAAGCACTTCAATACCAAATGGGCGAAAGATGGTTTCACGATTGATGAAAATGGGAAAATTGCATTGTCGATGGGCATCCATCATGGGAAGAGAGAAAAGCCCATTATCGTCTATGCCTCGAATTTGCCTCAAGGAACGATCAAAGAAATCGAATGTTGTTACGATAACGGTTGGTATTTAGCTGTCACTTATGAAGATGGCCAGGAAGCGAAAGCCTATCAACCGGGGCATTCGGTCGGTGTAGATCTAGGCGAAATTCATACGATGGGGGCGTTTTGTGAAAACGGTCAAGCCCTCCTGATTACTGGAAGAAAAGTACGCTCTCTTCATCGGCTGCGGAATAAAAAACTTGCCGAGATTCAGTGTCGCTAATCGAAGTGCCAGAAAGGTTCCCGCCAATGGAAGAAGTACAAGCGGGCGAAACGGTATGTCTTATCGAAATCAGAGCGGCAGCTGCGGGATGCGCTTCATAAAACAACGAAGCAGTTTGTCGACTGGTGTCTGGTCCAATCCGTTTCCGATGTTTATATGGGGAAAGTCGAGGGAGTCCAGCGAAACACAAGAAAGAAAAAGCGGGCAAACCGCCAACAAGCCCAAAAGCTCTCCAATTGGTCATTTGGGAAAGTCAAACAGTATCTGGCCTACAAATTGGCGCAGCATGGGATTCGATTACAAGAAGTAGAGGAATCGTATACCAGTCAGACATGCCCTGTATGTCAAAAGAGAAGAAAAGCATCCACCCGAATCTTTGCTTGTTCCTGTGGATACGAAGAACATCGGGACATTCATGGGGCCCGAAACATCTTGAGCAAAGCGGTGCATCAAAACATCATTCCTTGGCAGGTGTCAACGAAGCTGACGTATCTACGGATTGCGTAAGCAAGAAGTAGTAGATGGGTTGTTCCGCCCCATCGGCCCAAAGCCGATGTTGCTTACTAATCGATCGAGAAGACTTCCGATGAGTTCATCGAGTAGGAGAAGACAGCC
>DASQMX010000010.1:0-21687 GCA_035645275.1 Anoxybacillus sp.
ATGTTCTTCCGACGAGAAGTGCTTGCCACTTCGACGGAGGAAGGTTATTCGACACAAGAGGCTAGGAGCCGTAGCTAGACATAAAAGCGAAGTGAGCGTAGCTTCTCCATGAATGTCGGTTATCTAGTTTTGAGGGAATAATTCCTTGTAGCCTGCGTTTGTAAGGCCTGCACCTCCGTCTGCTAGCTTATTCAAAGCTGACGGGTTCCTCGGTGCAAGCCAGCGAAGAAGTGAAGTCAGAGTAGTAGGCTTGGTGACGATAGCGGAGAGGTCACACCCGTTCCCATCCCGAACACGGAAGTTAAGCTCTCCAGCGCCGATGGTAGTTGGGGCCAGCGCCCCTGCGAGAGTAGGACGTTGCCAGGCTTAATATGTTCTAATCATCGCGGGGTGGAGCAGCCTGGTAGCTCGTCGGGCTCATAACCCGAAGGTCGCAGGTTCAAATCCTGCCCCCGCAACCAATCAAAATATACGTAGATAGTGGTCCCGTAGTGTAGTGGTTAACATGCCTGCCTGTCACGCAGGAGATCGCGGGTTCGAGTCCCGTCGGGACCGCCATTTATGAACAGTGTTAAGACGAAACATTGTTGTTTCGTATTTTTTTATGTCTTTTTTGCTTAATTTCCCCTTTTGCGATAAACTAATATATATACTGCTTTCATCCTTAGGATATTCTTTCCTAAGGACTTTTTTGTAATAAAAAGTGTTCTCTCGTTTATCAAATCAATGAACAGTCAGGTGGCTTAAAATGAGACGATATGAAATCATTAGTCATTCTCCTAAAGAAACGATGGATTTTGCCGTTAAATTAGCTGAAAAGCTGCAGCGAAAAGATGTAATCACGCTGGAAGGAGATTTAGGAGCGGGAAAAACAACGTTTACAAAAGGATTAGCAAAAGGTTTAGGAATTGAACGCAATGTAAACAGCCCTACTTTTACCATTATTAAAGAATATAAAGGGAGATTACCTCTTTATCATATGGATGTATATCGACTTGAGGATACATTTGAAGATTTAGGATTCGATGAATATTTTGACGGTGATGGAGTAACTGTAGTAGAATGGGCTCATTTAATACAAGAACAGCTTCCACCGGAGTTGCTAAAAATTCATATTTACCACCATGGTGAATCGGAACGTAAAATTGTACTTGAGCCAATTGGTAAGCGATATGAAGAGTTATGTAAGGAGATTATCAGCAATGAAAGTATTAGCAATTGATACATCGAATTTTGTCATGGGCATTGCTTTAGTGGAAGATGAGATTGTCAAAGGAGAACTGATTACAAATTTAAAGAAAAATCATTCTGTTAGAGTTATGCCGGCAATTCAGTCGTTACTTGCCGAATGTGATGTTGCTCCAAAAGAGCTCGATTTAATTGTTGTGGCTAAAGGGCCTGGTTCTTATACAGGTGTAAGAATCGGGGTAACGATTGCGAAAACGCTAGCATGGACGTTAAACATTCCGCTTGTAGGCGTTTCCAGCCTTGAAGTGCTGGCTGCTAACGCTAAATATTTTGATGGATTGATCTCACCATTATTTGATGCAAGAAGGGGACAAATTTATACAGGGTTATATCAGTATCATGATGAACTTCTTGAAGCAGTTGAAAACGACCAAATTTTGCAGTCGAAGGACTGGGCACGTAAATTAAAAGAAAAAAATGAAAAAGTATTATTTATTGGAAGCGACTATGAGCTACATAAGGAAATTTTAACAGAGGAACTCGGAGAGTTAGCTATATTTGCTCCTCCGTCTCTGCAATTGCCGCGTCCAAGTGAATTGGCTTTGCTCGGTATGAAAAAAGATTGGGAGAACGTTCATTCTTTTGTCCCTAATTATATACGTTTGGCTGAAGCGGAAGCGAAATGGCTCGAGCAACAGCAAAAATAAAGTGGGGATATGCATGGAGATTATATTTCGTCAAATGACACTCGATGATATTGACGATGTATTAAAAATTGAACATGCTTCTTTTACAATTCCGTGGAGCAGAGAATCGTTTTACAATGAGTTAGTTCATAATAAATATTCTAACTATATTGTTATGGAATGGAATGGGCAAGTGATTGGCTATTGCGGGATGTGGTTAGTCATTGATGAGGCGCATATCACCAATGTCGCCGTGTTGCCAGAGTTTCGTGGGAAGAAATTAGGAGAAGCATTGATGAGAAAAGCGATGGAGACAGCTAAGGAACTAGGGGCAAAAACAATGACATTAGAGGTTCGTGTCTCGAATCATGTTGCTCAGTCTTTGTATCGCAAACTCGGTTTTCTTAACGGTGGGATTCGCAAACAGTATTATACGGATAATCAAGAAGATGCTCTTGTAATGTGGGTGAATTTAAGATGAAGGATATATATATACTTGGGATTGAAACGAGCTGCGATGAAACAGCAGCAGCAGTTGTAAAAAACGGCAGAGAAGTGATTTCAAATGTAGTAGCCTCGCAAATTGAAAGCCATAAGCGTTTTGGCGGGGTGGTGCCGGAAATTGCTTCCCGCCATCACGTTGAACAAATTACACTTGTATTGGAAGAGGCGATGCGCCAGGCCAATATATCTTTTGCGGAGCTTGATGCGGTTGCTGTTACGGAAGGACCAGGACTAGTAGGTGCATTGCTTATTGGCGTTAATGCGGCAAAAGCGTTAGCATTTGCACATAATTTACCGTTGGTTGGTGTCCATCATATTGCCGGACATATTTATGCTAATCGTCTAGTGACAGAAATGAAATTTCCTTTACTCTCCCTTGTTGTGTCTGGCGGGCATACGGAACTCGTCTATATGAAAGAGCATGGTGTATTTGAGGTGATCGGTGAAACAAGGGACGACGCTGCCGGAGAAGCTTATGACAAAGTGGCAAGAACGTTAAATCTTCCGTATCCAGGTGGACCGCATATTGACCGTTTAGCTCATGAAGGAAAGCCGACGATTGATTTACCGCGCGCTTGGCTTGAAGAGGACTCATATGATTTTAGCTTTAGCGGTTTGAAATCAGCAGTCATTAACACGTTACATAATGCCAAGCAACGTGGTGAAACAATTGATCCAAAAGACATGGCCGCAAGCTTTCAAGCAAGTGTTGTTGAGGTGTTAGTAACAAAAACGGTCAAAGCAGCAAAAGAATATGGAGTACGTCAAGTGCTTTTAGCAGGAGGAGTAGCGGCAAATAAAGGATTAAGAACAGAACTTGAAAAACAGTTTGCGGAGCTTAAAGATGTTGAACTTGTGATTCCGCCTCTTTCTCTGTGCACAGATAATGCTGCTATGATTGCTGCAGCAGGTACCGTTTTATTTGAAAAAGGGAAATTTGCAACGATGGCGCTTAATGGAAACCCAAGCTTAGAATTAGAACAATAAAGAAAAAATCCCCTCAAATGTCAAGGGGATTTTTTCTTTTTTAAAAAAATAGTTCATTGTGAATAGATTTATCAACAGGTTGTTAATAATGTGGAAAAAACAAATTTAGCGGTTAGAATCAATGTTTATTTATCAACAGAAATTTGTGTATATATTAATTATTTTTTGTGGATAATGTGGAAAAAGTAGTGAATAACTTTATTTTAAAGGTTATTTTATGTGTGAAAATATGTGGATAATTATTGAACGAAAAAGGCATAGCAGGATAAATGCTATGCCTTTTTA
Source organism: Anoxybacillus sp. (assembly GCA_035645275.1). Classification (GTDB taxonomy): domain Bacteria; phylum Bacillota; class Bacilli; order Bacillales; family Anoxybacillaceae; genus Paranoxybacillus. The sequence continues at coordinate 3,651 of DASQMX010000010.1, forward strand.
ACGAAATTTATTATTGTAATGTACTATATATGCAACGATTCCCATTCTTCCATTAACGTTTCTAGTCTTTCTTTCATTGTCTCCACTTCTGAAGTTAATTGCTGTACTTTCTCATGGTCCTGGTATATTTCCGGATCGCACAATAGCTCTTCTTTTTGGGCAATCAGATCTTCAATCTTTACGATTTCAGTTTCAATTTCCTCAATTCTTCGCTTTCGCTGCCTTTCTAATTTTTTTGCTTCTTTTTCTTGTTCATAACTTAGTTTTGCTGTTGCGGTATTGTTTTTTTCTATTTTGTTCTCTTCTGAAGCCAAGCGTTGAAGTTCCAGCATTTCCGCCTTTTTTTCTACATAATAGTCATAGTCTCCTAAGTATTCGGTAATACCGTTTGTGGATAACTCGTATACTTTTGTAGCAATGCGGTTGATAAAGTAACGATCGTGTGAAACAAAAAGAATCGTTCCAGGGTAATCGATTAAAGCATTTTCAAGAACTTCTTTGCTGTCTAAGTCTAAATGATTCGTCGGTTCATCTAAAATTAAGAAATTCGCTTTTTCCATCATTAACTTTGCTAATGCCAATCGTGCTTTTTCTCCGCCGCTTAGTGCTGATACAGGCTTTAACACATCATCTCCAGAGAATAAAAAGTTGCCTAAGACGGTTCGAATTTCTTTTTCACTTTTTAAAGGGTATTCGTCCCATAATTCGTCAAGTACCCGTTTATTAGATGATAAATTTGCTTGCTCTTGGTCATAGTAGCCAATTTTCACATTTGAGCCATAGCGAAACTCCCCGCTTTGAAGCGGTAATTTTTTGATGATGGCCTTTAATAGCGTCGATTTTCCAATTCCATTTGGTCCTACTAATGCGATGCTTTCGCCTCTAGTAATTCGAAAATGAATATTTTGAATGATCGGTTCTCCTTCGCGGTAGCCTATAGAGACTTGTTCAGCCGTTAGTACTTCGTTTCCGCTTTGCCTTTCAATCTCAAAAGAAAATGAAGCGGATTTTTCGTCTCCAGCAGGCTTGTCCATCAGCTGCATTTTCTCCAGTTGTTTGCGGCGGCTTTGGGCGCGTTTCGTTGTCGAAGCGCGTGCGATATTTCGTTGAATAAAATCTTTTAGTTTGGCAACTTCTTCTTGTTGTTTTTCGTAAAGCTTTAATTCCCGTTCATAGTTTTCGGCTTTTTGCTGCAGATAGCTGCTGTAGTTACCGGTATATTTTTTGATGGATGTTCTCGATAGTTCATATACTTCGGTAACAATCTTATCTAAAAAATAGCGGTCATGCGAAACGACTAAGATGGCTCCGGGATAGTTTTGTAAATATTGTTCAAGCCATGTCAATGTTTCAATATCTAAATGGTTCGTTGGTTCGTCTAAAATAAGTAAATCTGGTTTTGTTAACAATAGTTTTCCGAGCGCCAGACGTGTTCGCTGACCACCGCTAAGTGAAGTAATAGGAGTATTAGTCCAGTCGTAATCAGCAAAATTTAAGCCGTGCAATACCGAGCGAATATCTGCTTCGTATTGATAACCGCCCTCATTTTTAAATTGTTCTTGTAGTGCATCATAATCTTTTAAAAGTTTCTCATACCGCTTATGGTCAGCGATGACATCAGGGTCCCCCATTTGCAATTCTAACTTGCGAAGCTCATTTTCCATTTGTTTGAGCGGGGCGAATACGGTCATCATCTCTTCCCAGATGGTTAAATTGGAGTGAAATCCAGTGTCTTGAGCCAGGTATCCAATTGTAACATCTTTCGGTTTGATAATCTCACCGCTGTCGTAGGACATATGGCCGGCAATAATCTTTAATAATGTCGATTTTCCTGCTCCATTTCTACCAACTAGGGCAACACGATCTTTTGACTGTATTTCCAGTTTTATATTCGATAAAATAAGGTCATCACCAAAATATTTGGAAAGCTGGTTAACTTGTAAAATAATCATTGTTTTTCACCTCTTGTTCGACAATAATAGTGTAGCGCAAGTTATCCTAACAGGGCAACAATCGTAACTGTCGAACAGAAAAAGACAGATGAGCAAAAATCGTGTATATTTTATAATTAGGGGAGATTGAAATTGTCGTTTTTTACTCATTTTAATGAACAAGGTCATGCGAAAATGGTCGATATTACAGAAAAATCAGAAACAATAAGAACGGCAGTTGCAAGGACAAGCGTGATATTAAATAAGGATATATACGAACATATAACCAATCGAACAGTCGCTAAAGGAGACGTTCTTGCCGTTGCACAGGTTGCTGGTATTATGGCTGCGAAAAAAACAGCAGACATTATCCCTATGTGCCATCCTTTAATGTTAAAAGGTGTTGATATCCATTTTGCCTGGAATATTGAAAATGATAAGTATGAATTATTCATTACAGCTAAAGTAAAAACGAAAGGAAGCACAGGTGTAGAAATGGAAGCGCTAACGGCAGCTTCGGTATGCGCTCTAACCGTTTACGATATGTGTAAAGCGATGGATAAAGGCATTGTCATAGGTCCAACGTATCTTATTGAAAAAACTGGAGGAAAGTCCGGTACTTATCAAAGACAAGTTGAAATTTAAACCGCATTGTTTAAAGGGATGTTGGAGGGGTTTTTGTGAATCATGAACAAATAAAAATTCCACAGGCTACCGCCAAACGCTTGCCGTTATATTATCGTTTTTTAAAAAATTTGCATGCTTCGGGGAAACAGCGTGTATCTTCTGCTGAGTTAAGCGAAGCGGTAAAAGTGGATTCGGCGACGATTCGCCGCGATTTCTCCTATTTCGGTGCGCTTGGGAAAAAAGGGTATGGTTATAATGTGAATTATTTGTTATCATTTTTTAGAAAAACGCTTGACCAAGATGAAATTACGGAAGTTGCTTTAGTTGGCGTAGGGAATTTAGGAACAGCGTTTTTAAATTATAATTTCATGAAAAATAACAATACAAAAATTGTGATGGCGTTTGATATTGATGAAGCAAAAGTAGGGCTCAAAGTCGGCGGTGTGCCTGTTTATCATCTTGATGAGCTAGAGCAGCATTTGAATAAAGATATTCCTGTTGCGATTTTAACAGTTCCGGCTCAGGTGGCCCAGCCGATTACCGACCGGCTTGTCAAACAAGGGGTAAAAGGAATTTTGAATTTTACTCCGGCTCGTTTAAATGTTCCGGAACATATTCGTGTTCATCATATTGACTTGGCTGTTGAACTGCAATCATTAGTGTATTTTCTAAAGCATTATCCAGCAGAATGATATAAAGGAGCTAAAAAACAATGAAATATTTATTAATATTGCTTGCTGTTGTGCTATTGTTTGGCTCGAAAAAATTACCGGAGCTAGGCCGATCACTTGGTCAATCGCTGCGGGAGTTTAAAGATGCTACAAAGGGCTTAGCTGATGAGGAAGACGAAGCTAACAAGAAAGATTCAAAGTAATGGTAGGATGAGTTTGTATGAATGATAAAGAAATGTCCGTGTACGAGCATTTAGGAGAACTTCGAAAGCGGCTTATTATTGTTGCTGTATTTTTTATAGTCGCATTAGTCGTTAGTTTCTTTTTAGTCGAGCCGATTATTCTTTATTTACAAAGGGCGGATGAAGCGAAGGAGTTAACCATGAACGCTTTCCGTTTGACAGACCCAATTAAGATTTATATGCAATTTGCTTTTATTATTGCGGTTATTCTTACGTCACCGATGTTTTTGTATCAGCTTTGGGCATTCGTCAGCCCGGGATTGTATGAAAAGGAGCGAAAAGTAACACTTAGCTATATTCCGCTATCTGTCGGATTATTTTTAGGAGGCGTAGCGTTCGCTTATTTCGTGCTATTTCCGTTCGTTGTTGATTTTATGCAAAGCTTAGCGGGGCGGCTCGGCATTCATCAAGTCATTGGAATTAACGAGTATTTTCAGTTTATGCTGCAATTAATTTTGCCTTTTGGGATTTTATTTCAACTGCCTGTCATCGTTATGTTTTTGACGCGTTTAGGGTTAATTACTCCGATGCTATTAAGTAAAATTCGTAAATATGCTTATTTTGTGATGTTGATTATTGCTGCTATTATTACCCCGCCCGATGTCCTTTCGCAAATTATCGTTACGGTACCGCTTTGCTTGCTGTATGAGGTAAGCATATGGATTTCAAAAATATCGTATCGTAAAGCTCTTTTAGTAGCCCAGCAAGAAGAAAACCTCCCATAATGCGGGAGGTTTTTTATTTTCGCTATTTTTTCTATGCATAAATTATTTATTTAACTTTTTTATTTTAAAATGTAGTGCAAACATACGTAAAGCAACACCGAAATCTAAGGTTGCGACAACCATTAAGATCACTGTTGAAAATTTCCATATCGTTTCATGGGCACTTTCGATTGCTAAGTAAGTAAATAAAGAACCCATAAGGAAATAGAAAAGTGCCATATTTAACGGAGAAGTTCTCATTTCTAAAAGCCCCCAAAAATGAATTGCATCTTTTCTGCTTGTTTCATCATTTTCTCAATATCGTCGGCAAAAACGGTTTGCATCACTACAACAAATGTATTCATTGCTACATGAGCGAAAATCGGCACTAAAATTCGTTTTGTTTTTACATAAAGAAAGGCAAATGTCAGTCCCATCGCTGAATATAACAACAAATGCTCAAATTCCATGTGGACAACAGCAAACAGCAATGAGCTAATAATGGCGGCAATGAAGAAATTATATTTTTTATAAAGCGACCCGAAGATGATTTTTCGGAAAATAATTTCCTCTAAAATAGGTCCAATAATGGAAGTAACGATAACAAGAATAGGGGTAAGTTTAATAATTTCCACGATTCTTCTTGTGTTTTCCGACCCCATTTCAACCCCAAAAAAACGAAGCTCGATATTTGCGGCAATTGCTTGAGCAAACAAAGCTAAAAAGAAGCCGCCGATTGCCCACACAAACGCAACAGGTACAGAGGCTTGATCGCGATAGTGCCTCTGTTTTAGGTCGTCTCTTAATAGAAAAAGGATAATCAAGAAAGTGACAGAGAAGCTAATCACAGCCCAGTAACCGTAAGCGATCGAAGCAGCAGTTATTTTGTTTTGCGCGTTTGCTCCGATTCCTAAATTTAACAATAAAGGGACTCCCGCCAAACCTGATAATTGCATTAAAACATATGCCGCAATAACATACCAATATTGCCGTTTCAACATGAATTCTCCTTTACATGAGAGATAGAAAGGTTATGCTTATCGTATTTTAGCACAGATTTAAAAAAAATAATTATAAAATGATTGAAATTCATGTTTATATTGGTTAGATTGTGACATAATTTAAAAGGGGGTGACACTCTTTTCGTTGTTAAATTATTCAATTTTTTTTAATTTCCTACTTGCAAAAAAAAAAGAAGTTGATTAATATTATAAGTGTGTTAGCACTCAATCAAGATGAGTGCTAATAAATAACCAAAATTAACTAAACCATTTTTGAGGAGGTTGTTTTGAGTGTTAAAGCCATTAGGTGATCGCATTGTAATTGAGCTAATTGAGACAGAAGAAAAAACTGCAAGTGGTATCGTATTACCAGACACTGCGAAAGAAAAACCTCAAGAAGGAAAAGTAGTAGCTGTTGGTACAGGTCGTGTACTTGACAGTGGTGAGCGTGTAGCTCCAGAAGTAGCTGTAGGCGATCGCATCATCTTCTCAAAATATGCTGGTACTGAAGTGAAATACGAAGGTAAAGAATACTTAATTTTACGTGAAAGCGACATTTTAGCTGTTATCGGTTAATCGTTTGATACGGCTTTTATAACATAGATAAAAATACTTAATACTTAATCGATACTTAATTAATACTTAATCAATACATTTTAAGGGGGTAATGGTTCATGGCAAAGGAAATTAAGTTCAGCGAAGAAGCTCGTCGCGCGATGTTACGCGGTGTTGACAAGTTAGCTGACGCAGTTAAAGTTACATTAGGTCCAAAAGGTCGTAACGTTGTATTAGAGAAAAAATTCGGTTCTCCATTAATCACTAACGACGGTGTAACAATCGCAAAAGAAATCGAATTAGAAGATCCATTTGAAAACATGGGTGCGAAGCTTGTTGCTGAAGTAGCAAGCAAAACAAACGATGTTGCTGGTGACGGTACTACTACTGCAACTGTATTAGCTCAAGCGATGATCCGTGAAGGCTTAAAGAACGTAACAGCTGGCGCGAACCCAATGGGTATCCGCAAAGGTATCGAAAAAGCAGTAGCTGTTGCGGTTGAAGAATTAAAAGCAATCTCTAAACCAATCGAAGGTAAAGAATCTATCGCTCAAGTTGCTGCGATTTCTGCTGCTGACGAAGAAGTGGGTAAATTAATCGCAGAAGCAATGGAGCGCGTAGGTAAAGACGGCGTTATTACTTTAGAAGAATCTAAAGGCTTCACTACTGAGTTAGATGTAGTAGAAGGTATGCAATTTGACCGCGGTTACGCTTCTCCATACATGATTACTGATACTGAAAAAATGGAAGCAGTATTAGAAAATCCATATATCTTAATCACTGACAAGAAGATTTCAAGCATTCAAGACATCTTACCTGTATTAGAGCAAGTTGTTCAACAAGGCAAACCATTATTAATCATCGCTGAAGACGTTGAAGGCGAAGCGCTTGCTACATTAGTAGTAAACAAACTTCGCGGTACATTCACAGCTGTAGCTGTTAAAGCTCCTGGCTTCGGTGATCGTCGTAAAGCAATGTTAGAAGACATCGCTATTTTAACTGGCGGTGAAGTTATCACTGAAGAATTAGGTCGTGAATTAAAATCTACAACAATCGCATCACTTGGTCGCGCTTCTAAAGTTGTTGTAACAAAAGAAAATACAACAATTGTAGAAGGCGCTGGCGACTCTGAACGCATCAAAGCTCGCATCAACCAAATCCGCGCTCAATTAGAAGAAACTACTTCTGAATTCGATCGTGAAAAATTACAAGAGCGCTTAGCGAAATTAGCAGGCGGCGTAGCGGTAATCAAAGTTGGTGCTGCTACTGAAACTGAATTAAAAGAGCGCAAATTACGCATTGAAGACGCTCTTAACGCTACACGTGCAGCAGTTGAAGAAGGTATCGTAGCAGGCGGTGGTACTGCATTATTAAACGTATACAACAAAGTTGCTGCTATCGAAGCTGAAGGCGACGAAGCAACTGGTGTGAAAATCGTTCTTCGCGCTATGGAAGAACCAGTTCGTCAAATCGCTTACAACGCTGGTTTAGAAGGTTCTGTTATCGTTGAACGCTTAAAAACTGAAAAACCTGGTATCGGCTTCAACGCTGCTACTGGCGAATGGGTTGACATGATCGAAGCTGGTATCGTTGACCCTACAAAAGTAACTCGTTCTGCGCTTCAAAACGCAGCATCTGTTGCCGCTATGTTCTTAACAACTGAAGCAGTTGTTGCTGACAAGCCAGAAGAAAACAAAGGCGGCAACGCAGGTATGCCTGACATGGGCGGCATGATGTAATCATCCCCCCTCCTAACCTAGGAACATCGGGAAATCCCGGTGTTCCTTTTTTATGTTGACTACAAAATTTAGAGGTTTCAGTTGTTTTAAATTAAATATACTTTTATTTTTTGATATAACGAAAAAGAACCTAGATTCCAACTTACGGGGCTAGGTTCTTTTTGTTTATTTATAAAAGTTGTAATGCTGTCAAGCCTTTTCGCTTATGTAGGATTGCTCGCAATGTACATAGACCTATATTGCCAATCATTTTATGGATTTTTTAATTTGTTGCATCTAATATAACATGCTAGTGATTTTGGAGTGTTAGAAAAGGCGGCCCAATTCTATAGCTGCTAAAACGACGAACAATACAAGGCAAAGCGAAAGGAGTACATTAGAAAACCAATTGTTTCTTTCTTGTGATGGTAAATATTTTTTTGAATTTAAGAGCCACAATAGGGTAACGGCCATAAACGGCATAAACAACGCTCCTAATGCTCCATAGATGATAATCAGTCCTACCGGTTTACCGATAAAGTGCAGTAACATCGGAGGAAAAGTCAACCAGAAAACATAAAAGCGAAACGACTTAGTCCGGCTCAATTCCTCTTTTTGAATAGACGAAGGTCGAATAGTGCGAATAAAATCAGCGAATAGGTAGGCTACTCCGTTCCATACCCCAAGAACGGATGTAAAGGAAGCAGACCAAAATCCAAGTAAAAAGAGCCAGCGCATGACCGGATGTAACTCATTTCCTATCACAGAGGCAAAAGATACTAGCCCTTGTTCGCCGCTGATGCTGTTATTTGTCCCGAACAACAGAGCTGCGCCAAGCACAAGCAATGATAAAGTGAAAATGGCGGTTACAACATAGGCAATAGCCGAATCATAACGCATCAACGAGATATAGGATTTTCCTTTCCATTGGTTTTCTTGGAGCCAATAACCGTAGGAAGCCATTGTGATTGAGCCGCCAACTCCACCAATTAAGCCTAAAGCATAAATGAGAGAGCCTTTTGGTAGTTGCGGGATGGCAGTTTCCCATATTCCAGCTAGTTTAGGTAGAACAAACACCGCTGACCCTACTACAGTAATAAACATCATTGCGATTAGCACGTTCATTGCCCGTTCAAAGATTTGAAAACGCCCCTGCCAAGTTAACGCAAACCCGGCAAGCCCATGCACGATGGCCCAAGCCCATAAAGGAACGGAAGGAAACATCGCTGACATCGCTAGCGCGCAGGAAGCAGTGCCCGCTGCTCCATAAACGAACCCCCAAATAAGGACATAGATACCAAAATAGCCAGTCGCCCATTTCCCCATGGCTTGCCAACCTTCAAGAATGGTCTTGCCGCTAATTAAGTGCCAACGTCCGACCCCTTCATTGAGCGCAAACTTTAAAATTGCGCCGATAATAATGGCCCACATAAATACCAATCCATATTTTGTTCCAGCAACAAGCGCCGCCACAAGATCTCCAGCTCCTACACCTGTCGCCGCAACAATGAGGCCCGGTCCGATTATCGCCCATTTTTTAGGCAATTCCCCTTTTGATAAAGATGTCTCTTCTTTTTCTGGTAAGCTTCTCATGAGTTATCCCCCTATCTATTTGAAAAATATTACTATAAAACAAAATTTTAGAAAAATTAATTCTATTTGTCATCCCTAGTTTATTAAATTTTAGGGTCAATATTAGGTTTGCTAAATTTTAATGATCGTTAAAATAAAAAACTTATCTTAACTTTTAATCCTAACTTTTTACATACTTTAATCATTTTTTCTTAAGAGAAGTAACGAGCTGATTGGTAGGGAATTGCGGGAAAACTTCAATGATTTCCTTCATTTTTCCGAAAGGTTTTTCGGTGTATTTATCGAATTATATAAATAGTTTGCCAATAAACGGATAAAGGAGCTTTAAAAAATGGCGAAGTATGAAAAATTGCGACCAATCATTGCTCAAGTGATTGAAAATATTGAAAAAGTCATTATCGGAAAACGAGATGTCGCAACGTTAAGTGTTGCCGCTTTATTGGCGGAAGGACATGTATTGTTGGAGGATGTCCCTGGAGTAGGAAAAACAATGCTTGTCCGCGCCCTGGCAAAATCGGTAAGCGCCAATTTTAAGCGAATTCAATTTACTCCTGATTTGCTTCCGAGCGATGTAACAGGGGTTTCTATTTATAATCAAAAGGACATGCAGTTTGAATATAAGCCCGGTCCGATTATGGGCAACATTATTTTAGCGGATGAAATTAACCGCACTTCTCCTAAAACGCAGTCGGCGCTATTGGAAGCAATGGAGGAAGGAAACATTACCATTGATGGAGTAACGAGGCAATTGCCAAGGCCGTTTTTTGTAATGGCAACGCAAAACCCGATTGAATATGAAGGAACGTATCCGTTGCCGGAAGCACAGCTAGACCGCTTTTTGCTGAAAACACGAATGGGGTATCCGTCGATTTTGGAAGAAATAGAGATATTAAGCAGAGCGGAAAAAATAACGCCGATTCAAGAGTTGCAGCCGGTTATTACGGTTGAGGAATTAATCGGATTGCAACAAAAGGTAAAAGACGTATACGTCGATGATACAATTAAGCGATATATTGTCGAGATTGTCCAGCGAAGCCGCACATTTTCTTCCGTTTATTTAGGAGTCAGCCCACGAGGTTCGATCGCTTTGATGAAGGCGGCGCAAGCGTATGCTTTTGTTCATGACCGTGATTTTGTCATCCCTGATGATATCCAGTTTTTAGCACCTTACGTTCTTTCACACCGCATTATTTTAAAATCAGAAGTAAAATTCGACGGGATGACGGCAGAGGATATCGTGACGAAAATATTGGAGCGGACGCCGGTTCCGATTCAAAGGTAGTGGATGAGGCGATGAAAAAGATGATTCATCTGACCGGCAGAGTACTTCTTCTCGTACTTTTAATCGCTGTTTTATTTTCGTATGCCATGTTTCAAGGCGGTTTTGTCAGTTGGTTTTTATTCTATAGTTTTCTTCCATTTGCTCTATATTCTCTTAGTATTGCGTTTTACCCAATAAGCACCTTCGATGTTCAACGTCAGTTAAATCAAGAGCAATTTCACGTTGGTGAAAAATTAGTAGCGGCCTTAAAGATACGGACGCGCTTTTTCTTTCCCATTATGTATTTAGTGATTGAAGACGAATTGCCAAAGTCGCTGCAAAATTGCCAGCAAATCAAACCTTCTAAGATATTTTTGTCTCCCTTGTTCAAAACCGATTTCTCTTATGAATATATATTAGAGCATATTCCTCGGGGAGAGCACCGATTTGCAGCGGTTCGGATCAAAATAACGGATTTTTTTGGCCTAATCGAAAAAGAAGCGAGCTTTCGGGTGGAGAATTCCATTTTAGTGTACCCGCGTTATGTAGAGATGGGGTATCGGAAAGTAGGGCAGCGGTTTGAACAAGGAGTCGCTGCTTCGTATATTCAGCTTCATCGCGATACGACAATGGCAGTCGGAATCAGGGAGTATAAGCCGGGTGACCGCTTTTCTTGGATTAACTGGAAAGCTTCGGCGCGAAAAAATGAGCTGATGACCAAGGAATTTGAAGAAAGACAAAGTGAAGATATCGTTATTTTTCTTGATCGAACTCCTGCGTTGCTTTTTGAGGAAATGGTTACATTTACGGCATCTCTCGTACGCACAATGATTAAGCGGGGAGTGCAAACGGGATTTGTGTCAGTTGGACGGGATCGCGTCATCTTTCCGGCAAAAAACGGCGAGGCGCATCTTCAGGAAATTTTTTATCATTTGGCAAAGGTGCAATGTGATAGTGAATGGTCTTTTGCAAGAATCATTCATAAAGAAATCGCGCATTGGAACACGGCGTTTTCGTTTTGCTATATTACGGCAAGCATTGATAAGGAACTAGCGGATTCATTAGGGAATTTAGCAATGAAAAATTTTAGCTGGATTGTTTTTGTTATTAAAGATAAAGCTACGAACATTTCCAAAGAAGAAATCGTTGCGATTGAACAAATCGAACGAAAAGGGATTGTTGTAAAAATGATCGAAGAACGCAACTTTGCCAATGCCTTAATTGAAGGTGGGAAGTAACGGTGAATGGGACTCAACAAACAATCAAAGTATTTTTTATGTATTTATTGGCATTTTGGCTGTTATGGGAGTGGCTAGTTCCTCTCAAAACCATTTCTGATACGGGAAATATTAATGTGTTTACCATCTTTGTTGCCGGCTGTTTAGGGCTGTCTTTTTTGGGAGTGCGTTTTTGGTTAGGCGCTTTGATAAAAAGTATGTATATTTTCTATGTGTTAAATAGGTTGTTTTTCCAGAAGCTATTTTTAAGTTTAAGCTGGGCTGTTGATTTAACGAATACGGTTGTTCATAATTTTTATTTTCTTATTAACTTTCAATTTGCAGAAATGACGGATAGTTTCCGGAGTCTGCTGTTTTTTCTGCTGCTTTGGGTTTCCGTCTATCTTTTGCATTACTGGCTTTTTGTACAAAAAAGATTATTTCTTTTTTATGCGATGACAGTTGGGTATATTGCCGTATTGGATACATTTACAGCGTATCAAGGCAAGGGAGCGATCATTCGCCTTGTAGTTCTTGGGTTTTTATTGCTTAGCTGGCTCCATTATGAAAGATTAGTAGAGAAAGAAAAGTTGTTATCAAGAAACAGAACGTGGTGGAAACCATTCGTTTTTTTCGCTTCTGTTTCACTGCTTATCAGCTACACGGCTCCAAAGCTTCAGCCGCAATGGCCGGACCCTGTACCGTTTATCAAAAGTTATGCTAGCGGCGGAGAAGATGGAGAAGAGAAAAAAGAACCTGCTGTAAAAAAGATTGGTTATGGCACTAATGATTCACAGTTGGGAGGACCATTTGTTGCCGATGATACTGTTGTGTTTTATGCCGAAGCAAAGAAGCGTCATTATTGGCGTGTCGAAACAAAGGACATTTATACCGGAAAAGGTTGGGAAGCTTCTGAGAGCGTTGCAATTCGTACATTTGAACGAGAAAATGATGTGCTGAAATGGTTTGAAGAAAGTGTAGACAAAGAAATGTTAACTGCAAAAGTCGTTTTCGAACGGCTCTATTCTCATCTAGTGTATCCGGCAGGGTTAACAGCGGTGATTGCGTCTGATGATGTTGTCTTTCGTCTTCACGCGGCAACCGAAAAAATATACGCAACCGACCGGGAGTCTCATGCCGTTCGATTAGGCGGATACGAAATGACATATGAATATCCGTCGTTTTCTGTTGAAAAGTTGCAGCAGGCTCCAGTCGTGCAGGATAGCGAACTTTTACAGCGTTATACGCAATTGCCGCCGAACTTGCCTGAGCGGGTAAAAGAGTTAGCAAGGCAAATTACAAATGGAAAGGAAAATCAATACGACAAAGTGAAGGCGATTGAACAACACTTTAGCTTTAATAGCTATTTTTACGAGACGAAGGAGGTAGCCGTACCAAGTGAACAAAAAGACTATGTCGACCAATTTTTGTTTGAGACAAAAAAAGGATATTGTGATAACTTTTCCACTTCCATGATTGTTTTACTTCGTTCTGTCGGTATTCCTGCGCGTTGGGTAAAAGGATATACTTCGGGGCAATTAGTCGATTCAGAAGAAAACGGAATGAATGTTTATGAAATTACAAACAATAATGCCCATTCATGGGTGGAAGTATATTTTGAAGAGATCGGCTGGGTTCCGTTTGAACCGACGAAAGGGTTTACGAATCCGTATCGTTTTACGGAACAGTCACCGCAAGATACCCCAACGCCTGTGCTGCAAAATGTTTATTCTGAACAACAACGCAAACCGCTTGATGAAGAGAAGAAACGTGTATCAACGCCGTCTACAGGCTTGTTGCAATCGATTAAAAAGTTTTTTGTATCTTTATCGTTGAAAAATATTGTTCTATTTTTAGGAAGTTTAGTTGCGTCTGTCTATGTTCTTTATCAAACGAGACGTAAATGGTGGCCGTTTCTCACGATTTTATCGTTTAAAATTTGCCGTAGCGAGCAAACTTTTATAAAGGCGTATCTTTCGTTATTAAAACATTTAGATGATTACGGATTAAAACGGAGAAAAGCACAATCATTGCGCGATTATGCTGCATACGTTGATGAATGGTTTGCAAGCGATGAAATGAGCCGGCTGACTCTTTTATACGAAAAAGCTATTTATCGTAAAGCACCGATAGAGAAAGAATGGGATGAAATGAAAGAATTATGGGAAAATTTAATCAAAAAGACGGTATCTTGACCGTTTTTACAAAGAGCTGGTAGAATGGATTAAAATTTAATATTACGATTGATACCTTCATATATCCTCGATAATATGGTTCGAGAGTTTCTACCAGGCGACCGTAAATTGCCTGACTATGAAGGCAGATGATTCTATTTTTGTAGTGTAAACTAGAATTCTGCCTTTATGTGTGAAGGTACGATTCTAGTTTTTTGTTTTTTAAGGATAAGTGAATTTCATTTTGAGGTGATGAACGTGCAACAAAACCAAGAAATGATTGTTGTATTGGATTTCGGAAGCCAATATAATCAGCTAATTACTCGTCGCATTCGCGAGTTTGGGGTATATAGTGAACTGCATCCGCACACGATTACAGCGGAAGAAATTAAAGCGATGAATGCCAAAGGGATTGTTTTTTCCGGTGGTCCTAACAGCGTATATGATGAAAATGCGTTTACTTGCGATGAAAAGATTTTTGAACTAGGATTGCCGATTTTAGGAATTTGTTATGGTATGCAGTTAATGACGCACTATTTAGGCGGCAAAGTGGAAAAAGCGACACATCGCGAATACGGAAAAGCGACAATTAGTGTCCAAAATTCGTCAAAGCTATTTGATCGTCTGCCAAGTGAACAAGTTGTTTGGATGAGCCATGGGGATTTGGTAACAGCTACTCCAGAAGGATTTGTGGTTGACGCAACAAGCCCATCTTGCCCAATTGCTGCGATGAGTGATGAGTCACGAAAGTTTTATGCGGTACAATTTCATCCGGAAGTGCGTCACTCCGTATATGGCAATGATATTTTGAAAAACTTTGTTTTTGACGTATGCGGATGTAAAGGCGACTGGACAATGGGAAGTTTCATTGATAACGAAATTCGCAAGATTCGGGAGTTAGTCGGCGATAAAAAAGTGCTTTGCGCATTGAGTGGCGGTGTTGATTCTTCCGTAGCGGCTGTGCTTGTGCATCGAGCAATTGGCGACCAATTGACATGTATTTTTGTTGACCATGGCTTGCTTCGTAAAGGTGAAGCAGAAAGCGTCATGAAGACGTTCCGTGAAGGATTTAATATGAACGTCATTAAAGTTGATGCAAAAGAACGTTTCCTAAACAAATTAAAAGGTGTTACTGACCCTGAACAAAAACGTAAAATCATCGGTAATGAATTTATTTATGTGTTTGATGACGAAGCAGCAAAATTGGAAGGTATTGAATTTTTAGTGCAAGGCACATTGTATACAGACATTATCGAGAGTGGAACAGCGACAGCGCAGACAATTAAATCGCATCATAACGTCGGTGGTCTGCCTGAAGATATGAAGTTTAAGTTAATTGAGCCGCTAAATACTTTATTTAAAGATGAAGTGCGTGCGCTTGGCACGGAGTTAGGCATTCCAGATGAAATTGTTTGGCGCCAACCTTTCCCTGGTCCGGGCTTAGGTATTCGTGTATTAGGTGAGGTAACAGAAGAGAAACTTGAGATTGTGCGTGAATCAGATGCCATTTTGCGTGAAGAAATTAAAAAAGCAGGACTAGATCGCGAAATTTGGCAATATTTCACCGTGCTTCCGGATATCCGCAGCGTAGGAGTTATGGGAGATGCGCGCACATATGATTATACAGTTGGCATTCGTGCCGTTACTTCGATCGATGGTATGACAGCGGATTGGGCGCGGATTCCTTGGGATGTATTAGAAGTAATTTCAACCCGTATTGTAAACGAAGTTCCACATGTGAACCGTGTAGTTTATGACATTACAAGCAAGCCGCCTGCAACAATTGAATGGGAATAATTTAATAAAAACGAACAAAAAACGAACATTTTATAAAAATGTTCGTTTTTTGTTGACTGATAGATAACGAATTGATAAAATTGAATTGGAAAAAGCGAATATTGTCAAAATACGTCGTATAATCTCGGGAATATGGCTCGAGAGTTTCTACCAAGCTACCGTAAATAGCTTGACTACGAGGTATAATGAGATAGAGAGTATTCGTATGCCCTTTTTTTGCTATATAAATGAGATTGATTTTCCGACAGATTATGGAGCATTTTGACCGCTCTTTTGTTTAACTTCTTATGTCGGTTTTTCAATCTAAACTTATATAGAAAAGAAGGGTTACCGTCCTCTCTATGTTCATTATCCCTATTAGTCAACGCTTCTGGTAGCTTACTAGAAGCGTTTTATTATTTTTTAGGGAGGACAGAAAATGAGAAAGTATTTCCGATTTGATGAACTTGGAACGAATTATCGTACAGAAATTATTGCTGGCCTGACAACGTTTTTATCAATGGCTTACATTTTGTTTGTTAACCCGTTTACACTTTCATTAGGAGCTGTCAAGGACTTCCCAAACGAACTAAGAATCGATCAAGGTGCGGTGTTTGTAGCGACTGCTCTTGCTGCTGCGTATGGTTCCATTCTTATGGGTATTTTAGCGAGATATCCAATTGCTTTAGCGCCTGGAATGGGATTAAACGCATTCTTTGCTTTTACAGTTGTCTTAGGAATGGGGATTCCTTGGCAAACCGCATTAGCAGGGGTGTTTGTATCAGGAGTTATTTTTACATTGTTAACTTTGACCGGAGTTCGCGAAAAAATTATTGATGCGATTCCAGTTGATTTAAAATATGCAGTAGGAGCAGGTATCGGTTTATTCATTACATTTATTGGTTTCCAAAACGCTGGTATTATTGTTGATAATCCAGCTACATTAGTCGGATTATCCGATTTCAAAAATGGCAATACGCTTCTCGCTTTATTCGGTTTATTTGTAACAGTTATTTTAATGGTTAAGAAAGTAAACGGCGGTATTTTCTACGGAATGGTTATTACGGCTGTTACAGGAATGATTTTCGGTCTTATTGAAGTGCCTGAAAAAGTGGTAGGTGCAATCCCTGATATTTCTCCGACATTTGGTGTTGCCCTTCAGCACCTTGATGAAATTTTTACGTTAAAAATGCTTGGTGTTGTATTAACGTTCTTTATTGTTGATTTCTTTGATGCGACAGGAACACTTCTTGCGGTTGCCAACCAAGCAGGTTTATTGAAGAATAATAAATTACCTAGAGCTGGAAAAGCGTTGCTTGTTGATGCAACAGCTGTAATGGTAGGAGCTGTGTTCGGTACATCAACAACAACATCTTATATTGAGTCATCTGCAGGTGTTGCAGCAGGTGGACGTTCTGGTTTTTCAGCGGTTGTAACAGGTATTTTATTCTTATTAGCATTATTCTTCTCGCCGTTGTTAGGTGTCATTACTGCTCCAGTCACGGTACCAGCGTTAATTATTGTCGGCGTGTTAATGGCATCTTCGATTGGCGAAATCGACTGGAAGAAATTCGAGATTGCAATTCCAGCATTCTTTACGCTCATTACAATGCCGTTATCTTACAGTATTGCAACAGGAATCGCTGTTGGCTTTATCTTTTATCCGATTACAATGATTTTAAAAGGTCGCGGAAGAGAAGTACATCCAATTTTATACGTTTTATTCTTTATCTTTATTTGTTATTTTGTATTCTTAAGGGAATAGTCGGTTGAACTAGTATCTGTCAAGTAGACATGTATAAAAGAGTGACCTTTATACGGTGGCTGTCTAAAAAGCTCTAGGGTCAGACCCCACAACATAATATATAGGACATCATGTTGGATAAATGAGCTATATATTAAACACACGTGAGGTCAGACCCTTATGAGACAGCCTCTTTTGTTTGTATCCGTTTTTCGTTATAATTTCGGTATAATAATGAATGTAGTCAATAATGGTTTATCGGTGTGGGTGGGACTTGTGAAATGGAAGCCCTGATTGCTAGGGAGGATGGCTCCTTTCATAAATCCTCTTTCTTTTTTAGTTATGTGCTTATTCCTCCATTCCTCCACCGTTTCTACCGATAAAAAAGTTGATAATTTATTGTTGACTTTTTTGTTAAGATAATGTTATATTAAATAAGCCGCTGTTGAAGCGGTGATTAATAAAAAAGGTTTAAAAAAAGTTTAAAAAAGTGGTTGACATCAAAAAAGTAATTATGATATATTAAAAGAGTCGCTTGTAGGCGATGGCAACAAATGTTCTTTGAAAACTGAACAAAACGAAGCGTCCACGTCAATTTGCTAGGTGTATAACTTTTTTGGAGAGTTTGATCCTGGCTCAGGACGAACGCTGGCGGCGTGCCTAATACATGCAAGTCGAGCGGACCAAAGGGAGCTTGCTCCCTGAGGTTAGCGGCGGACGGGTGAGTAACACGTGGGCAACCTGCCCTGCAGACTGGGATAACTTCGGGAAACCGGAGCTAATACCGGATAACACTAAGAACCGCATGGTTCTTGGTTGAAAG
>DASQMX010000011.1:0-33388 GCA_035645275.1 Anoxybacillus sp.
CTCCAAGCATAACTCAACAGCTTGAATCTTGTATTCTTGATCAAATGTTCTCTTTTTCATGATTGGACACCTCGAACCTATTGTAATTAAGTTTATTATAATCTCCCTGTTCTCCGTGTCCAATTTTTAGACTAACATCAAAACAATATCAAAAGAGAAAAGTTATTAGTGTTGAAACGTATTACAAACGATTAGAAGAAGAAGTAAAACTAAAAGAACAAGTTGAAGAACAGATGGATATGCTACCAGATAAAAATTAAAAAGGTAACAAATTTACGGTATATATAACATATAACATTTGATTATACATATAAGTTATAAATTAAAAAGGTTACAAAATTACGGTATATATAATATATAGAATAATTAATTATATTTATTATTACATTATATCTATTATTAATTATTTGTATATTATTATATATACCGTAAATATATAACCTTTTAGAATTATAAATAAACAATACAGTTAAAATATACTATGTTATATATACCGCAAAAAGATAACCTTTTTGAATTTCAAATGATGGACTAGCGTTTTGCTAGTCCATTTTTTATTTAATCAAAAATTAATCAAATAGGAGGAATCTTATATGAATCGTTTAGATTTATTATCACTTCAAGTTTCAAATATGAAATTAAATCTTCTTGAGCAACGTTTAATTATTCGTGATATGTTGTCTGAAATAAAGCATTTAGAACAATACCTTGCTTCAAAGGAGGATAAACAATGAACATTCATAAAGCACTATCGAAACTAGATTGGCGCAAAAGAGCGTACTTTATGAGAAAATTTCAAATACGGACAGCAAAAAATGCACACATTCTTTCTATGTCTGATGAAGAGTTTCTGAAATGGGCGGATAGACAATCATTTATCGTGTTTCACAATTGGGAACAAACAGATGAATATTTTGAATTGTACATGTTGTATATGAAGGGCAAAATGCAACGTGACCTTGAAGCAATATATGACGTTGTTTCAGAAAAGGCGAAACAAGGTGATGAAAAGGCAGTGAAATTATTTTTACAGTTACATAAGGATATGAATCAACTTCAAAAAGCAATGAATCAGACAAACAAGAAACAACAAGAGGAAGTACAAGAAGAAGAGGATGATTTAGAGATTTAGGATACGCAGATTTTGCGTAGGGGGTTACTCATATGTGAGGAAGGTATCGCAATAGTTGGCGATACCTTTTTTCTTTTTGCAGGAGGTGAGATTGATTGGCTAAAAGATTGACCAAAGAAGAAAAATTAAAAATCATTATGAACGATTTTAAATTGTTTGCAAAGAATTTCATTAAAATTATTGACAATAATGGGGATACTATTCCGTTTGTTTTGAACGCTGAACAGTCGCAATACATAGATGAAATGTCAAAATACAATATCATTCTAAAAGGGCGACAGATTGGATTCACAACACTTTCCCTTGCTTATATGTTGTATAGTGCATGTACAAAGCCCGATACAAACTATATCATAATGACTCATCATGCTTCTGTTTCAAAAAGTTTATTCGTTAAACTCAAGAAAATGTACAAGAGTTTACCGCATGACAAATACCCGAATTTATTCCCGAAAACACTTTTAAACAACCGAGATGAATTATATTTAGACAATGGCAGCCGAATCATTATTGCTACTGCAAATGGTGAAGATTCAATTTCGGGTAATACATTTCAATTTATTCATCTTTCAGAAATGGCAAAGTACCCTCCACAAGTACAAGAAGAAATAATTGCAACATGTATTCCGGCATTAGCGAAAAACGAATCCAGTATGATATGGATTGAATCGACTGCCTTTGGCTACAACACATATCAAGAAATGTTTATGAAGGCGTATAGAGATAACGAAAGTGTTTGGAAGGCGTTTTTCTTTTCATGGCTTGCAAAGGCGTATCAATCACAATTTAAACATACATTTGATGAAGCAGAGAATTGGTTTAAGTTAAATAATCAAGGGCGCAGAATGACATATGAGGATTTAGATCATGATGAAAAGATTTTGCGTGATAAATACGGTGCTACATATAGACAGTTAATGTTTAGACGTTATTACATACAAACAAACTCCCTCGAAAAGTTTAGACGTGAATTTCCCACAACTCCCGATGAAGCATTTATGGAAACAAATAAAGCAGTATTTGACACTGCAAAGATAATTGAACGATTGCATTATGTGATACCGCCTTTAGAAACAAAAGAGGTCATGGGGGTTTTACCCGATACCTTACAACCTTATTTAAACAAAAATCTATTCATCTATCATTTACCAAAACCTAAAATTAGACATTATGCAGGCGTGGACGTATCGAGTGGTCAAGGTGGCGACTATTCAACAATGAGTATATTTGATGCTGATGGACAGCAAGTCGCTTCATTCTATGCAAATGATGTTCCAGTTTATAAATTTGCTGAAATAGTGAATGAATTAGGGCGTTTTTATAATTACGCCTTTATTTGTGTTGAAAGGAACTCACTGGGATTGCCTTTACTGGAACGTTTACGGAAAGATTATGGATATATGAACTTATTAAAACAGAAAGTGTTTGACCAAAGAGGTAAACGTAAAATGCAACTTGGCTTCCAAACTACAAATGTAACAAAGCCGATTATTATAAACGATATGAAGGAAATGTTTGAACTGAATTTGATTAATATTGAGTGCGTACAAACACTGGAACAAATGAAAATATATCAAGAAGATAACAAAGGGCGAATGGGTAACAAGAAAGGTCAAAATAATCACGATGACCTTGTAATTGCAGTGGCTATGGCATGTCAAGCAATGAAACAGGCAAAATACTATGTAGATATTTAATTTTATTTGTTGAGCAAAAGAAATCAATAAATACCAAACTTGAACGAGTTTGCACAGTATTGTGCATGTTCGTGTAAAGGTGTGCCAGTTGGTACACCTCTTTTTTATTTCACTTTTAAAAGGGGGAATATAAATGAATCTTCAACAATACATAAAGGAATTTTATGAAGGGCGTTCAGATTGGTTTATTGAGGAAGTACAATCCGTATCGAATCAGCAAAGAGTAATGAATGTAATGAATTTAAAGGACTATTTGAACGGAAGTCATAAGATATTACAAAAGCAGCCGTACATTTATAACGGCAAAGAATTTCATCCAAGAAAAATTATTTTGCAATATGCAAAGACGTTATTGAACTTCCAAACATCATTTCTTCTTCAACACCCGATCACAATTACAGGAAAAGAGCGCATTGTAAAAGAATATCAAAAAGTAAATCGACAAGGGCGATATGATCGGCTGAATCGTAAAATTTTAGATAAGATGTTGAAGTATGGGCAAGTGTATGAGTATGTGTATTTAGATAAGAATACAATCAAAAGTAAACTGATTGATGCTAGTGAAGGGTATCCAGTTTATAATCATGAAAATGAAATGATTGCATTTATACAAGCATACATGGTGGATGGTATAGATTATTATATCGTTTATACTAATGATGTTGTTGAAGCATACGATAACAAAGGCGGACAATTAAGATTAACAGGAAGATATGCAAACCTTTCGGGATTACCTATTGTGTTTAAAACAGTAAATGAAGTTGATGAAAGTATAGGTAGAAGCGAATTAGAGGATTGGATAAGTATCCTTGACAACATGGAAGATTTAATCAGTAAATACATGGACACATTTTATAAATTCATGGACCCGATTGCAGTTTCAGTTGGTCAACAGTTGAAAGGTGAATTACCTAATGATGTTGTAGGTAAAGGTATTAACCTTGATGACGGTGGCGATTTTCGTCTTGAAACAAATAAAACAGATTATCAAACATTCCAAACATTGTATAAAACATTGTTGCAAGCATTGTTAGATATATCGCAGACACCAGCAGTTTCATTGAATAAGACAGACATAAGCAATCTGTCGGAAGTTTCGATTAAACTTTTATTCCAATTAGCAGAGATTAAAGCGTCAATAAATGAGGAATACATGAGAGAAGGTATTGAGCAACGTTTTGAGAAGATTAGACGATTGCTTGAATATAAAGGCGTAACGTTTACAGATGAAGAATTTAATTCACTTGGAATGGTATTCCAGTATGCATTGCCTTCAAGTGATAAGGAAATTATCGAGAATATGAAATCGTTGCGTGAAATAGGTGGATTGAGTTTGCAAACGATGCTAGAACAGAATCCATATGTATATGATGTTCAGCAAGAGATGATGAGATTGAAGGAAGAAAATAACACTATATATAGTGGTAGTGTTGATAATTAGACACAATATGTTGTGTTTAATGAAAATGTAAACGTGACAAAGGATTGAGTTGACAAATACTATATCCGCCTGCTCGCACATGTTATGTATAGGCGCAAAATAATAATAAAATAAAAAAGGGTTGCAAGGCAGGGCAGGCGGTCAAGTCAAGAAATGGACTGGATAGGCGTATAGATGGACTATTTTACTTTAAATAAAACCAAGTTTTTATTCATGGTTTTATGCAAAAAATATGCAAAAATCGTGGGAAATAATGAAAATAGGAACGCTAGAAACCTTGATAAATCCATATAGTATAAATATGCAAAAATCGATAAATTTTGAAGGTCTAAAAAACGTTGATATATCAATGTTTCTTTTTTACATCAACTTCTCATAGTTGGAATTATGTAAACTGATAATGTATATCATATACATTTGTATGCAACTAAAAATGTATAAACGGACACCCCTTCAAGCCCAAAAATTGCGCATAGCAAACGCTTTTCCTCACCCACAGATAGTTTATAAGAAAGGGGCAGTAAAAAAATGAATCGCCTACTGCAAAAAGAAATCATTTGCGAATTAAAGTATAAACTTCTCAAAGTCATTAATCAATTAGAAGATGATGAATACACAAAAGAGCATATAATGAATGATTTATTACATATTCTTTCTCGATTGGATGATGAAGATGAGCATGTAAAAAGAATGGGTTAAGTTCATAAATTTTTTACAATTATATACAGGATTTTGGTGTGTTTTAGAGAATTATATCTCCGAAAGGAGAGTGTTTTTATAATGGAATATGATGTACTTAAACTTAATTACTCAAATGGACATGTTGAAATTCTGAATGACAAGGTTATTGATTCTTTAAATCATACTTTAAATCATATGAAAGAGGAGGGATACCAATTAAAGACCATAATCCCTCATATAGAAGATGGCACAGTTGAAGGAAGTTATATAATTCTAGAAAAGGAATATAGTGAGTTTATCTCGGTTATTTGTTGCGATATTTCCGATGGTAGTCCATTTTTTGAATACCGAAGAACAAATGTTTCCGAATTGTTACAACTAATTAAAAACAGTGAGGAGTTTGAAGTAGAAACAAATAAAGGGATTTATAAAGGAAAATTTGTTAAATCTCAATTCAAAATTGAGGAAGTAACAGATGATATTTATGAAACTTTATACTTATATTTTGATTTAACAGAAAAGCCAAGTGACGAATCAAAAGAATAACAGAATTAAACAAGGAAATTCCTTCCTTTATGACGAATATACTAGTCAAAAAGGAGGGATTTTTTATGGGTATGTTTAAAAAAGCATTATTTTCATGGGCTAAAGAAATGGATAAGCAGAGAGTTAAGAATTATGAAAAAGCAAAGAAGAGAGATTATTACATTGATGTTTGTGTAAATCATGCTGAAAAATTACAGGATTTAGTTTCTAATTGTGAAAACTTTACTAATGATTTAGAAGAACAAATTTTAGATGATCTTATCCCAATTGATGTAAAAATTGAACAGTATGAAAAGATTGTGGAAAATATTAAATTTACTAAAGAAATGATACAAAACAATGCAAAAATTTATGATTTACCTTCAAATGCAAAGGAAGCATATAACGATAGTATAAAACATTTATTAACTGCGATAGATTATTATATTGGCTCATATGAAACGAAATTAGAGTTATGGAAGTTAAAATTTATTGTTGCTAATAAAGTATTAACTGAAGATGAATTGGAAGAAATTAAATCAATATTTAGTAAATTACCAGATGCTGATGAATTATTTAAAAGATATATACAATATAGACATTTACAGTTAGATTGTTATAAAAGAGCATTAGAAATTATTCAACGTTATTAATTTTATTTTAGAGAACAGTCGCTAATAAGCGACTTTTTTATTTTCTAAAGGAGGTTTTTTATATGACCAACTTACAACGCTTGCTTTTAGAAATTAAAGGCATTGAATTAGACCAAAACGAATTAGCGGTTTATCTACAAGAAAATGAATTAAATCCACACGATGAATACGTTCCTTCCAGTGCAACTAACAAACGCAACATCTATAAAACTGCTTTATCCATTCTTGAATCAATCGCCAACAATCCTTCTTTAATGAAAACATATAAAGTCGATAATGATATTACCATTTCAGATTTCCATGAAAACTTATTGAATCGTATAGACCAACTGGAACGAAAAATTAGAAGTATGAAAAGTGACGAGGAAATTCAAACAGGAAATGTATTTATGTTGTTTAATTCATAAGGGGAACGGTATTTCGTTCCCTTTTTTATTCCATGTAAGGAGGTTTAAAAATGAATCCTTTTGCAATAGATAATTCCGATTTTCAATTCCTTCTTGATACAGTCGGGCAAACGGTTACGATAGATAATGTTGAGAAAAAAGCCATTGTAAATAATGCAAAAATCGGTGATTATGAAGATAAATATATTTATACTCTTTCTAACATTCAACGTGGAAATTTAATTCTACACAATGGAAAAAACTATCTTATTGTGTCTGATGTGACGGAAGGGAAACAATATAATAAAGCACTTATGAGAAAATGTACACACACAATTTACGTACTTGTTAAAGAAGGGGAACAAGTGCAGGTTGGCACAACACCATGGGGCGATCCAATTTATGAAACGATTGGTGCTGAATACGATGATTTTCCTTGCATTGTTGAGCAAGAAAAAATTGTAATTGAAAATGGCGCAATCCGAACAGTTGATACGGAAATTTTGATTACGTTACAGGATAATGAGCATACAAGAAAGATAAAAGTTAATGATACATATGAAGTTACAGGTTATACATATCGAGTTGTGAATGTGAATTATACGAAAAAGGGATTGATAATTTTGAAGTGTGAGACGGTGTAAATTTAATTTGGTTTAATAAAGAAGGATATACCATTATTAAGTAAAATTCTCTTAATATTCATATTAAAAAACCTAGACAAATTTAATGATTTTTAGTATATTTTTCTTAATCGAATAGAATGGTCAATAATCATTAAAAACCGTTAATATTTCAACTTTCTCGTTTGAAATAATGACTCCATCACAAAAGAAAATTAATCAAATGCTGAAAGCGATGAACAACCAATTCAAATAAACATTGGACAGGCACTCGATTGAGTGTCTTTTTATTTTGCTAAAAACTTTTTTGTAAAGATGAACCGGTTGATAACCATAAATAAAACTTTCATAATTTTTCTATTTTTGTTACAATAAAGAAGCGCATTTCACCCATGTTCGGATATTGGAGGAAGTAGTATGAGCATATTTAAAGATTTAATGTGGTTTTTTAAACAGGAGAAAAAAGCATATATAACCGGAATATTGTTGCTTATACTTGTGGCATTGTTAGAACTTGTTCCCCCGAAAGTCATTGGAATTGTCATAGATCATATTAAAGAGGAGACGCTGACAACGGAAATTCTTTGGAAATGGATGTTAATTTTGCTTGCCGTTGCTGTAGCGTTATACCTTTTACGATATGCATGGCGGATATTAATTTTTGGTTCGGCGGTCAAATTAGCAAGGCAGCTGCGCAATGAATTGTATACCCATTTTACAAAAATGTCCCCGGCGTTTTATCAACGAAAGCGAATCGGCGATTTAATGGCGCATGCGACAAACGATTTGCAGGCGGTTCAGCAAACCGCAGGTTTCGGCGTATTAACGCTTGTTGATTCGCTTACATTAGGAAGTTTTGTCCTTGCGGCGATGGCGCTTACGATTAGCTGGAAATTAACGCTCATTAGCTTAATCCCGATGCCGTTTATGGCCATCGCCACGAAACATTATGGAACGCTGTTGCACAAACGGTTTTTAAAAGCACAAGAGGCGTTTTCTTCATTAAATGATAAAGTTCAAGAAAGCATTAGCGGTATTAAAGTCATTAAAACGTTCGGTTATGAGCGCGATGATATTGAATCGTTTCGCAAACAGTCGGATGAAGTAGTAAAAGAAAATATGGCAGTCGCTCGTATCGACGCTTTATTTGACCCGACGATTTCGCTTATTGTCGGTTTATCGTTTTTCTTAGCTGTTGTTTTTGGTTCGCAAATGGTACTGGATGGAGAATTGACACTCGGTCAGCTCGTTTCGTTTACAACGTATTTAGGAATATTAATATGGCCGATGCTTGCATTTGGCTGGCTCTTTAACATCGTTGAGCGGGGAAGAGCTTCTTATGACCGGATTCGTAGCTTGCTCGCTGAAAAAGAAGATATTATAGAAAAGACGAATGCGATTCAAATCCCGCCGACCGGGGATATTACTTACGACTTGCGCGAATTTACATACCCAAATGAAACAACCCCAGTGCTGAAAAACATTCATTTTACATTGAAACGTGGAGAAACGCTCGGAATTGTTGGAAAAACAGGTGCCGGCAAAACAACATTGTTAAAATTGCTTATACGCGAATTCGAGCAATATGACGGAAAAATTATCTTCGGTGAACATGAAATTAGTGAGTATTCTCTTCAAGCGCTCCGCTCTTCCATCGGCTATGTTCCTCAAGATCATTTTCTCTTTTCTGCGACAGTAAAAGAGAATATTGCCTTTGCTTGTCCAAACGCTTCGGATGAAGACATTATCAAAGCAGCTGAAATTGCTAACATTCATGAAGATATTTTCCAATTTACCGATGGCTATGAGACGATTGTTGGTGAAAGGGGAGTCTCGCTTTCCGGAGGACAGAAGCAGCGGATTTCCATTGCCCGGGCCTTGTTAATGAATCCGGAAGTACTCATTCTCGATGATTCATTATCAGCCGTAGATGCGAAAACGGAGGAGCGAATTCTTACCGCTTTAAGGGAAAATCGCGCCGGCAAAACAACCATTATTACATCACATCGTTTAAGTGCGATTCAACATGCTGATCTCATTATCGTTGTTGAAAATGGTGAAATTGTTCAAAAAGGAAAACATGAACAACTAGTAAACGAAAAAGGCTGGTACCGCGAAATGTACCGCAGGCAGCAGTTAGAATCATTAGTGGAACATGGAGGATAACCGATGACAAAATCATTAAGTCCAAAGGAACAAAGACAAATATTGTGGAGATTATTGTCATATATTCAATCCTATAAAAAAGAAGCCATCACCGCTTTCATTTTACTCGTTTTAGCGACAATAGCTGAACTTATCGG
Organism: Anoxybacillus sp.; assembly: GCA_035645275.1. Lineage (GTDB taxonomy): Bacteria > Bacillota > Bacilli > Bacillales > Anoxybacillaceae > Paranoxybacillus. The sequence continues at coordinate 9,442 of DASQMX010000011.1, forward strand.
CCCATATTTAGTAAAAGTATTTATTGATGATTATTTAACGCCAAGAAATTTAGAGGCTCGGCCGTTAATTTGGTTAGCAGCCATATATCTTGGAATATTAGTAGCCAAAACATTTATCACTTATTTTCAGCTTGTCAAATTTCAAGAGTTGGCGTTAAAAGTTATTCAAGCGTTACGAATTGATGTTTTTACAAAAGTACAGCAGCTTGGCATGCGCTACTTTGATCAAACACCGGGTGGAAGCATCGTTTCCCGCGTGACAAATGATACAGAAGCGATTAAAGATATGTTTGTCAATGTGCTTGCAAGCTTTATACAAAATGGGGTATTTGTTATCGGAATTTTTATTGCCATGTTTTTATTAAATGTGAAATTAGCCGTTTTCTGTTTATTTATTCTTCCGATTTTACTCCTGATTATGAAAACGTATCGCTATTACAGCTCGATTTTTTATAGAGATATGCGCGAACGTTTGAGCCAACTGAATGCTAAATTGAACGAATCGCTGCAAGGAATGGCCATTATTCAAGTGTTTCGCCAAGAAAAGCGCTTGCGCCAAGAATTTGCTCGTATTAATGAACAACATTATCAAGCGGGAATGAAAAATATTAAAATGGATGGATTGCTGTTGCGGCCTGCCATTGATGTGGTTTATATTTTATCGATTATCGTTGTATTAAGTTTCTTTGGCATCGATGCGATGGAAAGACCAATCGAAATTGGTGTTTTGTACGCGTTTGTCAACTATTTAGAGCGATTTTTCGAGCCTGTCAATCAAATGATGATGCGGCTTTCGATGTATCAGCAGGCGATTGTTGCAGGATCGCGCGTTTTTGCTCTCCTTGATCATGAAGAGCTTGCCCCAGCAGCCATCGGAAATGAAAATCCAATTATTTCCGACGGTACGATTGAATTTAGAAATGTCAGTTTTTCTTATGATGGAAAACGTGATGTGTTAAAAAATATTTCGTTTACGGCAAAATGCGGGGAAACCGTGGCACTTGTCGGTCATACAGGCAGCGGAAAAAGTTCGATTATCAACTTATTGATGCGTTTTTATGAGTTTGATCGCGGGGATATTTTAATCGATGGCATCTCGATTCGCAACTATCAAGACGAAGAACTGCGCCGAAAAATCGGACTTGTGTTGCAAGACCCGTTCTTATTTTATGGAACGATTAAAGACAACATAAAAATGTATAACGACAACTTAACGGATGACGATGTGATCAAAGCAGCCAAATTTGTGCAGGCAGATTCGTTTATCGAAAAGCTGCCTAAAAAATATGATGATCAAGTCGTAGAGCGCGGTGCGACATTTTCAAGCGGACAGCGCCAATTAATTGCCTTTGCCCGCACGATAGCTCTTAACCCGAAAATATTAGTATTAGACGAAGCGACAGCAAATATTGATACGGAAACGGAAGAAGCGATTCAAGAGGCACTTTCGAGAATGCGAAAGGGACGGACGACGATTGCCATTGCTCATCGTTTGTCTACGATTCAAGATGCGGACCAAATTTTGGTGCTTCATCGTGGGGAGATTGTTGAGAGAGGAAACCATCAAGAACTTCTCGCGAAAAAAGGACTTTACTATAAAATGTATTTACTGCAAAACGGTTTAGTTGAAGAAGTAGAAGATGTGAGAGTATAGGCATTCATAAAAAAGAAACGCCTCTTTTGGATGTCGCTAGTGTAAGGGGAGGCGTTTTTTTTCTTTGTACATGTATTCATTATATTGATTGAGTAGAGAGTCTAATTCTTGGCTTAGTTGAATGGTAAGAGCTGAATTTAAGCCTTTTTTTGCAACCATTTTAATTAGCTCACTACGTTTTTGTTCGATGAGTAGCAAAATTTCTTGTTTTGACACGTGAGTAAATCCTTTCTTTTGAAATTATATTGCTATTATATACTAATCTGGTAATAAATTCAAAGATAAATGTACGTTAGGTGTGTTAGGATGTGCACGTCAAGCATACACTATATAATTGGGATTTAATTTTAACTATAGAAAAAGCTGAAATTAAAACTAGGGTTAATTATGAACAAATTGTGAACTATTATTCACTTCTGTTTTTTTTGCTAGAATAAAAAGGAGAGGAGTGAACAGTGAATGACGGATATTAATATTTTTCTTGCTTTTGGTGCTGGATTTTTGTCGTTTATTTCTCCATGTTGCTTGCCTTTGTATCCAGCATTTTTGTCGTATATTACAGGTGTATCCGTTGGCGAGTTAAAATCGGAAAATGCGATGCTCCAAAGACGGAGTTTACTTCATACACTCTTTTTCTTGCTTGGTTTTTCGCTTATTTTTATTTCGATTGGATTCGGCACATCGTTTATCGGGAAGTTTTTTAATGACTATCAAGATTTGATTCGCCAAGTCGGTGCCATTCTGATTATCTTTTTTGGTTTTGTCATCATCGGCGTGTTTAAACCGGGCTTTTTAATGCAAGATCACCGCTTATCATTCCAAAACCGTCCTGCTGGTTACTTAGGCTCGAGCTTAATCGGTATGGCTTTTGCTGCAGGTTGGACGCCGTGTACAGGACCGATTTTAGTGTCGGTCATTGCCCTGGCGGCTACGAATCCAAGTTCAGGGGTTTTATATATGACGGCTTATTCGTTAGGGTTTGCGATTCCGTTTTTTGTCTTGTCGTTTTTTATCGGAAAAATGCAATGGATCCGCAAGCATAATGTTAAAATTATGAAAACTGGCGGTTATGTGATGATTGTTATGGGGATTATTTTATTTTTTGATTGGATGACAAAAATTATTGTTTATACTTCCAACCTTTTTGGGGGATTCACCGGGTTTTAACGTCGAAAAAGTGGCATATTTGTCACTGTGTTTATATTGAAAATATTCTGGTAATTGGTTACATTTTTTTTGAATGCATTTCGAGCCTTTAGGTGAATTAGATTTCAGCGGGAGAAGTAGGGGGAAGAATGAATGGCCAAAATATTGATTGTTGATGATGCGAAATTTATGAGAATGACATTATCCAATATTTTAAAAAAGGCAAATCATGAGATTGTTGGTGAAGGAGAAAACGGGAAAGAAGCAGTGGAACTGTACCGGGCGCTTCGGCCGGATGTTGTTACGTTAGATATTACCATGCCGATTATGAATGGACTGGAAGCGGTAAAAGCGATTAAGCAAGAAGATCCAAATGCGAAAATCATTATTTGCTCAGCGATGGGACAGCAAAAAATGGTTGTTGAGGCGATTGAAGCAGGAGCGTTGGATTTTATCGTGAAGCCGTTTGACGAACCGCGTGTGATGGAGGCTGTGAATCGTGTGCTGTCATATTAAAACATAAGCGAATATGAGGAAAAGGATGGATTACCTTGGTTATAGCAACATCGATGATCGCTGTCATAATGGCGTTTGTCGTCATGTTTATCCGGATAAAAGCGTCAAAAAAACCGACAAATGCCAAAAAAATTATTTTACCACCTATTTTTATGAGCACAGGGGCACTCATGTTTTTACATCCGATGTTTCGTGTTACGACCACAGAGCTGATAGAAGCATTGGTTCTTGGGGGCATTTTTTCGGTCTTTCTTATTAAAACGTCACGCTTTGAAATCATTAATAATCAGATTTATTTAAAGCGTTCTAAAGCATTTATATTTATTCTGATTGGATTGCTTGTGATTCGGCTTGCTTTGAAATCATATTTAAGCAACAAGATTGATTACGGTGAACTAAGCGGCATGTTTTGGCTGTTAGCGTTTGGGATGATCGTTCCGTGGAGAATCGCTATGTATCTATCTTATAGAAAGTTGAAAAAGCAACTCCATCATTGAGAGAGAAAAGTAAAAGGGCAGAGTCCTATTTTTTGGCTCTGCCTTTTGTTATGAGGGAAAGCTGTCATTTTTTTTGCAAAAGATGTTCATATGGTGTAATATCAATGTTTTTTTCTTTTAATGCTTTTAATAGAAATTTATGGTCACGTTTTGGTGTGGCGATAATATAGCCACGAATCACTAAGTCCTCCGTGATGCGCTCGGCCTTTTCTTTTAGCGCAAGTTCGCCGATTTTTCCGGCAATTTTTTGTCTGGCGACATCACGGAACAATTCAGGCACTGGTTTCACTAAATCTTCAAGAAGTGCTTTTTCTTTGTCCTGCCATAAATGCCGTGTCTGTTCAATATAATAATCCTGCCAATCAAGTTCTGACTTTCCGTCTTCTTTTGGCAGCCGCTTTAAAAATTTACGAAACATAAAAAATCCGCCAATTGACATCATCGTGAGCAAAAAAACGACCCAAAACAAAATAAACCAAAGAAACCAACCAGTTAACATCTCTACTCCACCTCTACGAAAACTTCCATAACTATCATTATGGAGGAAATGGATTTTTTTCGCAACCAATGATGTTTTGTTATAAAGTTTATTCAGCAACAATAAATGTTTTTGATAACATGATCAATACTTATGCTCTCTACGACAAATAATTAGTAGAGTGTAAAGCCGATAAAAGAGTCAAAATCGCCTAGCCGATAAGACGGAATGTGGCTATTTTTGTTTTATTTGGGATATTTTTTGTAATGTTAATATTGTTATAGAAATGTAACACAACTGTAAATAAGTGCGCTCATCCCTTATGTATCAAGGAATTCATGCGTTGCTGACATTGTAAATGGAAATTCAGACCAGTGATATCCTCTAGTAAACATGTTATCTTGTAGTTGCCATGTTAAACGACGAAGCCAAAAAGCAACTATGAGGAGGACAGCATGTTTAAGCGAATTTTTATTACACTCGCAGTAGTTTGCTGTATGGTCGTAGCGTTTACATCACCATCAGAAGGACATGCGGCAGCAACGTATACATATTACAAAGTTCAAAAAGGGGACACATTGTCTTCCATAGCGAAAAAATATAGAACGACGGTGTCGAATTTAAAAGTAATGAATCATAAACGCAATGACAAGCTTATTGTAGGCGAAAAATTAAAAGTTCCCCAAGTGAAAGCAGCTAAATCGGCTGCAAAGAAATCTGTAACCGCGGAGGAGCGGAAATTGATGGCTCAGCTTGTTCGCGCAGAAACAGGTTCTAGTGAGCCATTCGCCGGAAAGGTGGAAGTAGCGTTAGTCGTTCTCAATCGCGTCAAACATCCATCATTTCCAAAAACGATTAAAGGTGTTATTTATCAAAAAACGAAATTTGGTTATGCATTTGTACCAGTGAAAACAGGCAAACTAACAAAAGTTCAACCGACGAAACAAGATTATGCAGCTGTAGATCGCGCAATTGCATTACATCCAAATGATAAGCGTAGATCATTATATTTTTACAATCCGAAAATTACAAAAGACAAATGGATGTTATCAAGACCGGTAACCATTCGGATTGGTAACCATGTTTTTGCCAAATAATAAAAGGCTTTGTGGATGTCAGAAGGAGACTAACATGGCAAAAAGATAAATTCAAAAGCACCACGTCTAAATGAAAGATGTGGTGCTTTTTTGTAAGTTTAACATGTTCACCGAGAAGTCTCCACCTCTAAACAACGTGTAGACAGGAGAGGTTCATTACGTTTGGGAATTTTGCGGGAAGAACATTTATTAAAGTATATTTTTATAAACTATAAAAATATTATGTTAACAAAAATAAAGACAGTGCTTTTTATGCACTATTATACTATGCTCTTCTGCAGGGAAGATTATATTTAGAGCTCTTCATTGCTGACCTGAATGTTTCTATAATTCTCTCCGCGTTCACCGACGGTTACCTTGCTGATGCGAACTTCTAGTATTCCTTTTTCAAAATAGGCCTGGACATTTCTATCCGCTAAAGAAAAAGGCAGGCGTACGGTTCTTTCCTTACATGCCTCTTTTTGTTCATACGCTTGAATGATAGCCGTGTTATCATGACATTTTACTTGAATTTGATGAATGGCGTAAAGAGGGAGCTCCGCTTCAATGATATAATCTTCTTCTGTTTCAAAAACATCCACTCGAAACATTGTTTCATCTAAATAATCAGTAAAAGGGTCAGCAAACAAAATTTGTAGCCATTGATCGAATTCATTTAATTCCTTTTTACTTCCCATTGTAAAAACTCCCTCCGCATGAATGAAAAAGATTTGCTGTTAGCTATCATATGTGTAATGTTGTTACATTGTTCGCGGCGGGAGTTTGATTATTTACATATCGTGGCTAGAATTGTGTTTTTGGCGGGTATGGTTATGGTTTTTCACTTTTTTTGAACCGCTTAACGGCTCAGGCTGCCCGGGATTATCGCCTTTTGGCGCGTTTTTTCGCATATCCTTGCTCGTGTTTTTGTTTACCATAAGACTATCTCCTCCTTCATTTATTAGAATGATGTATTTTAAAGGAATTATTCGTGTATAAATCCTCCTTTGATTTGAAACGATATAAATGCGACATGCCACGATGAAGGAGTGAACAACTGTGCCATATCATAAAAACAAACAGCAGGCGTTTCAAGCGGCGCAACAAGGAACAATGGAAGCGAAAGAATGGTATGAGAATCTTGTTCGTGATCGCGCTGATTATGGAAGCCAATTGAAGCATTTAAAGCAGGAAGTGAATGAAGCGTTTGAACAAATCAATAACGCATTAGAAGTGGCTTCTGAAAAGCAACGGGCTCAGCTTGAGCAGTTCCGCACGGACTTACAATCAATTGTTTCCGAAGTGAACCAAACCGAATAGAGGTAAGAATCAAGGGTCTGGCTTCAAAATAGTCAGACCCTTTGTTCATAATATGAACTCTAAGGCAGCGCTGGATGTCTAAACCGCTTGATTATTGGTTCTTTTTTCTTTTTTTATTGTTTTGCCGTTGTTCTTCTGTGAGCGGTTCATTTGCGAATTCCTCATTATACCCAGCGCCCATTCCTTGTGCGCTTGCTGCATTCATTCCTGGAATGACATGGTTTGCTTTCCTTTTCGCCACGCTGATCACCTCCGTTTGTATTTTGCACTTTTATAAGAAAAATTTATCACCTTTCATAAGAAAATTATGAGGTAAGAAACTCCATTATAGTTATTTACATATGTAAGGTATTGTAATAAGATAAAAGCGTAGGAATTTTGTGGGTTTTGGGAGAATTCATGCTATTTTTTCGACTTTCCAGCGAAAAAATAGTATAGTATTGAAATAAGGGGGTAATACATATGGCAAAACAAGATGTCTTTAAAGCGCGAGCTTCCTTTGAAGTAAACGGTAAAAAGTATAACTATTACCGTTTACAAGCTCTTGAAGAAGCGGGCATTGGAAAAGTTTCACGTCTACCATATTCTATTAAAGTATTACTTGAATCTGTATTGAGACAAGTAGACGGCCGCGTCATTACAAAAGAGCATGTTGAAAATCTAGCAAAATGGGGAACAGATGAATTAAAAGACATCGATGTTCCTTTCAAACCATCACGTGTTATTTTGCAAGATTTCACTGGCGTTCCAGCTGTTGTTGACTTAGCGTCTATGCGCAAAGCAATGGCAGATATGGGCGGAGATCCATATAAAATCAACCCAGAAATTCCTGTCGATCTTGTTATTGACCACTCTGTTCAAGTTGATAAAGCAGGAACAGACGATGCGCTTGAGTACAACATGAACTTAGAATTTGAGCGCAACGCAGAGCGCTACAAATTTTTAAACTGGGCACAGAAAGCGTTTAACAACTATCGTGCTGTACCTCCTGCAACAGGTATCGTTCACCAAGTAAACTTAGAATACTTGGCAAACGTTGTACATGCTGTTGAAGGGGAAAATGGCGAGTATGAAGCATTCCCAGATACGCTTGTTGGTACAGACTCCCATACAACAATGATTAACGGTATCGGCGTGCTTGGATGGGGTGTCGGTGGTATTGAAGCAGAAGCGGGAATGCTTGGACAACCTTCTTACTTCCCGGTACCTGAAGTCATCGGCGTGAAATTAACAGGTAAATTGCCAAACGGTACAACAGCAACTGACCTTGCGCTAAAAGTAACGCAAGTGCTTCGCCAAAAAGGTGTTGTCGGCAAATTCGTTGAATTCTTTGGGCCTGGTGTGGCCACATTGCCTCTTGCAGACCGCGCAACAGTTGCAAACATGGCTCCTGAATATGGTGCGACATGCGGTTTCTTCCCGGTTGATGAAGAAGCGCTTGAATATTTGCGTTTAACAGGTCGCGATGAGCATCATGTTCAAGTTGTTGAGGCATACTGCAAAGCAAATGGCTTGTTCTATACACCAGATGCGGAAGAGCCAATCTTCACAGATATCGTCGAAATCAATCTTTCTGAGATTGAACCAAATCTTTCAGGACCAAAACGTCCGCAAGACTTAATTCCGCTTTCTAAAATGAAAGCAGCATTCCGTGAAGCGGTAAAAGCTCCACAAGGAAACCAAGGCTTCGGCTTAACGGAAGCGGACCTTGATAAACAAGTGACAGTGAAGCTTTCTAGCGGTGAAGAAGTCACATTGAAAACAGGAGACATTGCCATTGCCGCTATTACAAGCTGTACAAATACATCCAACCCATATGTATTAATCAGTGCAGGCTTAGTGGCGAAAAAAGCGGTTGAAAAAGGTTTACAAGTTCCAAAATACGTAAAAACATCGCTAGCTCCTGGCTCTAAAGTTGTAACAGGCTATTTAAAAGATTCCGGCTTGCTTCCATACTTAGAGCAAATTGGCTTTAATATTGTCGGTTACGGCTGTACGACATGTATAGGTAACTCAGGACCGTTAGCTCCTGAATTAGAAAAAGCAATCGCAGAGAATGATTTGCTTGTGACAAGCGTGCTTTCAGGTAACCGTAACTTCGAAGGACGCATTCACCCGCTTGTAAAAGGTAACTACTTAGCGTCACCACCGCTTGTTGTGGCATACGCTTTAGCGGGTACAGTTGACATTGACTTATTAAATGAGCCAATCGGTAAGGACAAAGACGGTAATGACGTATACTTCAACGATATTTGGCCGTCAATGGATGAAGTAAAAGAAGTGGTGAAACAAACAGTAACACCTGAATTATTCTGTAAAGAATATGAGCGCGTGTTCGATGACAATCCTCGCTGGAATGCGATTAAAACGACAGATGAACCGCTCTATCAGTGGGACGAAGATTCCACATACATTCAAAACCCGCCGTTCTTTGAAGGTTTATCTCCAGAAGCGGGCGAAGTTAAGCCGCTTAAAGGCTTACGCGTAGTTGGAAAATTCGGTGATTCTGTAACAACGGACCACATTTCACCAGCAGGTTCTATCGGTGTGAACACACCAGCTGGTCAATATCTCATCTCTAAAGGTGTAGATCCAAAAGATTTCAACTCTTACGGTTCTCGCCGCGGTAACCATGAAGTGATGATGCGCGGTACATTCGCAAACATCCGTATCCGCAACCAAATTGCACCAGGAACAGAAGGCGGATATACAACATACTGGCCAACAGGCGAAGTGATGTCTATTTACGATGCATGCATGAAGTATAAACAAGATGGCACAGGTCTTGTTGTGATTGCAGGAAAAGACTACGGAATGGGAAGCTCACGCGACTGGGCAGCAAAAGGTACGTTCCTGCTTGGCATTAAGACAGTCATCGCGGAAAGCTTCGAGCGTATCCACCGCTCAAACCTTGTGCTCATGGGCGTGTTGCCGCTGCAGTTTAAAGAAGGCGAAAACGCAGAAACGCTTGGTTTAACAGGCAAAGAAGTATTCGAAGTGCACATTGACGAAAATGTAAAGCCGCGCGATTATGTCAAAGTAACGGCTACAAATCCAGAAACAGGTGAAGTGAAAGAGTTTGAAGTATTAGTTCGCTTCGACAGCGAAGTCGAAATTGACTACTATCGCCATGGCGGTATTTTACAAATGGTATTGCGCGAAAAACTAAAAGGAATCTAATTCACAACTGAATTATCTCGTTAATTAAAATTAACAAATAAAAACGCTCGGATTTTTAAAATCCGAGCGTTTTTTCGATATTTATTTCCACTCTTCTTATGAATGTACTCGTTAGCACAATAATTTTTTACCTTATGTGACTCGAATAAGGGTCATATAATCCTGTTAACAATAAAACACTTAATGCTATTATCAATAATCCTGCAATTATTATCCCTGTACCAATAACTCTTTTCTCTCTTTTTAGTATGATTCCGATGATTAAGTTTAGAACTGCAATTGGTAATAAGATTAACCCTGCACCAATGTTCAAGATTTTCTCCCCCATTGAAGAAAGCTGCCCATAACCAAACAGGAAAAACGATAATTTATTGAAGTATCGCATCTGTTCCAAAAACTTTTATTTGTTGAATCTAACAAAATAACAGGAGTCTATTGAACAGTTACATCATCAAATCGAATCTCTACAATCTTTTCTTCATGGTCAAGCCAAAATTCTAATGTAGCGTTTATTTCCCAATCAATGTATCCAATAATATCTGTTCCTTGTTCAATACGATGATAGAAATTTTCACCATATGCTTCGATTACATCATTTTTACTATCACCGAAAGTGATTCCTCTATGAGTTTGTTGAATATGCCCCATTATTCTAACAATTTCACCATCATCTGTTGTGGCAATTTCCAAACCATTACTTAATAAATAATAATCATAAAATTCATTGTCACTGCTTTTATTTGTTTGTTTACCGTATTTCCTAATGAACCATTCGTCATTAATATTTTGATGTAATCTTAGTCCATCCAATTCTTCTTGGCTTAAATCAGTGGATTCGGTATTTTTAAAATAAAAAGAACGATCGCACCCGAACAATAACAGCGACAACAATAAAACACAAACGAAAATCATTATTCGTAATTTCTTTTCCATATTTTTCTTCCCCAAAAAATAATTCATGATTAAAATTCCATTTGAAATATCATTTGTTCCTTTTCAATAAGAAATTTATACTACGCTTCTATTTTAACATAAAATTCCATAGATCCTTATATTAATAAGAAATCTAATAATTAACAACAGTTTCAGCACTGTTTTTAGCACTTTTTTATCTACACTACAATAATTAGCGTCATCTCTTGATTTTTGTTGTACGATCTTATATATTAATTGACCATAAAAAAGGCAATTTTCATTGATGTAACAACAATAAAAAGAAGAGGCTGTCTCATAAGGGTCTGACCCTTGGCTTTTGAGATAGTCTCTTCTAATTGGTTGGTTATTTCAAATTTCTCTCGTGCAAGTGAACTTGCTAGTTTTGGCATGCCTACTTATTTCTTATTGCTTCTTTTTGCTGCATTCTCTAATTCGCTTTTTGGATCAGGAGTAAATGTTCCATCTTGCCCAAACCCTTGTGGATTCACCCCTGGAGCTTTTGTGCCGCGATTTGTACCGCCGTTTTTTGCCATATCACTCACCTCCGAAGATAGTGTTGCCTGATTAGTGAAAAATATGTTTTGTATAGTCGATTTTATTAAGCGAAACACTATCCATGAGGTGAAAAATTAATGAACAAAGCTCTAAGGACCGCATTGTTTACCATTGGACTAGCGCAGTTTTTGAAAATACCCATTAAACAACTAAAAACAAGAAAATGGGATTGGAGCCTGTTTTTCGAAACAGGTGGGATGCCAAGTTCGCATTCAGCTGGAGTATCATCACTTGCAACATATATTGCTCTTCAACGGGGCATTCGGACGATTGATTTTGCGCTTGCTGCTTTGTTTGGTTTGATTGTTATGTATGATGCGCAAGGTGTTCGTCGCCAAGCGGGGGAGTTGGCGATTCATTTAAATAGTTTAGCCGAGGAAGTGAAAAAACTTGAAAATGATCCGAAACAGTACGTTTATGAGCGAAAGAAAGAACGAATTAGTGAACGGCTTGGGCATCAGCCAATTGAAGTTGTCGGCGGAGCGTTGTTAGGGATATTCACTGGTGCCATCGCTCATTTCCTCGCCCGAAAATTTTAAGTTTATATAGCGATAACGGCAAAAATGCGTTAAGATGGGAAAGGGAAAGAAGATAATGGAAGAGCGGGGAATGACTAGTGGAACAAAAGAGACAGACTCTTGATGAATACATCGCTTTTTTAGCAAGTAAAGGGTTTCATTTTCGTGAGGATGCTCTTGGCTTTATACAATTCGGGAAACAGTATACGGGTGCGGAAGATGGTCTTGCTGTCATTGCACTGGAAATGACTTTAAAGGCGCAAAAGCAATTTGATGGCAGCTTTTATATATCGTTATTAGAGCAGCTCAAGCAACAAAATATAACTACACGGAAACAAGCAATGGCATTTATGAAAGAAAAAGGATTATTATAAGCAAAAATATAAGCAAAAAGGCTGACCAGAAAAGCAAAGTGTCAGACCCCACAATACAATATATTACGGATATATGTGGGGTTAACACTTATCGGTCAGCCTCTTATTGTGTCATTTGCCGATTGGAAGAAAACTTTTTTCGGAACGAAAAAGAAATTGGCAACTCCGCTAAAATCATTCCAAGTAAAATCAATAGGCAGCCGACAAGAGCCGATATCGTCAAGCGTTCATCTGTCCATATATAAGCGGTGAGCGCCGCAAACACCGGCTCCATCGCGAAAATAAGAGCAACGCGTGTCGCTGTTGTGTATTTTTGAAAATTGGTTTGTACTAAAAAGGCAAACGCTGTCGCAAGCAAGGAAGTAATCAATAAAGCTGACCATACTTCCGCCTTTTGTAATACGGCTCCATTTAACATTTGTGTCCAGTCTTCAAAGAAGAAGGCGGAAATGACGCATAATATAGCAACCGTAAAAATTTGCGTGATGGTTAATAATAAGGTTGGAAATTGAGAAGAATATTTTCCGGTGATAACAATGTGCATGCCGAATGAAACCGCGCATAAAAAACAAGTACATCCCCTTTATTCACCGACAACTCGCCGTTCATTGTCAATAAATACAGCCCGATGGCAGCAATAAGCACACCGAGTATTGCATTGGCTTTTGGCTTTTGTTTTAATAGGAAAAAAGCAAACAAAGGAACTAAGACAACACTTAGTCCGGTGATAAAACCTGCTTTTGCTGAAGTGGTGTACAATAAGCCCATTGTTTGAAAGGCATAGCCGCTAAAAAGCCAAAAGCCCATAAAGGCACCGGAAAGCAGCAATGAACCGTTCCACATTTTTAATTGCGGGCGATGAAAGAGGAAAAGCCATATCAGTAAAAACAAACCGGCGAGCAAAAAGCGCACGCCGTTAAACGAAAGAGGTTCAAGAAACGAGATAGCGTTTTGTACAAGGACAAATGTTGCTCCCCATATAAAGGTAACGAACAAAAGGCTCATATCCGCGACCCATTGTTTTTTCATCATTAATCCCCTTATCTATTGATTTAGTTGTATCGCTTTGCGCGCCAATTCATCAGCGACATGGTTTTGCTTGCTTGGAATCCACTTAAGAAAAAATAAATCAAGCTGTTTTGCTAAGGTTAATGCTTCATCAAGTAGAGGAGCATATTTTTCATTTTTCATATACTCTTTCTCTACTGCACGGTCAACCAGTTGTGAATCGGTGCGGAATGAAACCGTTCGATACCCTTTTTTCAAGCAAATTTCTAACCCTTTAATAAGGGAATGTAGTTCTGCTTCATGGTTGGACATCGTGCCGAGCGGAATCGAATAACGCTCTACGGTCCCGTTTACTTTTATAAAAATGCCAGCACCAGATGGACCTGGGTCTCCTGCACTTGCACCGTCAATATATACCTCAATCAAAAAGCAATTCCCCCAATAGATGATATTTATGTTAAAAATAGTTTAGCATATTTGTAGAAAAATTGATATCTCTCTTTGGCAATATGCATAAAAGGTGTATCTCAAACAGCGTTTCCATATATAATTAGTAAAGAAATTTTGCTAAAAAAACACCTAGCAAGCTGACGGAAAGATGAGCGTATCAACAAGCTGACTTGTCAGTGTTGTGAATCATTAAACATTTATTTCCCATTCTTGTAGTATAATTAAAAATAAACTAGAACGAATGCCATTAGACCGCGTTCGGTTGTAAGTGGCACGAATAATGAAAGAGAAACAAGGAACAATGAGGATAAGCCTAATCATGGTAAGTAAAATTTGAGACTACCGGGGAAGGATGAACCGATGTGAATGTCGTCATTCAATGGAAATATGTAAGCCCGAAAAAACAAGAAATAGTGCTTACATCCGATTTGCTGCCGGCGGAGAAAGCGTTGATGATTGCCGAAGATTTTGAAAAAACCGGACGCGTTAAAGAATTGCTGTTTATCGATGAACAGGAGACGAGCTGGACGAAAAAAGAATTAACAAAGTTACTAAAAGAATTAGAAACAGAGCCGCATAATATTGTTGCTTATTTTGATGGCGGTTTCGATAAACAGACACAAAAAGCGGGAGTCGGCACGGTCATTTACTATAAGCAAAACCATCAGCGCTACCGTTTGCGTGCCAATCAGATGCTTGATGAAATCGAATCGAATAATGAAGCCGAATATGCAGCGTTTTGGTTTACTGTTCAGAAATTAGAAGAACTCGGCGTACATCACTTGCCTGTCACGTTTCGTGGCGACTCCCAAGTTGTTTTAAATCAGCTATCTGGAGAGTGGCCTTGCTTTGAAGACAATTACAACGCTTGGTTGGACCGAATTGAAGAAAAGCTTGCCAAGTTAGCCATCAATGCCACTTTTGAACTGATTTCACGCAAACAAAACAGTGAAGCTGATAGACTTGCCACTCAAGCATTAGAAAACATTTTGATCACAAGTACACTTGAACTAAATGAGAAAGGGTAGATAACAATTGATGAATAAAGAACATAAAGCAAATGAGCGAAAAGAAATATTAGCAAAATTAAACGAAATCCATGATCTTTACTGTGAAGGGTGTTTTTTGAAAGCGACGTTTCGTAAAGAGTTTGGCAAAACATATGCGCAGTCATTTTGTATCAATCAATGTACGATAGGGGAAATGATTAAGCAATACGGAGAGAAGCTGACAGGAGCTTCGCGGACATAAACAACGGGCTGGCCCATCACACAATGTTTGCCCTGACGCACATTATTTATTAATGATTGCGTTGAGGTATTTTCCTTTAGGGTCCAGCCTCATTGTTTTTAACAAGCATATGAAAGGAAAGGAATTTTAGCTAAGTGCTTCATTTAACTGATGCTCTGCCTGCTGTAATTCATGTTCACAGCGGTGTAAAAATTCTTCATCGACCCCAGTTGCTTGATGTCGTGCTTCAGCAAGACGCTCATGGGCATCAGCAATCGCTTGTTTGGCCCCATCCAACATCCCTTTGTCAAGGCTCATCGTTGCCGAACCGACCATCTTTTGTGCAGTTTTGACTGCCATTTCCACTTGCATCAGATCATTATAGCCTGAATGAATTTCTCGTTCCATCCTTTTACACCTCCTGGTGAATAGTGTTTGTCAGCAAAAGATGGAATATGCCAAAAATGCAAAAAGAGACCGGCAAAATGCCAGCCTCTTTCAATGCTACCAAGTATATATGAACGTTTGATTATAATTTTACAACGTTAGCAGCTTGAGGTCCGCGATTTCCTTGAACGATTTCGAAAGAAACAGCTTGACCTTCTTCTAATGTTTTGTAACCGTCACCTTGGATTGCTGTGAAATGAACGAATACATCGTCTCCGCCTTCTACTTCAATGAAGCCGTAACCTTTTTCATTGTTAAACCATTTTACTTTACCGTTTTGCATAATACTGAATCCTCCTAATACTTTTAGCACCTTACTGCTAATTCGAAATTTTTATCAAATAACGGAATATATTTCACAACAATCTCAGGTGAATGAGACATGATGCGTTGCAAGATATATTCAGTTAAATGATGTCTCTAATATACACTAATGAAGCGTTGACGTCAAGTGAAACCGGCAAGTTTTTACAAAAAAATAAAAACATTCATGACAATCTGTAACAATCGTATGAGGATCATGGCAGGATTCTCTCGGTGTATTGTCTAATTTCTTATTTAAGGTAAGAAGTACGTATTCATAAACAGAACCGACCATACATTAATAGTAGGAAGAAAAAGGGGGAAGCTGCATGTACCGTGGGGAAATTGATGGAAAAGAAGTGATTATTCGTTTAGGAAAGAGAGTTTCTAAGAGCGGTTTCGATCATAAAAAAATATATCAAATGGTGCTCTCTTACTGTGAGGCCGTTTTTCAAAAAGGAAAAAAATCATTTTGTATCTATAATGATAAGCTCGGTGTCATCGTTGCGGAAGTGGAACAAAATGATATTCCGGTTATTCGTGTTGATTATTTAATTCAATGTGAAAATGTATATGAATGATACCAATAGGCGCACTTTTACGAAAAAAGCTTTTTGTACTAGGTCGTTTGTTTGTTGCCAAATCTTCTTGAACCGAATAGATTATGAAACATGTAAATATGGTACAGTGTCAAAGGAAAGTAGCGTCGAAACAAAGCCGTTATCCATCGACTTTGTTGGGATGAAACATATCTAGTAAGACCTTTGCCTATGAGGGCATAGGTCTTTTTTGGTCGATAAAGTGAAACCTCATCAGTGGGTGCTTCATCCCTCACGGATGTTCGTTGAACTTATCGCACTTCTAGCGTCCGTTATGAGGCTTCCCTAAAAGCAAAGTGTCAGACCTCACAACACAATATATAGGACCTAACATAAGATAAATGGACGATATATTATGAAATGCGCGCGAGGTCAGATTCCCTCCTACGGACGATGAGAACGGGATAAAAAAGCAAGGAAAGGAGTGGGAATATGCTTTTGCGGAGAATGATGTCAAGATTAGGAGTCGGCTCGGCGCATGTCGATTTAATTTTGAATAAGAATGCGTATAAAGCGGGGGATTTCATCGAGGGACAGGTGCATATTCATGGCGGAACCGTGGAACAAAAAGTAAATAAGCTTGATGTGGATTTGATTCGAAAAACGATTTTCAAAGGCAAAGAAGAAACGGATATCGTAGCAACCATTCCTGTTAGCGATGGGTTTATCATTCAAGAAAATGAAAAAAAAGTATTGCCTTTTCGCTATCAATTGCCGGAAAACATCGTTCCATCACAATCAGGAATTTCCTATCGCTTCGTAACACGTCTTGATATTGAAGACGGCGTAGATACACTGGATTTTGATTATATTCAAATCGTCAATGAATCATGAGGCTGACCTAAAAGCAAGTGTCAGACCCCACAATCATGATATATAGGACCACTATATATTGTGAGTGACGCGTGGGGTCAGACACTGATAGGTCAGCCCTTTTTGCATTTTTATTACTTTGCAAAGAGGAAAAACACTTTATCTAATGAATATGATTAGACAATGGAATGTTTGGAGGGAAAAAGTATGGGAGAAAAGTTTATTGATGTACATCGGACATTTTTACAATTAATCGAAAGAAAAGAATGGATAAAAGCGTTAACGATGGCTGAACAGGCTGCGGTTTTCGATCCGAAGAAAAGCCACTATACAAGTTTTTGGAAGTCGTGTTTGCTGGCAAAGCTTCACCGACCGAAAGAAGCGTTGGCGCAGTTAAAATCAGCGATTCAGAAAGGCGTCTGGTGAAATGCAGAAACGTTATTAAACGAAGAAATGCTACATTCGATTCAACAGGATGAAGAATTTCAATAAATCGTACAAATTTGTAAACAGCGTTTTCACGAACAGCAAAACAAAACCCAACCCGAACTTTACGTAATCGGGAACAATAAAAATCGGGAAGCAATTTTTTCGTTGCATTGGCGGGGAGATAACGCAGCGGATTTTGCGGAATATTGGAAAGACGAGAAGTTGCTTGAACAACATATTTTCGGTTTTCCGCAATCGTCGCAAGTCCGTGGTTATCAAACGTTTTGTTGGGATGATAAGGAGACGGCAATAAAAGACATCCAATATTTATATCATCTTTTTCAAAACCATTATTTAACGAATGAAAATGAAGTGATACTAGTCGGTGCTTCACAAGGAGGTAAACTGGCGATCGAGTTAGCGCTAACGGATCCGACGATAAAAGTAACAGGATTTATTGCTGTCGTTCCAGCCATAAAGGACGTAGACGAATTTATTCAGCTCTTTGCCACAAGAGAAATTCGCAACGTCCCTGGCTATATGATTACGGGACGGAAAGACATGTTTTATGATAACACAGAAAAGCTATGCCGCTTGTTCGCACGTCATCACATTCCATACGAATTATGTGTCGATGAACAAGAGGGACATATGTTTCCAAAACAGTTTCACAATTTGCTGATGGAAGCGATTTATTTTATTCGGCAAAAAGGTAGACAATAAATCTTTTCGATGACGTCAAAAATGATATAAAATTCAAAAAAATATTGACAGCGCTTTCAATTTCTATTATCCTTTTAAACAAGTTAAGACGATTTGAGATGGAGGGATGAGAGACTCATACATTTTCTTTATCGGAAGATGTGTGAGTCTTTTTGTTTAATGGTAAAGGAGGGGGAATGGTGGAACAGTACATCCTTGCGTTAGACCAAGGTACGACAAGCTCACGTGCGATTTTATTTAACAAAAAAGGAGAAATCGTTCATATCGCGCAAAAAGAGTTTACACAATATTTTCCAAAGCCAGGCTGGGTCGAGCATAATGCCAATGAAATTTGGGGTTCTATTCTGGCGGTGATTGCTACTGTCTTATCAGAAGTATCGATTAAGCCTGAGCAAGTCGCGGCAATCGGTATTACAAACCAACGCGAAACGACCGTTGTTTGGGATAAATATACCGGCCAACCCATTTATAACGCGATTGTTTGGCAGTCACGGCAAACCGCAGACATTTGCGAACAATTAAAAAAGCAAGGCTATGATGAATTGTTTCGCACAAAAACCGGTTTGTTGATCGATGCATACTTCTCAGGGACAAAAGTGAAATGGATTTTAGATCATGTCGAAGGTGCCCGTGAAAAAGCAGAAAAGGGAGACTTGTTATTCGGGACGGTTGACACTTGGCTGATTTGGAAGCTATCAGGCGGACGGGCTCATGTGACCGATTACTCCAATGCATCAAGAACATTAATGTTTAATATCCATGAATTAACATGGGATGATGAATTGCTTGATATTCTTGGCGTGCCAAAAGCAATGCTTCCTGAAGTCCGCCCATCTTCGGAAATATATGCAAAAACGGTTCCACGCCATTTCTTCGGACAAGAAATTCCAATTGCCGGAGCGGCCGGCGACCAGCAGGCAGCCTTGTTCGGGCAAGCGTGCTTTGATGAAGGAATGGCGAAAAATACATATGGAACAGGCTGTTTTATGTTAATGAACACAGGAAAACAGGTGGTACAATCCCAACATGGGTTACTTACAACGATTGCCTGGGGAATTGATGGGCAAGTGGAATATGCTCTGGAAGGAAGTATTTTCGTGGCGGGCTCAGCAATTCAATGGCTTCGTGATGGGTTGCGAATGATTAGAGAAGCAAAAGATAGCGAAGCCTATGCAGAAAAAGTAGAATCAACGGATGGTGTCTATGTTGTCCCGGCATTTGTCGGCTTAGGCACTCCGTATTGGGATAGCGATGTCCGTGGCGCTGTGTTTGGTTTAACACGCGGAACAACAAAAGAGCACTTCATCCGAGCTACATTAGAATCTCTAGCCTATCAAACAAAAGATGTATTAACCGCGATGGAAGCAGACTCAGGCATTGCTTTAAAAACGTTGCGCGTCGATGGCGGTGCAGTGAAAAACAATTTCCTTATGCAATTCCAAAGCGACATATTAGGTGTACCTGTTGAACGCCCGGTTGTGAATGAAACGACGGCGTTAGGAGCTGCCTACTTAGCAGGGTTAGCAGTTGGCTATTGGGAAGATCGAAAGGAAATTGCGGCGCAATGGAATTTAGATCGTTCATTCGAACCGAAAATGGAAAAAGAAACGCAAACGAAACTATATGAAGGTTGGAAAAAAGCTGTAAAAGCGGCAATGGCGTTTAAATAACCACATATTGTGCACTAGATGATGAAAATGCTCATCACCTAGTGCATAGTTTATTTACAGAAAATAAAAAAGTTTTGAAATATAATTATAATGATGGTAATATTTAGATGACCAAACAATTCTTAACATGGGCGAAAGTAATGCAGGCATCTATGTTTACAAAATTGGTGCGCTAATACAGAAAAAGTGATAGCATCTTGTAGAAAGCGGAGGAGAAACACAATGTTTTCGTACAAAATTGATGATGAAGTTTCCCTGCATTTATTGGAAAAACACCACGCAGAAGAAGTGTTTGAGCTTGTTGATCAAAATCGCGCTTATTTGCGCGAGTGGCTTCCTTGGGTAGACAACATGACTTCACCGGAAGAATATCATACGATTCTTCCAACGTGGCTTCGTCAATTTGCGGATCATAACGGATTTAATGCAGGGATTCGTTACAAAGGTAAATTAGTTGGCATGATTGGACTTCATGCGATTGATTGGGCAAACCGCAAGACAAGCATCGGTTATTATATCGCTGAAGAGGCGCAAGGGAAAGGAATTGTGACAAAAAGCGTAAAGGCGGTCCTTGATTATGTGTTTCGTGAACTTGGACTTAATCGGGTTGAAATTCGCTGTGGTGTACATAATGAAAAAAGCCGCGCCATTCCTGAAAGGCTTGGTTTTGTCCAAGAAGGAATCATCCGCGACGGTGAGTGGTTGTATGACCATTTTCATGATTTAGTCGTATACAGTATGTTGGCGAAAGATTGGCTAATGACTGAGCGTCGATAAGATATTTTGTGCTGCATATTCAATAAAAAGAGGCTGCTCATAAGGGGCTAACCTCACGTGCGTTTCACAATATAGAGTTCATTTATCTAACATTATGTCCTATATATTGTATCGTGGGGTCAGAACCCCTTTTTTCCCGATAACAAACGACCGCTTAATTGTGCGGTCGTTTGTTCTTCACTGTTTTTTTGTTGCTGCCGGGCGAGCTGCTTCGCTTTTGAGACAGCCTTCTTTTAAAATGCTATTGTAGTTAATTCCCTTTTGTAACAAACGCTTTGCTTCCACGCTTTCTAACGGTGGGCTGATGAAGTAGCCTTGCGCTTCATGACATCCTTTATCGGCTAAATAATCAAGCTGTTCTTGATTTTCAACACCTTCAGCGATGACGTTCATATGGAGATGATGTGCGAGCGTAATAATCGTCTCGGTAATTGCCCGACCATCGTGAGAATGCGGGCAATCGCGGATAAACGATTGGTCAATTTTTAATGTATCGACATCCAACCGTTTTAAATAACCAAGCGATGAATATCCGGTGCCAAAATCATCGATGGACAGCCGAACGCCTAACTCTTTGATGCAGCGCAAATTATTTAAAATGGTTGGTTCGTTATAAATCATCATATTTTCCGTAATCTCAAGCTCTAACCATTCCGGAGCTGCTTTTATGTCTTTCAATGCGGCTTCAATTCTTCTCGCAAAATATGGATCTTGCAACTCTTTGACGGAAACGTTGACAGCGATGCGAATCGGATCCAATCCTTCCTGTATCCAAGCTTGTTGCTGCTTCAGCGCTTTTCGTACAATGCACTCGCCGATGGGCACAATCAAACCGCTTTCCTCAGCAAGCGGAATGAATTGATTCGGCGGGATAATGCCTTGCTCAGGATGATACCAGCGAACGAGTGCTTCCATAGCGACAATTTTTTTGGTTAATACATTGATAATAGGTTGAAAGACAATGGTAAGTTCATCGTTTTTAATCGCTTTGTGCAAATCGCTTAGCAAAACGATATGTTCAACGGTCGGACGGGCTACTTCATTAGAATGAACGTAATAGCCGTTTTTCCCGTTCCGCTTTGCTTCATACATCGCTACATCAGCGTGTTTCAGCAATGTTTCCGAATCGATTCCGTCATTTGGATAAAAAGCGATTCCAATGCTTGGAGTAATCAATAAATCGATGTCGTTAATTTGAATGGGCTCCTCAAATATACGTAAAACCCACTTGGCCATATCGATGGCTTCTTCCTTTGCCTGAATCGATGTCAAAAGAATCGCAAATTCATCTCCACCCATTCTAAAAACGAGTCCTTGATTCTGCATTTCTTCTTGTAAAATAGTCGCTACTCGCCGAAGCACGATGTCTCCGACAGTATGCCCGAGCGAATCATTCACATGTTTAAAGCGATCTAAATCCATATACAATAAAGCGAATATACTTGATGTTTGTTTCGCTTCGGAAATGGCTTTAGAAATATGTTCTTGAAACATGCGGCGGTTTGGCAATCCGGTTAACGCATCATAATAGGCCATTTCCCGGATCCGCTCACCATGTTCGACTCGCTCGGTAATGTTTTTCGCAATGCTGAAAATGCCAGTGATTTGATTATTCACAACAATCGGAACAGAAGTGACAGTCAGATATAATAAATCATTGTTTTTTGTGCGAATGCGAAGGTCGTAATTTTGTGAATCCCCTTTTGCTGCTTTCTCAAACGATTCGATCGATTTCTCTAAATCTTCCAGAACGACTAACGGTTGAAAATTCATGGTTAATAACTCGTCTCGGCTGTATCCGGAAATGCTAACAGCCGCTTGGTTGACGGAAGAAACGGAGCCGTCTAATCGCAATGAAAAAACGGCATCTTGGTTATGTTCAAACAATGATTGATAGAGTTGTTTACTTTCAAGCAATTCATTTTTCATTTGTGCTTGTTCAAGCGCAAGTCCTGCCCAAAGAGAAAAGGTGCGAATGAGTTCCAAATCTTCTTTTGTCGGCTCGTACACTTGGCGATGATAAATCGCAAAAGTACCAAGCACTTGTTTTGTCGATGAAAAAATCGGCATCGACCAGCAGGCGCGCAATCCATGCGACAACGCAAGATGTTTATAATCGCGCCAGCGCGGATCGGTTTCAATATTAGGGACAATCACTGTCTCTTGATAAAAAGCGGCTGTTCCGCATGAACCGGCATTCGACCCGATGTAAAAACCGTTAATTGCTTCAATATATTCTTTCGGCAAACTTGGTGCCGCTTTATGATAGAGGCGTTTCTTATCGTCATCCAATAATAAAATCGAACAAATGATATCAGGCTGAATCGTTTCAACAGTTCGTGCAAGTTCATGCAAGATGAACGTTACAGGGATGCCTTGGGTAATATTTTCAAGAATTCTCTTCTGTGCAGCTAACATTTGCTCAGTCCTCTTATGCTTTGTAATGTCATAACAAGTAATAAGAAGAACGCTTTTTCCTTCTTCTGTTTGCATAACGCGGACAAATTCTTTCACAAACAGTGAAAGTCCA
Source organism: Anoxybacillus sp. (assembly GCA_035645275.1). Classification (GTDB taxonomy): domain Bacteria; phylum Bacillota; class Bacilli; order Bacillales; family Anoxybacillaceae; genus Paranoxybacillus. The sequence goes on from DASQMX010000011.1 coordinate 32,671, forward strand.
TTTTTTTTCACTTTGCGAAACTCTAGTGTATGCACATTATTCGATTTGGTTTGTGAGAGATGTTGCAGCTGTTTATGCACATCCTCTTGATCTTCTTCATGTACAATCTTAAGAATCGAAAAGCCGATTAACTCCTGACGCTCATAGCCTAGGCAATCTAAAGCAAAGTCATTCGCATCCATAATAATGCCTTCACTATCTAAAACAAACTGCATCGCAGGCATGAAAAAATGGTAATCCGTATGGATTGAGTGCATCATAATATACAACCCCACTCTAGCCAAAACGATGTTTTAGCTAAAGACAAACAAATATTCCACATTATACAAATGTAGGTAGGCATGACTATTTTATCATCATTTATCGATTTTTGTAAAAAAAAATCGAAATCAATCACCATCCAAATCATCTGAACGATCCGGAATAAAGGATTTTTTGCAACATTCGATTTTCAAATCAAACGAATACGATGCTCGTGAAAGAGATGAGAAAAATAAAATTTACTAGGTGAGTAAAAACATGGTTGTTGCCCCTGAAATGTCCTATTTTTTTATCAAAAAGTGAATAAAATAACTTGAAATGTATCTATTGCAACATAAAACCAATTTGACAAAATTCGACGATTTCTGTAACATCTTGGCTGTAATACATAAAATTTAATATCGAATATTCTCGATAATGGCAAACTCATTCGAAAGATGAGGACGCAAAGCCACGG
>DASQMX010000012.1:0-61347 GCA_035645275.1 Anoxybacillus sp.
TACTTTTCGCACGCTTGAGCCAGTCGTAATACCCACTTCTTGAAACACCGAGCACTTGACACATCTTCACCACACGAAATTCGTTTCGGTGTTGAAAAATAAATGCGTAAATTACTTCTGGTTTCTGGTGAAGATGCCTAATGCCTTTTTTAGGATCGCTAATTCCTCCTCCAACTCTTGATTACGACGGCGTAACTCGATGATTTCTTGATTTTGTGGCTTGATGTTGCCTGAACCTACAAAACTCGTTCCATTGCTTTCTTTGTATTCTTTGACCCAACGGTGAAGAGTGTTGTAAGCCAAACCTAACTCTTTTGCCACTTGGGCGATGGACTTGTCCCCCTCGAAGCATAACTCAACTGCTTGAATCTTGTATTCTTGATCAAATGTTCTCTTTTTCATGATTGGACAACCTCGAACCTATTGTAATTAAGTTTATTATAGTCTCTCTGTTCTCCGTGTCCAATTTTTAGACTAACATCATAATTCTCCGACAAACATTCGCACTCATATTTTTGAAAGATTTTCATTTGGGAGTAGGAACTACAATCTTTCTTTGTACGCTTATATATGCAATCAATCATATCACCTTTGGTTTGTCCGTTGTTATACAAAAAATTATGAGCGGACTAATTTATACTACCCTTTATTATATTTCTGGATTGGCAATTATAATCCCAATTATTGCCCATGCAACACAAAACCTAGCCTTATTGGCGTTGTCTCAAAAAGGTGAGAGACATGGATAAACATATCGTTCAATACGTATTCTTTCTGCTCTTTGTGTTAGTGTTTACTGTTTACTGGGGTAAAGCTATGACTCTTTGTAAAAATAGCAAATTTATTAATTCATTCACACGTTTTTTAATGAGGTATTCTAGAAGTCAGTTTGATCCAATCAAGTTCTATACAATGATGGTTCTCTATGCCGTTATAAGTTTAATGGGAACCATTATATTGCATGTAGCTTTCGGTTTTAACATTTTCCGATATTTACCTATGGAAGTGAAATACATAGTGTATATTTTTATTGATTTTGTTGCTCAATTATCCCTATCAAGCATGATTCTATTTATTATTAGTGCTGTTAAAACCAATATTAACTGGTTTAAAGTTATTCAGGAAATTACTTGGGTGAACCTTATGTCTAATATGCCGAAAGCATTGCGACCGATTTATCCACTTTTGGGTGCGTCCTTTGAAGAAATCTTTTTCAGAGGAACGGTTTTTATGATTCACATAACTTATTTTCCGGAGATGGGGATAATTCTGCCGATTATCCTTGTAACAGGTTTTTTTGTTCTTCAACAAATGTTAAACACTGAAACGACTATTCAAGGTGTTGTAATTTCTATAGGAGCTATTGTTATTTCTGTCATTGGCTGTCTTTTAATCTTATATACTGGAAGTTTTTTACCATCTCTGATATGCCATTTGTTGTTTGTAATTTTCTATCTAGGTGGTTCTGATTCGCGCGAGACATCTCATTCTATGTAAGATATTTAAAAAGATAATGATAATAAGGAAGGAGTTGAAAAGTACAATGATCATAGAAGTAAAAGATTTAGTTGTAGAGTACAAAGGTGTGCGAGTGGTAGACCATGTAAGTTTTTCTGTCGAAGAAGGAGAAATTTTTGGAATGATTGGTCCGAATGGAGCAGGAAAGACTACGACGATTGAATGCATTGAGGGAATAAGAGAAAATTATTCAGGGAGTATTCGTGTCCTAGGACTGAATCCGCAAGTTGATAGGAAGAAGCTGTACAACCTGATAGGGGTTCAACTCCAAGAAACTTCATATCAGGACAAAATCAAGGTGTGGGAAATTTGTAAGATGTTCTCCTCTTTCTATGCAAATCCTTTACCGTATGAGAGTTTGTTGAATGATTTCGGCATCTATGACAAAGTTAACTCATACGTATCCAAGTTGTCTGGTGGTCAAAGACAAAAGTTAGCGATTATCCTTGCTTTGATAGCAAATCCCAAAATTATCTTTTTAGATGAGCTTTCAACTGGTCTGGATCCTCAAGCGAGACGTTCTATGTGGGACTTGATTAAGGGACTGCAAAAGGATGGAAAAACTATCTACATGACAACACACTTTATGGATGAAGCAGAATACTTATGTAATCGTATCGCAATTATGGACAAAGGCAAAGTTGTGGCGGTTGATACAGTGGAGAACCTTATTAAGAGATTCGGATTAGAAGAAACTGTTGTACTTAAGTCGGATGAACTGAATCTTGATGAAATAGAAAGAATTGAAGGAGTTACTAGCCTTGAAAGAAAAGGTTCAGAAGTTTATGTAAAAGGAAGAGAAACTAATTTGGTTCATAATATTTTGAGTTATTTGAGCAATAATCAAATTGGATATAGTGACCTGAAGGTGATTCAACCGGCTCTTGAAGATGTTTTCCTTAAGATAACAGGTAAGAAATCGGAGGGAATGTAATGAAAATGTTATATAATATTACATATATTGAGTTCAAGTTGTTCTTAAGGACATTTGTGAACGTCTTTTTCTCTCTAGTTTTCCCATCGATGATGCTTCTTATCTTTGGAGGAATCTACGGTAATGAGCCATCCGACATGTTTCAAGGACATGGGACTATTGATATTTCCGTTCCAGCGTATATAGGAATGATTATTGCAGTGACTGGGATTATGAGTTTGCCCTTGTCGGTGAGCGGTTATCGTGAGAGGAAAATTCTTAAGCGGCTGAAAGCAACTCCAATTAATCCTTTTTCCATCCTCCTATCCCAGATTTTAATCAATTTCATTATGACAGTTTTGGGAATGGTTATATTATTTTTTGTTGGTAAAATTGTCTTTGAACTGAATTTTATGGGAGATTTTTATGACGTGTCAGTCGCATTTATCCTATCTACCTTAAGTATTTTTTCCATTGGGTTTGTTATTGCGAGTTTTTCTCCAAATATGAAGTTTGCTTCGGCTATTGCAAACATCGTGTATTTCCCTATGCTCTTTCTAACAGGGGCCACATTGCCTCTAGAAATTATGCCGGAATTAATGGTTAATATTTCTAAAGTAATTCCACTTACCTATGCTGTGGAGCTACTAAAAGGTGTTTGGATAGGTAAAGATTTATCTGAATTTTCAAAGGAAATTTTAGTTCTATGCGGCATTTTGGCTGTATGTACAACTATTTCCGTCAAAAAATTCAAATGGGAGTAATTTATAGGAAATAAATTATTAACAGGAGGCGTTTCTATGCAAGAAGAAAGGCTTAGTTTACCTGAAGAATTTTCCCTCTTAGCACTCGTTCAAAAGTCAGGATATTTCGAAGGGAAAATATTCCAAGCGGTGGAATTCTATACAACTGTCTCATGTGTTATGGAACTATTTTATAGAGGTATGCTGATGGAAAAAGACCAAAAACTAGTGCTGGTTGAGTCAAAAAGGACCGGATTAGAGTTTCTAGATGTTATATTGGATATATTTTCTAAAAAAAATAAAAATAAAAGCTTACTCAATTGGATGATTAACCTTTCCACTAGAGGTTTGCGTACAAGGCATCATATTGCCGATCACTTAGTTCAAAAAAAAATTCTGAGGCCTGTGAGAAAACGAGTCCTTTATGTAATTCCTGTTAAGAGTTTATTAGAAGTTAAACCTGGGATAAGGGAGGAAATTTTGGAAAGGATGCGAGAAAAACTCTTAGGATGCGTCCCGGTGGATGAACAGACGCTAGGTTTAGCACTCTTAATGAAACAGGCTGGGGTATTAAGGCGTTATTTTCTAGAACAGGATCTTTCGAAGATAGAGGATACATTTCAAAGACTTCAAAATGAGGGAATAGGCAATATTTCCTTTCAGCTAGTTGAGACAATTAACTCAGCTTATAAAACCTTAGGGGCGACTAAGTGGGAGTCATTAGGTATGTGAATGGAATTAAAGTAGACTTTGCATGATTGGACACCTCAAACGTATCCTTTTTTTGTTTTATAAAAATTTTTGTGTATTTTTTACAATCTCAAAGCCATTCCAAATCAAAGGTTAAAGCGTAAGACTGGCTACAGGTCCTTACGCTTTTTTATTTTTCACTATATTTTCACTTTTCTTCTTTAGAATCTTACCAACAAATATGAAAAAAATGTGGCAAGCACATTTATGGATTGGATTAATTACATCTGTTTTCTTGCTTATGGAAGCTATTACAGGGCTATTATTAGCAGAACCTTGGTTGATCGGGCAGCCCAAAGGAGAGCCTATGTTTATGCAAGGTGCAGAACACGGGCCAATTTCATCGGGCATGGCTCAACAAGGGCCATCTTCGGCAAGAAATTTTGCAGAAGGAGAAAGTTCATCAAGTCCAGACTTCGAACAAAGAAGCTTCGGACCGAGAGAAGGCTTTAGAGGAGAAAGAGGAGGAAATTCATTAGCCGGAATCATCCGCGGTCTCCATGAGGGGCGATTGGGAAACATCGATATCAGATGGGCGATTGATATTGCCGCCATCAGCATGATTTTCTTAACTTTATCGGGCATCTATTTGTCCGTGAAATTGTTGCGGGCACAGAGCAAAAGCCGAAAGAAACGCTCGTTAAAGATAGCAGAAGGACAGTAATCGAACTTAAGAGAACCATCTTACGTTTGCATGTACGTTTCACCTTATTTTCACCGTTCTTTTTTAGAATGAGGCCAGATAAAGCAAAACGAATGAAAAAGGGGGAGATTAAGATGAGTTTACAAGAATATGAAAATAAAAATGCTCAACGTAAAAAAAGAAGATTTTTTCCATTTTTGTTTGGAGTGGTTTTTGGAAGCGCTGCAACTCTTTATGTTGCTTCTACTTTAGAAGAAAGTGAACTTATTTCATTGATTCACAATATAAAAAATGAACAAACAGCCGTCGTAGCGGAAGCGAAAACTTCGGAAAATACGCTGCCGGTTCAGGAAGCTTCAAGCAGCTCAGACAATATGACGAATGCGATTGCGAATGTAACAGAAGCAGTTGTCGGCATCATCAACATTCAACAGCAAACGAACATTTATTCATCTCAGCCTCAAGAACAAGAAGCTGGTACAGGCTCAGGGGTTATTTTTAAAAAATCAGGAAACGACGCTTACATCGTCACAAATCACCATGTGATTGCAGGAGCTAACAAGGTAGAAGTATCCTTGGCGAGCGGTGAGAGAATCCCGGCAGAAATTGTAGGTGCCGATCCATTAACAGACTTAGCCGTATTAAAAATCGATGGCCAATATGTGAAAAAGACAGCGAGCTTCGGAGATTCGGCGAAGCTGCGCGTCGGTGAACCCGTAGCGGCGATCGGAAACCCATTAGGACTAGATTTAGCAAGTACAGTTACGCAAGGGATTGTCAGCGGCAAAAGAACGATTTCCGTTTCTACTTCAGAAGGAGAATGGGATTTAGATGTCATCCAAACCGATGCGGCGATTAATCCGGGAAACAGCGGCGGAGCATTGATTAATAGCGCTGGACAAGTCGTCGGAATTAATAGTCTTAAAATTTCAGAGACTGGTGTAGAGGGATTAGGATTTGCGATTCCAAGTGAAGATGTGAAGCCGATTGTGGAAGATTTATTACAATACGGAGAAGTGAAGCGGCCCTATCTTGGAGTCGGGTTGCGAAATGTAAGCGATTTTTCATCAGCAATTCGCCTTGAGCAGTTAAACTTGCCGGAAAAGGTAACGGAAGGTGTCATCATTACAGCCGTCGAGCCTTCTTCTCCAGCGGTGGAAGCGGGACTTCAAACAAAAGATGTCATCATATCTATAAATGGTACCAAGATAGATAATATCAGTGCATTAAGAAAATATCTTTATACGAAAACAAAAATTGGCGGACAAGTTAGCCTAGAGCTTTTCCGCGACGGAAAACAAATGAATGTCTCGCTTAAATTGAGCGAGCGTCAGGAGCGTCAATAAAGACACTGTTTCTTTAGAACAGTGTCTTTATTTTTTTTAACAACTATTAGGGAATGCGGGTGGTTTTTCCAAACAGAAATTTTTAGTGTTTGGTACGATAACAGCATTTGGATCTTCCTTGCCTTATTTCTTTAGCTAATGAAATATTTAAAATTTTTACCTTAAATAGAAAAATTATGAAACATTTTCTTGTTTGGGTCGTATTATTAATCGAACACGGGCTGAAAGGGGAAGATGGAGATGTTCGGATATCCGCTTGAAACGATTTACTTATTTATGCTCATTGCAAGTGGTAGTTTGACCCTCATTTATATTGTGTTGAGCGATGTGTTAGATGGAATTTTTGATTTTCCCGATTTTCCCTTTTTAAGCCCGCAGGTCATTTTATCTTTTCTTACTGTTTTCAGCGCCTCTGGATTTTTGTTCGAAAAATATACTGAATTTTCTAACTTGTTAATTAGTCTTGCCAGTGCTGGAATCGGCTTGATGATCGTCATACTTTTGCATTTTTTTGTATTCATTCCGTTAAAGTCGGCAGAAACATCGCTTCATTATTCGGAAGGAGATTTGGAAGGACGCATTGCGAAAGTAATTGTGACTCTTCCGAAAGATGGATTTGGCGAGATTTTAATTCAAAGTAAAAGCGGTGCCATCTCGAAACCGGCGCAAAGCATGCAAAATGAAGAAATTCCAGCTGGGACAGAAGTAGTCATCGTGGAGATGACAAAAGGCTTTGCGAAAGTAGCGAAATATCATCCATATCATTTCGAATTTGATTATAAGGGGGAATTGAAATGATGCTGTTGCTTGTTGTCATTGGGGTTGTCGTCTTTTTGCTTGTCGGTCTCGTTGCGCTTTTCATTTTACGCTATCGTACAGTAGGTCCAGACGAAGCGCTCATTGTGACAGGAAGCTATCTTGGCAGTAAAAATGTTCATGTCGATGAAGCTGGGAATAAAATAAAAATCGTTCGCGGTGGCGGTACGTTTGTCTTCCCGATTTTCCAGCAAGCACAGCCGCTCAGTTTGTTGTCGATTAAACTCGATGTGCAAACGCCGGAAGTGTATACAGAGCAAGGCGTTCCCGTTATGGCGGACGGCGTGGCGATCATTAAAGTCGGCAGCTCGATTGGGGAGATTGCCACAGCCGCTGAGCAGTTTTTAGGAAAAACGAGACAAGACATGGAAAACGAAGCCAAAGAAGTGTTAGAGGGGCATCTTCGCTCCATTCTCGGCTCAATGACGGTAGAAGAAATTTATAAAAACCGCGATAAGTTCTCACAAGAAGTACAGCGCGTTGCTTCGCAAGATTTAGCGAAAATGGGATTAGTCATCGTATCATTCACGATTAAAGATGTACGCGACAAAAACGGTTATCTTGATTCCTTAGGTAAGCCGCGCATCGCGCAAGTCAAGCGTGATGCCGATATCGCAACAGCTGAAGCGGAAAAAGAGACGCGCATTAAGCGTGCGGAAGCGGATAAAGAAGCGAGAAAAGCGGAATTGGAGCGCCTCACGGAAATTGCTGAAGCAGAAAAAGTGAACCAGATGAAAATGGCAGAGTTCCGCCGTGAGCAGGATATCGCCAAAGCGCGTGCGGACCAAGCGTATCATTTAGAAGAGGCGAAAGCAAAACAAGAAGTCATCGAGCAACAAATGCAAATTAAAATCATTGAGCGGCAAAAGCAAATCGAACTCGAAGAAAAAGAAATTTTACGCCGTGAGCGCCAGTATGATTCGGAAGTGAAAAAGAAAGCCGATGCAGACCGTTATGCCGTCGAGCAGGCAGCCGCTGCAGAAAAAGCGAAGCAAATGGCCGAAGCAGACGCCCAAAAATACCGCCTCGAAGCGATGGCGAAAGCCGAAGCGGAAAAAGTGCGCATCGATGGATTGGCGAAAGCCGAAGCGGAAAAGGCAAAAGGGGAAGCAGAAGCTGACGTTATCCGCCTAAAAGGTTTGGCAGAGGCAGAAGCGAAGCAAAAGATTGCCGAAGCGTTCGAACAATACGGCAAAGCAGCGATTCTCGACATGATTTTAAAAATGCTTCCTGAATACGCAAAACAAGTGGCAAGCCCGCTTGCGAACATCGATAAGATTACGATTGTCGATACAGGAAGTAGCGACGCGAGTGGCGGAGCAAACAAAGTTACCAGCTATGCGACAAACTTAATGGCGACATTGCAAGAATCGCTTAAAGCTTCTTCCGGCATTGACGTCAAAGAATTGCTTGAGAACCTCTCGGGAAAAGGCAATGTAAAAAACAGCATTGACCAATTAACGAAGGAAATCGCTGAACAAAAGAAAACGAACGAAGAATAATCAAATACAATGGGAAAGCTGTCTTGATCAAAATCATCAGGACAGCTTTTTATTTAGGATCAATGGGATGTTGGTCGTATCTTTCGTGTTTTTGAATATCACTCTATGACACTCTTTTATCGTAATAGAATACATGACTTCATACAAAAGGTGTGGTTTTGTTTATCAAAATAAGGATTTTCTTTGTTTGCCTTAGAATGATATTTTAGGGTGAAGTTGTATCATGAAAGCTCGTGCTGTAATAGATAATGCTGTTTTTATCCCTCCGTCATCTTTCTAATGTAAAATTCATACATTAATAAGTAAACCAATATTGCAACGGGAGGGATGAAAATGTATTATGCTCGTTTGGTTCGCTATAAATTAGGAACTGGGCAAAGACGAATTGCAGAGAGATTGGCAAAAGAATTTGATGCAATCAATAGAAATTTACCTGGATTTAGAGGGAATGTGTATTTTTTTGATGATAAAGCTGGTGAATATAGAGCTTTGAACTATTGGGATACAAAAACTGATGCAGAAAACGCACATAAAATTTTGTTTCCTAAATTAGAGAATGAACTTAAAAACTTTACAAAAGAGAAACCAACTTATAAATTTTTCGAAGTATATGATCCCTTTGAAGGCGGGGACTTGTTTTCTCGATAAAAATATGAACTGTAGGCGAATAGGTGGGTGAGGTCAACATATCGTTTATTACGTAATAGGACGATAATATGCATTTATGAGACAATTTTTTGTTTAGCTACGGATGAAATGAGCGCCTTTTAATAAGGCGTTTTTTTATTGCCTAGAAATTAACATGAAAGAATGACTAGGCTATGATTGAAAAAAGTATAAAAATTTGCGAGAAAGTGTAGGGCAAATAACCAACTGTTTCGTCTATATAAGTGAAAGCAGATAGAAAGGGGGAGAGTGAGATTCAAGATGAAGCATTAATCGCTAAAGTAAAGAAAGGAAACGAGCATGCATTTCGCTTATTAGTCGAGAAATACCGGCATTATTTATTTAAAACCGTGTACGCGATTATTCGTAATGAAAAAGATGCCGAGGATGTCACGCAAGAAGTATTTGTTCGAATTTATCTCTCACTCCCCCAATATCAATCACAAGGATTTAAAACATGGATGACGTGCATTGCCGTGAACTATGCGATTGATGTAAAACGGAAAATGCAGCGGCAACGCGAGGAAATATTGGAGGTCATTGAAACGGAAGTTTTCGGAACATACCAATCTCTTTCAGCCAACGACATCAAAAATCAAGAAAATTATGTTGCGATGAATATCGTCGGGGATACGATGTATATTACTATAAAAGAAATGCCGCGGAAGGAAGGACTGTTTCATACGATGAGCGCGATGAATCCAACTGTGATTATTCCCCAACATCTTTCTCTCGAAGTACGTGGGGACTATAATTCAGTACTTCTTTATCCGCGACAGCTCGCCGCCAATTGGACGGTTTCAAAAGCAGAAGGCGTGCATATTGAATTAAATAAAAATACAAATATTCTCGTAACAGCGGTGACGCGTGAGATGTTAGAAGATGGAAATATAGCGTGGCAAAGAGAAAGCGCAGAGACTCAAGAAGCCTTGCCAACTCAAACGTTTAAAGGGAAGGTTCAGTTAGGGAACGGAACTCATCATATTTATGTTTTTGATTCACAACGTGCAGCGGTACATGTGCTCGACTAGAAGGTGAAATGGAATAACTAAAAGCTCGGGTGCCAGCGTATTTTTTAATGAAAATTTTTAGAGGTTTTTGATATAATATCTCAGTTGTTGCATATATTCTTTAATATGGACGTTTGTAAGACGAAAAAATTGCAACAACCTTTTCGTTTCGATATTATGTTAAATAGTGGAAATGATATAGTAACTTATCTTATAACAAGTAGGATGATGGGGATATGAAAAGAGCGAGAATTATTTATAATCCAACATCGGGACGTGAAATATTTAAAAAGCATTTGCCTGATGTGTTAATTCAGTTGGAACAGGCCGGTTATGAAACATCTTGCCATGCGACAACAGGAGCGGGGGATGCAACAAAGGCTGCTAGAGCGGCTGTCGAGCGTAAATTTGACCTTGTTATCGCTGCTGGCGGAGATGGTACAATTAACGAAGTGGTGAATGGACTTGCTAATCAGGAATATCGTCCAAAGCTTGGCATCATTCCGGTAGGAACGACGAATGATTTTGCCCGGGCGATTGGCGTACCGCGCACAATTGAAGGAGCATGTGATGTCATTATCAACGGTGAAGCAGTGCCGATTGATATCGGCTGTGTGATGAATGAAGGAAAGACGCGTTATTTTGTTAATATTGCCGGAGGCGGCCGCTTAACGGAGTTAACGTATGAAGTGCCAAGCAAATTAAAAACGATGCTCGGTCAGCTGGCGTATTATTTAAAAGGAATCGAAATGTTGCCGTCGATTAAAGCAACCGAGGCGCGTATTGAGTACGACGGAAAAGTGTATGAAGGCGAAATTATGCTGTTCTTAGTTTCGCTTACGAATTCTGTTGGCGGATTCGAAAAGTTGGCGCCAGATTCTTCATTGAATGACGGCATGTTTGATTTAATTATTTTAAAGAAAACAAACCTTGCTGAATTTATTCGCATTGCAACGCTTGCCGCAAGAGGTGAGCACATTAACGATCCGCATTTAATTTATACGAAGGCCAACCGCATTAAAGTCACCTCGCCAAATAAAATCCAGCTTAATTTAGATGGCGAGTATGGCGGCTTGTTACCTGGCGAGTTTGTCAACTTGTATCAACACCTTGAAGTATTTGTACCGAAAGAAAAAGCCAAACAAATGAGAGCATGGCAGTAATTATCAAAACCTAAAATTAATCAAGGTAAGCACATATTAACTATATATGCTTACCTTTTGTATTTCTTCTTTAACTAATGCCACTTATTAGTGTTTTTAGTTCTTTCCATTTATTTCTCATTTAATGGTTTACGAACCTTTTGTAGTATTAATAGACTGAGTATTCATCATAACCAAAATATTGTTTTTGTATTTTATATAAGAGTTCATCTAACTTGTCTTCGTCTCCTGATGGCCCATTGGTCATAAAATCTTCACTGCATTTGGATTTATCAGCAGTTACATAAAACCCAGTGTAACGTATATCTATTTTTTCATGGCCGACAGGGGCTGTTTCAAATCTCCCTGTTCCGAACACATTTACGCAATGTGGGTTAATTTTTTTTCGCTTTCCATTGTCATTAACATAATAATATTCATCGGTAACGGTTCCATAGTCCATATCCGGTGTGGATGTCACATAAAAGCCCTCTTCGTTTACAGGAATAACATTGTATTCTCCTTCTGTTTGTAGCTTTGGAGCTCCTTTCACATTGTAAAAAACATAAACAGCTCCTTCATAATCTTTTGGAAGAAGATAAATGTCATTCGTTTTGGAATCATCATAACAACCATTCAACAAAAGTGTTAAACATAGAAAAAGTGATAAAAATAACCTTTTTTTCAATTTCCAACCTTCCTTTTGTTTATATTGAACATACTACCTCTAATCATTATAGTATAGTTGGGTATTAACCTGTTCTCTTTTTTGTGTCTAAAACAATTGTATGATACAATCAGTGCAGCATTTTTACGAAAAGGAAGTAGGAACGATGACAAAAATAGAAGCTCCAGTTGCAAAAAATGAATACTATGACGTGACTTTTGAAGATTTAACGCATGACGGCGCCGGTGTTGCGAAAATCGATGGGTTTCCAATTTTCGTTGCCAACGGTCTGCCGGGGGAAAAGGCAAAAATTAAAGTCATTAAAGTGAAAAAAGGCTATGGCTATGGCCGCTTAATTGAACTATACGAACCGAGCCCGGATCGCGTTGATGCGCCGTGTCCGATTTATAAACAATGCGGCGGCTGCCAGCTTCAGCATTTAAGCTATGAAGGGCAGTTAAAGGCAAAGCATAAACACGTCAAAGAAGTGCTGGCGCGCATCGGGAAAATTGAGGATGTTACTGTTCACCCTGTGCTTGGCATGAGCAATCCGTGGCGTTATCGCAATAAGGCGCAAGTGCCGGTTGGCGAGCGAGAAGGTGGGCTGATCGCCGGCTTTTATCAGCAGCGCAGCCACGAAATCATCGATATGGAATCTTGTCTCATCCAGCAGGAAATGAACGATGTTGTTGTGCAAACGGTGAAAAATATTTGCGAAAAATATGGCGTGAAAGCGTACAATGAACAAACGCACAAAGGTGTGATCCGTCATATTATGGCGCGTTACGGGGCAGTGACAAAAGAAGTGATGGTCGTCCTCATTACGCGCACGGAAGATTTGCCGCATAAAAAGAAAATTGTTCAAGAGATTATCGAAACCGTCCCAAACGTGAAGTCTATCATTCAAAACATCAATCCGAAACGAACGAACGTCATTATGGGTGACGAGACGAAAGTATTGTGGGGAGCGGAGTACATTTACGATTACATCGGTGACATTAAATTCGCAATTTCGGCCCGTTCCTTCTATCAAGTCAATCCGGAACAGACGAAAGTGCTGTATGAAAAGGCGGTGGAATATGCCGAATTAACAGGCGAAGAAACAGTCATTGACGCATACTGCGGCATCGGCACAATTTCCCTCTTTTTAGCGAAGAAAGCGAAAAAAGTATACGGTGTGGAGGTTGTGCCGGAAGCGATTGAGGACGCGAAACGCAACGCCAAGCTCAACGGCATTGATAACGCCGAATTTGCGATAGGAGAAGCGGAAGTCGTTATTCCGAAATGGTACGAACAAGGCATTCAAGCGGACTGTATCGTCGTCGATCCGCCGCGAAAAGGCTGCGACGAAGCCTTGCTGAAAACCATCATTGCCATGAAGCCAAAACGCGTCGTGTATGTGTCCTGCAACCCGGCAACATTGGCAAGGGATTTGCGCATCCTTGAAGATGGCGGGTATAAAACATTAGAAGTGCAGCCGGTCGATATGTTTCCGCATACGAATCACGTCGAAAACGTCGCGAAGCTTGTATTGAAAGAAGAAACAAGCTGTCTTGATTCGTAAAAGTCTAAGCGTGGTAGCTGTCAATTTTAAGGAGAAATTCCAAAACGGGCAACTAGAGGATGTTTGTTTATAAAAAAGGGCTGACCCTTAAGTAAAGTATCCGAACCCGCAACCATTATCTATCGTACATAACATGATGGTTGCGCGGGAGGTCCAACACTGATGGGTCAGCCCTTATGTTTTTATATTCCTTCTACTTCAATCTCCACACCAAAATGATCTGAGATAGCCGGTTGATTTTTGTCGTTGAAAATCACGTTTGAATATTTTACCGTTACAGGCTGATTCGTCAAAATCAGATCGAGACGCAAATCGTGCCTGTTATTGTCCCAACCGGCAATTTTTCCTTTAACGGTCACTCCGTCATCTTTTTCTTTCGCAAGATGGTAAGTGTCATAAAGGCCTTGGCTCATTAAATAATCGTATCCTTCCCCTTGGATGAATGCGTTGTTATTAAAATCCCCCATAAGAAAGAACAGTTCCTCTTGTTTGACATGTTGAAGAAGAAGGTCCGCCTGTTTTTGAAACGGTTCCTCTTCATCATGCCACCAGCCGAGATGACATGAATAAAAGGAGAGAGCGCGATGATTGTAATGGATTTTCGCTCCGACAATTTTCCGTGTTTTCCAATAGTTCGTATCGGTACTGTTCGATACGAAGAAGGAGAAATCCTCGATAATGGGATGTTTTGTCAAAATAGCTAATCCTTCTTCGTACACATCATAGCCGATATGGGAAAAATCCCAAATGAACGTATAGTCCATTACACCGATTTTTTTTAGTTCTTGAAGCAATACGAACGCGAAGTTATCGTATTTGATGTTGTTGTATACGTATGGCGCTTTAATAGACTGACTTACTTCTTGCAAGGCAATGACATCGTATGATTTTTGTTTAATCGTCTGTGCTAAACATTTCATTTTTTCGAGTTGATTTTCTTCTTGCCAAGAATGACAGTTTAACGTTAGCAGTTTCATCACTTCAAGCTCCTAAAATGTCTTGAATATCAGATTTTAATACATCGGCTTTTGGACCGTAAATCGCTTGTACCCCTTTATCTTTTAAAATTAATCCTAATGCTCCGTTTTCTTTCCATTTTTGCTCTGGAGCGACTGCGTTGATATTTTTTACTGTTACACGTAAGCGGGTCATACAAGCATCTACATCTTCAATATTTTCTTTACCGCCTAATAAATGGATGATAGTTACTGCAAGCGAATTTGTTTTTGTATTCTCTTGTTGAGGTGTTGCAGTTTCTTCCGATTCAATATAGTTCCCTGCGCGTCCAGGAGTAGGAAGATTTAATTTTTTAATTAAAACGTTGAATATTGTGAAGTTTAGACCAAAGAACAATAAACTTGCTGCCGCAAAGTTAATAAGGTCTTTTGTTAATCCTGCGTTAACAATCATCGGCGTACGAGTCAGAAATTCAATAAAACCGAAAGCATGAATGCGTAAGTTAATAATATCCGCCATAGCAAACGCTAAGCCTGTTGTAATGGCATAAACAATGTATAGTACAGGTGCAATGAACATAAACATAAACTCAATTGGTTCTGTAACACCTGTTAAGAATACAGCTAGAGCAGCAGAAAGGAACATCGGCTTATATTTTTCACGCTTATCTTTATCGACATTCAAGTACATCGCTAAAGCTACACCCATTAAAGCTGCTGTTGAAAGGATAACCTGTCCTACTTTAAAACGGGCTGGATGCACATCAGCAAGCAAAGCGTTATATGTTTTTGTATCACCGGCAGCTAACAAGTTATTTAAATCCGTAATCCATGCGAGCCATAATGGGTCTTGACCAGCAACAATTTGTCCAGCTTTTGCACTGGTTAAAATTTGGTAAGTGCCGCCAAGTTCTGTATAGTTCATTGGTACGGTTAACATATGATGTAAACCGAATGGCAGTAATAAGCGCTCTAATGTACCAAAAATAAATGGAGCGATGATTGGCGCGCTGTCTTTCGATGTTGCAATCCAGCGGCCGAATCCATTTAACACGCCTTGAACAAATGGCCAAACGAGCGCCAAAATTAAGGCAGCTACAACAGAGCCTGCAATGACTACAAACGGAACGAAACGCTTTCCGTTGAAAAATGCAAGTGATTTTGGAAGTTTATCATAATTATAGTATTTATTATATAAAGCTGCGCCTAAGAAACCGGAAATGATTCCGACGAACACTCCCATATTTAACGCAGGAGCACCAAGTACGGATGTAAAGTAATCTTTTACTACGAGTTCGCTACCTAATAAAGAGTCAACGGTTGCTTTCGGATCTTGCAGCATATCGTTGCTTACTCCGAAAATAGCGCCTGTAATACGATTAATTAGAATAAAGGCAATTAATGCGGCAAATGCACCGCCTGCACGTTCCTTTGCCCAAGAACCGCCGATGGCAACTGCGAATAGAATATGCAAATTCACAATGATTCCCCAACCGATATCTTCCATGATTCGTGCAATCGTTTGCACAAAAGCGATATCGCCACCGAACATTCCGATTAATTTCCCAATCGAAATCATTAAACCTGCAGCTGGCATTACGGCTACTACCACTATAAGTGCCTTACCGAATTTTTGCCAGAAATCAAATGAAGTAAGTTTCATTTTCTTCATAACCGTGGTCTCCTCCTATTTTATGGTTATGGGAACGTTTCCATAACAGTCAAAATAAAAAATGTAACTAATTCATTTTGGGAGATAACTAGTTTTTAAGTGAGTGTATGTATCAGCGGTGCTTGCGAAAACGTTTTCATTATTTATTCTAATAAAAACGATTTCATAAAGCAATAAAGGAATTTATCATCAATGAAATTTATTTTCACTTAAAAGGGGTCTGACCCCCATCACATTAAAGTATTAACGCGTTAATTCGGTGGGAGTAAGACCCCATAACAAGTTATTTTTAAATACTATATTAATACAATAAAAATAAATTATCATTGTTTTATAACAGATTTTGCTTTATAATTTTGAATAGAAAGAAAATTTTAATAAAAGGGGAGGAGAGTTTATTTGGAGCAGTTTGTGAACAGCTTGAATGGGATTCTGTGGAGCCCGGTTATGATTTATCTTTGTCTTGGTGTCGGGCTGCTTTTTTCGCTTATGACACGCTTTTTGCAAGTCAGGTATTTAAAGGATATGATTACTCTCATGTTTCAAGGGAAAAGTTCCGATGCCGGGGTATCTTCCTTCCAAGCGTTATCTCTTGCGCTTTCTGGCCGCGTCGGGACAGGTAACATTGCTGGAACGGCAACAGCTATTGCATTTGGCGGACCAGGGGCTGTTTTTTGGATGTGGGCGATTGCCTTTATCGGTGCTGCAAGCGCTTTCATTGAATCAACGCTCGCACAAATTTATAAAGTGAAACAGGACGGTCAATATCGAGGGGGACCAGCCTATTATATTGAAAAGGGAACAGGTTGGAAATGGTATGCTGTCTTGTTTGCGTTATCAGCAATTCTTGCGGTTGGTTTATTAATGCCTGGCATTCAATCGAACTCAATTGCATTAGGCTTAGAAAATGCATTCGGCATGAGCCCGACTATTACAGCAATCATTTTAGTTATTTTATTGGCTAGTATTATTTTCGGCGGGGTAAAGCGGATTGCTACCGTTGCGCAATATGTTGTGCCGTTCATGGCGCTTGGATATATCCTTTTATCAATCATTATTGTTGTAATGAATATTGCGGAACTCCCATCTGTTTTTGCGCTCATTTTTAAAAGTGCTTTTGGCTTAGATTCTGCATTTGGCGGGATTATTGGTATGGCCATTTCATGGGGCGTAAAGCGGGGAATTTACTCGAACGAAGCAGGTCAAGGTACTGGCGCGCATGCTGCTGCAGCTGCTGAAGTATCTCACCCAGCTAAGCAAGGATTAGTGCAGGCATTTTCAATTTATGTGGATACATTGCTTGTCTGTTCGGCAACGGCATTCATGATTTTGTTTACGGGAATGTATAACACTCAGGCACCGGACGGCTCTTATATTGTGAACAACTTAGGTGATGTCGAACCTGGCCCTGCTTATACACAAGCGGCAATTGAGACCGTTTTACCTGGTTTTGGAGCTGGTTTCGTGGCTATTGCATTATTTTTCTTCGCGTTTACGACGATTATGGCCTATTACTACATTGCGGAAACGAATATTGCTTACTTAACTCGCGGAAAAGACAGCAGATGGCCAATGTTTGCCTTAAAAATTGCGATACTAGGTGCCACATTCTATGGGGCTGTAAAAACAGCCAGCCTTGCATGGGCATTAGGTGATGTCGGTTTAGGGATTATGGTTTGGTTAAATGTTATTGCAATTGTCATTCTTGCTAAACCGGCGTTAAAAGCGTTAAAAGATTACGAACAGCAGAAGAAACAAGGGCTTGACCCGGTATTTAACCCTGTGAAACTGGGGATTAAAAACGCCGACTACTGGGTACACGAATTTAAGAAAGATGAAGAACAGGTTTCTTAATGTTTAATGGTTGTGAAGCAGGAGCCGATGAAAGGTTCCTGCTTTTTTTGTGAAAATAACGTAGTTCGTTAGTACATTTTGCTCATGGATGTTTATATATTTTCTTTAACAAAATTGTCAAACTATAGACAACGTTTTAAGTTGGATTTCCATTAACATGGATGTTAGAACATCCTTGACAGAATTGAGGGAAATATGTTGAACAGCAGGGAACCATTGTGGAAGGAAGCGGAAATATTTATTAGGAATTGCTATAACGAGTTAGGGAAAAGTGCTGCGGATATTGAACGGAGATTGCAAGAAATCAAAAAAGAAATTGAAGCGAATGGGTTTTACAAGCATACTTACGAAGAATTAGAGCATGGGGCGAGAATGGCTTGGCGCAACAGCAATCGCTGTATTGGTCGCTTATTTTGGCAGACACTGCACGTCTTTGACGCCAGACATTTAGAAACAGAGGAAGAAATTTTCGAAAGTTTACTGCAGCATATCGAGTTTGCTACGAATAAAGGGAAAATACGCCCGGCTATTACGGTGTTTAAACCGGTTGAAAATGGTGTAGAGAACGTGCGGATTTGGAATCATCAGCTCATTCGCTATGCGGGGTATGAAACAGAACACGGTGTGATAGGCGACTCTTCTTCGATTCCTTTCACGAAAGCGTGCGAGCAGATGGGATGGAAAGGGGAAAGAACGCATTTTGATATTTTACCTTTAGTGATTCAGATAAAGGGAAAGAAGCCGAAATGGTTTGAAATCTCGAAAGAGCTGGTTTTGGAAGTGCCAATTGAACATCCGGAGTTTTCATGGTTTAACGATTTGCAGTTAAAATGGTATGCTGTTCCGATTATTTCTGATATGTGTTTAGAAATTGGCGGCATTCGTTATACAGCCGCCCCTTTTAACGGCTGGTATATGGAAACAGAAATTGGGGCGCGAAATTTTGCGGATGACTATCGATACAATATGCTTCCGAAAATCGCCTCCTGCATGGGATTAGACATGAGTACGAACGCAACGCTTTGGAAAGATAAAGCATTAATTGAATTAAATATTGCTGTACTGCATTCTTATAAAAAAGCGGGTGTCAGCATTGTCGATCATCATACGGCAGCACAGCAATTTAAGCTGTTTGAACAAAAAGAACAACAGGCTTGCCGTCATGTAACAGGGGATTGGACATGGCTCATACCGCCTGTTTCCCCAGCGACTACTCATATTTTTCATAAAAATTATGACAACACAACGGTTACACCCAATTATTTTTATCAGATGCGGCCTTATGAAAAATAAATGATAAGAAAAAGCGATGCCTAATAGGTGTCGCTAACGCAAAGCAGGCCGTTGAAGATCCTAATTCCATTTATCACTACTATCGCAAACTGATTCAATTACGCAAACAATATCCAATTGTTGTGTATGGCAGTTATGACATCATCTTGCCAGAACATGAGCAAATTTATGCATACACAAGAACCTATAAGAATGAAAAATTGCTTGTGATTTTAAACTTCTCCGCTGCTCAACCGACATTTGAGCTGCCAAAAGATATAACATTCACAACAAAAGAACTGTTAATTAGCAATTATAATGTTAAGAATGAGGAAGCAATTGAAACATTTACGTTAAAGCCGTATGAAGCGAGAGTATATTTGTTAAAATAGCAGCAAAAAATCCCCTGATGATTCGCGAAACAATGGCGGGTCATCAAGGGGGTTTTTACTTTTGAAGACAGCATCATATTTCGTTTTTCAGCTCCATATATTGAAATAAAAAAACTAGGGGAAGATAAGAATGCAATTTTATTATGGTGAGCAAATGCCGTTAAGAATTTTGGATGAAGCGGAGTTTTGGAAACACCAAGAAGAAGAGCATACGGTTGTGATTCGCGAGCTTGTCGCTGGATTGGAAGAACCGTTCATTGAAGCGTTGAAAAAATGGGAAGAGGTTCTGTCTGCGACACATCAACAAGTCGTTCGGTATATTGAATCACTCATTCGGTCGTCTTATTATATTCCCGCTCAGCTGTATCAACAAGTTTTGCAACTTATATCCTACTGCTTACAACAAAGTTTAGATTTTATCAAGCTATGCCAACAAATTAAAACAGAAAGTGCAGCGGTAAGCAAAAATCCAACTGCGAAGGTCGTATTAAACCATATCATCCGCGAGTCGGAATATTTTGTAGGGATTGCCCAAGCGTTGTTGTATCGTAAACAGCATACATCATATTGAGAAAATGGGCACACTCTTTCAGCGTTGAAGCAAGAGTATTCTAATAGAAAAGAGCTGACCAAAAAGCAAAGTGTCAGACCTCAACAACACAAGTATGTGAAATGAGCGTGAGGTCTGACACTTATGAGCCAGCCTCTTTTGCTTGGTTTACTTTAAGGTTGTTTCTATATATTTGTTTTCTAATTCTTCTTTTGTTAGAGGACGGCTGAAGTAATATCCTTGCGCAAATTCGCAGCCGAGCATTCGTAAATAAGCAGCCTGTTCTTCTGTTTCGACTCCTTCACAAATCACTTCGATGCCTAGTCGTTTTGATAATAAAATAATACTATCAAGAATCGCAATGTCCCGTTCTTTTTTCGGAATTTCTTTTACAAATGAGCGGTCAACTTTAATTTTGTCAATAGGGAAATCTTTGAAATATACTAACGAAGAATAACCTGAGCCGAAATCGTCCAAAGCGATGCGGACGCCGATTTCCCTTAATTTCTCCAACACTTTGCTTACTTCTTCGATACTTTTAGCTAATGCTGTTTCTGTTAACTCTAATTCAAGGTCATGTAAATCACAATGGTTTGTTTCAAAAATGGAGATGAGTTTGTCAATAAAAGTTTTATTTTCAAGGTTTAATGTTGAGATATTTACGGCCATTCGAATATGGAGTCCTTTTTCTTTCCAGTCTTTAAGCTGTCTAGCTGCTTCTTGTAAAACCCATTCGGTGATTTCATCAATCATATTTAACCGCTCGCAAATAGGAATAAACTCCATCGGCGATACAGCCCCTAAAGTTGGATGGGTATAGCGCAACAACGCTTCTACGCCGATTAGTTTTCCTGTTTCCAACTGGATTTGCGGCTGATAGACTAAATGAAATGCGCTTTGTTCCAGCGCTTGTTTTAAATGGTTTTCCAGTAAGATTGAACGTTGCATATGTTCTGTCAACGTTTTTTCATAAAAATAAAACTTATTTCTTCCTTCGTTTTTGGCTTGATATAGTGCTTGATCGCCATGAGAAAGAAGCTCTTCGACCGTTTGGCCATCTTCCGGATAAAAGGCAATTCCGATCGAGGAAGTTAAGATAAATTCATAATTTTTAATATTCCATGGAATTTGCATGTTTTCAATAATTTGTTGCGCCACTTGAGCCGCTTCTTCTTTTGATTGGACGCGGGATAAAAGAACCGTGAATTCATCACCGCCCCAACGGCCAATGATGTCGGATTCTGATAAGCATGCTTTTAACCGTGCAACAAAGTTTCGCAAAAGTTCATCTCCGACGTCATGCCCGAGAACATCATTCACCCATTTAAAGCGGTCGAAGTCTAAATACATTAAAGCAAAGCGGGTATTATTTTGTTTAGCCTGTTCAATTTGTTTGACTAATTGTTCTTGGAAAAATCTTCGGTTCGCTACTCCTGTCAGCGCATCATAAAATGCCATTTGTTCTAATTTTTCTTCATATGCTTTCCGTTCGGAAATATCTCGCGCTACAGCAATATAATGGACGAATTGGTCGTTTTCATCAAATATCGATGAAGTATGCGATTCGATCCAAACATAGTTTCCTTGTTTTGTCTTGGTTCGATATTCCAATGAATCACGTTCTTTCTTTTTATAGCGCAGTCTTTTTTGAACGAATGGAATATCGTCAGGATGGAGAATGGTAAATAACGATTTTCCTTCCAGTTCTTCTGGTTCATATCCTAAAATCGTTTTATGGGATGGAGACGCATATCGAATGATTCCTGTTTCGTCTATAATACGAATTAAGTCCGATGAATGTTCGGTGATTAAACGAAATTTTTGTTCGCTCTCCTGCAGTGCTTGTTCCGCCTTTACTTTTTCACCTATATCCTTTGAAGTCACTAATACATGCTTCAGGTTGCCATTTTCGTCAAAAAGGGGAACGGCATGTGATTCAGTAATAATGTAGTAATGATTACGATGACGGTAACGAAAGCGCGCAGTTACCGGTTTCTTTGTTTTTGTTAATTCATTAAACAAATTCGTGATTCGGTCAAAATCCTCTGGATGAATGAGTTCAAAAGCTGATTTACCTTGCAGAAAGTGGCTTGGATACCCCAATATTTTTTCATAAGAAGGAGAGACGTATTCAAACACTCCATCAACGTTTAATAAGCAGACTAAATCGCTCATATTCTCGGTAACGAGCTTATATTTCTCTTTGTTTTCTTGTAAGGTTTTCTCAAATTGTTTTCGCTCGCTAATATCTCTAGTAATCGCAACGAATCCTTCAATGTCGCCCTTTTCATTTTTTAGCGGCGATATCGAGAGGCTCACATCGATGAGCATCCCATCTTTTCGCTGCAGTTTCGTTTCTACATTCGTAATATGCTCGCCATTTAAAAGTTTTCTTTCTAGAATATGGCTCGTTTCTCTCCATGAAGAAGGGATAATCGGAAGTTTTTTTCCGATTAGTTCCTCTTTCGTCCAGCCAAACATCGCTTCAAATGCCGGGTTTACATATTGGATAATACTATTTAAGTCAGTCACGTTAATCGCGTCGGCCGTGCTTTGGAAAAATGACTGAAGTTTTTCATGTGTCCGGCGCAAGTCTTCGGCTATCGTATATTTTTCTGTTATATCTTGAATCACCGAATAAAGCCCTTCTATTTTATCATCGATGCTAATCGGGATATTTTTGATTTTAAGAACCCTTGTATGGCCGTCTTTATGGATCGCTTTAACGACGCATTCGTTCCCTTTGCCTTTAAGAGCGTCTTGAAAGTTATTCCATGCGATTTCCTGGTCCTCTTCTTTTATATACGATAAAAAACTTTTTTCGCTTAAATCAGCAATGCTATATCCAAGAAGCGTTTCAAATTTGCCATTACTGTTTATAAAATTTCCTGCTGCATCAAAGGAAATAATGCCGTTAGGATTATTAAAAAAAAGAGATTGATACTTCGCTTCTTGAATTTTGAGCTGTCTTGTGTGTTCGATTTCTTCAATATATGAGCGAATAAGAATAAGCCCTAGAAAGAAGACGGTGCTACCCACAACTAAGGCGAGAATTTCTTTTTGACTAATTTCAATACCAGGATGATGAGGAGCAGGAAGTTGATCAAGGTTTGTGACCATCATGGCTACATAATGGATCCCTGATATGGCCAATCCCATTATAATAGCAGCTATTAATTTTATCGTATTGGTGAACTTATGTTTTGTTTGAAAGTATTGAAATACATACATCGAAAAAATCGCTAAAAGAATACCAATTCCAATCGATGCAATGAGCCAAGAAGTTTTATAAGTAACAATAAAATGGCTTTCCATCGCTTTCATGCCTGTATAATGCATAACAGCAATGCTAACTCCTAGTAATAAGCCGCTTACCATGTAACGTTGTTGAAAATTTTTCTGAAAACACATATAAAAATAGGCAAGAATGCTGCCGATAACAGCAGAGATGAACGAAAAAAGCGTTAAAAACAAATTATATAAATGCATACTGCTGTTTATTTTAATAGAAAGCATGCTGGTAAAATGCGTCGCCCAAATTCCAAGTCCCATGCAAGAGGCGCTGATGATTAACGTGTTCCATTTTCGTTGTTGATTATGTAACCTAGTTGCTGATTGCAACGATGTATATGAACCAAGTATAGAAATCGCAATCGATAAAATAACAACGGCTGGTTCAAATTTAAGCTGCAACACTTCTATGATAACACCACCTAATAAGGATAAAATAACAAATCCATTATATGCATTATAGGTTTCTAGATGGAAAAGAAACAATAAACGTGTCATCAAATGTCGGAAAAATGTCACGAAATGTCGATAAGTAGGTATATTTTATTATCAATCTAAAAATCGCTATAAACACTTGATTATGAAAATTCATGAAGAGATTGATAAGGAAAAGTGATGTGCTTACAATAATATGATTTTAATTGGTAAATAAGAGAAGCGCCAGTAGATGAGCTTCTGTTGTCCTAGCTGCAGGTGCGCTGGGATTAGGTTAAATTATTAGAGTTTTATGTCGATCGGAATAAAAAAGTGTTTATAGAAGGTGGGCTGGAGGCATTTAAGATTTTACATCCGGAAGACAGGTCGAGATTTCGTAAAATGAAATATTGTCGTCAATGCCTAAAAGTCTATTATTATTTAAGAGGTTTTCTTCATTAAAATAGTATGTGGAACGAAAATACTAGAAATTAAAATGGAGGTATGTTCCGCGATTGTCTGTTGTGCTAGATATACGCCTATTTTTAGGCAGAGAGAAAAAGGGCTCCGAAATAGAACGCCTGTCAATACTAGCATCAGTTAGCACGATGTTGTTGCTATATTGTGATGAAGAAGGAAAACAAGTTGCTCAAAAGGCATTCCCTTCATTTTGCGACGTTTAATTCATTTTTTACCTTTTCAATTAGCTCTGGCGATTGATTAATCATTTTAGAGATATATGAATAACCGACAACGGTAATACCGGCCATTACCCAGCTAAACGCCTGCCGGAAAAGAAGCCCTTTTGTAAACGCATCAGTGCCGTATTCGAGAATAAGCCATGTTTTGATTGCTGCTAAAATGCTGTTTTTCAGTGCAAATCCTAAGGTGACGAGTTGGAAAATGACAAAAATCTTTTTCTGAAAAAATAATTTTTTGCTGAAGGTACGGTCCTGTCCTTGAAGTTCAACGAAATCTAATCCAAAATATAAGGCCATTGGTTGTTTAATAACGATTGTAAGCAAAAAGAAAAAGCAAGTGCATAGTCGTAAAAAACATGGTTCCAAAGCATTTGCAAAGCGGAACCTGCGAAAACATCAATCAGTGTGCCGATGATTAAGTTTCCGATGATGAAAAGACCGGTAATATGAATACGTTTTAGTTCGTAAAAGCGATAGATGCTATAAATAATGCCAGGGACGGAAGAAATCAGCATAGCATAGTAATCATCGATATAATCTTTGCTAACGTTCCAAACAACTAACGGGAAAATAACAAAACAAACAAGATCTAAAAGAACGATATTTTTCCGCAACCTTTTCACCTCTTGTTCTTTTATTCTATTGCAGTCGGGAAAATCCTTCTTCAACAAATTCTTTATAATTATCCCTATCAAAAATTGCTTTTGCGAAATCAATTATTTTAAATACACTGACCGCGGCAATTTCAATCGGCTTTCCTTCAACGTCATTGACTTTTAATTTGCCATGCTTTTGTTCCTATCATTTATCCTCGCCCCTTAACATTCATTTTGATATCTATTTTCTGAATTATGTAAATAAAAAACAATAATTTTTTTCAGCATGAGGTAGGATTATTTTGTTTGATATATAAATAAGTTCTTATGATGTTTTTAGATTGCTACAGAAAAGTAGCTGTTCATGTCAGAAGCAAAAATCCACCTAATTGGGAGTGTTCATAATGAGTCAGCTTATTCATGGAAAGCGATTGACAGAGTGGCTGCATATGTATCCGCTTTTAGAAAAAATGATGTCGATGGAAGAAGTGTTTTGGCTGAATCCAAACTATACAAGATTCACAAACATTGTAGAGGAGTTACCGTTTGATGAAGGGGATATGCTTGAAGCAGAACAGAGGTTGAAACGTTTTGCGCCGTTTATCGCAACGGTTTTTTCGGAAACAAAACATTCAAAAGGAATCATTGAATCTCCGCTTATGGAAATTGGAAACATGCAGGAAGAATTAACATCCATGTTTCAACTACCTATCCAAGGAAAATTATTATTAAAATGCGATAGCCATCTGCCCATCGCTGGTTCAATTAAAGCAAGAGGCGGAATTTATGAAGTGCTTAAACATGCTGAAGAGCTTGCGCTAGAACATGGATTGCTGTCGCAAGAAGATGATTACTCCGTTTTTGCCAGCGATAAATTTCGCGCGTTTTTTTCGCAATATTCCATTACAGTTGGGTCTACAGGAAATCTTGGATTAAGTATAGGAATCATTAGCGCTAAACTCGGCTTTCGTGTCAACGTGCATATGTCGGCAGAGGCAAAACAATGGAAAAAGGAATTGCTAAAAAGCAACGGAGTGAATGTGATCGAGCATCATTCCGATTACAGCTATGCGGTAGAAATGGGACGGAAAGAAGCAGAAAAAGACCCGAATAACTATTTTATTGACGATGAAAACTCTCCACATTTATTTATAGGGTACGCAGTTGCTGCTTTTCGCTTAAAGAAACAACTGGAAGAAAAAAAGATTGTTGTTGATAAAGACCATCCGTTATTCGTCTATCTGCCATGTGGCGTCGGAGGTGCTCCCGGCGGCATTACGTTTGGACTTAAATTATTATTTCAAGACGATGTCTACTGCTTTTTTGCTGAACCGACTCATTCTCCTTGCATGTTACTAGGAATGATGACACAGCTGCATGACAAAGTTTCCGTTCAAGATTTCGGGATTGATAACAAAACCGAAGCAGACGGTCTTGCTGTTGGGCGGCCATCTAAATTTGTGGGAAAAACAATGGAAAAATTAGTGAGCGGCATTTATACGGTGAATGATGATAAATTATTTATGTTATTAAAACGGATGAAAGATGTAGAAGGAATCGCTTTAGAGCCGTCTGCACTTGCAGGTGTTTATGGACCTGTGCAGTTGTTTGACAAAGGGAAGCAGTATATGGAGCAGCATGGACTTACGATGAAACATGCCACCCATATATGCTGGGCCACGGGAGGAAGTCTTGTGCCTGAAGAGGAAATGAAGACATATTATCGAAAGGCAGTAAACTTTTAAAGACTAGAAAATAATGATAGGCATAACATATATTTCTATCATTCACTCAAAAGTTGTATGGTTGCTGATAGTATTAATTTGAGATAAGATAAATATGATTTATAGACACAAATTATTCATAGCAATTCATAGAGAAGGAGAATAAAAATGGACATTCTGCAAACACTAGGTTTTGCTTTTTCTTCTGAGGCACTCGTTGCACTGTTAAAAATTATTGCAATTGATATTATTTTGTCCGGAGATAATGCGGTTGTGATTGCGATGGCAACAAGACGGCTACCAAAGCATCAGCAAAGTAAAGCGATATTTTGGGGTACGGCAGGCGCGGTCATCTTACGGATTTTATTTGCGGCAATAATCGTATTTTTATTGAAAATCCCGTTTGTCAATCTCATTGGTGGCTTGTTGCTGCTATGGATTGCCTATAAAGTTCTTGTTGAGAGCGAGGAAGAGGCGGATATTCAGTCGCACGACCGTCTTTTTAAAGCGATTTGGACGATTATTTTAGCAGATGCAGTCATGAGCTTAGACAACGTTGTAGCCGTTGCCGGTGCATCAGACGGGCATATCGGGATGATTGCTTTTGGAGTAGCCATTAGTATTCCAATTATGATTTTCGGTTCAAAGGCCATTGTAAGAATGATGGAGAAGTATGCCTGGATTGCTTATGCTGGCTCAGGGATCCTTGCTTGGACAGCTGGGGAAATGATGATGAAAGATAAATACTTGGCGAACTTTTTACACATTTCTCACGGTCCAGTGATGTATGCGGTAATTGCTGGCTTAACGATTCTCGTATTAGCTGCTGGATATGTAAAAAATAAAAAGATGGAAACAGAGAACAAAAAACAAATTACAGCTTAAACTTATGACAATGAGGCTGTCTCAAAAGTCCAGGGTTAGACCCCACAACACAATATATAGTTCATAATGTTTATATATTGTGAAACGCGCGTGAGGTCAGACCCTTATGAGACAGCCTCTTTTTCTATTGGAGAGAAGTAAAGTGAAAAGGTAAGATAGAAGAAATAGTATTATTTTGATTGAAGCATGTTGGCATAATTAGGAGGAAAAACAATGGCCGATATTTATATAAGACAATTAGTACAGTGGATGAACCAACACCGAAATGAAGAAAATGCGAAACCGATGAAAAAATATATGCGTGACCAATTTGAGTTTCTTGGTATTAGGGCACCACAGCGCAATGCATTGATAAGGGAATTTTTAAAAGAGCACGGAAAACCGCGTTTGGAAGAGTTGCCACAAGTGGTTTTAGCGCTCTGGGAACTGCCGGAAAGGGAGTTTCAATATATCGCGCTTACTTTGCTTGAGAAGGATGTAAAGAAATTATCCGATGAACATTTAGTGCTAGCGGAAATACTGGTTGTCACAAAGTCATGGTGGGATACCGTTGACCCTCTTGCTGCAAACATAATTGGATCCATATTGAAAAAACATCCGAAATGGATTGAACATTATACTAGAAAATGGATTCAGTCTAATCATATTTGGCTGCAGCGCACTGCTATCTTGTTTCAATTAAAATATAAAAAAGAAACCGATGAACAATTGCTTTACCAGTATATTCGAATGTGCAAGGACTCAAAAGAATTTTTTATCCAAAAAGCGATTGGATGGGCGCTGCGGGAATACTCGAAAGCCAATCCAGAAAGCGTGATAAAATTTGTAGAAAGTGAACATTTAGCCCCATTAAGCAAGCGTGAAGCACTCAAAATCATTAAGAAGCACGAAAGCTGATGAGAGTGAAAAGGATGGAAGTACAAAACATATTAGTTACAGGGCGGATTTATCAAGAAATGGAGCAAATTTTATTAAAGGAAAAGATCGATAAAGATTTTCGTTTTTTACCGGAAAATGAGGTTTCTCGTTAAACTAATTATTAATAAAGTCGATGTATTAAAAGGATATTAAAACAGTTAGAAAAAACGAAAGAGGCTGTCTCAAAAACCGAGGGTCAGACCTCATAACTATAGGACATAATGCTGGATAAATGAACCATATATTGTTAAACACACGGCCCCCTTATCAGACAGCCTCTCTGTTTGATTATTTAACGGTCTTTTACAATAATGTACGTTGCTTTCATCGGTCCGTGTACACCAACGACTAAGTTCATTTCAATATCTGCCGAATTGCTTGGTCCTGTAATAAAGTTGATACAGGACGAGATTTGCTCTCCTTTTTCGATTCGTTCATGGATGAAAGCGGCCGCTTGTGTCATGCGCGGAACAATGGTGCTTTTCGGAACAATCGCCACATATGTTTGCGGTAGAAAGCTGACCGTGCGTCCTTTGCCGCTGCTGCTGAAGAGGACAACGGTGCCGGATTCAGCAAGCGTTATATCGCTGAACGTAATGCCGACATTCGCTTTTTCTGCACATTCAATATTTTTTTGCCCGATGGAAGCATTCCATACATGGACATCTATCTTTTCGCTTGGCCATTCTTCCTGCAAAAGTGAGAATAATCCATATTCAGCGAAACGCGGATCATCCCAGGTAACGACAGGACCGCCGCCATAATTGGAAACAACTTGTTTTAATGCTGCCGCCAGCTGATTGGCTGTCGTTTCGACTACATCTGTATGAATGCGGGAGCATTGTGATTTAAATGCTTCTACTAAATCATCTTGGCTGTATCCTTTAAATACAGACCATTGCGGCTGATGCTTCCAATAAGGACGTGTAACACCTGTTTTGCGTTGTTCGCGTCCTAGCTTTTTGGCAATCGTTTGTAAAAATTTATCGCGATGATGAATGGTACCTGCCGTCATGATTGATGCTCTCCTCCTTTCTGGCGATTGTGAAACCAATCGCGAAATCTCTCTTTTCCCGGAGCTGGGAATTCGCGAGTTTCTGTCCATGCTTTTAATGGACCTGGACCATTTGAGATGCGATTATTTGCTGTAAATGGATTCATCGCACTCGGTGCCATTTTTGATCCTAGTTTGTAAAGTACTGACGAAGCGGCACCTAAACCGAACGCTTTCATCGCCAATTTTTCAGAAATTGGTGCTTTTCCTTCCCGTTCTACAATCACTTGGCGATGTTTATGCAGCAATTCATGGAGCGGAATTTTTACAGGGCATGCTTCTGTACAGGCTGCGCATAATGTGGATGCATATGGCAATTCCTTATAATCATCGTATCCTCCCAATAATGGAGAAAGAACCGCGCCGATTGGTCCCGAATAAATCGAACCATAGGAATGTCCACCGATATGCCGATATACAGGACAAACGTTAACGCATGCAGCGCAGCGAATACATTGCAATACAGATTGAAATTCCGTGCCGAGAATATTTGAACGTCCATTGTCGACAATGACTAAATGAAATTCCTCAGGTCCGTCCACATCTCCTTGCTCGCGTGGACCCGTAAGCACAGTAATATAGCTTGTTAATTTTTGTCCCACAGTGCTGCGAGTTAACAAACTAACGAGAACTTCCATTTCTTCGAACGTTGGAACGATGCGCTCCATCCCCATTACGGTAATTTGCGTTTTTGGCAAGGATGTTACTAAATCGGCGTTTCCTTCATTTGTTACGAGAGTGATAGAGCCGGATTCAGCGATAGCAAAGTTGCATCCGGTAATGCCGACATCTGCTGTTAAATAGGCTTGCCGCAATGTGTGGCGTGCGTGCAAAGCTAATTCTTCTGGATTTTCTGTCTTTTTGTAATCTAGTTTTGCTTTAAAAACGTCACGAATTTGCTCCTTGTTTTTATGAAGCGCTGGAGCAACAATGTGTGATGGTGGATCGTGATCATCAATTTGTAAAATGTATTCGCCAAGATCGGTTTCGATTACCTCGCATCCAGCTGCTTCTAAAACCGGATTTAAATTAATTTCTTCCGTAACCATCGATTTCGATTTTACAATTTTTTTGGCGTTCTTTTTTACAACTACGTCACGGATGTATTCGTTTGCTTCTTCTGCTGTTTGCGCAAAGAAAACATGTCCGCCGCGTTTGGCGACATTTTCGCTTAATTGCCATAAATAATAATCAAGGTTCTCTAATGTATGTTTGCGAATTTCTTCGCCTAATGTTCGCCATTCTTCCCAATTTCCAAGTTCTTCTGCTGCTTCTAATCGCCTTGTTCTCAGGCGGTCTTGAGCCTCGGCTACTGCGCTGCGCATAAAGGAATTATGAATTCCTTTGTCTACACGCTCTTTAAATTCACCTGTGCCGATTTTCATTGCCATTGACAATCACCCCTTTCTATTAACGGCTGTTTAATACTTCAGCGATATGCATCACTTTAATCGGTTTTCCTTGGCGTGCAATGCGCCCACCGATGTTCATTAAACAGCCGCAGTCTGCACCAATTAAATATTCAGCACCGACTTCTTCGATATGATGAACTTTTTCGTCAACCATTTGCTCGGAAATCGGTCCCATTTTGACAGAGAATGTACCACCGAAACCACAGCAGTTGTGCGCGTTTGGCAGCGGGACAAACTCTAAGCCTTCGACATTTTTTAATAGTTTCATAGGCGCATCTTTTACTCCTAGCAAACGTGTCATATGACATGATGTATGATAAGTGGCACGTCCTTTTAATTTCGCTCGGGCATCTTCGATTTTTAACACATCGACGATAAATTGGGTCAATTCATATGTTTTATCTGCTAATGCTTTTGCTCTCGGCTCCCATTCTGAATCTCCTTTAAAAATATGCGGATACTCTTTAAACATCGTTGCACAAGAGCCGGAAGGGGTGACGATATATTGTGCGTTTTCAAACGTACGAATCATATGTTTCATCGCTTCTTTTGCTTCTTTTACGTAGCCGCTGTTGTAAGCTGGCTGACCACAGCACGTCTGCGCTTCCGGAAATTCAATTTCACAACCTAACCGTTCAAGCAATTCTACTGTTGCTTTTCCAACATTCGTATGAAATAAATCGACTAAACATGTAGCAAATAATGTAACTTTCATGAAAACTCTCCCCCCTATGGAAGAAAACATTTTTTTGCTTTAGTGTTAAACAATTAATCAGTCAACAGGTCATCAGATGACTTATGTGATATTATACTATATTTTTTGGAATTTTAATAAAATTTTGTGCAAAAAAACACTCTCAAATATTAAAAAGATTGAGAGTGCTTTTACCTTTTACTGAATGTATTTTGCTAATACTTTTTCTACGTTTCCTAAGTGTTCACGCATTCGCTCTTGCGCCAGTTCCGCGTTTTGTTCTTTAATCGCTTCGAAAATTCGAATATGCTCTTCCAATAACTGCTCGCTTGTCGTTTGTTTGGAAAATAGCCAAATTCTCCGCGTTTCGCGGATCGTTTCAACCATCATGCCTGATACATTGTTCATTAAACTAACTAAAATGGGATTTCGTGATGCTTTAGCAACAGCCATATGAAATAGAAAGTCCGATTTTTCCCAAAGTTCTTCGTCACCAAGTCTTTCTCGCATTTGGTTGAGGGCATGTTCCATCGATTGTAAATCTTTTTCCGTTCTTTTCTTGGAAGCAATGCCAGCTGCTCCTACTTCTAGCAATTTGCGAACTTCCAATAAATGAGCGATGTCATCTTTATTCATAAGCACAGCAAGTGAAATCGGAAAGGAAAACATCGTCGGATTAAATTCGCGGACGTATGTACCTTCACCTTGTTTCATTTCGATTAGTCCCATCGCTCTAAGTGCGCTTAGTGCTTCGCGAATCGCTGCACGTCCGACATTAAAGTTTTCCGCAAGTTGTTGAACGGAGTCTAATTTATCGCCAGGTTTTAGTACGCCTGTTTTAATCATTTCAAAAATGGCTTCTGCAACTTCTTCATATATTTTTTTAGGTTTAATTTGTTTATATTCCAATTTATTCACCTCTATAAAAAACTCAAACTATTTAAATTATACTTATTATACATCGAATCTGGTTTCAAGGAGCGCATTCTTATCGGATGCGCACAATAACAGATCTTATTAGCTTTTATCAACGTCCCGGCTCATAATAACGGGATATTAAATTGGTTGCCTACTGAACTGAAAGAAATGAAAAGGGTATTGTCGAAAGTCCCGAATTTGTTGACTATAAAATGGAAAAAGCACAATGTGGAAGTCTTTCGCCTGTTTAAGATAAAAAATAGGGAGCATTCATAGTTGCTCCCTATTTTTTATGAGTTTCTTCGTTTTACAGGGCTGTTTTCATGAGCTTATGAATAACGCTTAATGAACGTCCCGTACCGATCGCAACCGATTCCAATGGATTTGGTGCTAGGTGGACAGGAACAAACACTTCTTTGCTTAGCCACTCTTGCATCCCGTTTAGAAGAGCGCTTCCGCCAGTGAGAATAATGCCGCGTTCGATGATATCACCACTTAATTCTGCTGGGCAATCTTCTAAAGCTGCACGCACCGTGCCAAGCATTTGCTGAAGTGATTCCTCTATCGCTTCTTGTACTTCTGTTGATGTTAATGTGATTGCTTTTAGAAAACCTGTGACTAGATCACGGCCATGAACATCCATTGATCTTTCTTCATGCTTGATCGGTGCATAACCGATTTCGATTTTGACTCGTTCGGCAGTACGCTCACCGATGAGTAAGTTATATTTTTTACGCACATATTGAATAATATCTTCATCGAGCTGGTCACCACCAATACGAATCGAATGACATGCCACCACGCCGCCGAGCGAAATAATCGCTGCTTCCGTTTTGCCTCCGCCAATATTCATAATCACGTTTGCTACCGGCTCATCGACAGGCAAATCCGCACCGATTGCAGCAGCCACTGGTTCTTCGATTAAATAGACGTTTTTAGCACCGGAGCTCCTTATCGCTTCATGAATCGAGCGACGTTCCACGGAAGTAGAATGATATGGCGTACTAATAACTACATTAGGTTTTTTGAGGGAAAAACCTAATTTTTTACTTGCCAATTTCATTATTTGTTTCAGCATATCCGTTGTTTTGTCAAAATCAGCAATGACTCCATGTTTTAATGGACGAATCGTCTCGATTTTTCCTGGTGTTTTTCCAATCATCATTTTCGCCTCAGAGCCCACAGCTAATACATCATTTGTCTCCGTATCAATCGCCACGACAGATGGCTCATTGATAATTATTCCTTTGTTTTTACTGTATACTAAAATATTCGTCGTTCCTAAATCAATTCCAATTTCCAAATTTGTGAACATCATTTTTTCACCAACCTTATTTAGTCTAGACTTCCTCATATTTTTTCTTATTTAGTAAGTAATTTATGAGGGGAGACGTCTTATTCCTAGATCCAGCGGCTCACTGCTATGTTAAAATAGATGGCAGATGTGCACTTTGCAGCTGGGAGTGAAGCGAATTGAAAGAATATTTGACATATGACGACATCGTGAAAATATGTGAACAAATTAACGAGAAGCATCTCCCTGACGATGAATCGTTTGTTGAAAAAGTGGACGATTTATTAGAGCGATATGATGAAAAAACATCTTTACAATTTATACTTAAAGCTTTTCGAGAGCTTTTAAAACTTGTTGATTCGGAAATTTATAAAATTGAACAAAAGGTCAACATTCGCCCGACATGTGCAAAAGGCTGTGCTCATTGTTGTTATTTTCCAATTATCACCACAAAACTGGAAGCGAAATTAATGATGGAATATATTTATCGCTTGCCTATAAAAGAGCGCGAGGATGTTCTCGCGCATTTGACGACGTACTTTCAGACCAATCAAGAGAAATTGCAAAAAGCATGTTCCATCGATTTTACGGAAGATGTTCACTTTAAAGAGAAATATATTTCTGAACAGGTGGCATGCCCGTTCCTTGATTTAAAGACAAATACATGTAAAGTGTACGAAGTCCGCCCGATTCCTTGCCGTACTTATTTAAATTATGGAAATCCGCGCGTTTGCGCTGATTCTTACATTCCAGACGAACCGTTCAGCTATGAATTTTTCTATGAGTATTATATGCAAGCGCTCAATGAGCTGATTCAAGAGCTTCTTTACAACGGTGAAGAATTGGACTTTGATTATCCCGATGACGTATTTACATTCAATTATTTGCCTGTCCTTTTACAGCAAGAATTGCAGAAAAATGAATTGCGACGAAATGAATTCATTGACTGAAAGCGGCAATTATTATTATAAAATGAAGCAGGAAGCGAATCCGTCTTCCTGCTTGTTTAAGAAATTTAATAAATCATAAGCGTTTTGCGCCAATAAATTTCTTTTTCCAATATGAATTGCTCATTTTATCAATTTTTACGCCTTTTGATGATGTGGCATGGATAAACCGATTGTTTCCGATATAAATAGCAACGTGAGAAGCTCCTTTTTTATAGGTACTAAAGAAGAGCAAATCGCCCATACGTAACTTTGATTTATGCACTTTTTTACCTTTTTTATACATTTGTTCAGCTGTGCGTGGAAGAGTTTTGCCGATTTTTTTATGTGTATAGTAAACGAAACCGGAGCAATCAAATCCTTTTGGTGTTGTGCCACCCCACTTGTAAGGAGTGCCGACGAGTTTTTTGGCTTCCATAATTAATCGAGAAATAGAAGCCGCTTCTGTTTTAGTAGGGGTCACTATGCTACAATTGACGATTAGCGCTAATGATAGCAACGCTGTGACCATTGCTTTTTTCATTGGTATAACCTCCGCATAGTTTCCTGTTTGCTGACAGGTTCAGTATAACAAAAATAGTGTCGAAATTTTGTTACAGTTGAATTAAATAGTGTTACAAAGGGGTTACAAAATTTAAAGATAAGCATATATGATCTGGTATATTACAAAAGGTTTACAAAATTTAAAAATAAATATATATCTGGTAATAAAATGGGAGAATGATTCCTTTTTAGGAAAAAAGAGTGAGTAATGAGGTAATTAATTTAACATGTTCACCGAGAAATCTCCCATCTTTAAACAATGTGTAGGTGGGAGAGGTTCATGAAGCGGGATGATTGTTTCCAAGTGAAAAAGTAAAGCCGGTGTTGCTTTCCATTCATTGAAAGAAAAATTTTTTCCGGGGTGTGTATAAAAATTGGCAGTGAAGGACAGAATGGTAACGTAGAATTTTCCAAGTATTCCCCCGATCCCCTATGAATATATTGTAAAGCTCGCCTGTTTAGGCGGGCGCTTTTTTTTTTTGCCGTTTTTATAAATGAAAAAAGCAGGAACGTAATGACGTTTCCTGCTTTTTATGTATATAACCGTTCGGAAGCTACAAAGCCGCTGCATTGTTATAAATTGATTATACTCGTTTTGCGCCAATGAACTTTGGTTTCCAATAAGAGCTATTTAAACTATCCACTTTTACACCTTTACTAGTAGCGTGAATGATTCGGTTGTTGCCGATATAAATAGCAACGTGTGAAGCGCCTTTTTTGTATGTACTAAAAAAGACTAAATCGCCTGGAAGTATGTTTGACTTATGTACAGTTTTCCCTTTTTTATACATTTGCTCAGCTGTACGCGGAAGAGTTTTTCCGATTTTTTTATGTATATAGTAAACGAAACCGGAGCAATCAAATCCTTTTGGTGTTGTGCCGCCCCATTTATAAGGAGTGCCGATGAATTTTTTTGCTTCTGTTACAACACGGTGAGAAACCGTTGCAGCCTCTGTTTTAGAAGGATTTACAAAATGAAAGAAAAGTAAAAACGATAACAATACAGCGACGAATGCCTTTTTCAACTTTGTAACCTCCGCCTCATTTTTTGTCGTCACATGGATTGATAGCTTAAGTATAACAAAAAAGTGTCGAAAAATTGTTACATATGTATTAAATAATGTTACAAAATGATTACAAAAAGATAATAAATTGAATAAAAATGACGATAAAAGTCGATTAGTGGTCTTTTTACGGGTTAACAATCATATTTTTACAACAATGTTTATAAAAAGTGTCTGACCTCACGCGAAATCCATAATATATAGTGTTCTTATATGTTGTGGTTGTGGGGTTGCACTTCCGTCTCCATTTGTTTATTGTAAAAAAAAACGGGACGTAGAGGGGAATGATGAAGATGGATATCATTTGGCGAATCGCTGAAGATAAAATTCGTGAGTCGATTAAAAATGGAGAATTTGCCAATTTGCCTGGGTTTGGCAAGCCGATGGAATTAGAGGATTTGTCGCATATTCCGGAAGATCTGCGCATTGGTTATTTAATGTTGAAAAACGCCGGCTATGTCTCTGAAGAAGCCGATTTGAAAAAAGAGTTGATGAGTATAGAAGATTTAATTCGCTGCTGTGAGGATGAGAGTGAAAAAGAAAAGTTACAGAAAAAGCTAAATGAAAAACTGCTGCGTCTTAATATGCTGATGAAAAAAAGAAAATCAAGTAATTCAGTAGCATTGAGAGATTATCAAGAAAGAATAAATGAAAAATTCAGATAATTATATTTAACAAATGAAAAAAACAGTATATAATAAGAAAGCTTACTGTTTAGGCAGTAAGTTCTTTTTTATTTAGTATGAAAAATGGGGGAGAGTTATGGAGATTGTCATTCAACAAATTCCATTATTAAGTGAGTGCACAGACATAAAAGAGCTTCATAAAGGTTTTTCTGATGAACGGAAATTTGTTGTTTCGCTTCAAAATGGAAATCAGTTACTTTTGCGTATAGCAGGCATTGAAAAATACGAAGCAAAGAAAGAGGAATTCGGCGTTCTGCAAAACTTGAAACAATATAATGTTAAGTATTCGGAGCCGTTAGAGTTTGGTGTTATTGAAGATGCGGATGTATGTTATATGGTGCTTCATTTCCTAGAAGGAGAGGATGCGGAACAGTTACTTCCCGCATACACGGATGAGAAGCAGTATCGAATTGGTCTAGAAGCAGGAAAAGAATTAAGGAAAATGCATATGTATTATGCCCCTCCACATATTGAAAGCTGGCATATACGACAATTCGAGAAGTGTCAACGATATATTGAGGCTTATAAGCAATGTAGCATTTCGATCAAGAATGATGAGCAAATCATTCATTTTATAGAGGAAAATTATCAATATATGAAACATCGCCCGAACGTGTTTCAGCACGATGATTTTCATCCAAGCAATCTTATTGTAAAGGATAAACAGTATGTCGGAGCCATTGATTTTCAACGATATGGCTGGGGAGATCCATATTTTGAATTTCGAAAAATCGCTTTGTTTAGCAGAGGGGTAAGTATTCCGTTTTCGATAGGGCAAATTCATGGCTATTTTGGTGAAGGAAACATCTCTGAGGAGTTTTG
The DNA here is from genome assembly GCA_035645275.1 of Anoxybacillus sp. Taxonomy (GTDB): domain Bacteria; phylum Bacillota; class Bacilli; order Bacillales; family Anoxybacillaceae; genus Paranoxybacillus. The sequence continues at coordinate 37,940 of DASQMX010000012.1, forward strand.
GCGCTTATATTCTTTATATACGGCAATGGATATCTTTTCAGCAGTTGTCTGGACATTAAAAGTTGCACCGCATACCTTAGATAAAATGCTAGATAGGCTGTACTTGACCCTCGAAGATCATGATAGTTTTAATAGAATAACTCCATCTTGGTATCAAGCTTAGAAAGCTTCGTAATTGGTTATCGTTTTTTCACAAAGTATTTCAGAACTTTCAAATTTGGCAAAAAGGTAATTTTCGCTTAGGGTTGGCGATTGTACAGCGAGTTGCTGAGCTGCATAAGGCCAACGTGTGGGCGGAAAACGAAAACAATGGAGTTGCTTTTTATGTCCACTTCAAGACGCTTGGATAAAGGAGAAGAGGGATATGAAAAACTATTATCCAATTATGCTGGACTTAACTGGGAAGCGTGTCGTTGTCATTGGCGGCGGTAAAGTAGCAGAGAGAAAAGTAAAAGGGCTAAAGGAAGCAAATGCCGAAGTCACTGTCATTGCGCCAATGGTAACTCCCTTTCTTGAACAGCTGGCCGAACAAAAAAATATTCAATGGCTAAGAAAAACATTTTCGCCGGAAGATGTAAAGGCTGCTTTTTTAATTGTTGCCGCAACCGACAAGCGTGAAGTAAATCAAATGGTACGGAAAGCGGCTAAACCGCATCAGCTTGTGAATGTTGTGGACGACCCGGAACACTCCAATTTTCATGTTCCGGCTGTTGTGCGGCGTGGGAGACTGAATATCGCCGTGTCAACGGGAGGGGCAAGCCCGATTTTCACGAAAAAAATATGCAGCGAAATTGCTAACATATACGATGAAGATTATGAGCGGTATATCGACTTTCTCTATGAATGCCGGCAGTACATTTTACAAAATGTCAGCGACCATGAGAAAAAACAACAGCTGCTGCGGGAAATTGCAGATGAAGCGTTTCGGAAAAAGGGAAATTGGGAAGAGGAGTTTACGAAGCTGCTTGAAAGTAAAATCAAGTGATGATCGTTTACACAAGCAGTCAACTGAGTTTGAATAAAATGGGCCCAAAAACAAAGTGTCAGACCTCACAATACAATATAATATATAGAACATAACATTGGATAAATGAACAATATGATGAAATGCATGTGAGGTCAGACATTTATGGGTCGGCGCTCTTTATTTTTTCCACTTATATGTCCAAAACCGTTCTGTCTTTAGCCAGTCTAATACATCTCTGCCCCGTTTTGCCGCAGCTTGCATTAATCCTTCTGTTTGAGAACGGTGTGCTTTGATAGCGGCAATTTTTTTATCAATTACCGCGCTTACATCGCGAATGATATCTGGATGGCCGATTTCCTGCTCGCAGTTTTTGGAAAAGGCCACACAATGTACCGTCGGGCGTTTTTCAAGCGGCAGGCGTTCAACAGCGCGAATGACGGCTGCACCGCAGGCGTTATGGTCCGGATGAACGCTATAGCCGGGATAAAACGTAATAATGAGCGAAGGATTTGTTTCCGCCATAATAGCGCTAATACGATCAGCAAGCATTTCTTCATCTTCAAATTCGACTGTTTTGTCGCGGAATCCTAAAAGACGCAAATCATTGATCCCAATGATTTTGCATGCTTCTTCCAATTCTTTTTTGCGAATGAGCGGCAATGTTTCACGATTAGCAAATGGCGGCTTGCCCATGTTTCTTCCCATTTCTCCTAAAGTGAGGCAGGCATATGTAATCGGCGTTCCGCTTTCTGCGTGCAAGATGAGTGTGCCTGAAACGCCAAACGCTTCATCGTCGGGGTGAGGAAAAACGACTAATATATGTCTTTCCATATTCAACGTCCTTTCTTCATGAATTAAAACGGCTCATGGCTCAACTGCAAGGCAACAGCGAGTTTTCCCTCATAATCGTGGCCTGCTAAAAGCAGCTGTCCTTTTTCATTTAGTACCCAATCGGTTAGTCCTTCTGCATATACCCAACCTAAATCAAGCTTTAACCCGACACGATAAGGACCTTCTCCGACAATTTTTCCGCGGCTAAAACGAATGCGTCCGTTACGGATATAAGCTCCCGCGGAGAAAAATCCTTCATTATGATGGGAAGCATAAGCACCGTTGGTTGTTTCAAGATGAAGATAGACATCTTGATTGGCAAAGCGATCTAAAGCGTGTTGTACTTCTTCAACATTAATTGGCTGCAAAGCGAAACTCCTCCCGAAAATCTGTTTTTTTATTTATTGTACATCAAATGATTGTCCAGAAGAAAACATTTCGTTTTGGTATAACTCTTTGTGTACCCAATTAATTTTCTTATAATGAAAGATAGAAGAAAGCGAAAAAGTACATTCCACTTTGTTTAAAAACTTGCACCTAAATCAATGTAAAGAGGTGATTATGATGGCTTTTTACGGCGAAGGTGTGACGTTTTTAAACTTTGATGGAACATACTTTTCGCAAAAACAACTCTTTCATTTTCCACATGAATGGCTTGATTTGAATGATATTTCACAGACTAACTTGTATTGTCATCCAGAATCTTTAGCTGAGATTAAACAACGGTTAAATGAACGCCAAAATAAAGGTATTACATTAATTGGTAGTGGTAACTACCATTATGTGTCTTATTTGCTTCTCCAAGAAATAGATGAGCCGTTTACATTGGTGCTATTTGACCATCATACCGACTTAGGAAATGAGAAAGAGTCTCTCATTTCTTGTGGTTCTTGGGTATCTTACGCTTTAGAACATATTCCTTTTTTAGAGCGGGTCGTTATGATTGGTCCATCATTTGTAGAAATTCATCCTCGTTATTCTTCAAAAATCACAATCTTTTCAAGCGAACATTCTCCGAAACTGGTTTTATCCAATATTCAAACGAACGCTGTGTATATTAGTATTGATAAAGATGTCCTTTGCCGTGACGATGCATTGACCAACTGGGAGCAGGGGACGATGAAACTAGAAGCTCTTTTACAGTATGTAAAACATATATTATATTCTAAAAAAGTAATTGGGCTTGACATATGTGGTGAATATCCGCAAGCTTCAGTGAATTTATTTGACCCGGTTTGTAGAGAAGCTCTTCTGAAAAATCAATATGCGAATAAACGCATCATTGAAACTTGCTTGCAATTTAGCAAACGTTTTGTTCAACGCCCACGGTTTGCTTAATTTGCAAAGTTGGAATTTTTTCATTAGTCCGATTTTCTTTGAAAACATTGACGTTCGTTCATTCAGTTACTACAATCTATGAATATAAAAATTTTATATTAACGTATGTATCCTTGTATAAGTTCAAGAATATGGCTTGAACGTTTCTACCGAGCTACCGTAAATAGCTTGACTACAAGGGAACTAGGGTATAGGTGTATACGTATGCACTTGTGTACGTGTATATATCTATGCGTTTTTTCCTTTGTTTAACAAGCTTCAGCAGGTCGGTGGAACTTTGCTGAAGCTTTTTATTTTTGATTATTTCAATGGAGGATGTAAAGATGAAGGCATTTTTTCAATTTAACGAACGAAACACGTCGTTTAAGCAAGAGACGTTAGCAGGGATTACTACCTTTTTATCGATGGCCTATATTTTAGTTGTTAATCCGCTTGTTCTTAGCGAATCCGGGATGGATAAAGGGGCAGTATTTACGGCAACAGCTGTTTCCGCCATCATCGGTTCGCTGCTCATTGGTCTTCTGGCAAACTATCCAATCGGAATTGCCCCAAGCATGGGATTAAATTCGTTTTTTACGTATTCAGTTGTCATCAGTATGGGGATTCCGTGGCAAACGGCGTTGACGGGCGTCCTTGTCTCGGGCGTGCTTTTCATTGTTCTCAGCTTATTAAAAATTCGCGAAAAAATTATTAACATCATACCGCAAGATTTAAAATATGCGATTGCTGGTGGAATCGGGTTTTTTGTGGCGTTTATCGGTTTAAAAAATGCGGGGATTATTCATGCGAATGAGGCAACATTTGTCTCCATCGGCAATTTAAAGTCAGCTCCAACGCTGCTAGCGATTTTCGGCTTTATTGTGACGGTCATTTTTCTTATTCGTGGTGTTCGCGGCGGCATTTTTTACGGGATGGTTATCTCCACTGTTGTCGGTATTTTGTTTGGCATCATTGATAGGCCAACTGGCATTGTCGGCAGTATTCCAAGTTTGAAGCCGACATTCGGCGCTGCTTTCAATCATGTATCTGATGTGTTTTCACCTGATTTATTAACGGTCATCTTCACATTTTTGTTTGTTGCTTTTTTTGATACGGCTGGAACATTAATTGCCGTAGCAAGCCAGGCAGGAATTATGAAAGGAAACGAGATTCCTAATGCTGGACGAGCATTATTGGCAGATTCCTCCGCTTCTGTCATTGGTGCCATTCTTGGAACATCAACAACAGCATCATTCATTGAATCGTCAGCAGGGATCGCAGCAGGGGGACGAACAGGTTTTACGTCTGTGGTTGTTGCCGGCTGTTTTACCTTGGCACTCTTTTTTGCCCCGGTGCTGTCCATCGTTACTCCGGAAGTAACAGCACCAGCGTTAATCATTGTTGGAGCGATGATGGCAACAGAAATTAGCAAAATTAATTGGCGTAAATTTGATGTTGTCATTCCTTCGTTTGTGACCATTATTATGATGCCGCTCACGTTTAGTGTAGCAACCGGAATTGCGCTCGGGTTCATTTTATATCCAATTACAATGATTGCGTTAAATAAGGCGAAAGAAGTTCATCCTATTATGTATGGACTATTTGTAACGTTTATTGCTTACTTTGTCTATGTAGCTTGACGAGTACGTTTCCCCTTTCAAGCAGATTTTATTTCCTGCTTGAAAGGGGTTTTTTCTTTATTTTGTACGATCAGTGGTTTTCGGCATCTAAATGAAGTAGAAATGGGGGACGTTCGTTTTTGACCAATGTTTGAACTTGAAGAAAAGGATTCTATGATTCTTGCAATGCATCGAAACCAAGTCCCTCTGTTCATCATTCATCGCTTTTTCCTCATTCTTTCAAAAAATCATACAACAGCCCAAGCTTTTTTGCATACGTTGAATATGTGAAACATTACTTGCGTTATACGGAGGGAAAACAATGCACCATCATGAAGACGGAGAGAAGTATGCTCAAAAAGCAGCGATGTATGATTTATTAGCTTGTTATTATAAGTATACTGATCCAAATAAACATATGATGTATTATCAAAAGCATTATGAATATATGAAAAAACTAGCCGCTTCCGAGCAAGTTCGCGAGCAGGAAGAAACGGCAAATCTGGCAATGGTTCGCGTATTCCACGCTTCGCCTAATGCGCCGGCAGTCGATGTGTATGTAAATGGGCAAAAAGTATTGCAGGAGCTAAAATATAAGCAATTAAGTAAATATTTAAAAGTTCCAACAGGACAACACCGCATTGACATTTATCCATCAGGCCAGACAACTTCCCCAGTGTTGAGTGAAATGGTCTATATTTTGCCAAGTTTGCGTTATACGATTGCTGTGGTTGGAAATGTAAACAATTTACAGTTACTTCCGTTTTTTGATAATCCATATGTATCGTATGGCGAAACAAAGGTGCGCTTTGTGCATTTATCACCTAATGCGCCAGCTGTGGATATTGCGGTGAAAGACGGCAATGTATTATTTAACAATGTGCGTTATAAAGAAGTTTCTGATTATGTGAAAGTTTCTGCTAATCAAAAACTCAGCTTAGAGATGCGCGTTGCTGGAACAGACAATGTCGTGTTAACTGTGCCAAACGTACGTCTAGATTCGAATAAGTCGTACACGATTGCGGCAACAGGGGATGCGATGAGCACTCTTTCATTAGAAGTGGTATTAATTGAAGAATAATAAAAAAAGAGGCTGGCCCGAAAGCAAAAATGTCAGACCCCGCAACACAATATATAGTACTCAAAAATAAGCTATATATGGTGGAATGTGCGGGAGGTCAGACATGATGGGTCAGCCTTTTTTGTATGGGCGAGATACTAATTCGTTCACGCGCTCGTACAATACTTCTTGAAGAAGGGGATGGTAACCTAAATAGTTGCATAAAATAAATTGCTTGTCAGATGTAGAAAGAGTTTTTAGCTTTTTTTTCAATTTTTCCATTAACACACCGGTAAACAGCAAGTAAGGAACGACAAAAATTTTTTTGTACTCAGAGTGGAGGGAACGATGCAGCCCTTCTTCCAATCCAGGATGAGCGGCTGCAAGAAAACAGATTTCCACACGTGAAAGGTGTATTTTTTCTTGAAAAAGACGGGCGATTTTTTGTAAATCCGTTTTTATGTCGGGATCGCTGCTGCCGCGGCCGACAAGAAGCACCATTGCATTGTCATCGAGCGGAACGGATTGTTCAGCGATTCGTTCGACTAAAATTTGCACCATTTTTTCATGTACTCCGAATGGCTCACCCATGACCATATCGATATGAGGGTAGCGCTGTTTTGCTTTTGCGATTTCTTCAGGAATATCGTGTTTTACATGTCCCGCTGCCAAAAGCAAAACAGGGATAACGGCGATGCTTGTTGCTCCTTTGTTCACACATGTGTCGATTCCTTTCGCAATATCCGGTTCCGCCAGTTCAATAAAGCATATTTCTTGAATCGGGATATCAATATTTGTTTTGCAGCGTTCCACAAAAGCGACAGCTTCCTGACAAGCTTTTATGATGCGGCTGCCATGACAAATATATAAAATCGCTTGCATCATTCACCTCGTTAAAACGCTTCAGTGACAATTGGTTGTTGTTGTAACATCGCCTGTTCGAACCAGTTGATTTTATTGCGCAATGTTACCACTTCGCCGATGATAATCATGCTCGGATTTTCAATACGGTGTTGTTTGACAGTTTCTAAAATCGTTCCAAGTGTAGCTGTTACCGTTTTTTGTTCCAATAATGTTCCCCACTGTACGATCGCTACGGGGGTATGAGGTGATTTTCCGTGTTTCAGCAATTGTTCACGAATGTATGGAAGATTGCTGATTCCCATATAAATGGCCAGCGTATCGACTCCTTTAGCGAGGTTTTCCCATTTCACATCTTCGTTGCTTCCTTTTTGCTTATGGCCAGTAATGAAGGCTACGCTTGAGCTGAAATCGCGATGGGTAACAGGGATGCCGGCGTAAGCGGCAGCAGCGATGCCTGATGTAATGCCGGGAACAATTTCAAATTCAATGTTATGCTTGGCGAGCGTTTCTGCTTCTTCGCCGCCTCGACCGAATACGAACGGATCACCGCCTTTTAATCGTACGACTATTTTTCCTTTTTTGGCGAGTTTGACTAAAAAATAATTAATGGTTTCTTGCTTCATTGTATGGTAGTTTGGCAGTTTACCGCAGTAAATTAAATCGGCCTCCGGTTTAGCATAAGAAAGCAATTGATCATTAATCAAGCGATCATACAAAATGACATCTGCTTCTTGAATGCAGCGCAATCCTTTAACAGTAATTAATTCAGGATCACCGGGGCCTGCGCCAACTAAGTATACTTTTCCCATCTTTATTCAGCCCTTTCTTCATTCAATTGGCGGGTGGGTTCATAATAGACAACGAACCCACCGCCGCTGCGAATCGGTTTTTTTTCATGAAGCGAAATATCGATAAACTTAGGAATTTTTAAAAACTGTTTTTCCAGTTCGACTTCGACGAGGCGGAACGCTTGCTCATCGTCTTTTGCGGCGATAACGACGTAAATAACTCCATCTTTTGTTGTTACTTCAAAGCGGTATAGATTCATTGATTTCACCTTTAAACAGCAGTGTTTAGTTGGTTTAAAACATTGTCCAGTTTTGTTTGCAACTGTTCAATACCGACGCGGTTCACATATTCGAGAAATGTTTCGCCCAGTTGTTTTGTTTCTTTAAAATAAGCGAGAAGATGGAGGAGAACTTCAGGAAGTTGCTCTGCATCGATTTTTCCTTTTAATTTTTTGTTGAATTTTCCCCCGTTGTGCAATGTGCCGCCGACATAAATTTCGAACGCCTCGACCATTCCTTTATCTTTTGTTTTCATTTTGATTCCTTGCAAGCCGATGTCACCGATTTGCCGCTGACCGCATGAATTTGGACAGCCGACCATATGGATGCGGACTGGAACATCGATCTCTAGATGGTCATCTAGATATTCGGCAACGCGGCGCATCCGTTCTTTTGTTTCTACAAGCGCCAAGTTGCAATATTCGATGCCTGTGCAGGAGACTGAATAGCCGATAAATGATTTTGGTTTGATGGTGATGCGCTCAAATACTTTTTCTTTCAAGACAGCGTCAACGTGTTCATTAGGAATGTTAGGAATAATTAAATTTTGTGAATTACATAAGCGGACTTCGCCGTTGCCGTATTGTTTGGCCACTCTCGCAATTTCAAATACTTCATCAGCGCTTAGACGACCAACCGGCACGTTAAAGCCGATATAGTTCAGCCCAGACTGTTTTTGCGGGTGAGCGCCGTATAAGTAGCCGGCATTCCACCCTTTTTGCACATCTTCTCCTTTAGATGGGAGAGGACCTGTTAGCTCGAGCACTTTTTCTTTAAATTTTTCAACTCCCCAGTCGGCGACAAGGAACTTTAAGCGGGCGCGGTGGCGTTTTTCGCGATAGCCGTAATCGCGGAAAATGGTCGTTATTGCAATTGCGACATCTTTGACTTGTTCTGGTTTGACAAATATATCTAATGTTTGTGCAAGATATGGAGCCGCTGATAAACCACCGCCTACTTTTACATGAAATCCAACCGTTTCTACGCCATCAATCACTTTTTTTGCCGGGGTAAAAGAGAGGCAATGAATTTCAGCGTTTGTTACGTTATAAACATTGGCACTGATTGACATTTTATATTTTCGCGGTAAGTTCGAAAAATCTTCGTTATGCTGGAAAAATTGATATACTTCACGAACAATATCTGTTGTATCAATCAGTTCATGCGGGTCAATTCCGGCAAGTGGATTGCCGACAATGTTGCGCGTAATGTCGCCGCAAGCACCGGCAGTGGACAATCCAACCCGTTTTAATCGCGCAAAAATATCCGGAATATGCTCAATTTGCAGCCAGTGAAACTGAACGGCTTGGCGTGTCGTAATGTCAAAAATGCCGCGGCCGTAATCGCGGGCGATGCCGGCTAATGTTTCTAACTGTTCATTATTTAAAATGCCGGACGGCACGCAGACGCGCATCATGAAGTAACCAGCTTCTTTTGGTTTTTGTAAATAAAGCCCTGCCCATTTGAAATAATCCCATTCTTCTTGCGGGATGGACGCAAAGCCATGTTGGGCATAGTAAGGAATATCTTCGAAAATTTTCAACCCATCTTTTTTTAACTTTTTCAATTCAGTTTTGTTTAAGTTCGAATTGTTCGCCCAGATTTTTTCATACGCCATTGACGATTTCCTCCTTGATAAAATGTCGGGAATGCAAATACGCAATAACCTGATTGACACATTCTTCAACCGAGTAAAGATGTGTCTCAATGGTCAGCTCTGGCGCCACTGGTTCTTCATACGGTGAATCGATGCCGGTGAAGTCGTGAATTTCCCCGTTTCTTGCTTTTTTGTAAAGCCCTTTTGGGTCGCGTTTTTCACATTCGTCAAGCGGACATTTGACGTAAATTTCGATAAACTCATCATTTTCTACGAGTTGGCGGACAAGCTGGCGATCTTGGGTAAAAGGGGAAATGAACGCTGTTAATACAAACTGTCCGCTATCAACAAATAATTTGGCGACTTCTCCGATGCGGCGAATGTTTTCGGTACGGTCTTCAGCGGAAAAGCTTAAGTCTTTGTTTAAACCGTGTCGAATGTTATCTCCGTCTAAGACATAATTTTGGATCCCCAATTCAAAAAGCCTTTTGGAAACAGCATTAGCCATTGTTGATTTACCTGAACCGGAAAGGCCGGTAAACCATAAAATACAGCTGTGATGACCATTTTGTTTGCGGCGCTGTTCTTTTGTAATCGCAGTGTGGTGCCACGTAATGTTTTTACTCAATCATCATTCCTCCTTAATTGCTTGAACTTGAGAGTACTTCCTGTTTCATGCCTTTAATTAAAACTTGCACGACTTCAGGACGGCTGAACGTGCTCGGTGGAACTTCCCCGTTTCGCAGCATTTCCCGCACCTTTGTGCCAGATAGTACGACATGATATTCCCGGTCATGCGGGCACGTTTTCGTTGAAGCCATTCCTTCGCATTTCGTGCAGTAAAAGCTATGTTCAAAGAAAAGAGGGGTAATTCCAAGTTCTTCTTGCGTAAAATTCAAGAAAATTTTTTGCGCATCATATGTGCCGTAATAGTTGCCGACACCGGCATGGTCACGGCCAACGATAAAATGGGTGCAGCCGAAGTTTTTGCGTACCATCGCATGGAAAATCGCTTCACGCGGACCGGCATAGCGCATCGCCGCTTGAAACACTCCGAGAAAGACGCGGTCTTTCGGATAATAGTTCTCTAACAATACTTGATAGCTTTCCATGCGAATATCTGCTGGAATGTCGTCTTCTTTTGTTTCGCCGACTAAAGGGTTTAAAAATAAGCCATCAACAATTTCAAGAGCACATTTTTGAATATATTCATGAGCGCGGTGGACAGGATTTCTTGTTTGGAAGCCGACAACGGTATTCCAGCCTCGTTCAGCAAAAAGCTTTCTTGTTTCAGCTGGATCAAAGTAAAATGGAGCGAAACGCCCTTTATCCGTGCGTTTTACTAGAGTAATGGGACCGCCGACATATAGATTTGGCTTGGTAAATAATTTTTGGACACCAGGGTGATTTACGTCATCTGTTTGATAGACGAGGAGAGCTTCCTTCGTTTTATCAGGTTCGTATATTTCTTGAATTTCAAGAACTCCGTAAACTTCTCCGTCATGAACAAGTTTGACGGTTTCACCAATCACTAACTGTGACGCTTTGTCTTTAGTTACCGCTAGTGTAATGGGAATGCTCCAAACAGTACCATCTTCTAGACGCATTGTTTCAACAACTGATTCGTAATCTTCTTTTCCTAAGAAGCCAGTTAATGGGCTGTATCCCCCAATTCCAATGAGTTCAAGGTCACTTAACTCTGCTTTACTTAATTCAATTTCTTTTTTAATTTGCGAGATAGGATAATCAGGGTTCCAACGGTTTATTAAACTTCCGCCGTGAGGGATGCTTAAGCTCATCAGTAAAACCTCCTTAGTATCATATATAATTCATATTGTTTAACTATGATTTATCGCTAAATACCGCCGCCATTTTCATGTAAAGAGCGTTTCTCTTCTGTAATCGTTTTTTTGAGGCTTAGGGTGCCGATTGTGGCCAAGCAGACGCTAATAATGGCAATGATTGTATAAATATCGCTATCTAGCAGCCATTTCACTAGACTGTAAGAAATGACAAGAGAAAAAACAGGTGAGACAAGCCAAACTTTTAACAGCTGAATGACAATTCGTTTTTGCCAAACGTAAAAGCCGCTTTTCGCTGTGCCAATGCCGATAATGGCTGAAGTGGTGATTTGTGTTAACGGTACAGGAAGCCCGAAAATGGATGAGATAATGACAAGAAGTGCTCCCGTTCCCGAAATGGCACACCCTTCAAACGGAGAAAATCTTGTAATCTTTTTTCCATTTGTTTCAAGCACTCGGTGTCCTAACAATAATGCTCCGAAGGCGACAAACAGACCGCCAATGATCGTTCCTTTTGTCACGGAAATAAGCCCGGCGCCGACAAGAGGACCGATGGCGTTAGCTACGTTATTCATTCCAGCTGAGAAGGCTTCAAAAAATCCAGCGATAATAAGGGCAATCATAAACGTTTTTTGCCATGTTCCTTGTTCGATGTAAGGGTATTTTTTTTTCACAAGCAAAAACCATTTACCGATAAAATAAGTGCATGTAAAAGCGATGATTGGAATGATAATCCAAATAGATACGATGAAAAGTAGTTTTTGAATATATAAACTTTGATAGGCGATGCCGACACCGACAACAGCTCCTACGGTTATTTCGCTTGTTGAAAGTGGAATTCCCATGATATTCGCGGCAAACAGAGAAATGGCTGCTGCAGCTAAAATAATGATGACGATTTTCACTGTTAAAATCGATGACGGGATAATTCCTGAACCAATTGTTTTTACGACTTCGCCACCGGCAAGGCTGCCTAAGAAGATACCAGCCGCACAAAGCAATAAGGCGATAGACTTCTTTTTAATCGCACCGGAGCCATAAGCGACGCCCATTGTTGCTGCTGCACCGCTTCCGCCAATGTTCATTGCAAAAAAGAGAGAAACGATAAAAGCGATTGTTACTAGCATGAACGCCACTCCTTTTAGGATTCATGAAGGCCGCATTCCGTCTTCGTATGGCCTGCCCATCGCCCAGAACGTAAATTATTTAAGTCATAAGCAGGAGCAGTACATGGTTGGCAACCGATACTTGGATATCCGATATCGTGAAGCTTGTTGTAAGGCAAGTTATGTTGATGAACATATCGCCAAATATCTTGCCATGTCCAATAAATGAGTGGACAAATTTTAATGGATTGAAATTTATGATCTTGATTGATATATTCCGTATTTGCCCGCGTTGGCGATTGTTCCCGGCGCAGGCCGGAAATCCATGCCGATATGCCGGTCAGCACTTCACGAAGCGGGATAATTTTGCGCAGTTCACAACATTTATTCGGAGTTATTTTCCATAATTCATCGCTGAAAAGAGCTGCTTGTTCTTGAAGCGAGAGAGTCGGAGATTTCATGATGATACGCAGCGAAGGATATTTTTCTTTTACTTTTTCAATCGTTTCGTATGTTTCCGGAAAATGTAGATGGGTATCGAGAAAGATAATTTCTGCATCCGGCTTTACTTTAGAAATTAAATCGATTAAAACAATTCCTTCCACCCCGAAACTGCATGCATAGACGACATCATTTTTATAATGGTCATATGCCCATTTCAGCACATCAAGAGCACCTTTTGTTTCGTTATCATTTGAAAAAGACGGTTTTTCTTGCTCCCAGTTGGCATAAGTAAGCAAATGTTTTCCCCTCCTTGTTTTGGAACAAAGAAAAAGGCAGGGACTGATCCATAAGTGTCTAACCTCACTTGCAGTTCACAATATATAGTTCATTGCTCCAATGTTAAGTCCTATATATTGTGTTGTGGGGTCTGACACTTTGTTTTTCGGTCAGCCTCCGCCTCTAGTTTGTCTAGTCAGCGTGCTTATTTTAATCTTAATTTCTCATTTTTCTCTAACTGAATCACTTTTCCATCTTGAACAACAAGGGTGATCGAGCCAAATTTCATCGAATCGAGCATTTCTTTAATTTTTGCAAAGACTCCTTCAAGATGTTGTTCGCCGTTGCCCACAACAGTCCCCCCTTTACGAATTCAAATCGAAAACTTTCCATTTCGGAAAGACTGAAGAGGTAACGCATTTTACCTTATCTCCCAAAATGGTTCACATTTTGCTGGATTTAGCACCTTACTCCTTACAAGCAGGTTGCCGGGGTTCATAGGGCCAGGTCCCTCCGCCGCTCTTGATAAGTATAATTGTTTAAAATTTTATCATAATTCTAATAAATGTCAATCCTAGTTTTTCGATAGGAATAATTTTATTAAAAATATTAAATTACATTTTTACATACATTTAAACTTTTATCACAACATTTGGTGTTATACTGAGCTTAGAAAATGTTATCGATTATTGAAGATTTGCGGTGGTGACTGTTGAAAATAAAACAATTAAAGCAACTCATTTTTGCTGAAGTTCCCTTTTCATAAATTTACGTGTATTCGGTCCGTAAATCCCATCGTCTTTTAACGCAGCATACATCGATTGAAATCTTCTAACAGCATCTTCTGTTTTTTTACCGTAAATGCCATCAATATATTTCGGATCGAAGTTCAGATGTTTTAAAGCGCGCTGCACCATTTTGACATCTTCTCCTGTGTCTCCTCTTTTTAAAACCTTGTTTGGAAGTGGAATTTCTTCATTGTTCCGTTTACTTTTCGCGACTTCTGTTAGCTTAGTTAATGTTTCTCTCCCTACTAATCCATCAACGTGTAATCCATATCGTTTTTGAAATGCCATAACGGCACCTTTTGTTTCCTCGCCAAAAATTCCGTCCGCTCCATATTTCGAAAGTGGAAATCCGGCGCGAATTAAATCTTCTTGTATTTTTTTGACGAAAGGCCCTCTGTCACCTATTTTTAAAGGTAGATGCAAGGAGGTGCTTGGAACTTGAGAAGCTTGATTTTTCCCTCCTTTTTTTCGAGGTTGTGAAGACTCGAGTATTCTAATGACATCAGAAATAAAGCTATCCCATGTAATACCGTACAAGGAAAAAGCGTCAAATGGGTCCGTCCGCCGTTTTGGGTCGAGTGTCTTGTGAGAAACGATATGTTTTGAAGGGGAGAGATTAAACTTTCGGCATAGATAGGCATGGTACCAAACGTAACGATTATATGCTTCCGTAAAGTTAATATTCCCTCCGTAACAAAGTTCAACTCCAATCGCAGCATCATTTGCATCTGCGCCAAACATTCGGTTGTCAGTTGGGGTGCTATATAAGACATGCCAAGCTTTTTCATATAATGGAATAATTTCAAGAATGTAACGGTCATCAATAAACGTATGTGCGGACGCGGAAGGTTGACGATGATTAAAATAATTGCGGTTTTCGTAGGCAGTAGAACCAGGATTTCCTGTTGAATGGCTAACAATAAATTTTACTTCTTCAAGCTTTTCACCCGAACGGGCATTTCCGAAGCTTATATAGTCTCGCGTAATTTCGTATGCCACGTCGTTATACCTCCCTACATCATTTTGCGTTTTCATCATATGTGAAGTAGAAAAAAATGTTAAAATATTTTCTGTTAAAATAGGAAAACAAGAACTTTTATATATTTTTCTACTTTATATAATCGTTTTAAGGAGTGTAAAAGTTATCCTTAAATTTTCAATGTGGTCAGTATTTTTAGGAAATAAGAAGTATACAAAGTAAAGGAGCATCTATAGATGAGGCTAATTATGATCGATGAGTACAACGAAAAAACGATGCAGCTGGCAAGACCCATTTATGATCGCCATCGTCGCGTTTTGTTAGCGGCAGGACGGGCGATTCATCCGAAATATTTGGAACGTTTACGACAAATGGATATTAAATATTTGTTTGTCGATGATTTAATCTCAGAAGGAATTACGATGGAAGAATTAATGGATATGCCATCATGGATAGAAGCCACCGAAATTGTCCAAAAAGCCTTTGAAGCTGTAAAAGCAAACAAGCCGCTAAATATTCGGGAGATGCAAAAGCTTGCGGTGAAATTAGTGGATGAAGTAAGCAGACATAAAATGATTATCATTATTCCGTCCACTTCTTTGGCCGCTGAGCTTCGACCTTATGCTCATGCCGTGAATGTCGCACTTTTGTCGTTGCAGCTGGGAAAAAAACTGCGGCTCAATGGTTTACAAATGCACGACTTAGCAATGGGAGCATTATTACATGATATTGGAAAAGCGGTGGAAGGAGACGAACATCACGCGCTAAAAGGTTTCGAATATTTGCGAAAGAACAGGGAAATCAGCCTATTATCTGCTCACATTGCCTATCAGCATCACGAAACATTTAACGGAGAAGGGGCTCCGAGAAAAATTCATCATAAAGAAATCCACCAATATGCGCAAATTTGTGGAATTGCGAATCGCTTTGAAAATCTCATTTCTGAAGAAGGCATTCCGCCGCACGAAGCGATGGAAGCATTGATGGCCAAAAGCAATATTGATTTTGCACAGGAATTAGTCCGTCTTTTCGTTGATACAATTCCTTCTTATCCACCGGGCACAAAAGTGAAAATGAGCGATGGCAGGGAAGCGATTGTAACGAAAATTGTGAATCACATGCAGCGGCCATACATTCGCTACTTATCAACAAATGAAGAAATTTCACTGGCAGAGAAACCGACTTTGCTCATTATTAGTGTTATTAATGATAAGGATAAAGAATGAGGCTGACCGATAAGTGTCTGACCTCACGTGCATTTCACAAATATATCGTTCATTGACCTAATGTTATGTCATATAATTATATTGTGGGGTCTGACACTTTGCTTTTAGGTCAGCCTATTTTTTTATTTTTTGCGCAAATTCCCTAATTCTTCGGCAATGGCCTGCATTTCGCTCGGGCTGAATGATGTTTTTTTCATGACCATATCGTAAATGTCTTTTAAGTCATCATATAAATTTTCGTCAAAATGAGAAGGTTTGATGGCATCGAAGTTTAATACTTTAAGTTTTTCTTTAATTTTTTCGATCATGTATTCCACATTTTCCATTGATTTTTTTGTTAAATCCAACGTATTCATTCCTTTCGTATGTAATTACCCACATTGTAACATATGAGACGTATATTTTCTTAACTTTTTCCATGATTGAATTTTGTTTATAATGTGTTAGTAAAGTAGAGGGAGGAGTTGTCAGAAAAATGGTGAAAGTATTATTCGTTTGTTTAGGGAATATTTGCCGTTCACCAATGGCGGAAGCGATTTTTCGCGATTTAGTGAAGAAAGAAGGGCTCGAAGATAAAATCATCATTGATTCAGCAGGCACGGGGGATTGGCATATTGGAAAACCGCCACATCATGGAACACAACAGATTTTAATGAAAAATAATATTAATTTTGAGGGGATTCGTGCCCGGCAAGTGGTTAAAGAGGATTTGGAATCGTTTGATTATATTATTGCTATGGATGTTGAAAATTTAGGAAACTTACGGCGATTAGCCGGATACAATAAAACCGGCTTTATCGGTCGGCTTCTTGATTTTGTGCCGGATAGCGATATTGCGGATGTGCCTGACCCTTACTATACAGGTAATTTTGATGAAGTGTATGAGCTGATTCAAAAAGGGTGTAAAAACTTGCTGGAAACGATTAAAAAAGAGCATCATTTATAAACAACATAGTGAAAAGAGGGGCAATGCCATAATGGTTGGGAAAAGTAATAAGCTATGGAAAGGAATAATGATTGGTGCAGTCATTGGAGCCGCTATATCTCTTCTCGACCAAGAAACAAGAAAAATGTTAGTAGAAAACGGGAAACGCGCTAAAAATAAAATGGAATATTTTCTAAAAGATCCAGTCCATATGGCTAAAAACGTTAACCAACATGTACACAAATGCCGACAATCGCTGGAGCAGTTATCTGAGGATATTTCTTTCATCGCGGGTAAAATAAAAGAAATAAATGAAAAAACACCTGAAGTGATCGAATTAGTTAAAGAAACATTTGTACGGCGAAAGGATGATGATCCTCAACTGTAAATTGGAGGTATAAGTATGACAATCGATCTCTCTTTTGTTCGGGAACTGGTGAAACGGTTTCAAGAACATGAGATTTCTCGGTTATCCGCGGAATTGGCGTATTATTTTGTTCTGTCCCTTTTTCCGTTTTTAATTTTCTTATTTACATTGCTGGCCTATTTGCCCATTCCGCATGAAGATGTATTGTCGCTTGTGCGTGAATACGCACCGAAAGAGGCGCTTCACTTAATCGAAACAAACATACATACCATGATGGATCATCAAAACGGAAAACTATTGTCATTTGGTATTATTGCAACGATTTGGTCGGCCTCCAATGGGATTAATGCGATTGTCCGCGCTTTTAACCGCGCTTATGATGTGAAGGAAGATCGTTCTTTTATTGTGACAAGAGGAATGTCCATTTTATTAACGTTTGCGATGATGTCCGTCATTGTTGTCGCTCTTGTCCTTCCTGTTTTCGGGCGGGTGATTGGCAGCTTTTTATTTTCGGTATTTGGTTTTTCCAGTGAGTTTTTGGCAATTTGGAATACATTCAGATGGGTAGTCAGTTCCGTTATATTGTTTATTGTTTTTACCGCTTTATATTATTTTGCCCCGAATAAGCATTTGCGTATAAAGGATGTAACAAGTGGCGCATTGTTTGCAACGATTGGCTGGATGGTTGTTTCGTTTGCTTTTTCTTATTATGTAGGGACTCTGGCTGATTACACATTGATGTATGGAAGTCTCGGCGGTATTATTGTATTGTTAATTTGGTTTTATTTATCAGGGATAATTATCGTTTTAGGTGGGGAAATGAACGCGATTTTTGATTGTCGCCGCCAGGAAAGAATGTACGAACGTTAAAACCACAAACTTCCTCTCATGAAGAAAAAGAAACGAGAGATATTAAATGCTGTAAGGCTTTTGCCTTCACTCTATCATGAGGGGGATTTTTGACATGACTAAACATACAAAAAAAGATGGCGGAACTAAGCAAAAAGGAAAGCATCAACCGAAACATAAAACAAGCGGAAGCGCTAACGGACAAAACGGTTATCACTAAAAAGGGGGTAGGACTTGGGAAAATTCCCAAGTCCTATCTTTGTAAGATTGACAACAATTGATTATTCAACGATTTCTTCATAATGGTAATATGTTTGGTTGTAGATGTGTTCAATTTCTGCGTCTGTCATATAAAGAAGTTCGTTCCTGTTAATTCCTTTCATTTTCTCGATAAAATTAATCATATTTCTCCGTTCCGCTCTACTCATCCATCATCGCTCCTTTAATGTGTTTTAAAACAGTTTTTGTTTTTGTTATTTGTATTATATAACAGATTAAGAAAAATGGTCAATATATTTTCTGAAAATTAGGTAAAAAATAAAAAGCCTGTCAATCACTTTAAAGCGATCTCAGGCTTTGTACGTACGGACAAGGTTGTGGCAATCGTTAAGAGCATAAAACTCATGACAATAAAAAAGCTTCCCCCTTGCCCATATTGAATGACCAAACCGCTAATGAAGGGGCCAGCAATGCTGCCGATACTATAAAGAATCCCGCACAGCAAATTTCCCGCAGGAAGCAAATGTTTAGGAAGAAGGTCAGCCATGTATGACATTCCTAATGAAAATAAAGAACCAACAAACATGCCGGCAACAAAAAAGCAAACAAAAAGACCGATAAACGATTGCGAAAAGATACTGGCTGTTACAAAGCTGATACAACCGATTAATAGCGCAAATATAAGAACAATTTTTCGCGGAAAACGGTCGCTTAATAAACCAAGCGGCAACTGAAAGACAATGCCGCCGATCGCAAAGGCAGGTAAAATAATAGAAACATGTTGTACAGGAATATTCTCACGAAGGGCGAAAATCGGGAAGCTTCCGTTGACAGCTGCTTCTAAAAAGCCATAGGCAAACGGTAATAAAAGAGCAACCCACGCGTATTTCCAAGCTTGCGCAAATCGTTTGAACGTAGCAAAGAAACTTTCATGTTCATCAGCGGTATCTGGATATTCATTTTTTAACAAAAATAATGTCAGCCAACCAAGTAAGCTGAGAAAAGATGAAACGATAAACGGAAGTGACTGATGCACTTCAACAAGCGGTGTCAGCAACGGTCCAACTGCGAAACCGATACCGAAAAATAAACCATACAACGACAAGTTGCGGCCGCGGCGATGAGGTGGCGAAAAGTCTGTAATCCACGTTTGTGTTGCAAAATGCAGCATATGATCGCCAATACCAATCAAAAGCCGTAAGAAAAACCAGAACATCAATGAGTGCCAAAGTGGAAAGGAAGCTAATGATAGTAGTACAATAAAGCCACCTAGCATAATAATCGGTTTGTACCCATATTTTCTAAGCGGTTTCTCCATAAACGGAGAAATAAGCAGCACTCCGATGTATAAAGCGGTCGCGTGAACGCCATTGAGCGACGAAGAAACTCCGTTTTTTTCAAGGATAATTGAAATAAGCGGCAACAGCAAACCTTGCGATAAACCGGAAATGGCAACGATACTTATTAAAATCCAAAAATGCATGTTGTTCATTTTCATAAAAATAACCCCATCTGAAAGAAGTTACACTGAATAAAATAGTACAATATATTTTTCACTAATGACAAGAAAAATGAGGTGATACAAATGGAATTTAAAATGAAGGAAGTTGGCTTCAAAACGCAATTGGAATATGGAGAATTGCATGTTGCAGGAGATGAGACATACGGTTTCCGGCCATACCAATTGCTTGTGTCAGCCGTTGCCGTTTGCAGCGGTGGAGTATTACGCAAGATTTTAGAGAAAAAACGTTTAGAAATTGAAGATATGACGGTAAAGGCCGATGTTACAAGAAATGAAAAAGAAGCTAACCGGATTGAAAAAATTCATCTTCATTTTATCATTAAAGGAAAAAATCTAGAGCGTGAAAAGGTTGCGAAATCACTTGAAGTGGCGCGAAAAAACTGTTCGATGGTCCGCTCTGTAGAAGGAAGTATTGAAGTGACAGAATCATTTGAACTCATTTAATGTCCCTTTCGTTCCTCTGCCCTTGAGGTAATATTTATCTATTTTATATTGATATGAGGCATAAAAAGAGAGAAAATGCTTATGATAGAGTAAAAAAATAACATTACATATGAAGGGCTGGGAACGTATGTTTAATAAGCTGTTTGCTTTTATGGTGTTCGCAGGTGTGCCGCTGTCTATTGCCGGCAGTGTTTTGCATTGGCCTTCCATTCTTATGTTTGTGATTTATTGCTTAACAATTATTGCGTTAGCAAGCTATATGGGAAGAGCGACCGAGAGCTTAGCGATTGTAGCGGGACCACGAATCGGCGGTTTACTAAATGCTACGTTTGGCAACGCTGTTGAATTGATTATTTCCATTTTTGCTTTAAAAGCGGGACTGGTAGAAGTTGTGCTGGCTTCTTTAACAGGTTCAGTGCTAGGGAACTTATTGTTAGTCGCAGGATTGTCCTTTTTTGTCGGTGGTCTGAGATATAAACGTCAAGAATTTAATGTATATGATGCCCGCCACAATGCCGGCTTATTAACATTTGCCATCTTAATCGCGTTTGTCATACCAGAAGTTTTCTCAATCACTATGTCTGAAGCGAAAACATTATCTCTCAGCGTCGGCATTTCTGTTATTATGATCACTCTTTACTTAGCTGCGTTATATTTTAAGCTTGTTACACATCGTGGGGTTTATCAGCATAAATCAGATGAAGTCGAAGAACATGAGGAGCCGGAGTGGTCAAAAGGGAAGTCCATTGCGATTTTGGCGCTTGCCACTGCCGCGGTTGCTTATGTATCGGAAAATTTAGTACATACATTTGAAGCCGTTGCTGAGTCATTTGGCTGGAGCGAATTGTTTATCGGGGTCATCATTGTTGCGATTGTCGGTAATGCCGCAGAACACGCTTCAGCGATTATCATGGCCTATAAAAATAAAATGAATGTTGCTGTTGAAATTGCGATTGGCTCAACATTGCAAATTGCGATGTTTGTCGCCCCTGTCCTTGTGCTTGTTTCGTTGTTTTTCCCTGTACAAATGCCGTTAGTCTTCTCTTTGCCTGAATTAATTGCAATGGCAACAGCCGTTCTACTTACTATTGTTCTTTCAAATGATGGGGACACCAACTGGTTTGAAGGGGCGACGATGTTAGCGGCTTACATTATTATGGGGATAGGTTTTTATTTGTTATAAGCATTGTAGCAAAAAAAAGGGCTGACCCATAAGTGCTTCACCTCACACTCCATCCATCATATAGTGCTCTAGCTCATTGCTATGCACTATATAATGTAATGGTTATGGAACCTGGCACTTTGTTTTATGGTCAGCCTCATTTTCTGTTTGGGCAAAACATATATCAATTAGGAGGAAAAAAGAAACATTATTAAAATAACTTAATTGTATTATATATTATTATATTAAATAAATGAATATTCCGAATAATTTCCAGGGGGATAAGATGGTTTATCGTTTTTTATTTTACATCGTCGGTTTATTTATTATTTCATTTGGTGTGGTGTTAACGATTAAAGCTGATTTAGGCGCAGGGGCATGGGATGCATTAAATGTTGGTTTAGCTGAAACAATTGGCTTTACGGTTGGAACATGGGTGATGATTGTCGGAGCAATATTAATTATCATTAATGCGATTCTTTTGAGAAAGTTTCCAGAAATGTTGGCGGTGGCTACCATTATCGTCATTGGTATTTTTATTGATTTTTGGCTGAAGTTCGTTTTGATCAATTGGGAACCATCTGGTTTATTGTTGCGGCTTTTGTTATTATTGCTCGGTTTAACCATTATTTCTATAGGGATATCTATTTATTTACAGGCAAAATTTCCGCTCATTCCGATTGACCAATTTATGATGGTTCTAAAAGAGAAATTGAAAATTACATTGATGACGGCGAAAACGATAGGAGAAGTGTTGGCACTTATTTTAGCTTTGGTATTTAATGGACCAATAGGGATAGGCACTATTGTGATTACGCTTCTTATTGGTCCGTTGATTCAATTTTTCTTTCCTAAATTTGAGTGCCTATTCAAACAAATCAGCAAAAGTCACTAGAAATTTTCTAGTGGCTTTTTCATTATTTGATGGATAAACGGCTTGTCTTTGAAAAAAATAACGGTGTAAGCAGTATTTTGAAAGGAGTGAGCACAATGAAAAAATGGAGTCTTATCTGTTTTATTAGTTTCTTTTTTTTCCAATCATCTGTTATGGCTGCAGAGTCTGCACAAAAGTATACAGTTCCAAATTCAGTAATGGATATATCAAAAGAGAATACGTATCCAAATCCGACGCAAGATTTGCCATACTTGCAGCCGAGTAAATTTGCTAAGGAATTAATTGGTTCAGCCAACGTAAAAATTGAAAACCTTGAATTAATTCGTTTATTAAATGGGTCTTCTGCTACAACTACACCGCTTGCAATTGGCTACCGCGCTACCATTTACTTAGGACAGTGGCCGCTTAATTATCAATCAACAGAAACGGCAATCAATTGGGAGTATCAAAAAATTAATACGAATTTTCATGATAATCGCGGCGGAAATGCTCCGCAAAAACTTACTTATAAGCAAGAGATGCAAAAACATATTCACGGCGGCTTAACCGCAAAAATTCCGAATGAAGAAGCCGTCAAAAAGATGATGCTATTAACAGCAATGAAAAAGACAAATTTGCCGCTGGCATTTGATACCGTTATTGGCATAGGAACGAAAAAAGACCGCGTTTACAATGTCCCTGTAAAAAAACTGGGCTATTTATATGCTTATGCTCCTGCTGTCAATGAAAAAGGAAAGGTAACATATGGGGAAGTATATGTTGTATTAAAAGGAAACAAAAAACGTATCGTTGTTAAAAATATTACAACCCAAGGAATTGGGGCATGGATTCCAATTCAAGACCGTATATCATTTTCCTATGTCATCAGCGACTTTCCAAGATAAAAGGGGGTCTGACCCCCACCGCTTCACCGCGTTAACGCAGTGGGGGTCAGACCCCATCACGAGTGTTGATTAACCATAAAATGGGATTGTAAGCAAAAAATCAGACAAAAAGAGCCACTCTCCTGTACAATGTTTGTTACCCCTAACAAAACACCAAGGAGAGTGGCTCATATATGAAAAAGATTACCACACTCATTC
>DASQMX010000013.1:0-28200 GCA_035645275.1 Anoxybacillus sp.
GTGGTAATCTTTTTCATATATGAGCCACTCTCCTTGGTGTTTTGTTAGGGGTAACAAACATTGTACAGGAGAGTGGCTCTTTTTGTCTGATTTTTTGCTTACAATCCCATTTTATGGTTAATCAACACTCGTGCAGACCCCTTAGTTCCCCTTCACTAACTCCAACGGCACTGGAATAAATTTCTCCACTTTTTCCCCTTTTAATACTTTTAACGCTGTTGTCACCGCATTTTCCCCAATCAGCTCAGGTTTTTGCGCGACTGTTGCGGCCATTTTGCCTTCTTTTACTGCTTTTACAGCGTCTTCTGTCGCATCGAAACCAACAACAAGTACATCTTTCATGCCGCGAGCTTCAAGCGCTTCTAATGCTCCTAGCGCCATTTCGTCGTTATGAGCAAATACCGCTTTAATATCGCTTTGGCTTTGTAAAATGTTCTCCATGACGGATAAGCCTTTGGCACGGTCAAAGTCCGCTGCTTGTTTTGCGACTACTTTTATATTGCTTGCCTTATCAATTACTTGATGGAATCCTTCACCGCGCTCACGTGCCGCAGATGAACCAGGAATCCCTTCCAACTCAACAATATTGCCACCGTCTTTTAATTGCTCGATTAAAAATTCGCCTGCCATCTTACCGCCAGCGACGTTATCAGAAGCAATGTGAGAAACGACTTCTCCACCCTCTGCACTGCGGTCCACTGTAATAACCGGAATGTTTGCATTATTCGCTGATTCAATCGCTGATGTGATAGCACTTGAATCCGTTGGGTTGACTAAAATCAAATCGACGCCTTGTTGAATTAAGTCTTCGATATCGTTAATTTGCTTCGCAGAATCGTTTTGGGCATCAACTACGGTTAATTCTACATTTGCTTCCTTCGCTGCTTTTTCCGCCCCTTCTTTTAAAGATACGAAGAACGGGTTATTTAACGTCGAAATGGATAAGCCAATTTTCATATCTCCGTCTTTCTTGTCTTCTTTTTTGCCACTTGCTGTACTTGTTGTACCATTTTCAAGCGAGCAGCCAGCTAATACGCCAATAGCTAATACAAACAACATGAACATGCTTGCTAGTTTCTTCATCATTTCTCCCACTCCTTTAATTGTTTTATCTATCAAACTTCTTTCCGGCGATCTAAAATGACCGCAAGAAGAATGACAGCACCCTTGATGACTTGTTGATAAAACGAAGACACATTTAATAAATTCAAACCATTGTTTAATACGCCGATAATCAATGCTCCGACAAACGTTCCGAAAATCCAGCCGCGACCGCCTGATAAACTCGTTCCCCCGAGCACAACCGCAGCGATGGCATCTAATTCATAAGATGTTCCTGCGGTCGGCTGCGCTGAGTTAAGTCGGGAAGTTAAAATCAAGCCCGCTAATGCAGCTAATCCGCCTGTTAACGAATAAATCCATATTTTTAATCGGTCAACGCGAATGCCAGATAAGCGGCTCGCTTCCTCATTGCCGCCAATCGCATACGTATGGCGGCCAAATGTGGTTTTCTTTAAAACAAAGTACAAGACGATATAAATAACAACCATAAACACAACGGGAACAGGAATTCCGAGAAAATAACCCCGCCCCATCATTTGGAATAAAAGATCATCAGAAAATCCAGTGATAGGACGGCCGTCTGTATATACTAACGTTGCCCCGCGAAAAATCGTCATCGTGGCTAATGTCGCAATAAACGGAGCGACGCGTCCTTTTGTAATAATTACCCCGTTCAACGCTCCCATCAGAAAACCAGCGAGTAATCCAATGATGATGGCCGTCCATCCATCCATCCCGTTTGCCATCATCCCGGCTGTCAGCGCACTTGAAAGCGCTAACACAGAACCGACCGATAAATCAATGCCTCCCGTGAGAATAACAAATGTCATTCCGAAGGCAATCAACGCGTTAATCGATACTTGACGTAAAATATTTAACCAGTTGTCGACCGTTAAGAAATTATCGCTTAATACCGATAACACGACACATAACAATAGAAAACCAATGAGCGGACCCAACTTTTTCACATCAAAACTCCAAGCTTTTTCCCGTACGTCTTCCATCATGCTTCCCCTCCCGTCGCCGCACGCATAATCATTTCTTGATCGACGTTTTCATTGTCGAAAATAGCCGTTACCTTGCCTTCATGAATAACCATAATGCGGTCGCTCATTCCCAATACTTCCGGGAGCTCCGACGACACCATAATAATCGCTACACCTTGTGCGGTGAGTTCATTCATAATCTCATAAATCTCTTTTTTCGCCCCAACATCGACACCGCGTGTTGGTTCATCGAGGATGAGAATACGCGGCCCCATCGCCAGCCACTTTCCGAACACAACTTTTTGTTGGTTCCCTCCACTTAATGCTTTTACTTGTAATTCCGGTGAAGCCGTTTTAATTTTTAACCGAGCAATGAGCGATTGAACCAAATCTTTTTCTTTCTTCGTTTGAATTACGCCGAGATTCGCTAATTGCTCCGATTTTGGCAAGGTTAAATTTTCGCGGACACTCATATTCAAAACGAGACCCTTGCTTTTTCGGTCTTCCGTGATAAACGCAATACCGTGCTTAATCGCTTGACGCGGAGACTTAATCGTTACCGGCTTGTTATCAATATAAATCGTTCCCTCGTGCGCTTTTCTCGCACCGAAAATCGCTTCCATAATCTCCGTGCGCCCTGCTCCCATCAGCCCAGAAACGCCAAGAATTTCTCCGGCACGTACAGAGAAAGAAATATTTTCAAATACCCCTTTATGTGTCAACCGTTCGACTCTCAGCCGTTCTTCGCCAATTTGCTTTTTCCGCTTTGGAAAGCGTTCACCAATTTGTCTGCCGACCATCATATGAACAATTTCATCAAAGTTTGTTTCCGGAATCTTTTTCGTTCCGATAAACTGTCCATCCCTTAGCACAGAAATCCGATCACAAATCGTAAAAATTTCTTCCATGCGATGCGAAATATAGACAATCGCCACTCCTTGCTGTTTGAGCGTGTGAATCACCTCAAACAACGTTTGAATCTCCCGGTCAGTGAGTGCTGCGGTCGGCTCATCCATAATGAGACATTTCGCATCCGTTGATAACGCCCTAGCAATCTCAACAATTTGCTGTTTCCCTACGGATAGATTGCCCGCGATTTCATTGGGTGAAATCTCTATGCCAAGCTTTTGCAAATAGACCTTCGCCTGCTCCGCCATGTCTTTGCTGCGGACAATGCCAGTACGCCCCAATGTCTGCTCGCGTCCTAAAAACATATTTTCCGCAACCGTCAATGTCGGAATGATGTTCAATTCCTGATGAATCACGGAAATACCGTCTTGTTCCGCCTCTTTCGGATGGCGGTAATGCACTTCCTTTCCATTCACCAGGACCGTACCGGCATCCCGTTCGTAAATCCCCGTTAATATTTTCATTAACGTGGACTTGCCGGCTCCGTTTTCCCCCATCAAGGCATGCACTTCACCGGAGCGCACTTCAAAGTCAACCCCATCTAACACGACATGCTGATGGAACGACTTTTTAATCCCTTTCATTTCAATAAACGGCCTTGTCACATTTCTCTCCCCTTTTTAAAGGCGAATCTTTCAAGAAAAATTGACGCCTGAATGCAGAATAATATTCGCATAAGGAGTCGCTTCCCCTGTACGGATAATCGCTTTCGCTGATTTTGTCATCTCTTTAAACTGCTCATGAGAGACAAATTGCTTTGTCGTTGTCTCAAAGCGCTGATAAATTTCTTCGTACATCGTTGCGTTGTTTGTTTTTATTTCTTCCGCCAGCGTAACCGCCTCAATCTCTAACTCTGCTACAATCGCATCCAGCACCGTAAGAAACGGTGGAACCCCTTTCACAAGCGACAAATCAATGCGTACAACGTCATCTGGAATCGGCAAGCCGCAGTCAGCGATGACAATCGTATCCGTATGCCCTAGAGAAGCTAAAACCGTATTTAATTCCTTATTCAAAATGCCGTGCTTTTTCATGAAGAACACCCTTTCTTCGCCTCAA
Organism: Anoxybacillus sp.; assembly: GCA_035645275.1. GTDB lineage: Bacteria > Bacillota > Bacilli > Bacillales > Anoxybacillaceae > Paranoxybacillus. Next base: position 4,017 of record DASQMX010000013.1, read on the forward strand.
GAAACTCTTGAACCTCGTCTTCTGTCGGCATTCCTGTTTGCGCTCCGAGCTTTGTCACAGAAAGCGCCGCTGCCGCGTTCCCAAATAAACACGCTTCTTCTAAACTCATTCCTTTACTTAACGCTACTGCCAGCGCACCATTGAACGTGTCGCCCGCTCCCGTCGTGTCGACCACAGGAACGGTGAAGGCTGGAATTAACGTCGGTTGCCCGTCTTTGATGATCGTGACGCCGCGCGCACCTTCTGTCACAATTAATTGATTGGCGAAGCGGCTCACATCGATGTCCGCAAAAATCACATCGCGCTCATGTTCATTCGGTGTAATCATATCGACTTGCTCTAACAATGACAGCGGCAGCGGTTGGGCGGGAGCTGGATTTAAAATGACGCGAACCCCATGCTTTTTCGCTAACTCCACCGCTCTTTCCACGACCGAAAGCGGAATTTCCAACTGCAGCAAACAAATATCGCTTGATGCAATCACTTCCTCGCACTCTTCAATATCTTCCGGGCGAAGCGAATGGTTCGCACCGGGAACGACAATGATTCGGTTATCCCCTTCTGAAATCGTAATCGCTGCTACGCCTGTTTCTACATCTGTAACCGGTTTCACATTATGGACAGAAACCCCTTCCCGTTCAAGGCGATGAAGAAGCTCCTTTCCAAAAGCGTCAATACCGACTGCACCAATCATATGGACCTTTGCCCCTAACCGAGCCGCAGCGACCGCTTGATTCGCCCCTTTTCCGCCGGGGATCAGGCGAAACTTTTCCCCAAGAATCGTCTCACCTTGTGACGGAACACGGCTTGCGATCGTGACAAGATCCATATTAATGCTTCCAATGACCGTTACTACTGGTTTAGTCATCCCTTTTCCCCCTTACGCGTCGATTCCCGCTGAATAAGCTGGACCGGTAATACATAATGAATTTGCTCAAGCGGCTGTCCTTCAATTCGTTTCATTAAGAGCCTTGCCGCCATCGCGCCCATTTCATAAATCGGCTGTGAAATCGTCGATAACTCCGGCGTTGTCATCTCTGTGAGCGGAATGCCGTCATATCCGATAATCGCTACATCTTCCGGCACGCGAAGGCCAAGCTGCTGTATTGCTTTCAGTGCGCCAACCGCCATCACATCATTTCCGGCAAAAATGCCGTCAATCTGATGCTCTTTGAACGCTTGTAATACCGCTTCTTTCGCTTGTTTTAAATGATAGTTTCCGAGAATGACAAGATTCTCATCCCACAGCCCTAACTCCTTCATTTCGTCGCGATAGCCGTTAAACCGTTCCATCGCGTTCACAACATGGGACGGTCCCTGAAGATGAGCGATCTTGCGGCAGCCGATGTCATATAAATGCCTCGTCGCCAACCTCGCCCCGCCATAATTATCGGCAATCACCGACGGAAACGAATGATTGAACGGGCGGTCTAAGACAACGACCGGCACATCAAGCTCGGATACTTCCGCAAGCTCCAATTGATTCGTCGTTAAAATAATGCCATCGACATACTTTTGTTTTAACACTTCAATATACTCTTTTTCCTTTTCGGTTTTCTCATCGGAATTGCACAAAATCACGGTGTAATCATAAATATTCGTCACATCTTCCACCGCACGGACCAACTCCGGAAAAAACGGGTTTGAAATATCCGGAACAATCAAGCCAATCGTTCTCGATGTCTTTTTAAACAGCGTCCGCGCGACTTCGTTTGGTTTATAATTTAACGCTTGAATCGCTCGCCTCACGCGCTTTTCAGTTTCTTCATTGACATAGCCATTTTGATTCAACACGCGTGAAACCGTCGCGACAGATACACCTGCTAATCTAGCAACATCACGAATTGTTGCCATCTCTATTCTCCACCTTAAGTTTATGTAACCGGTTACATAAAATATAACAGGCAAAACACCCAATAATCAAGTAGTTAGTCAAAATATTTACGACTTCACTGATGGATCGTATGTCTACATTTGAAAAATAGGAAACTACCTTGTTTATCGGAGCGGAGAATGAACATAGAACCTCTACCCGTTCACGTTCCATTTTCTTCCTAAAAACCTTTATAACATTACAAGATTAATTACAAAAATTATTTTTTACATTACAAATACACATTGTAATTCAACATTTTTAAGCGTTTCATTCAGAAATATTTTTGTTTTATACCTTTTTCTTGGGTTTTTAATGAAATTTTACTTTCCTACTCATTATTTCTCCAAATATTCTAATTTGACGAACCCCAATCAATCATATAATAATCAAATTGTAATGTAACGTTACATTACTCATTAGTAATCTTTCTTTTCTGATTACAAATTGATGACAAATGTTATCATTTGAAAAAATCAGAAAGGAGAGAGGGAAATGAAGAAAAACTTTCTTAAGAAACTAGCAACCGGACTTTTAGCATCTATTTTGCTCGTTGGAACGGTAGGATGTTCCAAGGCGTCAGATGCTGCCGATTCCGATTCATCTAAAAACGGAAAAGTGGAATTAAAAATCGGAACATGGGCTGGTGCACAAGAATTAAAGGAATTTCAAGCAATCGTCGATAAACTGAATAAACAATCCGATGATTATCATTTAACGATCCAAAGCATCCCTGCCGATTACTACAAAAAGATTCAGACCATGGCAGCTGCGAAACAAGCACCTGATTTATTCTGGTTATCTCAAGAATACATACCGATGTATGCAGAACTAGGGGTCATCGCTCCACTTGATGAATATATCAAAGGAAATCCGAAAGTAAACCTTAATGACTACTTTGAAGGTCCATTACAAGTGGGAAAAGTCAACGGAAAACTTTACGGTTTACCTTGGATTAACCAACCTGTAATGCTTTACTATAACAAAACACTCTTTGAAAAATCCGGTGTTGAACTTCCAAAGCCAGACTGGACATGGGAAGATTTCAAAAAAGCGGCAAAAGCTTTAACAAAAGATACGAATAACGACGGAAAAGTGGATCAATTCGGAACCGTGATTGACGGTTGGCCACCAATCGCAACATGGGTTTGGACGTATGGCGGAGAAATTATCGATAAAAACGGAAAAGTTCGCATTGATGAGCCAGAAGCCATTGAAGGTATTAAAATGTTGAATAAACTAGTCAACGAGGACAAAGTAACACCTACTAAAACTCAAGCACAAAACACAGGCGGCCCAGAAATGTTTAAAACAGGCAAAGTCGCTATGTTCTTTGGTGGTGCCGGTGACGACTTGGAAAAACAAGTCGGAAATGCTTTTGAAGTCGGTATGACGAAAGTGCCTCATGCTAAAAAAGAAGCGACGTTCAGCTGGATCGCCCACACAGTCATGTCCAACAACACGAAGAACAAAAAAGTCGCTGCAGAAGCATTAATCGACTTGACAAATGCGATTCATGAATGGAAAATCCTCCCTCCTACAAAATCAGACTTAGAAAAGGTAGAAAAAATTCGTCCAGATAAAAAATATGCGGTTGATATAATCAGAGAAAGTGCAAAAGTGGCACGCGGCTTCAATAACCAGAAGCAACAAAACGAACTTGACTCTGCCATTTGGCAAGAATTATACGAACCAATTCTTCTAGGTAAAAAATCTCCAGAAAAAGCAGCAAAAGATGCTGCAAAAGCACTTCGTAAAATTTTAGGTCAATAATATCTCCTGAAGGGGCTGACTCAAAAGCAACGTGTCAGACCCCACACACATCCCATTGAATCACCTATGAGGTCCGACACGGATTGGTCAGCCCCTTTACTGATTAAAAGAGGTTGATCAAAATGAAAAAGTTAAAGAAATACGAAGGATTGCTGTTTATATCCCCTTGGATTCTTGGATTTTTCATCTTTACCGTGTTTCCAATCTCTTTTGCCTTTTATATCGGATTTACCGATTGGAACTCCTTTACCGAACCGAAGTTCATTGGTTTCGACAACTATATCCATCTATTTCAAGATCCCAATTTTTTAAACTCGCTGAAAGTTACCGTTTTGTATGCTCTATTCGCCATTCCTTTAGGAATCATCTCTTCCTTAACACTCGCCGTCATTGTGAACGTAAAAGTGAAAGGAATCTATTTCTTCCGTACGGCCTTATATCTTCCTGCCGTTGTATCAGGTGTATCCATTTCTCTTTTATGGAGATGGATTCTCGATCCGGATTACGGTTTGATTAATTTACTATTATCGTACATTGGTATCTCTGGACCGAACTGGCTTGGCGACCCGTCGTGGGTTTTACCTTCTTATGTGATGATGGCCATTTGGGGAGCTGGCGGCGGAATGTTAACATACTTGGCAGGATTACAAGATATTCCCCGCAGCTTATATGAATCAGCCGAAATAGATGGGGCAAACTGGTGGCACAAATTCCGCCATATTACCCTTCCGATGCTGAGCCCAGTGATTTTTTACAATCTCATCATGGGAATGATCGGCTCATTCCGGAAATTTAATGATGCATATATTATTGGCGGTGCTGAAAACCAAGGAAAATTTTATATGGTCTATTTATACGAAAATGCCTTTAACTTTTATAAAATGGGATACGCAACAGCGATGGCATGGGTTCTTTTTGCCATCATCTTGCTTTTGACGTTGCTTGTTTTTAAAACATCACCTTTATGGGTTTTTTATGCTGGTGAAATTCAAACGGCAAAATCAAAAGAGAAAAAGAAACTTGGAACAAACGTATTCGCAGGTTCGAAACTCAAACGTTTCAAAGGTCCTGAAATGAACGGTTTAAAAGGTGCCGAAATCAATAGTTTCAAAGGGTCTGAAATCAACGGTTAAGAAGGTGAATCATCTTGCCATTCACGTTGACAAACACGCAGCGAAAAAAAATTCAAACCTTTTTGGTCTATCTGTTTCTTATGATCGCATCTGCGGCAACGGTATTACCATTACTTTGGATGATCTCCACCTCCTTAAAGTCTGGAGACATCATCTTTCAAATCCCGCCAAAATGGCTACCTGATTCTTTCCATTGGGAAAACTATCACCGTGCCGTCACCGATATTCCATTTTTTCTCTATTTAAAAAATACCGTGATCATTACCGTTTTTCGGGTATTTGCCGAAGTGTTTATTTCTGCGCTCGTTGCTTATGGATTCGCTCGTTTTCACTTCCCAGGTAAAAATATTTGGTTTATGCTTCTTTTATCCACGATTATGTTACCTGGAGAAATTACGATGATTCCTTTATTTATTATGTTTGACAAACTCGGATGGATTAACACATTCAAACCTCTCATCGTCCCTGCCTTTTTCGGTGGACAAGCGGTGTTTGTGTTTCTGTTGCGGCAATTCTTTTTAACAATACCAAGAGAATTAGAAGAAGCCGCCTTAATCGATGGGGCAACACGATTTCAAATCTTTTATAAAATCTTTCTCCCATTATCAAAGCCTGCTTTAATCACCATTGGATTATTTTCCTTCCAAGGTTCGTGGAACGACTTACTAGGACCATTAATGTACTTAAATGATTCGAACAAATTTACATTACAATTAGGTCTCGCGATGTTTAATGGAATGACGAGAGTCGAGTGGGGTCCATTAATGGCCGCTTCCCTTTTAGTATTGCTGCCTACACTCCTCCTTTTCTTCGCGATGCAAAAATACTTTGTGGAAGGAATTTCTGTTACAGGCATTAAAGGCTAACGCAGAGGCTGACCTAAAATGCAAAGGGTCAGCCCCCACCACACCATATAGAGGACATCACATTGGATCAATGAACGATATATAGCGACATGCACGTGAGGTCAGTCATATCTTTAAAGAATTGAGGTCGATTCTAATGCTTCCAACAGCTGATTTACAAGACAATCTTTTTTATCGAATCATTCTTTATAGCTATTGGTTCATCTTATGTAATGTTTACTTTTTCCTTTTATGTATCCCGGCATCCGTATTTCTACTCTTTCAGTGGGATGATTCCAATTTATTCACATGGATCATCTTCTTCCTTGTCAACATTCCGATTGGTCCTGCCCTTACCGCCTCCTTTAGCGTCATGGGAAAAATAGTGAAAGAAAAGCAAGTAGAAATAACAAAAACGTTTTTTCAAAGCTTAAAAGTCAACTTTGTTCAATCCGCTCTTTTCTTTTCAATTCAATGTATTCTTATTACAATATTAATGACCGATATCGTTTTTCTGAACAACTATCCAATCGGTCGTTATATTCGTCCGTTATTATACGTCCTTTTACTCATGAATGTAGTCGTAGGATTATATGTATATCCTTTGCTCTCGCGTTTTTTCGTCACCAATAAATCAGCGTTAAAATTATCGATTTGGTGCTCCTTCACGAAATGGAAAACAACGTTATTGTTACTTGCTTTGCTTTTGTTGACAGGGTTCATCCTGTATTATATTCCTAAAGTATCTTTCTACTTCTTCATTAGTCCTTTCTGCTTTGCGGTCATGTTGATTATGAATAACCTGTTTCAAGATATCGAAACCATGTTTCACAAGCGTCATTAAACCGATGTCATTAGGATAGGTCTCAATAGTAGGTGTTGAATGATGAAAAAGAAAGTCACGATGCAAGACATCGCCGATCAATTAAATATATCGAAAAACTCGGTATCCCAAGCTTTAAGAGGAAAAGAAGGCGTGAGCGAAGAAACTCGGGAGCGAATTAAACGTGTAGCCGAAGAAATGGGATATCAATATCCGGGAGCGCGAAAGCAAAAGAAACAAGGAAGAACGGGAAACATCGGATTCATCGCTTCCGACTTAACCTTTTCCTTTAAAAACTTTTTTGGCGAAATTTATTTAAGCATTGAAAAAGAAGTCGTCAAACGGGGCATGAACTTACACATTCAATCGATTAACCGCGAGCAACAAGAAAACCTCATTTTACCTTCTTTCATCGAAAATAAGATGGTGGATGGAATCTTAATCCTTTCCCAAATCAGCACCGAATATATTAATAAAGTCATCTCTACCGGTATTCCGACGGTGCTTGTTGACCACCATCATCCTAATATCAATGCGGATGCTGTGTTAACGAACAATCGCTTCGGGGCTTACTTGGCCGTACAACATTTAATTGAATTAAATCATCGTGACATTGCGTTTGTCGGCAATGTTGCATATTCACCGAGCTATGAAGAACGGTATGAAGGATATTTGCTTGCATTGCGGGAATACGGCATCGAACCAAAGGAAGAGTTTATTTTCAAAAAGGCGGAAGAAAAAGAAGAAGTCATCCTCCAATATATTCAACAATTAAAGCGACAACCAACGGCTTGGTTTTGCGTCAATGACGGGCTAGGATTTTTAGTCAACTCATGCTTAAGACAACAAGGCATTCAAGTTCCCGAGCAAGCGTCGATATGCAGTTACGATAATGGGCAATTATCGAAAATCTCTACACCGAAGACAACGACAGTGGACATTGATCTAGAGCTTTACGGAAGAAGAGCCGTCGAACTACTTTTCTGGAGAATGGAAAACAAAAACGAACCGTTCCAAGAAATCCTGCTTTCTTCGAAACTCATTAAAAGAGAATCGACCGCATTCGCGCCAAAACAATCATGAACGTTCACAGCAAAAATGACATCAAGGGGCTGCTCCCAAACATTTGGGATTCAGCCCCTTTTTTAGTTCATCAGCAAAAGACGGATCATACGCCCTTCTCTGGTGAAGGGAGAAAGCAACAAGCACCGTTGTAGGAAAATAAAAACATTTTCACAACGAAAAAATCGGCCTCATGGACCGATTTTTTCGTTACATCTCGTTATACTCGAAGAACTCCTCTCGCGGAAATGCTAATCCACTCGTATTGACGGAGTTTTATTTCAAATAATGTGAGCGGATCGCGGTAGTTTTGAGGATTCGCTTTCATTTTCTCCAGCTCTTCTTCTTTTTCATGGATTTCGTTTTTCGTTTCTTCTACAGCTTGATTCAATACAGCCAACGGGTTTCGGAAGAAGAGCGAAATATCTCGTTCCAATGATTTCTCAAACAATTCGAATTGCAGAAGCAGCTTGTTCATAATGGATTCGGTAACGTCTAAATAATCCTGATTTTCAACAAACTGCTTGTATTTGTTATATAACATCGCATTGTTTTGCTGGAAGGCACCAAACAGTCTGCCGGCGCTTTTCAATAAAATTTGATACGGTGTGCGGCGGAGAACAATATTCACCTTCTCCATTTGCACGCCATTCGTCATCCGGTCTGCATCTCGGCACCAGTCATCAAGCACTTTAAAGTCGCAAATCAGCTTAAGCCGCTCTTGTCCATACATCGCATTAAACCCATCGCTTATTTCATCCAAGAAAGATTGACAGTGATCCAGTTCATCATTTGCCGTTACAATCCATTCCTGAAGTGAACGATAAAGTTTAGGCAAGACCTTATCATTTACATAAACCTGTACTCTTTTGTTCATCTCATCATTTAGTTCAAGGTGAATTTTACGGAAATCACTGTCCTCTTGAATGATATCCGAACTTTCTCGTAAAATTTTTGGAATATTTTCGGATAGATCCGCTCTGATTTCCTCCAAGACTTTATGGAACGTTCGCGTGATAATTCGCGCTTTTTCTTTTTTCAAATCCGTTAATTGATTGATGGCCCCACTTAGCTTTATGGCCATTTCTTCATTCCATTTAATGGACTCGGCCAGACTGTTTTCCATTTCTGTCCGTTTATCCAATAAATGCCTGATGAATTGACGAATAAAGATTAATATTTTTTCAATGCGATCCTCTTCAGCAATTGGCCGGTTGAAGCTTCTCAAGAACGCTGCTAGATCGTTTTGTTGTTTTCTACTTCTTAAATGTGACGAATAGACAAACACCTGAGCCTGTGGAAAATAGTCCCGCACTCTCGAACGAGTATCTTCAACAATTCTGGCAGCTTCTTGTTCATCATAAATTTCATCGATTTTATTAAGCAGAAAATGAATAGGAAGATTAGGCGCATATTTGCGAATCTGCATGAGAATCTCTTGTTCTTTTTCGGTAAAAGGGGCATTCGCATCAAGAACAAATAATAAACTGTCGGCAAAATGCAGATATTTCAACACTTCGCCTTCCATACGATTACGGCCGCTAAATCCCGGCGTATCAATAAGAGCTAGCCTGTTTTCCTGCAACATCGGCGATGGAAGAGAGATTTCAATCATCGCATTGTCAAAAACTTTATTCAGTCGTCTATCTACGGCCTCCTGGAATTCATGGAAACTTGAAAATGCCGTTATTTCTTTATCGGATATTTTTCTAATCTCCGTCTCCTCATCCCCCTTAAATACAATAACGGAAGATGTCGGAGCCGTTAGGATATTTTCTCCGAGCACCGAATGGATAAAAGCAGACTTTCCATTTCCGGAAGTTCCCGCTACCAATAAATGGTGGGTTTGAAAATCAACCAGTTCTCGGACAATCCATCTGAAGCGGTGACCTGGTTCTACCCCCTGCGCTTCCGCCCATTTTACGATGGAATCGAATAGGGTCAAGCTGTATTCCAAACCGTCTGTCTCATTATGGGAACGGAAAATAAGATGTTCGGCATCATTGACAACCTCTGGACGAATACTGGATGGAAACTTCTCGCTCCATGCCAATACCGCTGCAGAAGCAAATAAAGCATGAGAATGATCGGCTATTTTAATCCAGTTCGTCAAGAGATTCGGAATAATCTCTTCCAATTCTTTCATTAAATACGTGCCATCGATCAATTCAAAATAAGTTTCCTGATAAAGTGCGGACAGTTCTTTCCAAGACTGCCCCCGGTTGGCATCGAGATTTAAGAAAAGGTGGTTAAATTCCCGCAGCCATGAAAAATAGGAACGCTCGTTTTTGTAACCATTCCATAATGCCTGAACGATCTGTTCAAATTTTGTCCGATCCACTCCGTATAACACAGTTAAGCATTTTGAAAAATAATATGGTTCAAAGGTTGTTGTGAATCCTTGTTCTGCATAGGTTTTTAAAACATCAAACCAATGATGAGACTCTGTGCGAATCGCTTCATTAACTGCCAGTTCAATGGCGCTCTTCCAATCCTTATGTTTTTCGAAAAAGGCACGAGCAATGTCCGTCACATTCGGATAGTCCGGATTAACGGATACCGCTTTTTTAATCACTTGATCCGCTTTTTCCAGCTTGCCTTGGTCGATGTAAAGCGAAAATAATTGCAGGGCAACTTCTGATTGTAAGACACTGCTTTCCGTCTCAATGGATTTATAAATCTCTTCCGCTGTTGATAATTGTCCGATTTCATAATAACAATCCGCTATATTTTTCTTCGCCCACGGTTCTAAATGATTATGAATGTTTTCCCATTTGAAAATCGCTGCTTCATAATCTTTGTTATGAAAATATACTTCTCCTTGGGCAAAACGGATCGCGGAAATGTCAGCTGTCTCATCTTTATACCCGGCAAGAAAAGCTTCTCCGAGCACACGGACAGGATTTTTTTCATCCGCTTCCACCAAGGTTTCATAAAATGTTTTTTTGATCAGTTGATTCTCTAACGTCATGTCGATCCCCCGACCTATATATTTTCAGTATATATTTTATATAGTTATTAACACTTTCCTGTTTCTAGCCTTAATATTTTAGCAGACTTACTTTTACATAAAGTTTCAAATTGATTTCATTTATAATACAGATTTTTATCATCGTGTAAAATTTCAGCTAAATTATGTTAAAGCTGGTTATTCTCCCTCACTTCCATCGATATTTCGCCATAATCATGCTACAATGATAGAAGCATTTTCTACCAAACAAGGAGTGACAAACGATGATCAAATTCGCCACCATCGGAACGAACTGGATTACCGAAGAATTTATTAAAGCGGCAAAAGAAGTCCCAGGCTTTGCCTTAACGGCGGTGTATTCGCGAACAGAAGAGAAAGCAAAAGAATTTGCAGCAAAAGTCGGGGCAGAACGAACATTTACGAGTTTAGAAGAGATGGCCAAAAGCGATGAAATCGACGCCGTTTATATCGCGAGTCCCAATTCATTTCACGCTGAACAAGCGATTTTCCTTATGAATCACGGCAAACACGTCTTATGTGAAAAACCGCTCGCCTCCAATACAGCCGAAGTGCAAGCGTTGATCGAAGCGGCAAAACAAAACGATGTCGTCTTAATGGAAGCAATGAAAACGACACTGCTCCCAAATTTCCAAGCGATTCGCAAACATATACATAAAATCGGAAAAATCCGCCGCTATTTCGCAAGCTACTGCCAATATTCATCGCGCTATGATGCGTACAAGCAAGGGATTGTGTTAAACGCCTTCAACCCTGCGTTTTCTAACGGAGCATTAATGGACATTGGCATTTACTGCCTTTATCCAATGGTTGTTTTATTCGGGAAGCCTCTGAACATCAAAGCGAACAGCATCATGCTGGAATCAGGGGTCGATGGAGAAGGAAGCATCATTCTCGATTATGGGGATATGGATGCGGTGGTTATGTACTCCAAAATTACAAATTCATACATTCCTGCAGAGATTCAAGGGGAAGAAGGAAGTATCATCCTAGATACGATCCATACGCCACAAAAAGTGGAAATTCGCTATCGCGACGGCCGCATCGAAGACATTACCGAAGCGCAACCACACCATCCAATGTATTACGAAGCAAAAGAATTTATCGAGTTAATTCAAAATGGAAGACGAGAATCGGAAATCAATTCACACCATCATTCGCTCACGACAATGGAAATTATCGAAGAAGCACGGAAGCAGACAGGGATTGTCTTTCCGGCAGATCAATAAAAGAGGCTTGTCTCAAAAGCTCCAGGGTCAGACCCCGCAACACAATATATAGGACATAACATTGGATAAATGAACTATATATTGTCAAATACACGTGAGGTCAGACCCTTATGAGACAGCCTCTTTCTATTCCATTCACATCGCTTAGACACACGATCAAGGGGATGGAGGGGGGGTTGAATGAAACAACCATATAGCATCAAGCCATCTCTTCTTGCACCACTTCTAAAATGTAATAGACTCCAAGGAGTTCAAAAATGTCATGGATGGCTGGATTCATTCCTTGTAATTTCAGTTTAAATTTTTGTTCCTTAGATAAATGAATCACATCTATAATCAATCCTACCCCTGTAGAATCGATAAATTCTAAATCCGTCAAATCAATGACTAATTGGTCGATATTTCCTATTTGCTCCAAAGTTTGCTCAAAGATTTTGACCGTTGAAATATCTAAAAACCCTTTTACATAGAGTGTCAATTGAGAGCCTTCTTTCAACATGTCAATAACTAAAGACATATATTCCTCTCCCTCCGATTAATCGTTATTTTATCCCGTTCTAATCGTCCGTAAGACTCCCACCTCTACAGGTGGGAGATAACGGACGCTAGAAGTGCGATAAGTTCAACTAACATCAGTGGGGGATGAAGAAAACCCCACTGATGAAGTTGAACTTTATCCATATTTTCGAAATCATTTTCTATAATCGAAGGTACTGCATGTATTTATGTTAGTATGATTCATTACTTTTTTACTAGGATATTATACCTACATTATTATAACTATCAAGTTAAAAAATGTAAACAATGTGTTGAAGTTGGATACCCGTTCCCCATCAAGAACATAAAAATCGCGAGATTGCTAACCTGCAGCTGCGTCTTTTATTGGCATTGTGCAAGTCCATTTCCACTTTCACTTTTTGCACAATCCAATTGTTTGAGCGTTACCGTGTCAAAAATCTTGTCTTGTTTTCATTCCTTCTTCTTTGAATTCATCCAGAGATGGAGGCAACAGTGGAGTCTTTCCTTTCTTTTTAAAGACATTGTCCAGTGGGTGAGTAAGATTATATGCACATTGGAGATACATGATGAGGAGTTTGCTTAAGCAGGAGTGGTATGCAATAACTTACTTAAAATTACATCAACAACTATCATCTATATCCAATCGGATTGAATCAATGAAAGAATACATGAGCCGCCTCCCGCTGACACTCATTCAGCAGGAGGCTTTCGATTTACTTCCCATTTCGGCTATGCCATTTCCATGCGCTTGCAATAATGTCTTCCAGTGAATATTCCGCTTTCCAGCCAAGTTCTTCATAAATTTTTTGCGATGACGCGACAAGGCGCGCCGGGTCGCCCGGGCGGCGGTCCGTATATTCAATGACGGCTTTACGGCCGGTTACTTTTTCGCACGTTTCAATCACTTCTTTGACAGAATAGCCTAAACCGTTGCCGAGATTGTAAACGGCGGTTTTCTTTTTGCCTGACAATAAGGCTTCGAGCGCTAAAATATGCGCCTTCGCTAAGTCGGTGACATGGATGTAGTCGCGAATGCATGTCCCATCCGACGTGTCATAGTCCGTACCAAAGACAGAGATTTTGTCGCGCTGGCCTAACAAGTGCTGTAAGACAATCGGAATTAAATGCGTTTCCGGGTTATGGTCTTCGCCAATTTCTGCCGACTCATGCGCCCCAGCCGCATTAAAGTAGCGAAGGACGACATAGTTAAGACCATACGCAGAAGCAAAGTCCGCTAGAATTTGTTCGATCATTAACTTCGAGCGTCCGTATGGATTAATTGGATTGGTCGGACAATCTTCCGTAATCAATTCGACATTTGGAATGCCATACGTCGCCGCAGTTGAGGAGAAAATAAAGTTTTTCACATGATATTTCAGCATCGTTTCTAATAAGGTTAACGTCGCCGCCACATTGTTTTGATAATATTTGAGCGGATGAACGACCGATTCGCCGACTAAGCTGTTCGCCGCAAAATGGATCACCGCTTTAATCGGATATTTTTCAAAAATCAGTTCTAAATCGGTCCGGTTCCCTAAATCCCCTTGAACAAACACCGCACGCTCATCGACTAAATAGCGATGACCGGTCGATAAGTTATCAAGCACGATGACTTGCTCTTTTTCAACTAACTCTTTCACTAAATGACTGCCGATATAACCGGCGCCGCCAACGACCAAAATCATATAAATCCTCCTAACAAATGCCTTTATGAACACGATACAGATGTCTGCTGAACTCTAAATTTTTATAAAAGCTATACTCAAACACCTTTTCATTATTTTGCATAATAATTAATGGGTGTTTTAACTGTATCTAATTCTGAATATGAAAGCCACTTTTCTATGATTACTTTCCAGGTCATGTGTCTATTTTCTAATTATGCTATAAATACAAGACCTTTACATAATCAAGAAGCTTTATTTTGCTAAAGATGGCAAGTAAAAATAAAAAAGGTATCAAAACGAAATGCTTTGATACCTTTTTTCTCATTTATTCATCTCGATTATCACGATCGTTGAAATCTTGCGGATCTTCAACGGCGTCTTCTGAATCTGGCACAGCGTCATTTTCATCGTCGCCAAACCCCTCATTTGTATCCTGTCCTGGCGCCATTTGGTCATCGCCATTGACGTCATCGTTATCGGCTGGATTCATATCCGTGTCAACGTTGCCGTCATTGACATCGTTATCGTCTACATCTTGATTTTCTCCTGGCGGCGGTGGGTTTTGGTCATCGTTGTCACCATTCATATTACAGCCCGTAATCAAGAGCGCCGCAAGAAGAGAACCTGAAAGTTTAATTAGCCATTTTTTGTTCATGATGTATTCTCCTTTCTGGGTATGTGTTCATCTTCCTTGTTTAATTTACCCAGCGAAGAGAATATCATACATGATGGTTAAAAATTTTTATTCGGCTTGTTTTTCTCCCAATGCAAACATAATTTCCGTTTCGCACACAACTTCGCCGTCAACAGTGGCGATGCCTTTGCCTTTGCCGATGGTGCCTTTCGCGCGGATGATTTCGACTTCAAGACGGAGCTGGTCGCCTGGTCTGACTTGTTTTTTGAAACGGCAGTTGTCAATGCCGGCGAAAAAAGCAAGACGGCCGCGGTTTTCTTCTTTTTTCAGCATCGCTACGGCACCGACTTGCGCCAACGCTTCAACGATTAATACGCCCGGCATAACTGGATAGTTCGGGAAATGTCCGTTGAAAAATTCCTCGTTCGCTGTGACATTTTTAATGCCGACAGCCCGCTTTCCTTCTTCAATTTCAAGAATGCGGTCAACAAGCAAAAACGGATAACGGTGCGGAATAATTTCTTTAATTTGTTGAATGTCAAGCATATGTATGCCCCTCCTTTGTTTCTTTTCGAGCATTACGTTCGTTGTTATCGCTCAGTGCATATGAAAAAAAGGGGATACCCCCTTCCTTTCCATTTTACCAAAAATCATTATGGATTAGCCGTGTCTTTTTTGACGATATCGACGATATGTTGCCATGTGGATGGTTTTAGCACATCCAGCGGTTTGCCGTCACCGATGACGCCATAGCCGATCATCGCGCCTGTTACCGTGCTGACGACAATCAGCCCGGCGACAATCACAAGACGCAGCCAAATCGGAATGAGACGCCGGCGATTCCGCTTCCTAAAACGGGTGGTTGGCTGTTCCGTTTGTTTTTCTTCTTTCTTCTCCTCTTTCATCTGCCGCTCTCCTTGTCGTTAACGAATTCCGTTAATTAACCCCATCATTTGATCGGAAAGGGAAATCGATTTCGCGTTCATTTGATAGGAACGCTGCGTCATGAGCATATCGGTCATTTCCGTAACTAAGTCGACGTTCGATTGTTCTAACGCCGCTTGCTGGAGGCTGATTTGTCCGCGCAAATTGCCGGTCATATTGACAGCGACATCGGCTTCATTGACGAAATCCGGCAGTCTGTATTTATTTTCCCCAAGCGACTCGAGAAGTTGCGGACGTTGGATCGTTGTCACGCCTAAATCAACGGTTTGCGCGACGTTGCCATTTTCGGCGATGACGGTTATCGTCCCTGTTTGTGAGATTTGAATCTCTTTAAAGTTGTCATTAATCAAAATCGGCTCATTGTTGCTGTTAAGGACCGGATCGCCTTCGCTTGTGACAAGCATAAGCTGATTTGGATTTTCAGGAGATGGACTTAAATAAAACGCACCGTCTCTTGTGTAGCCCATCTCTTCTGTCCCGTTTTCATTTCGCATGAGCACGCGGAAAAACTGTCCTTCTTTTGTGAAAGCGACATCAAGCGGACGCCCTGTGTTAATGATTGTCCCTTGCTTTAATACAAGGCTTGTTGCCGCTAACTTGGCCCCGACGCCTTGGCGCACACCGTCTGGAGTTAAGCGGTTTTGTTCGTCGTGCGGCAAGTTGTTAAATTGTTGTACGAGCAGCTCGCCGAAGGTCGTTTGCCGGCGTTTATATCCATTTGTATTGACGTTTGCGATATTATGGCTGATGACATCCAACTGCTGCTGGAGCTGATTCATCGTATTTGCGGCGGTCATCATTGAGCGTAACACCGTTTTTTCCTCCTATACCATTTATCCCGTTCTAATCGTCCGTAAGAGGACTGACCTCAAGCACGTTTCACAATATATCGTTCATTGCTCCAATGTGATGTCCTATATATGTTGTGGGTTCTTTTGGGACAGCCTCGTAACGGACGTTAGAAGTGCGATAAGTTCAACTAACATCTTTCTGATGAAGGTTCACTTTATCTGATTCGACCAATATCATTTACCGCTTTGTCCATGCTTTTATCGTAGGCCTGCAAAATTTTTTGGTTGGCTTCAAATGCGCGGTACGCCGACATCATCTCGGTCATCGAGCGCGCTAAGTCGACGTTGGAACGCTCGAGAAAGCCTTGCTGGAGCTGGTAGGTTACATTCGGGTTGCCGATCGCGCTCGGCAACACACCCGTAGTGCTGCGGAATCGTCCGTTCCCTTCTTTGACGACGCTGTTTGGATTAGCGGCAAACGCGATATTGATTCGAGTAACCAGAACATCATTTTCGAAAATCATGCCGTCTTTGGTGACTTTAAAGTTTTCGCTCGCGAGCTGAATGCGTTCACCGTTTTCATCGAGCACGTAAAAGCCGTCCTGTGTTGTTAAAAACCCGTCCGCATTTAATGTAAAGTTTCCGTTGCGCGTATAACGAATCTCGCCATTTCCGTTTTCAACCACGAAAAAGAGCGCACCTTTCATGCCTGTTTCCGCATCCGTTGGGAGATTGCCATCAATAAGAGCAAGATCGGTGTTTTGTCCTGTTTCCTTTAGATCTCCTTGTACAAAGAGCGGCATCATTTCCTGCATGTACACGCCTGTGTTCAGTTCACCGATTGTCGTGTGGTTTCGAAACGCGCGCGGCTCTTTTGTCGGAATGGATGTGGTATGTAAACTTTTTAAAAGCATTTCAGGAAAAGCACGCAGCGAAGCTTGGTCGGCCTTATATCCAGGCGTATTGGCGTTGGCAATATTGTTCGTTAACATTTCGACGCGGCGCTGCTGGGAAAGCATACCTGAGGCAGCAGCATAAAATCCCCGTAACACGGGCGTTCACCTCGCATATGCAAAGATAGACATTTTTCGTCATAAAAAGTCTATTTCGCTAAATTTCCGACAGAATTGGATAATTTTATTATAAAGCAAACGCCCAATAAAAGCGAATAGGTACCATTTCCTAATGGTACCTATTCTGGCAAATTTATTGTGTTGTTTTCCGCGAAGGGGGAAGACACTTTTATACGAAGTTATGTCTTGGCACTTTGTCGATGTTATCAAGCATAATGCCTGTGCCTATCGCCACGCAGTCCATCGGATTTTCGGCGACTAATACAGGCACTTTCAATTCGTCCGCAAGCAGTTGGTCAATGCCGTGCAGAAGGGCGCCGCCTCCGGTTAAAATGACGCCGCGGTCGATAATATCCGCTGACAGTTCAGGCGGTGTGCGCTCCAATACGCCCTTGGCTGCTTGTACAATCACAGCAACCGGTTCGCGCAACGCTTTTTCAATTTCCTTCGAACGAACGGTAATGGTGCGCGGCAAGCCTGTAACGAGGTCGCGGCCACGAATATCAATTTCTTCGTCACGTGCGCCTGGGAATACAGTTGCGACTTTGATTTTAATTTCTTCCGCTGTTCGTTCACCAATAAGCAGCTTATACTCGCGTTTAATGTAATTTAAAATTTCGATATCGAACTTGTCCCCAGCCATTTTAATCGAAGAGGCGGTGACAATATCGCCCATGGAAAGAACAGCAATATCTGTTGTACCACCGCCAATATCGACAACCATATTTCCGCTCGGTTGAAAGATATCCATGCCTGCGCCAATGGCTGCTACTTTTGGCTCTTCTTCTAAGTACACTTTTTTGCCGCCGCTTTTTTCGGCTGCTTCTTTAATTGCTTTTCGTTCTACGGATGTAATGTTGGTTGGGCAGCAAATTAAAATGCGCGGTTTCGCTAAAAAGCCTTTTAAATTTAATTTGTTTAAGAAATGCTTCAGCATTGCTTCCGTAATATCAAAATCGGCAATAACGCCGTCTTTCAGCGGTCGAATGGCAACGATATTCCCAGGTGTACGTCCGACCATTCGTCTTGCTTCCTCGCCGACAGCCAACACTTTATTCGTATTTTTATCAATCGCCACGACGGATGGTTCATTTAATACAATGCCTTTTCCTTTTACATAAATGAGCACGTTCGCCGTGCCGAGATCGATACCAATATCTCTTGCAAACATCGATGTTCCTCCTTGCATTCAATCCGTCAAATTACTCCTAATTAATCATTTTAACATATTATAATAGGAAGAACATACTATTTTCTTTATAAAAATACGATGCAAGGAAGAATTTTTTCGGTTTATTGAATCGTTTCTTTTTTATATTTCCTTTTTGTCGCTTCACCGCCCCGCAAATGGCGAATTGATTTATGATAATCAAGAATTTCTTTTACTTCATTAGCCAGCTCGGGATTGATTTCCGGAAGCCGCTCCGTTAAGTCTTTATGAACGGTACTTTTGGAAACGCCAAATTCTTTCGCGATGACGCGAACGGTTTTCCTCGTCTCCACGATATACTTACCAATCTTGATAGTACGCTCTTTGATGTAATCGTGCACACCACTCGCCCTCCCTGAATTGGATGTGAGAAGTGTGAAATGAGACTCGTTTTTGTATACGATAAAAGGTTCTTCTACTTGTTCATTTTGAAAATATCTAAGGCCGATTTCTTGCTGATAATGGACGATCCCCACCTCAAACACTCTCGTTGTAGTTAAGTTTGTATTATTGTATTAGACCAATTGGCCATATATACCAGAAAAGTCAAGGGGGACAAGGGTTTTGCGCGAATTTTTTTGTTTTTTTTGTAACAAGATGATAAAAGGAAGCGACTACTATAACAAAGGAGAGATGGAAGGATGAAAAAAAGACGTACACTTCGTTGGTGGAGTGCTCTTGTCGCTATATCGGCTGTTGGCTTTCTGTTTGCTTCTGCCGAAACGACAAAATCGGAAGCGGAGGATGGAGCTGTGAAAAAACAAGAGAGGCATCATAATGGAGGCATCGTGGCCGGAACGCTGCAACCTTCGCTTACGTATGAAAAGAAAGACGATGGTCACTATGTGTTCACATTCACCGTCAAAAATCAAACGGAACACAAACAAAAAATTACGTTTACAAGCGGGCAAAAATACGACTATATTTTGTACCGCGATGGAAAAAAAGTGACCCAGTTCAGCAAAGGAAAAATGTTTACCCAGATTTACCAAGAACAAATTTTAAAACAAGGAGAAGAACTTGCCTTTACTGAAACGATCGGCCCGTTGCCAAAAGGTCATTATACGATCGAGTGGTGGCTCGCTGACCGCAATTGGCCGAACGCTAAGGCGACACTTACGTTTGAGGTGAAGTAAAAAAGGAAAACCTGCCTTTTGGATGAAAGACAGGTTTTCCTCTTTTTTACGATAAGAAGACAGCTCCGTAAACTAAGGAAAGCGTAATGACATATGCAGGATGTATTTTCCATTTTTCCATTAATAAATAACTAAGCACCGCTAATAATACCGTTTGCGACGTTCCTACATCATGGTAAGACGTAAAGAAGAAATCAAACGTCATTACTCCAAGTAAAACGGCAATGGTCGGGCGGATGTAGTTGGTCATCCGTTTTACTTTTGGAGAGTCTTTGAATTTATAGAGAAGTTGCAATAAAGCAATCATTAGGATGAGCGAAGGGGCGACCGTGGCGAAAATGCCAATGAAAGCTCCGAGCACTCCCCCTTGCTGGTAGCCGATATACCCCGCCATTTTTGTAGCGATGGGCCCGGGAAGTGCGTTTCCTAATGCGAGCACTTCACTAAATTCATTGACGGTTAACCAACCGTAGCGGTCCACCACCTCATTTTCAATAAGGGGAATGGAGGAAGGGCCGCCGCCGTAACCTAAAATGCCCGGGATAAAAAAGGCGAGGAAAATTTGCCAATAAATCATGAATGTTTTCTCCTTTCTATCGGAGACTCGGCTTCCTCATTTGTTTTTTCTCCTTTTACCGCTAAAGCACTGAATAGTAAAACACCGATGAGGATAGCGGGGTGAACACGGAAAAATTCTAGTACAAGTAAACTTCCTACGGAAAATAGAATCGTTGCTAGCGAACCTAACGAAGAATTCGCTTGCTTTATAAATTCCCACGTTAACACACCAAGCATGACCGCGACAACAGGAACAACGGCTTTTGTCATCCCTAACACCCACGGCTCATCCTTGACAGAGGAAAGAAACGTTAACAAGGCAATCATTAATATAATCGTTGGAACGATGGTCGCTAAAACGGCATTCAACATGCCCATGATTCCAGCGACGCGATAACCGATATACCCCGCCATTTTCGTGGCAATGGGACCAGGGAGCGCGTTTCCTAGCGCCAAGACATCGGAAAATTCATCATCGTTCATCCATTTGTATTTTTGGACTACTTCTTTATGGATGAGAGGGATGGACGATGGACCACCCCCATACCCTAACATGCCAACGCGAAAAAAAGCAAAAAATAATTGAAGTTGCTTCATGTCTATTCAATCCTTTATGCGTGTTTGCGAATGTTTTACCAAGCTGCGACCGCTCCGTCGGTACGAGCTTCTGTGCCGCCAACGAACACCCCTGTACGCGGGTCGCGCCAAATAATTTGCCCGCGTCCAAAAGCCCCTGAATCAAGGGCGACTTGAATGTCATGTCCTTTTCGCGCCAACGCTTGAGCGACATGTTGCGGAAAATGGTGTTCGACAAGAATCTTTTTCCCTTCCATCCATTGCCACCTTGGCGCATCTAACGCCGCTTGCGGGTTTAAGTGGAAGTCAATCGTATTCATCACCACTTGCATATGTCCTTGCGGCTGCATAAAGCCTCCCA
This sequence comes from Anoxybacillus sp., assembly GCA_035645275.1. GTDB lineage: Bacteria > Bacillota > Bacilli > Bacillales > Anoxybacillaceae > Paranoxybacillus. Next base: position 25,214 of record DASQMX010000013.1, read on the forward strand.
TCACACCGAATGGCCCAATCGGTTCCTTTCCTTTCGTGAGAAATCCAGGAATGATCGTATGGTACGTTTTCTTTCTTGGCGCTAATTGGTTGTCATGCGTTTCATCGAGGGAAAAATTATGGCCGCGATTTTGCAAGGCGATTCCTGTTCCAGGTACAACAAGACCGGAACCAAAGCCCATGTAGTTGCTTTGAATAAAGGAAACCATATTTCCTTCCCGATCGGCCGTGGCTAAATATACTGTTCCTCCCTTTGGCGGCGTTCCCGGTTCAGGCAGCAACGCTTCTTCATGAATCAGCTGTCGTCTTGATTGAGCGAACGCTTCGGATAATAGCTCGTCGACGGTGTACTTCATATAACGGGCATCGGTAATATATTTTTGTCCATCGACAAACGCCAGTTTCATCGCTTCGATTTGTTGGTGATATGTATCGATTGTTGGCACTTCAGGAACTTCAAATCCCTTCATAATATTAAGTGCCATTAACACCACAAGCCCTTGCCCGTTCGGAGGAATTTCCCATACATCATAACCGCGATAATGAACGAAAATCGGTTTGACCCATTCGACTTCATATTCAGCCAAATCGTCAAGCGATAAAAAGCCGTTATATTGTTTCGAGAAAGCCGCGATTTTCTCCGCTAATTCACCGCGGTAAAAACTTTCCCCATTCGTCTCGGCGATGGAGCGCAATGTATCAGCATGTCCTTTGGAGGACCAAATTTCTCCAATTTTTGGCGCTCTCCCTTGAGGAGCAAATGTTTCAAACCAACTCGCAAACTCTGGATCTTTTAGCTCGTTTTTAAACACGTGAAACGCGCGATTCCAATACTTACCGAGGGTTGGTGAGATCGGATAACCGTTTTCTGCATATTCAATCGCTGGTTTTAATACTTCCGTTAGCGGTAATCGGCCAAAGCATTTTGATAAGGCGGTCCAAGCTGCGGGAGCCCCGGGAACAGTGACAGGAATCCAGCCATATTTCGGAATTTCGTTATATCCTCGTTCTTTTACTGCTTCAATCGAGATCGTTTTCGGCGAATAGCCGCTGGCATTTAAACCGTGAAGTTCCCCGTTTGTCCAGACAAGGGCAAAGGCATCGCCGCCAATTCCGTTGGAAGTTGGCTCGACAACGGTTAAACATGCCGCGGTCGCAATCGCCGCATCAATTGCATTACCGCCTTTTTTTAAAATCTCCAATCCCGCTTGGGCAGCCAACGGTTGGGAAGTGGCCACCATTCCATTGGCGGCGAATGTCGTCATTCGTTGTGAAGAATATGGATAGTGCAAATAGTCCAGTTTTAGCATCTTCTACTCCCCTTTGTTTCTTATCATCCTACTTCGTGACAAGCGACATAATGATTTCGTTCGACTTCTTTCCATTCCGGGCGTTCTTGTTGGCATCGAGCCGTTGCCATTGGGCAGCGTGTATGGAACGGGCCGTCTTTTATTTATCACTTTTGTTCATCCCATTTCGTTTTTTATGATTATATAGTAAAGTAAACAGAAGCATTTTCCTATAACTTTTTTGAAAATTTAAAATTATATAACCATAAAAAAACGAAAGAGCACGCTCTTTCATTTTGTAAATTCATTCAAGTCCGCTTCTGTCTTTACAAGATTCAACATTTTCCCGCTAGACTGATATATATGAACCTCTCCCACCTACACTTCGCTTAGAGGTGAGAGACTTCTCGGTGAAAATGTTAAAAAATAAAAACGCCCATCCCTTCGATTATGAGAAGGAATAGGCGTTTTGCATCGTTTTCGTTACTTGTCCATCACGTTTATTATGTTCTTACCATTCCGATTGAAGTATCTGGCGTTTTATAAGATTCTTCGTCGGAATGGTCTTCCGTTGGTGTCGTTGTGCTTTCGTTTGTTGGTTGTTCCTCAGACTCAGATTGAGTTTCTTCATCTGATTGTGTTTGTTGATCGGATGGTTGAGATTGTTCATCCGTTGTTTGCGCGTTTGGTTCAGTTGCGTTTTCTTCTCCCTCTTGTTTTGTTTGTTCATCCGCTTTTTCTTCTGTTAATGCCGTCAGCGGCTGATCAAAGTAGTCAATTGGATTGAACGCTTTGCCGTCTTTGCGAATTTCAAAATGTGCATGAATGCCCGCTTCTTGATTAAATTGGCTTTGGCCTGCCTTACCGATCACTTGTCCTTGTTTTACCGTATCTCCGGCTTTGACTTTTAGATCAGCAAGTGATTGATAGACTGTCACCACGCCTTTGTCGTGTTCAATTTCGACAACATATCCAAAAATCGGGTCTTTTTCCGCCTTCGTTACCGTTCCGCTTAAAGACGCTGTGACGTCAAAACTTTTTCCATCTTTCATTGCGAGGTCAATACCTTTATTTTGATGATACGTATTATTATAGAATACAAGGGCTGCTTCTTGTTCGTCTTTTGACGCCTTAGAGTCGTAGAACGGTTTTTGAATTTCTATGGAACCTGGATCAAGCACAGGCATGGCAAAACGTTCTAATGTTTCATTGACGGGTACAGCCGGTTCTTTGTCATTGTAAGAAGTGCCTGGCATATCGGAGTTGTACTCATACTCATTCTTTGCCTTTTCGTTGTCATCTTTACTTTGGAACCAAAGCACTCCCGTCAAAATCAAAGCGGCACTAGCTAGATAAATAGCTGGAAATACCCAACGCTTTCTGAACGTACGTCGCAAACTTGGTTTTAGTGGAGAAGGTTGTTTCTTTTCTTCCTCTCTCATGTTCATCACCTCAGCAACCATTCTGAACAGAAAGAGGAAAATATATACATGCTTTTAAAAAAATTTTTAAAATGGGGTCTGACCCCCACCGCTTTAAAGTTTTAAAGAAATGGGGGACAGCACGAGTGTTGATTATCTAAATTTTTCCATTAAAGAAGTTTAGACTCCCCCTATGTAGGAGGTACCAGTGAATTTCGGCGCGCACCTCTTTAGGTAGAGTATTCTGACTCAAGCGGCGAGAAAATTCGATGAAGGTG
>DASQMX010000014.1:0-28554 GCA_035645275.1 Anoxybacillus sp.
GCAAAAGCTCTCGAATTGGTCGTTCGGGAAAGTTAAGCAATATCTTGCGTACAAATTGGCACAGTACGGCATTCGCCTGAAGGAAGTAGAAGAGTCCTATACGAGTCAGACATGCCCTGTCTGCCAGAAGAGAAGAAAAGTGTCCAAACGAATCTTTGCTTGTTCCTGTGGATACAAAGAACATCGGGACATTCATGGGGCCCGAAACATCTTGAGCAAAGCGGTGCATCAAAACATCATTCCTTGACAGGTGTCAACGAAGCTGACGTATCTACGGATTGCGTAAGCAAGAAGTAGTAGATGGGTTGTTCCGTCCCATCGGTGGAAAGCCGATGTTGCTTACTAATCGATCGAGAAGACTTCCGATGCGTTCATCGAGTAGGAGAAGACAGCCTTCTTCTGCGCTGAAGCTTCTTCGATGGAGTCCCACCTCTAAACAATGTATAGGTGGGAGAGGTTCATTGCGGAAGAGAACAAGGCGATGCACGCCAAATTGGCGCGGTATATGAAATTTGCGACAGAATTTGATTCAGATGAAAAAGCAGTCGAACAGTTGATTCGAGGGATTGAAGCATTCACTCGCAGTTTGGACATTCCAAAGCTAAAAGACTTACCTGGTGTGCGTAAGGAAGACTTCGGAAAAATTGTTGAATTGGCGATGCAAAACGGATCCACTCCAAGCAACGTACGGACTGTGACAGCCGAAGATTATCTTCATATTCTCGAAGAAGCATACAACGCTTGAATCGTACAAGGACTAAAAAAGGAAAACATCTTTCTCAGATGCTTTTCCTTCCTTTTTTAAAAAAGTTCAATATCTGATTTTAAGTGTTCGGATGTTAGGATACAGAACAATAGCTAAATCTTAAATAACATAAATCATATGTAAAATCCCGCAGCTTCACGCCACGGGAGAAAGGTACCCAAAATTTATTCTGGTTTATAGATCCCATATTTCACAATCTTAAGATATTCATTCAGTTCCCTGAGCAAAGACTCCGTACTATTCATGATATCAATTTGCTTATTTTTGTATAGAGCCAAATACTTATTAGACAGCTGTTCAACGATACACATTGTCATGCTGATCACGGTATCAACGGAAATATCCTCTCTAAGTTTTTCCGTTTGGATAAGGTCTTTAATATAAACATGCTCTAGCAAAAAATCTCCCTGGTAAGTTTCGTAGTATTTCTTAATGATTTCTTCCATTTCCTTTTTTACTGCCACAGGAGGATTGGTGAAGGCATCCGTAATAAACTGAGTTTCTTGGAGATACCGCGCTGTCACTTTTTGCTTCAACAGTACGATTTCTTTGATTCTTTCAAAGAAATCATCAGATTGAATTTCTCTTAACGCTTCCATTGATATTTCCGTTAAATGGTCCTTCACATAATTCACTAAATAAAGATATAAGTTTTTCTTGCTCTTAAAATAATGGAAAAGAATCCCCTTGGAAATTCCCGCCCGTCTCGTAATAATATCTGTTGAGGTTTTTTCATAACCATTCTTCACAAATTCCTCGATCGCCACTTTGATAATCAGTTCTTTTTTTTCTTGGGGCTGCTTTTCAAAAGCTGAATACAATTCTAACACCTCTAATTTTTTTGATCAGACTGCAATGTCTTTCTTTCTATATACTATATATGATGTTAATATACTAATCAAAATTACTGCAACCATAATAAAGATATACAGAGGCTCCAGCTCGTTATCATTAATAATGGCGGCAGCGTCCACATATTTAAACGGGCTGAAATATTTTAGGAACTCTAAGTCTTCCGATATACCTGCCATCACATTCATAAAGTAGGCAGCTAGAACAACCCCAAGTGAGACGGAAAGGATGCTTCTTGTTTTTTTCAAGATCGATGACAACATAAACGCTATTGCACCGAATGTCAAATGAAGCAAAATGGTTGCGATGATTAGTAAACTAAATGTGTCTGTCGGAACATCCGGGTCTTTTGCAAATTGAAATCCAATCATACTTGCTATTGTTGAAACCACGTTCAAGATTAATATATTTACCAAAACGGCAAGAAGTTTTTCTGTTACGATTTGGCTTCTTGTGACAGGCTTTGACAGTAAAAATTCAATCGTTTTTTCATTTTCTTCCTTCGCCAAAATATTGGATGCAAGAATGGCCGAGTATATGCTTCCCAAAAGGGTGGTCATCATATAGATTTCTACCCCGTAAAAACCTATCAAATCTCCCATGTTTAACTCATTCATTCCAAACGCTTTTTTAATGGGTTCCGGATAGGCCTCAAGCAGTTTTGTCATTTCTTTTTGCTGCTGTGCAAACTGAGGAAAAATACTTAACGTCATTAAAATAAGACCGCTGAGCACGATGCTCCAAATAATCAAAGATTTTAAATTTCGTTTAAACTCTCTCTTAAAAATCATTTCTCAATTCCGCCCTTCTCATAGTAATGCATAAATACTTCTTCAAGAGTCGGTTCTTCGATTAATAAATCCTTAATCGACAGGGCATTCAATCTAGTTAGAAGCGCCTTTATATCCCCGCTGTAAAGCAGAGTCATTTCATTTCCATTTACTTCTTTCTTCACTATTCCTTCCAATTCGAAGTCCATTTGTGCCGCTCGTTCAAAAGTAACCGTGATATATTTCAAGTTGTTTTTCGTAAGATTTTCAATTGTTTCTACTTTAACAAGCTTCCCTTCCTTAATGATGGCGACCCGGTCACACATCTTTTGTACTTCAGAAAGAATGTGGGAGGAGAAAATGATCGTTGTCCCCTTCTCTCTTTCCTCTGTAAGAAGTTCAAAAAAGGTGTTTTGCATCAGTGGGTCGAGTCCGCTTGTCGGTTCATCCAAAATAAGAAGTTTTGGCTCATGCAGCAGCGCCTGAACAATCCCAACCTTTTTTCGATTTCCAAATGAAAGGTCCTCAATTTTTCTATGAAGATCCAAGTCAAGTCTTTCCGCCAGTTCTTTCATTCTCTTCGGATTAAATTTTTTGTAAAAGCCAGCAGAGTATTTTAATAAGTCAATCACCTTCATGTCATCGTAATAATGAACTTCAGACGGCAAATAGCCTACGTTTTGTCTGATTTCTTTTGAGTCTTTGATAATATCTTTTCCGAAAATAGTCGCACTCCCGCTGGTCGGATAAATGAAATTTAAAAGCGTTCGGATGGTTGTGCTCTTGCCTGCTCCGTTCGGACCAATAAATCCAAAAATTTCTCCTTCTTCAATGGAAAATGTAAGGTTAATAATTCCCCTGTTTTTGTTATAAGTTTTGGTCAAATTCTTAATGTCTACAATTTTCATACTTCCCCTCCTTTGGGCGGCTTTGTAATAATTGACTCACTAGTCAATTCCATTATATAGAAATATCGACTCGTAAGTCAATGCACTTAAAAAAAGGCAACATGATTGACAGCCATCCCTGCTAAGAATCCATTAGTTCTCATACCTCAATGCCCTCGCCATTTTTTCCGCACGAGGCACATAATTTCCCCAGCCGCAAGTGCTACTGCATCTGTAACAGGATAAGCCCTAGGTGTAACAATAGTAGTGGATAATCCGTCGTTGTCATCTCGGATTTACATATCAGCAAAAACATAAAAACCTCTTCAGCGCAACCTGAAGAGGTTTTTTCAGCAAATTTCGTTTAATCACTTTTCTCTTCTTCCCGCCGTATCGCTTCTGCTAACTCTTGGGAAAGAGAATTTTTATAGGTGTCCGCTGATTCTTCTCCTTCGTCTTTCATGTCGACAACGCTACCCGGGAAATATTGTTCTTTTTCTTTCATCTTTTTCACCTCATGGGTAGTTTGCGTCATGAGGTCGGGAATTTATGTGTTTAAAAGTCGTTCGTATACGTTTAAGTTCACGTAAATCGCGTACAAGATGGGTGTATGGATGTTTTCCTTTTTCGCGACGTAAGAAACTCTAGGGAATCATTGATAGACTATTTCTAGGAAAGAAACTTACTTATAGAGATTATTTTTCTTCACACACTCTTGTTCCATATTATTGCTTCAATAAAAAATAGCTAATTATTTTATTAACAGATCGTTTAGCTCTGTCGCTTTTGGTCTTGGAATACTTGTTTGCAAATGAATAAACTGTCTTTTTACTCCCTCTTCCATTTGTACTCCCTCCATCCTGTTATTCACCGTTTAATACACGCAAGAAATACACCAAAAAATGTAGTCGAAAAATAAAGGAATTGAAGGGGTCTTTGAATAAATAATAGATTCAAAACATGATTGGGAGTCGGAGGATTGATTATGAAATCAATATTAGATGTTTTAGAAATGGAGTTACATGCCATTTTGAACACATCAAACGAGAATATCGTGATTACCGATGGAAACGGAATCATTCTTCGAGCAAGTCCTTACTGCCTTTCCATTTACGGAAAAGAAGTTTCATATTTAATCGGTAAATCGGTGTATGAACTAGAAGCGGAAAACATCTTTTCTCCGTCTGTTACCGCAAGAGTATTACAAGAACGAAAAGAAATCCAAGTGATGCAGCGCACTCCAACTGGGCGCGTCGTGATGGCAACAGGTGTACCGATATTTAATGAACAAAACGAAATTGTTCGTGTCATTAGTTTTTCGCACGATTTAACTGAATTAGAGCGTTTAAAAGAGGAATATGAGAAGTTACGAATGCGGATGGAACACTATCAAACGGAAATGGAAGAGTTAAAGCACGAACATATCGTCATTCAAAGCAAAGAGATGCAACGAATTTGGAAACTGGTGCATCGAGTCGCTAAATCAGATGCCACCGTGCTTTTTCTCGGCGAATCCGGAGTAGGTAAAAACGTATTTGCCCATGCCTTGCACCAGAACAGTGAGCGTCAAAAACAACCGTTTATCGAAGTGAATTGCAGCGCTATCCCTGAATCGCTATTTGAATCGGAAATGTTCGGATATGAAAAAGGATCGTTTACCGGTGCGCAAAAAACAGGGAAACCTGGGCTTATTGAACTTGCTGATAAAGGGACTCTTTTTCTCGACGAAATTGGCGATCTTCCTCTTTCGATGCAAGTTAAACTACTAAAAGTATTGCAAGAGAAAAAAGTAACGCGAGTAGGTGGGATTAAAGCGAGAACGATTGACTTTCGTCTTATCGCTTCTACCAATCAAAACTTAGAGGAAATGGTGAAACAAGGGACATTTCGGCAAGACCTTTTTTATCGCCTTAATGTCGTTCCCATTTATGTGCCTGCCTTACGTAAACGGAAAGAGGATATTTTCATGCTAGCGCAATATTATTTAGAAAAATTCAACAAAAAATATCGTACTGATAAATATTTTCATCCATCTATCGTTGATCATCTCATTCATTATGATTGGCCCGGGAATGTGCGCGAATTAGAAAACATGATTGAACGATTAGTTGTTACAGCCGAAACAAGAGCCATTTATCCTGAATATCTACCATTTTCTGTACAACAACACCATCCTGCCATTCGTCTTGATCAACAGTTGGAAAAAAGTGATGAACCAGCCACATTAAAAGAAGCGATCGAACATGTAGAACGACAATGGCTCCTTCGCGCAGCGCAACAATGTAAAACAACCTATGAAATGGCAGACTATCTAGGGATCAGCCAACCGTCTGTAGTCAGAAAAATAAAAAAGCACAGTATTAATTCAAAAATGGATTAAAATTCATTTTCGAATCTCTTTATCGTTGTTTTTGATTCACTATTGAATTAAACGACTCGCTTTTCTCATAGATAACCCTTTCCATTGTTGGCATACTTCTTGCTTGTTATAAAAAGTAGAATATTTATCCTTTTTGAAGGAGGTTTTCTTTTTATGGTATATAAGCCAAAAGATTCTTCGCAATCTCCCCGTTTTTGCGGAGTAAGAACATTTATGCGGCTAGAGAATATCAAAACAACAGACAATGTCGATTTCGTTGTACTCGGTGTACCGTTTGACACGGCAGCTTCTAATCGAACTGGGCAACGATACGGCCCGCAGCATATTCGAAATTTTTCCGTGTTGCTTCGCCCTTACAATCCCGATATGGATATTAATATTTTTGAGTATTGTTCAGGGGTCGACTATGGAGATATTGATGTCATACCGGGAAATGCGCTGCGGACGTATGACAACATTGTCGAGCAATTACTTCCAATTCTTAAAAAAAATATCGTCCCTATCATTATGGGCGGTGATCATTCGATTACATTAGGAAATTTACGGGCGTTTTATCAGCGTTTTGGGCCAGTAGCGCTCGTTCATTTCGACTCTCACGGAGATACTTGGGACCATTACTATGGCGAAAAATATATGCACGGCACACCATTCCGTCGCGCCGTCGAAGAAGGGTTGCTGGATGTTGACCATTCCATTCAAGTCGGTATGCGCGGCCCGCTTTATAGTGCTGATGATATAGAAGATGCGCGAAAACTTGGATTTGAAGTTATTACCATGAGAGAAGTTCGAAAACTCGGGTTCTCTGAAGTGATGAAACGAATCCACCAACGTGTCGGCGACAAACCTGTTTTCGTTTCCTACGATATCGACTTTGTCGATCCCGCATTTGCTCCTGGCACTGGTACACCGGAAGTCGGTGGTCCGACTAGTTACGAAGCGCTGGAATATGTAAGAAGGCTTGATGGGCTAAATATCGTTGGATTTGACTTAGTAGAAGTGTTGCCGTCTTACGATAGCGGAGAAATTACAGCCGTTTTAGCGTCTGCGATTATGTATGAAATGATGACGCTCGTTGCTTTAAAGAAAAAGCGCTTACTACAAAAAGCCTCGCCTGTAACAACGACAAACCAAATATAGTATAGATAAAAGTTACCAAAATTGGAGGTTTAATTTTCTGATTATTCGAAATTAAATACAAAATAAATAAAGTAATATATGATCCATTTACTTTAAAATCAGTTAAATCGATTGTTTTGCATATTTGCTAATGGATCACTGCTCCATACAACAAATGAAGTTGTCAAGGAGTCCAAATAAATTGGAAATTCGTTAAAAAATATTCCTAAACTTACTATGACTATACAAGGAGAGAGCTTGCATGACAGAGAATCGATGGATGGAACTGCTAAAAAAAATGCCGGATTTGCTTGCGCCAACGATGTCAAAAGATCATCCAAATTTGCCAGTAGTAAAGGAAGAAGGATGTTACTATTACGGCTTGGACGGTAAGAAATATCTTGATTTCACATCAGGAATTGCCGTTGCAAATACTGGACACCGTCATCCAAAAGTAGTACAGGCTATTAAAGACGCTGCTGATCGTCTCATGCATGGTCCATGCGGAGTGATTATGTATGAATCGTTACTTCGGTTGGCGGACGAATTGACGCACATCATGCCAAAAGGGTTAGATTGTTTCTTCTTTGCAAATAGTGGCACGGAAGCAATTGAAGGAGCTATCAAATTGGCCAAGCACGTTACTAGAAGACCATATGTAGTTTCATTTACAGGCTGCTTCCACGGACGTTCTATGGGAGCACTAAGTGTGACTACATCAAAAAGCAAATACCGAAAGTACTTGCAACCAAACGGATTAACGTATCAACTGCCATATGCGAACCCAAAAGATTGCCCGCCTGGGGAAAATCCAGATGTTTATTTTGCAGAGAAGCTAGAAAAAGATGCAGCTTCTTTGTTTGCACATCAAGTTACTCCTGAAGAAGTGGCGTGCATGATTTTGGAACCGGTGCTTGGAGAAGGTGGGTATATTGTTCCTCCAAAAGGATGGTTACGCAAAATAAGAGAAATTTGTGACCGCTATGGGATCTTGCTAATTTTCGACGAAGTACAGACTGGATTTGGACGCACTGGTGAGTGGTTTGCTGCACAAACGTTCGGTGTTACACCTGACATTATGGCAATAGCTAAAGGAATTGCTTCTGGACTTCCGCTAAGTGCCACAGTTGCCTCGAAAGAGCTAATGAAACAATGGCCGTTAGGCAGCCATGGTACAACGTTCGGCGGTAATCCGATTGCATGTGCGGCAGCTCTTGCAACACTAGAAGTATTTAAAGAAGAAAAATTGTTAGAAAATTGTCGGGAAGTTGGGGCTTATACTCGTGAAAAGCTAGCGGCGTTAAAAGTTGCACACCCAGCAATTGGCGACGTGCGTTCCATTGGATTGATGATCGGTATTGAGATTATCCATCCACACACAGGTGAACCGAATGGTGAGGGAGTCATGAACATTTTGAATCGTTGTTTAAAGAAAGGTGTCCTTTTCTATCTGTGTGGAAACAAAGGAGAAGTGATTCGCATGATTCCCCCATTGACAGTAACAAAAGAACAAATTGACGAAGGATTAGGCATGCTGAATGAAGCTCTTTCTGAATATGAAAAGGAAATCGGGATCAATTCGACGCTAACTAGCGTGAATGCAAAATAAGAGCGGTTATGATTTGGATTGTTTGTCCAGGAAAATAAGAGGATGGAGGAAAAGAGATGAGCGTACTTGATACAGGGATTATTCTTCTTTATTTTGTTATTTTAATCGTGGTGGGATTTTTAGGAGCGAAAAAAGCGAAGACTGCGGAAGATTACGCACTGGCAGGAAGAAATCTGGGGTTGTTTGTATATCTAGGCTGCCTCTCCGCCGTGATTCTCGGCGGAGCCTCCACCATTGGAACCGCTAAGCTAGGATATAAGTTTGGTCTTTCTGGAATATGGTTTGTGTCCATGATTGGTCTTGGTATCACCGTGCTTGGTTTGTTTTTTACTCGCCAGATCTACGGAGCGAATGTAACTACAATCAGCGAATTACTCGGAAGAAGATACAATAAAGAAACTCGTTTACTTAGCGCGCTGGTAGCAGCTATTTATACGATGATGGTCTCTGTCACTCAGATTATAGGGATGGGAGCAATTATTAGCGCAGTGCTTGGCTGGAATATGACGGTTTCCATGTTAATCGGTGGAGGAATTGTACTATTTTACACGATTCTCGGAGGAATGTGGAGCGTCACAATGACAGACATTATACAGTTTCTCGTGATGACTGTCGGTATTTTCCTGATTATGCTCCCGATGAGCCTATCGCATGTAGGTGGATGGAAAGCGCTTTCTGATCATTTGCCCGCTACATATTTTGATTTTACGTCGATGGGGCGGAATGAGATTTTCCAATACTTTATGCTTTACACACTTGGCATGGTCGTATCACAAGACATTTGGCAGCGTGTATTTACGGCACGTACGACAAAAATTGCTCGCAGCGGTGCGGTATACGCAGGTTTGTACAGTTTCGCATACGCACTAGCATTAAGCATCATCGGTATGTGTGCGGTATTGGTGTTACCATCTATGGATGATACACAAAACGTATTTGCGAAAATGGCATTGGAAATTTTACCTCCAGGTTTTCTCGGTCTCATTCTTGCGAGTGTGTGCTCTGCCTTAATGTCAACAGCCTCAGGAACATTATTAGCTTCATCGACACTTTTATCACACGATATCTTGAAGCAATACTGGCTAAAGGATATCAGTGATAAAAAATTTGTTCTTCTGTCACGCCTGATTACACTAGCAATTGGAGTCATTGCCATTACGTTTGCACTTTGGATTCAGGATGTACTGGTAGCGCTGGACGTAGCCTACGCTATTCTATCAGGTGCGATTTTTATCCCAGTGGTGATTGGATTCTTCTGGAAAAAAGCAACAGCAAAAGCTGGCTTCTATTCAATTATTATTAGTTCCCTTGTCGTATTTGGAGGGTTGGCAGTCGAAGGATTAACTTCTACCCATCCGATTATGTACGGAATTGTTACTAGTTTAATATCGATGATTGTCTTTTCGTATATGGGTTCATCTTCTTCAATGCACAGCGTTCCTCAAATAGTAGAAGGTGAAAAAGAAATGTCTTAAAGAAATGTTAAGCAAAAAATCAAGCGGGAAATCAGGCATTTCCTATAACTGCAAATGAGATTAAGAGGCTATATGCTAACGCTACAGAAAGAGAACAGATTGACGTTACAGTGCAATTCTCTTTTTCTTTATCATCAAACTTCGAGAAAATTCGGGTCTGCCAGGTATGCCCTCCTATTTTCATCTCATGAAAAGCTTGCAAAACGGAAGCGTCATCTTTCAGCAAACAGGTGGAGTACACAATGCGACCTTATGCAGTGAATCCAAAATTATTGTGGCAAGGTCCGACATCGGAAGGCATAACGCGCTGGATAAACTTTACGGATATTGTTTACTTCAGCAAATCCCCGTCCGCGATAAAATCATTGCCTTTAGCGGTCGTGTTTCTTCAGAAGTATTATTAAAAGTATCAAAAATCGGTGTGGGAATTTTACTATCAAAGTCTGCTCCTACCGATTTAGCGTTGCAGCTGGCGGAAGATTTGAATATAACGGTTGTCGGATTTATACGCGGTAACAAACTAAATGTATACACTCATCCAGAACACATTTTAGAAACCAATCAACAACGTTAGACAACTTGGCTCCTCATTTATTACTTCCCGCAAAGACTTCATAGAGCAAAATCCATTTGGCTGTTTTCCTTTTGTTCGCAAAAATGGCTATCTTGTAATCAATGAGATAGCCATTTATTTTGATGAAACATTTAATGCTGCATACAAATCGTTTAACGTTTTGATTCCTTGACTTTTTAACTCTTCTAACATCTTTTTCCATAGATACACCATTGCTTGAACGTCTCCATCAGCTGTATGTCGTTTTTCACACGGGATGTGATAATAACTTAGCGCCTCTTCCAATGTTGGAAACTTCATGTTGCGATGAATCAATTCAAGAATTTGCTGCAGTTCTAAAAAACGTGAGGTCCATTTCGTGCGATAGTGAGTCCAAAGAAAATGATTAATAAATGATAAATCATGGCGAATATGGTAACCAATGACGATGCCATCCCTAATAAATGCTAAAAATTTGTTCATTTCTTCTTTTAAACGTGGAGCGGATTGCACATCTTCTGTCTTGATTCCGGTTAATAGAGAAACATGGTCAGGAATCTCTTTATTAGGACGAATGAGGCTAAAATAAAAATCTTTCAAATACCCATTGAGTGTTTTGGCGGCAGCCATGGCGAACATTTCGTCCCCATGTTGCGGTGAAAAACCTGTTGTTTCGGTATCTACGACAATAAAAATGACATTCTCCAACCGCGTATCCATATGGATATGCTTTTTTTGTACTTCCTTAAGTAGTGAGCGGATCCATACTTCTTGCTGAAAAACATGTTGTTCATTTTCAACAACCGACGAAAGGTGTTCTCTCGGTAAACCAAGCAACAGTATACGAATCGCACGTTGCCAAAAACGAAGCTGTTCATTCATTTCCTAAACCACCAGCCTGTCGAACGACAAAGCGCTGCAATGTTTTCGCTACCTTCATTGCTTTTTTTAGTTGCAGACGCTCGTTTTTATTCAGAATATGCAATGAAACATAATCACGATCGTTTCCCGTTTCCTGCGAATATTTCAATCGAAAATAAATGCACGTTAACAATGCTTCTTCTGCTTTCTTCATCAATGATGGTGTTAATAATGATTGCACTTGAATATGATTCAACCGCTCAAACGTCGTCATCACTGAAATATTTCCTAAGCACGTTAAAAACTTTAACGAATTCACGATCTGTACATAGCCGCTATGTTTTAAATGAATGTGTCCCCTATAACGCCCCCACCGTTCAAGTTGAAAGTTACCAAGCCCTCCAAGAGGAATGCGTGGAAAAATAACATGCTCCCCCATTCGCTTTAACAATAGTGGCTGGTTGTAAATATGTTGGATCAGTTTCCGTTTGCTACTGATAATCAGCCCGCTATTTCCATAAATCGGGCGCATATCCATCGCTATCAAAAGAAAGCGAATATCATCGGGGAAATGATGGTCAATATACGTGTCAATTTGTTTCTCCCAATCCCGAAGTGATTTGCTCCAGCGATGGTTCGTCGCCATTACGTTCCCTGAACAATACGGATAGCCAATTTCATGTAAATAGCTCGTTCCAACCGCCGCCAAATAACGAATAAACTCATAACAGGCCGGCTCTTTTTCAGGCTGGCATTCAAATAAAATGCCATTATCTTGATCCGTCCAAAAGACCGGCTCCCCTCTTCCCATACTTCCCATCACATACCAACACCATTGTTCGGGAGGAGTGCCAATTGCAGCACGAACAACAGCTTGCTCTGCAAAAGCCAACGCTTTTTTCATTAATGCATCATGAACCTCGATGACCGCATGGGAAAGAGTAATAATCATGTCCTTGTTCATTAACTTCCGCAGCCGATTATCAAGTTCATGATGGTACATATTTAATTCACTAATAGTTTCTGCCCTATCAATCTTTTGAATAAGTTCATATAACTCCTTCATGTGTTTGTCCTCATCTTTTAAAAAAGAGGCTGTCTCATAAGGGTCTGACCTCACGCGTATTTCACAATATATAGTTCATTTATCCAACGTTATGTCCCTATATATTGTGTTGTGGGGGCTGACCCTAGAGCTTTTGAGACAGCCTCGTTTCTATTTCACTCTATCTATAGCGGTCAAAGCCAGTATGCAATACGCTATTCTTAATGCATAGCCGCTTTCGATTGGTTCATTAATGCAGGATCGAGTTGCTCAGGATAACCGTATGAACCGTGTTCGCTAATATCTAAGCCGGAAATTTCCTGCTCGGCTGTAACTCGCAGCCCCATCATTTTCTTTAATATTAATAATACAACGAACGACACGACAGCCACATAGGCAGCTGCTCCTAACACGCCGACCGTTTGCACGATCAATTGATGGAAACCACCTCCATAAAAAAGTCCTTCTTTTCCGATTCCCGTCAATTCAATTAATCGAGGAGAAGCAAAAAATCCTGTCGAAATCGTACCAATCACTCCAGCAATACCGTGTACCGAAAACGCGTAAATCGGGTCATCAATTCCTCTACGTTCAAAGTATATGGAAGTCCAAAATGTGAAAGAACCTGCCACAGCCCCGATGACGACCGCTGCCCACGGTTCGACAAAGGCACAAGCTGCGGTAATCGCTACTAATGCAGCCAAAACACCGTTCACCATCGCTGGAATGTCGGCTTTGCCAACTATGATTTTCGCTGTCAAAATTGCCGCTATTGCTCCTGCTGCTGCGGCCAAGTTCGTCGTTAACGCCACATACCCAAAGAATCCATCTCCTGTGGCCATCGTGCTGCCTGCGTTAAAACCAAACCATCCGACCCATAAAATAAATCCGCCAATGACCGTATAGACTTGGTTATGTCCCGGAATGACATTTGGGGTTTTATTTTTATTAAATTTACCGATCCGTGGTCCAAGTAATACCGTCGCCACAAGCGCTGCAATCGCCCCTTGCAAATGAACGACCGTTGAGCCAGCAAAATCTTGCATACCTAACCCACCGAGCCATCCGCCACCCCATACCCAGTGGCCAATAACAGGATAAATTACAATCGTAAAAATCGTACCGAAAATAAAATATACCGATAATTTTGCACGTTCAGCAAACCCGCCCCAAGCAATCGCAAGAGATACCCCGGCAAATCCTAGTTGAAACAAAAACTTTAATGGCAACGGGACATTCGCCCACGATAAGGAATCAAATGTACCTTGCCCTTCTTTTAAAAACCATCCTTCCGTACCTATAAAGCTGTTTCCTGTCCCAAATGTAATTGCGAAGCCAAATGCCCAAAAAGCAAGGGAAGCGATCGCAAAACTTAAAATTTGTTTTCCAGCTACGTGACCGGAGTTTTTCATTCTCGTTGACCCAGCTTCCAATAATGCAAACCCTGCCTGCATCCCGATAACCAATATTGCGCTTACCATCACCCATAACGAATCAAGTACCATTGACATCTCTTTTGGACCCATCCCCATCTCCCTTTCCACTTGTTATTTTTTATAACTTAACAATGTAGTTCTTTAACAAAGCTAATCTAGAAAATCACCAGTTTTTTTGATTGATATGATTGATATATTTGTTCCAACTCACTTAATGTCAGCTGATACAAACGAAGATCAGATTCTTTGTAAATTCCCGCTTTCAAAATTCTTTTCATATATATTTGTTTTTTCTTTTCAACTGCTTCTCTAGGGAATTTCGACATCAAGCTTACTCCTTTCTCATGAATTTCAGCTAAGTTTCATTTAACGACAAACTGTTAAATTTTATCTATTTTGTAAAATTCTTAACAAATCAAAGGCCTGATTTCGAGTCAAAACTATCAATTCCTCTAACAGTGCATCACGAAGCAAATCCAATTCAATAATCTTTTTTGCCAACTGTACCGATTTTTCTTCTATTTTTTCCATCTCATGTTCCTCCTTTTATCACATCATCATTGATAGGATTGAATGAAAAATGACACACATCGTCATTCCTATACTTCCTATCGCACCAGCCTCTTCTCCCCACTGAAATGATTTGCCCACACCGAGCGCCTGTACGCATGCCCCCATGGCCAAACCTTTTGAAATTTTACTTTTGATACTTAACCTCTCTAAACATCCAGGGCCGATAATGAGAAAAAAAGCGCGAAGGTTAATACAAATAAGATTGTTAAAGAAGGTATTCCTCCAAGCGCCTCCGAAACAGACAAATACAAGTCCGGTGCCAAGTACAACTAAAAGAAGAACCATCCCTACAATACTTCCTGAAAAAGGAAAGGAAAAAAATCTGACAATCGCATTTCCAACAAGAAGCGCGGAAAGAATGACGAAAAACTGAATGATTAACTGGAACAGGCACATATCACCTCCGTGTGTCATCGTTGTAAGATCCTTTATAAAATTAGTGTATAAAAAACACGTAAGATAATCTCTGATTATGTAAAGAAATCTAACACGAATTTTCAGTAAGAATTGAATGTAAGAAAATCTTACAAAATTCTGGTCAATAAGGGTGGATTGGCATATATTAAGGAGTAAGAAGGAATAAAAGGAGTAGATGCCGATGTCAACAAAAGAAGAATCCTATAAAGATAAAAAAGTAATTTCAATTGGTACTGTTAGTGAGATTACAGGACTATCAGAACGGCAAATCCGTTATTATGAGGAACGAAAATTGATTTTTCCACATCGTACAAAGAAAGGGACAAGGAAATACTCTTTTAGTGACGTAGAACGATTGATGGAAATCAGCGAAAAGATTGAGGAAGGAGTTCAAACATTTGAAATTAGAAAAGAGATGTTAAAGAAAGAAAAGGCTGTTCGGGATAAAATGATTCGCGGGCAATTAAATGCAAGATTCGGTATTCCAAAATCACCGTAACTCGATGATAAGCTGCTATGTCCCCATAGTAGTATTACGTCAAGAAAAAGGACATACGAAATTAAGAAATATTTATGATAAAACTACCAAGCTTTGCTTGCTGGCGTATCCATAAGATTGAACGGTTAAATCCTTCATCTTATGAATAGGAAGAGGCAAAGCTAACCCTTGCCTCTTTTAATACAAAATGATCCTTATGCAAGAATCTCTTCAATTTTTTCGATGACTTCATCGGAAAGTTCAACATCCACTGCTTTCACATTTTCCTCTACTTGCTCTGGTTTGCTTGCTCCAATTAACGCACTCGCCACGTTCGGTTGACGTAAAACCCAGGCTAGCGCTAATTGTGAAAGTTTGATTCCTAGCTCGTTTGCAATATTTTGTAATTGTTCAACCTTAATTAACACTTCGTCCTTTAACAGGTCGTTCATAAACTGATTTGATTTTGGATCCGCCGCACGGCTGCCCTCAGGCAATTTTTCGCCTCTTTTATATTTACCTGTTAAGACTCCCTGTGCTAATGGAGAAAAAACAATCTGGCTGATTCCATTTTGTTCGCAAACTGGGATTACTTCTTTTTCGATATAACGATTAAACATATTATAGACCGGCTGGTTCACCACAATCCGATCAAGCAGATACTTATCTGCCGTGCCAAGAGCCTCTTGGATTTGTTGGGCAGTCCATTCACTGACACCGACATATAATACTTTTCCTTGGCGAACGAGATCGTCGATTGTTCGTAATGTTTCATCAACTGGGGTTTCAGGGTCATAACGGTGGCAGTAGTAAATATCTACATAATCTAAGTTTAAACGTTTCAAGCTTGCATGAAGCTGCTCGAACACATGCTTTCTCGAAAGACCGCGATCATTCGGACCGTCTCCCATAGGCCAGAATACTTTTGTTGCAAGAACATAAGATTCTCTTGGGTAACGTCTTAACGCTTCCCCAACAATCTTTTCTGCCTCGCCTTTTGCGTATACGTTTGCCGTATCAAATGAATTAATTCCTAACTCGTATGCTTTATCAATAGTTCTGATCGCTGTTTCTTTTTCAGTAGAGTTTCCGTATGTAAGCCAGCTCCCTAAACTAATCTCACTCACTTTTAGCCCGGTTCTTCCAAGTTTGCGATATTTCACCTGGTAATATCCCCCTTCATTTACTGAATATAGAATCCTACGAAAATATTATAAAATTTATACTATTTTATTAAAAGTTAATTTTTTGATTATAAAGATGGAAATCGAAAATATCTAGAGAAAATATCACAAGTAAGTGCTAATAAGCATATTTGTATAAGTGAACACTTTTAAAGCAAAAAAATGATGGAGGAACAAAATCATGACACACGAAATTAGAAAAGCGAAAATTAAATGTGAATTCACGAATGGTTTTTCTCTCTCCCCCGATACTTCGACAGAAGAAGCTTTACAGAAAATTTTAGATGCAGTAAAAAATGGGGACACTGCAGAGGTAAAAATTGTTGCAGAATATACGGATGGAACAGAAGCAGACTTTGAATTTGCGGCCGAAGAAGCGGATGAAGAAGATGATGAGGAAGATTAAATTTATGCCAATAACAATTTTTCATGAATAGCATTAGGAACGTTTACAAACATTGTAGATACAGGTTCAGTTGTTTATTACATTCGTAAAGCTGGACTAGAGGAGAGGTTAGAGTAAGTTGATACTTTAACCTTTCCTCTTTTTTTCGCTAGTCGAGTTTTTCCAAACCGTTGCAAAAAATTCTTTACAGATTAGATATTTCGTAATTGGGAAAATCTTGGGGCACCCTTACCCTATTCCGATATAGTTTTTTCTGAAAACGTTCATGATTGTAAAACTAGATGTATTATATGATGGTTTGTAGAACTTCTTCCTCTGTTCTCCATCCAGAAAAAAGAAGTTTCTGTTTTAAGATGGGAAAAGAAGGACTCGATGCAAGCATTGTTCAAACAGTTCCCTTTCCGTGAATGACTGCATAGGATTCCATCCCCCTTAATCTGATTATTTTATTGTTTGGATGTATACTAAAACCCTTGGTCGGAATGTAGGATGGCTCCCAAATGTTTATCCTTTCTTAGTTATGAAAAATCCCCCCAGATAGACTCCCGAGAACATCACATCAAATGTTCTCTTTTTACTGTCTACCTGCAGGGGACAATACCAGCTAAAGGCTCTTTTTCTGATATCACAGCACTTCGGTATATTCTTCCCGTCGTGCCGATGTAACTTTTAGAGAATTTCCATTTGTATCAATTGCCTTACCTAATTTTTCCGTGAAACAAGATTTTTCGATCGTGAACAGGGACGGTTCTCGATTAGTGCGCCGCATGCCCTGAAGTCAACACCCAAATCGAGCCAGCAACAATGACGATTGCCATAAAAGCGGCGTACGCCATATTAATGATGTTCGCCTTCCCGTCTTCTCCCTCTGTCACATGCATAAACATAAAAAGTTGGAGACCAGCCTGCAAAACGGCTAAAGATCCAATGATCCACATAACAATGGTAAATGACAGTTGTGTTTTCAGTGCCACGAATACAGCGGCAAATGTCAACAAAAGCGAAAGTAAAAAACCGATGATATGGCTAATTGGATATTTGCTGTTTGCCTTATGTTCCACTTACCCCACCATCCCTTTTAAATACACAAATGTAAAGATAAAAATCCAAACAACATCAAGAAAATGCCAATATAAACTAATAATAAACGTTTTTCTCGCAGTGACAGGCGTTAATCCTCGTTGGATTAACTGAATAATAATCATCACCGCCCAGAAAATCCCGAACGTCACATGCGCTCCATGTGTACCAAGAAGGATGAAAAAGCTGGACAAGAATGCGCTTGTCTGCATCGTCGCTCCTTCATGGACATAATGAATAAATTCATTAATCTCCATGAACAAAAATCCGAGTCCAAGCAACAAAGTCACAATCAACCATGTAAGCAAACCTTTTAAGCGATGCCGGCGCATCTCAAAGACGGCTAGCCCACAAGTAAAGCTGCTCGTTAATAACAATAACGTTTCAATCATCACATCTTTCAGCTTAAAAATATCATTTGGGGTCGGACCATTGGCATAACGCTCACCTAAAACACCGTATACCGCAAACAGCGTCGCAAACAATACAATTTCAGCACCTAAAAAAATCCAAAAACCAAGAATATTTAACCGACTTTGCTCCGTTTGATATTCAAGCGGCAATGAAGTATTGACGTTAGCCGACACGATGTTTCACCCCTCCTTCAACTTTTCTCCACTTGCTTTCTATATTTTTAATCTCTTGAACAGTAACATGGTAACCATCGTTGTAATCAAATGACCGAATGATTAGTCCGATGACAATACCAATCGCAGCAACAGCTGCAGCAATATGCCATTCAAACACAAGGAAAAACCCTGTAATTCCAAACACAACAGCCATATAAAATGGCAAACCAGAGTTGCTTGGCATATGAATGTCTTCAAGTTCTTCTTCTTTTAAAATGAAGTCTTCGCCTCGTTTTTTCATGTGCCAAAACGCATCTATTTCTTTCACTTCCGTTAATGTAGCGAAATTATAAAATTGGACAGGAGATGCCGTTGCCCACTCAAGCGTTCTCGCATCCCACGGATCGCTGGACACATTGCGCTTCGCATATCGGAAACTCCAGTAAATGTTATAACAAAATACCGCAAAACCGAGCGCCAAAATAATGGATCCAATTGCTGAAACAAGGAACAACGGTGCAAATCCAGACTCAGCCGAATACGTATAAGCGCGTCGAACCGCACCTTGTAAGCCAAGGAAGAACATTGGCATAAAGGTAACATTAAAGCCGATGTTAAATAACCAGAAATGATATTTACCTAACTTTTCGTTAAGCATAAAGCCGAACATTTTTGGCCACCAGTAATATAGCCCCGCAAAGACCGCAAATACGACACCTGGAATTAATACATAATGGAAATGTGCGACCAAGAACAATGTGTTGTGGTATTGATAGTCAGCGGCAGCCATCCCCAGCATGACTCCTGTGACACCGCCAATGACGAAGTTAGGAATAAACCCTAGCGACCACAACATCGCTGTCGTAAACTTAATTCTTCCTTTTCGCATCGTAAACAGCCAGTTAAAAATTTTCACACCAGTCGGTACCGCAATTAACATCGTCGTAATGGAAAATACGGAGTTTACAGCTGGACCCGCACCCATTGTAAAGAAATGGTGAACCCAAACTAACATACTTAACAAGGCAATCCCAACAATAGAAATCACCATTGATTTATAGCCATACAACGACTTCCGTGAAAACGTAGCGATAACCTCTGAAAAAATACCGAACGCAGGAAGAATAACAATATATACTTCCGGATGTCCCCATAGCCAGAACAAATTCGCCCAAAGCATATCGCTTCCACCGGAAGAAAGCGTAAAGAAATGCGTACCATATAATCGGTCAAATGTCATTAATGCAAGGGCGACCGTAAAAATCGGGAAAGCCGCTACAATGATAATAGACGTAATTAATGTTGTCCATGTAAACATCGGCATTTTCATTAATGTCATGCCTTTTGTCCGCATTTTTAAAATCGTAACAATAAAGTTAATTCCCGTCATTAATGTACCAAGACCTGCGATTTGAAGCGCAATGGCATAATAGTTATTCCCAACACCCGGACTGAATTCTTTCCCCGCCAGCGGGAAATAAGATGTCCATCCGGCATCCGGTGATCCACCGACAACAAACGAAATATTAAACAACATCGCTCCGCTAAAAAACAGCCAGAAGCTTAACGCATTCAACTGTGGAAAAGCAACGTCCCGCGCACCGATTTGCAGCGGAACAACGACGTTCATCAAACCGATAAGAAAAGGCATCGCCATGAATAAAATCATGATGACCCCATGGGTCGTAAAGATTTCATTGTAATGTTGCGCGTCTAAAAAATTCATTTCCGGTCTTGCTGTTTGCGCCTTCATTAATAATCCGTCTATACCGCCGCGGAAAAACATTAAAACGCCTGAAATAATATACATAATCCCGATCTTTTTATGATCGACCGTTGTAAGCCATTCTCTCCAAAGCCAGCCCCACTTTTTAAAGTAGGTTAAGCCTCCAACAATCGCAATGATCGTCAATACAATCGCAATTTGCGAACCAAGAATTAATGGATCTCCTGTAATGAGTATTTCATTCCACTTAATGTCCATGATGTCCACCCCCATGTGATTCGTTCTCGTTTACATCCTCATGTTCATGGTGTCCATGATTAGACTTCGGCGTATATGCATCATTTTTGTAGTTATCTTTTTCTTCAAAAATCTTTCCTTGATATCCGTGTGTTTTATAAGCTTCCGGATTTGTATATGTCTTCGAATTTGCATCCGCATGATTAACCCATTCTAAATGAGTGTTTGAAAACGTCAATCTGCCTAAATGCGTCGGCAGTAATATTTCTTCGTACTTTTCTTTCGTCAACTTAGGAGCGGTTTCTTTCACTTCACGCACCCATTTTTCAAATTCTTGCGGCGTTTGGGCTAACACTTCAAACTCCATATGTGCATATCCGCGCCCATTGAAATTCGTATTTCGTCCTAGATAAGAACCTGGATGATCGGCCACGACGTACAACTCCGTTTCCATTTTATTCATCGTATACTTTTGACCTGCTAATGCGGGAATCCAAAATGATTGCATTGTACCCGCTGATGTAAGTTTGAATAGAATCGGACGATCTTCAGGAATGTTTACATAGTTGACGGTTTCAATTCCTTGCTCAGGATAGCTGAAAATCCATTTCCAATCCGCTGATGTGACATGAATCACAAGCGGGTCTTGATCTTCATATCCTTTCGGCGGCTTTTCTAAATCATATAAAGCTTTTACCGTTGGAATCGTTAACGCGACAATAATGAGAATCGGAATAGCCGTCCACACAATTTCAAGAATTGTGCTGCCATGCTCTTCTGGCGGCTCGTAATCCATATTGTCAGGTCTTTCTCTATACTTCCAAACAATAAAAGCAAACAGTGCAAATACGACTACGACCACAAGAAGCATCCAAATGAGCGACCAATTAATCAACTGCGTAATACTTCTCGCTGCCGGCCCTTGCGGCTCAAATACAACCATGTTCGTCTCACAACCGCTCAGTAGCGGAAAGATGATTGCTCCCAATAAAGCAAACACCTTTTTGAGCTTCATACCATTCCACCTCTTTACAAAATCTTTTAGAAACAAAATTGTGAAAAAATGAACAAATAAATAACCATTTATTTAGTAAGAAACATTTCAGTATTATCACTGTTGAAATGATTTTAACATGTACGATAAATTTAGTTGTGACAAAAAAAGAAAGGAAGAAAATGAAAAATCCCCAAAAAAGCACGTAAATACTTGACAAAATACATTCCATCCATTCAAAAGGCCTTATTCACCTCAAAAAATACATAAATAATGGAAAAAACAAAAATAAAAAGCCTTTCACACGAAAGGCTGTCACATTTTATCCAAAATTTTTTCAATAAATGTTCATAAATTCACTTTTGAAAAAAAAGCCATAATCAGGTATTTTTGCACCTTAATTGGAATTCATTTCAAGATCAATCAACAGGATACATTCATATCCATCAATGGTCGGCTGTTCCGATTATTATACAAATTTTAGCTATATAATTTTTCGGGCTGTGACAGGAACAGTTTGCCAAAAAAAAAAAAACAGAAAGAGAGCCGAGGGATTTTTTGGAATATTACGACTCTCTTTTTCTGATATTCTAAAAATCTTCGACATACTTCAGGGCGTGCCAGTGCACCATACCAATAATTTTTTGGGATATAACAATATTAATCTCATTTGTTTTATACATTTTCTAAGAATTTATTGGCTATTTCAATAAATTTTTTACCATCTTCGTACGGAAAGTATCTCATACTATTTTCGTGCACTAGTTCTTCTATTTTATTCCATGTATTAATATCTTTATTGTTATATATTTGTTCTAACTTCTTGATTTCCTCTTTTAAAGACTTTGGTACCCATTTGGGCTCTTCATTGAGAAATTCTAAAAACTTATCCTCCAATTTTGCATCAAAAAAAGTTTGATTATAATACGAATCAAAAAAATATTGAAGGTTTTCAAACTCTTTTCTTATATCCATCTCTTACGCCTCTTATCTATAATTTAGGATAGCTAGTAACAATAATAAACCCATATTCAGATTTAGAATCCTTCTTTAACTGAATAAACGCAGTATCCAAATTAGTTTTTAAAGCCGTTCCTCCACTTTTGTATCCTTTTCCAATAGCATAACCCATCTCATGTGGTCTTCCCACTTCCCATTCACTTTTAGAAGTTTTTTTGCTATTCCTTCATTTTCGAATCCTAATTTTTTGACGACTCGAATAGAAGCTTCATTTCTCGGCATGATTGGGGCTTCAATTCGATGAAGTTGATATTCGTTGAATATAATCTCGATCCCTTTTTGCAGGGCTTCTGTTATGTATCCCTTATTTAACTCATCTTTGTCCAACTTATACCCCAAAATACATGATTGTAAATTGCTTCTAACAATATTACTAAAGTTGATACAACCAATTGTTTTAGAAAAATCTTTATCATTCTTATGAAATAACCATAATTTAAGAATGTTTCCTGATTTCATTAGTTCAATATCTTTTTTTAATCGTTCAGATTGATATTCTAATGTAAAAAAATCCTCTGGCTTTTCTGCTTCCCATTCCTTCAAAAAATCTTTATTCCTCTCATAATAATCTAATACTGTTAAAGCAAAGGTTTCATCTAATTCCCTTAAAATCAAACGATTCGTTTCATATAACCTCATTAAAAAATCTCTCCCTTTCCCCCAAAAATAAATGGACGGCGAATAAGAAACTTAAATTCATTTTTTAGCTTTTCTAACAAATACCGAATATTCTGTTGGGTAATTGAACCCTAATTTTTCAGCTAATTTTATTGACGCTAAGTTATGAACATCGCAGTCCCATCTTGGAATAAAATCGTGTTTTAAGCAATGATCAATAAATGCCTTAGCAGTAATAAAAGCGAAACCATTCCCCCTATATCCTTCTTGAGTTGCAATATCAACTTCAGCCATTGTATTACCAACAAAAATCGATGTGCATTCACTCGCAACGGTTTCATTATGTAAAACACAATACCCAAAACCATTTGTAAGAAAATTTGATACGGATCCCCAGTATTCCTCATAGTAGGCTTGATTGAATTCAAGACTGTTTTTGATTGTATTTTCGTCTATTCTTTTTAAAGTAAACTCGTTGGGAATTTTCCATTGTTCAGAAGAGTATTGATTCGGATTAAAAACAAAAGAGTATCTTCTCATTGGTATTGTTTCATCTGCAAATAGTTTGTTGATGACTTCATCCCATCTTTTAGTGGACGAAAATAAAGTAAAGCGAGCTTTCTTTTTCTGTACTTTATCTGTATAAAACTCTTGGAATGAATGATTAAAATGATGATTGGTTTCATCTCCAGCAATATAGTAAATACCGGAACTTGTTCCGATTAGTACGGTTTTCGGACAGTCTGAATGATCTACATAGACAACTCCTGGGATAATAGAATTTAAGACGGAGTAAGAGAATGTTGGACAAGTCTTTGCATTGTTGTTTATTAACGGTAATACTTTTTTATATTCGCTTTCTTTTAATTTTTCCAAATAAACTCACCATCCGTTTTGGTAAAAATTCACTACTTTTTTTCTTTTGTTTTTATTAATTATACATAAAATATGAATTGTGTAGTTCATTTTTACATATTTGTTAAATTAAGTAATATTTCGAGCGGTGACAGGAACGTATCCAGTTATTAATTATTAAGATTTAGTTTTTTATGCAAAAAGAAAAACACCATACTAGGTGTAAAATAGGTCAAATTGCTCAAAAAAAAAATGACATAAAGTTCCTTTATTAAAAATATAAAGGTAACTAAGGAGGTGAAAATTATGAAAAAAATGTATTTAGCTTTTTCTACTTTCTTGTTCTTTATTATTACCTTTCTTGCTTTAATAGTCGTTCTTGTCGGTTAGAAATTCATTCCTTCACACCTGGTACTGCCATACCAGGTGATTTTTTTATTTTCACGGTTATATATTTATACACGAAACGAGCCAAAAATGACAAAAATAATAAAAAATTAGGGCCCTTTTTCAACACTGCCTTTCAGAGTGACTCTCTGCTTCAACAAAATATCTATGATACAATCATAACACCTCTAAACAGAAATATTCTGTCGGCTTTCTGTCATTTTTCTGTCACAAATCTTTTCCGTTTCTGTAAAACATTCTAGTTTCTATCCAAAAAAACGCCTCAGTATCGGGAGATTAATTGAACCATCGTTACCCGTTAGCCAATCATAAAGCAAGCTTCACCACAGATGATGGAAGTTAATTCGTTCTTTCACGGGAGTACCATAACTGTTTCACTTGCTTTCATGAATAGTTAGTTGATAAAATGCAGCAAGAAAAAATCGATTAAGGTAGAGAGGGAACAAATGATGAAAAAACGAATAGTCATGTATGGGATAATTTTGCTAATATTATTACTTTGTTTATTCGGTACATATAAACTAATGAATTCGAGAACATACCAGTTATTTGGAGGATTAACTAGTCACGTAGATACAAACCAAAAAGCAGTTGCGTTGACTTTTGATGACGGACCGACAAAAAATGTAGAGAAAATATTGCCTCTTTTGGATAAATACGATGCGAAGGCTACCTTTTTTGTAATTGGAAATGAACTGAAGAAAAATCTAAAATTAGGAAAAGAGATAGCAGAATCTGGACATCAAATTGGAAATCATACATATTCTCATAAGCGAATGATTTTCAAAAAACCTTCTTTTATCAAGCAGGAAATTGAATTGACTAACCAATTGATTCGAAAGACAGGTTATAAAGGTGAAATAGACTTTCGTCCACCTAATGGAAAAAAACTTATTGGTTTACCGTACTATTTAAAAAAACATCACATAGAAACCATTACATGGAGTCTTGAACCCGACACCTATTATTCTTCTGTTTCTGACAAAGTGAACTATGTAAATAAAAATGTAAAACCAGGGGCTATCATTTTGTTACATCCAATGTATGATGATACTAGTAACGAACTAAAAACCATTGAAGGAATACTAGATTCTTTATCAAAAAAAGGGTATAAATTTGTCACCGTTAATGAACTACAGAAGTTACATAATAAGTAAATAATAGGAAATAGCTTTAAAATCTTAATTTAACATGTTTACCGAGAAGTCTCCCACCTCTAAGCGAAGTGTAGGCGGGAGAGGTTCATCAACAAAAATGGAGCGGCAAAACTGTTACCAGTTTGCACTCCATTTTCTATGTCATTTTTAATTTTACATCTCAAAACAATACTCGCCCGTTACTTACTTCGGGACGTGCCAGGCACCGAACCCAAGTTAGTACTCTTCATAAACGTACGGTCGGTCTGGTACCTCGATCATTTCTATAACAGGTTGTTCAATGACTGGGATAATCGATTGGCGATACGTTGTTTGCTGAATGGTACCTGTTACTTTAATCCAAGTGTCATCCTTCAGTTTCGCAACATTTTCTCCCTTCACCAACATACCGTAAACACTCGCATCGGCGATACAACATGTGACACCAAAACGAGCCACGACAAGTTGATTGGAAGGAAAATCTTTTTCGCGAAAAACAAAGCCCGTAATTTCGACTTTTTTTCCGATTAATTGTTCGAGATGTTCGTTAATCATAGTAATGGTAGAAATATATTTTTCATCCGTCACAACAATTTTATCCGTTCCGATTAAATCTTTTTTCAACTGCTCTTTTTCCTTTTCTTTACTTTGAACAGCCGAATTGTCCTCTTGTAAAATCTCATTCACTCGCTCGTCTACCTTTTTCATATACCCTTCTGGATCACGCAAATATTCCTCTAATAAATCTTTCTCTTCCGTTTGAATCGGTGAATTGGAACGCTCCGCTAATGGCTGTGCCCCGAATTGGACGCCTCGTTTCGAAGCGACAGAACTGTCCAACACATGATTGGACAACATTAATCCGATCATTAATGGCAACAAAAAGAGCGAATAAATAAACACCGTAGCAGCCGGCGTCTTCGGCATAGGATGTTCTCCATCGCAATGACAATGACACTCTGACGTATTCGTGCCGCTCCGCCATATTTGCATTCCACCTAATATAAGCAATACAAATAACGCAAAATAGATAAATGGATGCATTTTCGGTGATACATAATTCGCTAATTGAGAAGTCAATAAAAGCTTAATAAGCAATAGCGCATATCCTGCTAATATAATCCCTCGAATGAACATATGAAAAGAGCGCATACGCCTAACTCCCTTATAAAATGTTTAATAATTGCAGAAGAATGATACTGCCGTAAATGACAACCGTTACTACGAAAATGAACGCAACTACAAATTTTGGTTTAAAATAGGCAAACAACATAAACGTATTTTTTAAGTCGATCATCGGACCATAAACAAGGAAAGCAACAAGAGAACCGATCGTAAACGTTGAACCAAACGAAGAGGCGACAAATGCATCCGCTTCAGAACATAATGAGAGAATGTACGCCAATCCCATCATGATTGCAGGTGCTACAGCCTGATCTCCCCCGATTTCCAGCAACGTCGTTCGATCAAAACCCGCTTGAAAAACACTTGCAACAAGCGCGCCAACAATTAAATAGCGCCCTACATCGAAAAATTCATCACTGGCGTGCGAAAGTGTTTCAAGCCAGCGATTTTTCGAATGATGATGATGTTCATGCGAATGATGCCGTTTTTTTAATGGTAAGCTAGTACGAAAAAGGAAATAAATGATTGCACCGATAACGATCGATGCGACAAACGCTAGTCCCATTCGCGCATAAACGACATCCATATTTGTTTGAAAAGCGTAATATGTAGAAGCAAACACAACCGGATTTAAAATAGGTGCCGTCACCATGATAACGATGCCTAAATGAAGCGGCATTCCCTTTAAAACAAGTCTTCGCACGACAGGAACAATCGCACATTCGCAAATAGGTAAAAATGCGCCGACAATCGCGGCAGGAACGAGAGCGAGGATCGGGTGCTTCGGAATGAAGCGTTTGAGCGTATCTTCAGAAATAAATGTTTGAATGAGCACTGATGCAAATACACCAAGTAAAATAAATGGAATGGCTTCTAAAATAATGCTTAAAAACAACGTACTTACATTTAAAACTTCTTTTGGAATGGAACTCGGATCAATAAGACGATCCCCGAACAAAAACAGCAATAAAATCCCACCAAATAAGGCCGCACCGACAACATCTTTTCCAATCTGTTTCACTGCATTCTCCATCGTTCATTCTCCTAACATTTTCATTAATAAAACAGAATGATTCCTATTTTCTATATACCTGTCTATCTTTTAACATACCAATTAACATGTTGTCAAAGTGGTAAAAAATAGATTTCATCAAACTAAATTGCTATTTTGTTTGGTAATATGTTCGCACTGTTCATCAAATATCTGGTTTTCTTTGATTTATTATCAAAGCAATATACATAAAATGTTAAATAACAGACCCAAGTGTGTTAACATTTGTATAGAACAACTTTTAAGGAGTTGATAGACATGGATAATAAAGTACGTTTATTTTTAGTACTCTTGAGTAGTTTGTTAATCTTTGCCCTGGGTACATATAGAATCTTGACAAAAGATTTATCAGCTATTCCTTTATTCGTTGCATATATTTTCTCAATTACTGGACTTATAGGAATCGTAGCAAATGCTGTTAAGTTAATTAGAAATGTTAGCAATTAGCGTTGCTTTATTGGGCATCGCTATTTTTAATAATAACAACATTTTATAGCACAGTATGTGTTTACTATGAAACTCCCTGCTTAAATCGTTTATAACCCAAAATTCCCCTGTTTCAAAACGAGTAATTTTCACTTACAATTAGGTATATTTTTATTAGTGAAAGGATAACTGCCATGAAAACATCTGTCCCTTGTCCGCGATGTACCGAAGCAATTATCCTTGAAGATTTCGAAAACTTTTCGTCACCTTTCACTATGAATTGTCCCCACTGTAAGGCAAAAATGAACCTCTCCCACCTACACGTTGTTTAGAGGTGGGAGTTTCTTACCAACTCCATCCAAGAAGCTTCAGCGCAGAAGAAGGCTGTCTTCTCCTACTCGATGAACTCATCGGAAGTCTTCTCGATCGATTAGTAAGCAACATCGGCTTTGGGCCGATGGGGCGGAACAACCCATCTACTACTTCTTGCTTACGCAATCC
>DASQMX010000015.1:0-15548 GCA_035645275.1 Anoxybacillus sp.
AAGCCATCTTTCAACCAAGAACCATGCGGTTCTTAGTGTTATCCGGTATTAGCTCCGGTTTCCCGAAGTTATCCCAGTCTGCAGGGCAGGTTGCCCACGTGTTACTCACCCGTCCGCCGCTAACCTCAGGGAGCAAGCTCCCCTCGATCCGCTCGACTTGCATGTATTAGGCACGCCGCCAGCGTTCGTCCTGAGCCAGGATCAAACTCTCCAAAAAAGTTATATACCTAGCAATCTAACATTGACGCTTGCGTTTTGTTCAGTTTTCAAGGAACTTAACACACTTTTTAAATTATACTCACTTTAAAATTCGTTGTCAACTATTAATTTTTGTTTTTTAACTTTCAAAAACGACGTTATTAACTATAACATCTTAAAAATAATTAGTCAACACTTTTTTTTAAATAAAAAAACGGCTTTTTGCCGCTTTTTAAATAATAATATACTTTTCAATAACAACTAAAGCAATAACACCAGGGATACCTAAAAATCCTGAAACAACCGATGTTAACAAATTGATTGGAACATGAATGTCAAACGAACTCCCAATAGCATTAGCTGCAAAAAGAAACAAAGCCCCAATTACAAGTTTTATCATTCCTTGTCCAATTAAACGAACCGGTTTTAAAGGGGTTCCTATTAATAATAATAAAATAATTAATCCTAACAAAATCATAATCACTACTTTTGGTTCCATTTTGTTCTCTCCTTTTTCATACTTGTACTAAAAAATATGAATTCAAAACAAAAAAAGAACAAAAAATAAAAGAGTCTGACCCAAAAACAAAGTGTCAGACCCCACAACACAATATATAGGACATAACATTGGATAAACAAACTATATATTGTGAAATGCACGTGAGGTCAGACACTTATGGGTCAGCCTCTTTTTATTGATATACGACGACGTTTAGCTTCTTTAATAAGAAAAAAGTACTTTGCTTCAGCAATTTTTAAATCAACTAGCACTGCTTCTGAAGGTTCTACAACCTTTTCGATAAGATTTTTTTGTTTCAACCATTCATTTTTGACTGTCTCAAGTTCCTCAATTAATTTTTCGTCAAACTCTTTTTTGAGCCAGCCCTTTCGACGCCAAAGCATCATTTTCACCTCGATGCAAAATCTTCCTATAATTCTCTTCGACCCTCAAGAGCTTTAGACAGAGTAACCTCATCTGCGTACTCTAAATCTCCCCCAACTGGTAAACCATGGGCAATTCTTGTAATTTTAATCCCAGTCGGTTTTAACAATCGCGATATATACATCGCTGTTGCTTCTCCTTCAATATTCGGATTAGTCGCTAAAATCACTTCTTGAACAGTATCATCTTGAAGTCTTTTCAATAATTCCGGAATTTTTATATCTTCAGGGCCGACTCCATCCATTGGTGAAATCGCCCCATGTAACACGTGATAAAGTCCGTTATATTCTTTCATTTTCTCCATCGCAATGACATCTTTTGGATCTTGAACAACACATATGGTTGTTCGGTCACGTCTCTCATCTTCACAAATATAACATGGATCTTTATCCGTAATGTGACCGCATGATGAGCAGTATGTTAAGTTTCTTTTTGCATTTACTAAAGCCTTCGCAAAGTCTAATACTGTATCTTCTTTCATATTAAGTACAAAAAAAGCCAGACGAACGGCCGTTTTAGGTCCGATTCCTGGCAGTTTCATAAAACTATCGATTAATTTCGATATCGGCTCAGGATAATGCATATAAAATCCCCCTAGAACAAGCCTGGTATGTTCAATCCTTTTGTAAATTGCCCCATTGTTTCTGCCGTTAGTTCATCCGCTTTTTTTAGTGCATCATTTGTTGCAGCTAACACTAGATCTTGCAGCATTTCGATATCTTCAGGATCAACAACTTCTTCTTTAATTTTGATTTCAAGGATTTCTTTATGTCCGTTTGCAATCACGGTAACCATACCACCACCAGCAGTGCCTTCAACCGTCTTTTGTGCCAGTTCCTCTTGTGCTTTTTGCATCTCTTTTTGCATTTTTTGCATTTGTTTCATCATTTTTTGCATATTTCCCATTCCACGCATCATTGTATATTCCTCCCTTAAAATTTACTCTACAATTTCAATTAAATTTTCACCAAATAGCTTCTTGGCTTCGGCAATTAGCGGATCTTCTTGGGTTTCTTCCTTTTCACGATGAGCTCCTTTTTCTCGGATAAACTCTTCTCTTATCTTTCCCCATTCCTCATCAGGAACAGCGACCATTTCAAATCGCTTATTTGTTAAATCGAATAAAATCGCTTCAAGATTATCTTTTACATTATTGTTATTTTCGGCTGCCATTTTGCAATGAATTTCATATTTAAATTTTAGGACAAATGCATTTGGGCTAGCTGCGACCGGTTCACTTTCCTGCAATAAAGCTGCATGAGATACTTTGTTTTGCTTTTTCAAAATTTCTAACATCTCAGCCCAATGGCTTTTAACAAGAGATAAATCTTGATGAGTTGCTTGTTTTAATATTTCATAAATACGGCCAACTGGAGTTTTGTAACCACTTTTTGTTACCTTTTGGACGCGTTTTGGTTGTGGTATTGCTTCCTGTGTTTTTATTGAAGTGCTATTTTCTTTTAGACGATTAATTTCCGCTTCCAATTTTGCTATTTTTTCAACAAGTGGCTGAAGCTCTACCGATTGATGGGACAAATGTGCATGTTCTTGGTGACAAAGCTTCACTAAAGCAACTTCTAAAAAAATACGGGGATGATTTGTCCATTTCATTTCTTGTTGACTCTTGTTCAGTGTCTCAATTGTTTCATAAATAACTGACACTGGTATTAATTCGGCAAGCCGTTTAAAATCTTCGTCAATAACAACCCTCTCAATCACTTCTTCAAGATGAGGTGCCGTTTTATATAGAAGCATGTCTCGATAATAAAAAATTAAGTCCTCAACTAAGCGATTTGGATCCTTCCCTTGATTCATTAACTCTTCTAATGACCGCAATGCACCTGATACATCTTTTTCATAGATGGATTGAATGAGCCGAGCTAACGCAAGCTGTGACACTGAGCCTGTAATAGAAAGAACATCTTCAAGTAAAATTTCCTCATCACTGAAGGAAATGGCTTGGTCAAGCAAGCTTAAAGCGTCACGCATCCCCCCATCCGCTGCTCGGGCAATGGTAAATAACGCTTGATCAGAAGCTCTAATATTTTGCTTATCAACAACTTGTCTCAGCCGCGAAACAATCGCCTGAGGTTGAATGCTACGAAAATCAAAACGCTGGCACCTGGATATAATCGTCAACGGGATTTTATGAGGCTCTGTTGTCGCTAGAATAAAAATGGCGTGTCTAGGCGGTTCTTCTAATGTCTTTAACAATGCATTAAAAGCGCCGATAGATAACATATGAACTTCATCAATAATAT
Source organism: Anoxybacillus sp. (assembly GCA_035645275.1). Lineage (GTDB taxonomy): Bacteria > Bacillota > Bacilli > Bacillales > Anoxybacillaceae > Paranoxybacillus. The sequence goes on from DASQMX010000015.1 coordinate 3,403, forward strand.
ATACTTTATAACGAACAGAGCTTGGTGCAAATTTTACCTTTTCCCGAATATCTCGTATTTCATCGACCCCGTTATTAGAAGCTGCGTCAATTTCGAGTACATCCGGAATCGAACCATTAGTAATGCCAATACATGTCGAACATTCATTACACGGCTCAGCCGTTGGTGCCTTTTCGCAGTTTACTGCTTTGGCAAAAATTTTCGCAGCACTTGTTTTTCCAGTTCCACGCGGACCAGAGAAAAGATAAGCATGTGATATTTTTTGTTGAAGTAGGGCATTTTGTAATGTTTTTGTCACGTGTTCTTGACCGACAACATCAGAAAAACATTGCGGCCGAAAAACACGGTATAAAGCTTGGTAAGTCACGAAATTGCCCTCCTCTTTCTTCTCATCTTATTTATTATATAATGGATTAAATATTTTTCAAAATAACTAAAAAATAAATTCTAGACCTAATAAAAAAACTCACTCGTTTTTTGAGTGAGTTTTTTAGCAGCTTATGTATAAAATTACTGCCGTGCACCTTCTGTCGATTAGCTGCCCTAGGCGTTGCTCAAGCAGTTAGCTCAGCCCAGGCACCCCTACGGCACATGGGAGAGTCCGCTTACTGCTGCTTCCTTCCGGACCTGACAGGGTTCACGGAATCCCATTGCGTAGGACCCAGACGTCAACACCACTTACTTGAGACAGACCCTAAAACAAGCTAACCTCGAGAAGGGATTCAGCCTCGCTAGAGCGGATTGCGAGTACAGGGCACCGCTACCTCCCCGCTTAGCACGGTAAGTATAAGTATATATTGTTTTTAGAAAAAATGCAACGAATATAGATTGTAAATTATTTGGAATGATAACCAATCATTTCATTGTTCATTTTTTGTTGTTTCTTCTTCATTCGTATTTTACGAAAAAAATCACTTAACATTTGACCGCATTCTTCTTTAAGTACGCCGCTAACAACCTCTGCTTGGTGATTAAATCTCTCTTCTTGCAATAAATTCATGAGCGTACCTGCGCAACCACCTTTTGGATCACTTGCTCCGAAAACGACTTTTTCAATCCGAGAAAGAACAATAGCTCCTGCACACATGGCACAAGGCTCAAGCGTAACATATAATGTGGCTCCTTCTAAGCGCCATGACCCGAGCGCCTTGCAAGCCTCATCAATGGCTAATAACTCGGCATGGGCGATAGAGCGCTGGTCTCTCTCCCGCAAATTATGGGCTCTAGCAATGATTTCCCCATCTTTTACGATGATGGCTCCAATTGGCACTTCACCAATTTCCTCTGCTTTTTTCGCTTCTTCAATGGCTAACTGCATATAATATTCATCACTTTTCATAACGAAACTCCTTAGTCAAAATAACGTCATTTACTTTCCGCTCTAATCATAAAATAGGAAAAGCGAGAGAAGCAACTAGGGAGGGAGAATGAGAGAATATGCAAATTCATGTTGTACAGCAAGGACAAACGTTAACAGGAATCGCACAAGCATACAGTACAACAGCGGAAGAGATTATAAGAGCAAACGAATTGCCGAATCCGGATTCACTAGTCGTCGGTCAAGCAATAGTAATTCCGATTGCTGGCAGTTTTTATTGGGTAAAACCCGGAGACAGCCTTTGGTCTATTTCTCGTCGATTTGGTATTACACCACAACAACTCGCACAGATTAACCGCATTCCCCTTAATCGTCCATTGCAAATAGGACAGCGCTTATATATACCTCAACGCCCAAAAAGAAATGCAGAATTTAACGGTTATGTAGAACCGCGCGGTACTACTGTTAGCCCATCATTAGAAGCAAGCGCTCGGGAAGCTGCTCCTTATTTAACATACTTAGCTCCATTTAGCTTTCAAATTCAACGAAATGGCACATTAAAAGAACCGTTGTTAAATAACTTTCCAGCCATTGCCCGCGCCAATAACGTGACGCTTATGATGGTTGTAACCAACCTTGAAAAAGACCAATTTAGCGATGAGCTTGGGCGGATTATTTTAAACAGTGAAGAACTACAAAATCGTCTCCTTGATAATATTGTCGCGACAGCTAAAAAATATGGGTTCCGCGATATTCACTTCGATATGGAATATTTGCGCCCAGCCGACAGGGAGGCGTATAATGCTTTTTTACGCAAAGCGAAACAACGGTTCGAACGAGAAGGATGGCTTATGTCTACCGCTCTGGCTCCAAAAACAAGCGCAACACAAAAGGGTCGCTGGTATGAAGCGCATGACTACCGTGCACATGGACAAATCGTTGATTTTGTCGTCATTATGACATATGAATGGGGCTATAGCGGTGGACCGCCAATGCCTGTATCACCGATTGGACCCGTCCGCGAGGTGTTAGAGTACGCTATTACAGAAATGCCTCCTTCTAAAATTATGATGGGACAAAATTTATATGGCTATGACTGGACCCTTCCATATGTTCCAGGGGGACCATTTGCAAGAGCCATCAGTCCGCAGCAAGCCATCCAACTTGCCGATCGATACAACGTTCCTATTCAATATGACACTAGAGCTCAAGCTCCGCACTTTAACTATGTAGACGAAACTGGAAAAGAGCATAAAGTTTGGTTTGAAGATGCCCGCTCCATTCAAGCCAAATTTAATTTAGTAAAAGAGTTAGGGTTGCGTGGAGTAAGTTATTGGAAATTAGGCTTATCTTTCCCGCAAAATTGGCTTCTTATTACCGATAATTTTAACGTCGTCAAAAGATAAAAAGAAAAAACACCTGATTATCAGGTGTTTTTTTCTTTTCTAAAGAATATTCTCTTCCCTATCTTTTGAATGTCTATGTTAAAATAGAGTCTGTCTGTTTAATGGACGTCTTGTTTAGGGTAAAGGAGGGCCAACGCAATGAGCAAAGTGCCGTTTATTACGGTGGAAGGACCGATTGGGGTTGGAAAAACCTCGCTTGCAAAAGCAATCTCTGAGCAATTCGGTTATCATCTATTAAAAGAAATTGTGGATGAAAATCCGTTTCTCGGCAAATTTTATGAAAATATTGAAGAGTGGAGTTTCCAAACCGAGATGTTCTTCCTTTGTAATCGGTATAAACAACTCGAAGATATTGACCGCGATTTTATCAAAAAACAAAAGCCGGTTGTTGCAGACTATCATATTTTAAAAAATTTAATTTTCGCGGAAAGAACGTTAAAAGAACGCCAATATAAAAAATATTTAAAAATATACGATATTCTTACAGAAGATATGCCGCAACCAAATGTAGTTATTTACTTAAACGCAAGCCTCGATACACTGCTGCAACGCATTGAAATGAGAGGCAGAGAATTCGAAAAAAATATTGACCCAATATATTTGAAACAATTATCAACTGCCTATGAACAAACAATGACTTTATTTGAAAAGTCGAACCCTCACATTCCGGTGCTTCGTTTTAACGGAGATCAACTTGATTTCGTACACAAAAAAGAAGATTTAAATTATATTCTTATTGAATTAGAAAATGTATTAAAAAGGAGTTAACTGTAATGAACTTAAGAGAGAAATATAACATTCCTAGCGATGCTGTTATTACCATTGCTGGAACGGTCGGGGTTGGGAAATCGACAATGACAAAAGCGCTCGCAAAAGCATTAAATTTTCGAACGTCTTTTGAAAAGGTCGATACAAATCCATATTTAGACAAATTTTACGCCGATTTTCACCGTTGGAGCTTTCATCTACAAATTTATTTTTTAGCAGAGCGCTTTAAAGAACAAAAAAGAATTTTTGAATATGGCGGCGGTTTTGTCCAAGACCGTTCTATTTATGAAGATACGGGAATCTTCGCAAAAATGCATTTTGAAAAAGGAACGATGACAAAAGTTGATTACGAAACATATACAAGCTTATTCGAAGCAATGGTGATGACTCCTTATTTTCCTCATCCGGATTTACTTATTTATTTAGAGGGAAGCTTTGAGGATATCTTGGCACGAATTCGCGAACGCGGACGTCCAATGGAACAACAAACCCCAGTCGAATACTGGAAAGAAATGTATGAAAGATATGAGCGGTGGATTAATAGTTTTAATGCTTGTCCTGTTTTACGCATTAACATTAATGATTATGATATTGTTGAAAATGAAAATTCTATTGAACCTATTGTCGAGAAAATTGCTTATATGTTAAATCAATACCGCAGCTTAAAAAGATAAGAGGGTGTCCCAAAAGTTAACCTTTTGGGACACCCTCTCTTCGTTAAAAGGAAAATAAAAAATTCGTTACAAAACGTAACGAACTGTTTCAATACAATCTCCATTTATGCGCTGTGGTGTTTTCTAACTTCTTTATGGCGGAGGAGGAGGGATTCGAACCCCCGCGCGCCTTTCGACGCCTCTCGGTTTTCAAGACCGACCCCTTCAGCCAGACTTGGGTACTCCTCCGTATCGACACCATTTAATATAGCACTTTATATTTAAGAAGTCAATAACTTTTTTAAAAATTTTTTAAGGGGGAGAGAATCAGTACTCTCCCCCTCTCCATTACTTAATAATCTCTTTATTTCCCATATAAGGACGCAACACTTCCGGAATAATAACTGTCCCATCTTCTTGCTGATAATTTTCTAAAATCGCTGCTACTGTTCGTCCAATAGCTAAGCCGGAACCATTTAATGTATGAACATGTTCTGGTTTTGCTTTCGGATCGCGGCGGAAACGAATGTTTGCCCGGCGTGCTTGGAAAGCTTCGAAGTTGCTGCAAGAAGAAATTTCACGATATGTCTCGTAGCTTGGTAACCATACTTCAATATCGTATTTCTTTGCTGCTGTAAATCCTAAGTCGCCAGTACACATGCTCATGACACGATAAGGCAGACCAAGTAACTGCAATACCTTTTCTGCATGACCTGTTAGTTTTTCTAATTCCTCATAAGAATCTTCTGGCTTAACAAACTTCACAAGCTCAACTTTATTAAATTGATGCTGGCGAATTAACCCTCTTGTGTCTCGACCGGCAGATCCAGCTTCAGAACGGAAACATCCACTGTAGGCAACATAGTTAATTGGTAAATCGTCAGCAGATAAAATTTCATCACGATGTAAGTTCGTAACAGGCACTTCCGCTGTTGGAATAAGGAAATAATCTTCACTTTCAATGCGGAAAGCATCTTCTTCAAATTTTGGCAATTGTCCTGTTCCTGTCATGCTTGCGCGATTGACAAGATAAGGCGGCAACACTTCTTGATATCCATGCTCCTCCACATGCAAATCAAGCATAAAATTAATTAATGCACGCTCTAACCGTGCCCCTAAACCTTTATAAAATACAAAACGGCTTCCTGTTACTTTTGCGGCCCGCTCAAAATCTAAAATGCCAAGTTTCTCAGCAATTTCCCAATGCGGCTTCGGCTCAAACGAAAATTGGCGCGGCTCTCCCCATTTGCGAATTTCCACATTATCCTCTTCTGATTCACCGATTGGAACAGATTCATGCGGAATGTTTGGAATGGATAATAGCAATGTTTGCAATGTCTCTTCTACTTGACGAAGTTCATCATCTAACACTTTAATGCGATCGCCAACTTCGCGCATTTCTGCAATTAAATGCTCTGCATCTTTTTTCTCACGCTTTAACACCGCAATTTGTTGTGATACTTCGTTACGCTTATTTTTTAACTCCTCTGCTTGAGCAATTAATTCACGACGTTTCCTATCCAACTCTTCAAAGCGTTCAAAATCGGTTAAGTCTTCACCGCGATGTTTCAATTTTTCTTTTACTTCTTGAAAATTAGCGCGTAGAAATTTTAAATCTAACATCTCTATTCTCCTCCTTATTATTATTTTATAAATATAATTATAAATAAAAAACTCTCGTCCCAAACTAAGGGACGAGAGTATACCCGCGTTGCCACCCTAATTGAAGACAAAACGTCTTCCACTTAAACAGATAACGGCTTTACACCGAAAATGCTTACTTGCTTTAAAGAAAGCGTTCGGCATTTCACTCAAGGATGGATTCACAAGCGTTTCCCATCGGTTTGCACCAGCCACCGACTCTCTAAAGAGAAACCATCTTGCTACTAGTTCCTTTCATCGTTTTCATCGTAATGAAATTTTTAGCAAAAATAATGTACTATAAGTTTGCATGAGATGCAACTATTTTATTCTTTCGATTCTTTAACCATATTAATAAAATACTGTGTCACACGATGGTCATCTGTCAATTCCGGATGGAACGAACAACCTAGAAATTGTCCTTGTCTTGCTGCGACAATTCGATCACCGTGTTTGGCTAAAATCTCAACATCTTCACCAACTTCAACGATATGAGGAGCACGAATAAACACACCGATAAAATCATCCGCAATACCTGCGATCGATAATTGTGCCTCAAAGCTTTCGCGTTGGCGACCAAACGAATTGCGTTCCACGGTAATGTCCATCAAACCAAGATGTGGCTCATCATAACCGACAATTTTCTTTGCCAAAATAATCAATCCAGCGCAAGTACCAAACATCGGTTTCCCTTTAGCGGCAAACTCACGTAATGGCTCGATAAAACCATACTTGTCCATCAGACGGCGCATCGTTGTGCTTTCCCCGCCTGGAAGAATTAAGCCGTCGATATCTTCTAGTTGTTCTACTTTTTTTACGACAACAGCTTCCGCACCGCACGCTTCAATTGATTTTACATGTTCGCGAACTGCACCTTGTAAACCTAGAACTCCGATTTTCACCATAATGTCTACCCCTTTAATTACCAGCCGCGCTCTTGCATACGTTGTTCAGGTAATAATGAAGAAATATCAATTCCCTTCATCGCTCCACCTAAACCTTTAGACAGATGTGCAATCAACTCATAATCCTCATAATGAGTAGTCGCTTCTACAATTGCACGCGCATACTTTTCCGGATTTTCTGATTTAAAAATACCGGAACCGACAAATACTCCATCCGCTCCTAAATGCATCATTAATGCCGCATCAGCAGGTGTTGCGATTCCCCCCGCGGCAAAGTTTACAACCGGGAGGCGTCCTAAACGTTTAATTTCTAATAACACTTCAAACGGCGCTCCTAAGTTTTTGGCTTCTGTCATTAACTCGTCTTCACTCATGCTCACTACTTTACGAACTTGTGCATTCACTTTGCGCATATGACGAACCGCTTCTACAATATTCCCCGTACCTGGCTCACCTTTTGTACGAAGCATGGAAGCACCTTCAGCAATACGGCGCGCTGCTTCCCCTAAATCACGGCAGCCGCAAACAAATGGAACAGTAAATTGACGTTTATCAATATGGAACTCCTCATCGGCAGGAGTTAATACTTCACTCTCGTCAATGTAGTCAACACCTAGCGCTTCCAGAACGCGCGCTTCTACATAATGTCCAATGCGTGCTTTCGCCATTACCGGAATCGAAACTGCCTTCATCACTTCTTCGATAACAGTTGGATCTGCCATACGCGCGACTCCACCTGCTGCACGAATATCAGCCGGAACGCGCTCTAATGCCATAACAGCCACCGCTCCAGCAGCTTCTGCGATTTTAGCCTGCTCCGCATTTACAACGTCCATAATGACGCCGCCTTTTTGCATTTCTGCCATTCCACGTTTCACACGTTCAGTTCCTGTAATTGCCACTTATGATTCCTCCCGATTATGTATGTAGTAATTGTGAATATTGTACTGAAAAATAAACAAATTCACAATAAAAAATCTTTACTTTTGCAATAGCTACATTTTTATTCTACCTTAATTTTTTAAAAAATCATAATAAAAATAAAAAATATATTGAAAAGAGACTGACCCATAAGTGTCTGACCTCACGCATAATCCCATAATATATAACATTTTTATCCAATGTTATGTCCTATATATTATGGTTGTGACATCTGACACTTTGCTTTAGGGTCAGCCTCTATTTTTTAAATCAACCTTTTACAGTTTTTACAACGCTTGTCCAAACATCACTAAATAATCCGCCGATTCCTCTAATTGTTAATACAAACCAATTGGCTTTTTCGACATCTTTTGAAACGACTAAATCAACTTGAACCGCTTCTTCCCCGTCAGAAGTTAAATAGCCGTAATCATCTTCTCCTTTATACTTAACAGTCATATATCCGACCTTTTCTCCTTTTTTCACTGGGGCAGTTAATTCGCCTTCTTTTGTTAACTTCTTCTTATCGATGACATATACTGGTTCCCAATTCTTCTCTTGACCGTTTTTTACAACGACAGAGAGCGGTTTTTTCGTTTCAATTTGTACAGACTTTTCTTTTCCTTTTGTAACAGGTAATGTAGACTTACCTTTTATTTGATATCCAGCCGGATATAGCTCTTTCATAGAATAATTACTAAAACCATAATCAAGTAGCTTCCTTGTTTCTTCAAACCGGGCTTTATATGTGCCTTGTCCATCTGTTTTAGCGTTCATGACAACTGTTATAAAACGAATTCCGTTTCTTTCTGCTGTACCAGTAAAGCAGTAGCCTGCAAACTCTGTATATCCTGTCTTTATTCCGTCTACACCTTCATAGGAATAGACTAAGCCTGGTAGCATCCAGTTCCAGTTATCCATTTTAATTTCATCATCTGTTCCTTCTCTAAACGTTTTTTTCGGAATACTTGCTGTTTCAAGAATTTCTGGATATTCGTTCAATAAGTGATATGCTAACGTTGCTACTGCTCTTGCTGACATCACATTTTCTGCGTTTTCATCGCTGCCAGCAGGGTGTAACCCTTGTAAATCGCGATTATTTAGTCCCGTAGCATTGACAAATTTGTAATCTTTAAGGCCTAACTCTGCTGCTTTTTCGTTCATCATTTTCACGAAATTCTCTTCAGAGCCTGCAACAATTTCAGCGATTGCCACAGTTGCACCGTTAGCGGAATATATCGCCATCGCTTCGTAAAGTTCACGGACAGTATATTTCCCATCCTTACGTAAAGGAACATTCGATAACTTACGATTTTGCGAGATTTTATAAACATAATCACTTACCGTATATTCTTGGTCCCACTTTACTCTTTTTTCTTTGATCGCCTCTAACAATAAATATTCCGTCATCATTTTCGTCATGCTAGCGATTCCAAGTACTGCGTCAATATTTTTTTGATACAAAATTTTCCCCGTTTTCGCTTCCACTAAAATAGCAGCATCCGACTCAATGTTCAATGGATCTTGTGCCGCTTCTGCCCGATTTAACGGTAAAATGCTTGCCAAACAAAAAATAGTGATGAGACTTAAGATTAAACTTTTATGCCATAAAGTTTTCACTTTAAACCCTCCTTTGCACAAACGTTATTTTAACACACTCTCTGTCAAAAAAATAGACAGAGGAATGTTCCTCTGTCGAATTTAGGCATATAGATATAATTAGGTGAGAGAGTAATTTGGTGCTTCTTTCGTAATTTGCACATCATGAGGGTGACTTTCACGCAATCCGGCACCAGTCATGCGAACAAATTGTGTTTTTTCTCGTAATTCTTCTAAGTTCTTTGTGCCGCAATATCCCATTCCAGAACGTAAACCGCCAACTAATTGATAAATCGTGTCAGCTAAAGGCCCTTTATATGGAACACGTCCTTCGATTCCCTCTGGAACAAATTTTTTGTTATCTTCTTGGAAATAACGGTCTTTGCTTCCTTTTTCCATTGCTGCAACGGAACCCATACCTCGATACACTTTAAATCGCCGCCCTTGATAAATCTCTGTTTCTCCTGGGCTTTCCGTAACTCCTGCTAATAAACTTCCGAGCATAACGGCATGAGCACCTGCTGCTAATGCTTTTACAATATCTCCAGAATATTTAATACCACCGTCTGCAATAATAGGGACCCCATGTTTTCTTGCTTCTGTCGCACAGTCATAAATTGCTGTAATTTGCGGCACTCCAACACCTGCAACAACACGTGTCGTACAGATTGAACCAGGACCAATTCCCACTTTAATGATATTAGCCCCTGCCTCAATTAAGTCGCGAGTCGCCTCAGCTGTCGCGACATTACCAGCAATAATATTCAAATCAGGATACTCCTGACGAATTTTACGAACCGTTTCTAATACTCCTTTAGAATGCCCATGGGCCGTATCAACAACAATCACATCTACATTTGCTTCAACAAGCTTTTTCACACGAATCATTGTATCCGCAGTAACTCCTACCGCTGCTCCGACGATTAGGCGACCTTTTGCATCTTTTGCGGAATTAGGAAACTCAATCACTTTCTCAATATCTTTTATCGTAATAAGTCCTTTAAGAACACCATTTTCATCAACAAGCGGTAACTTTTCCACCTTGTATTTTTGTAAAATTTTCTCTGCTTCCTCTAATGTTGTTCCTACTGGAGCAGTAATTAAATTTTCCTTCGTCATGACGTCTGATATTTTCGTTGAATAATCTTGAATAAAGCGTAAATCACGATTCGTGATAATACCAACCAGCTTTTGTTCTACCTCATTATTTACAATCGGAACGCCGGAAATGCGATATTTCCCCATCAAATGCTCTGCATCATATACTTGATGTTCAGGAGTTAAAAAGAATGGATCTGTAATAACTCCTCTTTCTGAACGTTTTACTTTATCTACTTGTTCAGCCTGTTGCTCAATCGACATATTTTTATGAATAATTCCTAAACCGCCTTGACGGGCCATTGCAATTGCCATTTCCGCCTCTGTAACAGTATCCATTCCAGCACTAATAATTGGAATATTAAGCTGCAATGTATCGCTTAATTTTACAGTTACATCAACATCGCGCGGTAGCACTTCTGATTTTGCAGGAATAAGAAGAACATCATCAAATGTTAAGCCTTCTTTAACAAATTTAGATTCCCACATGTTTTCTCCCCCCACATTAGGAAATATTATTAGTAGATTAACAACTGGTTAAAATACTGTCAAGGAATCGACGAAATTTAAGATTTTTCAGTAAAATCCAACAATATAATACAAGGAGGAGAAAAAATATGAATGATTATATAGATATTTGGCCAAGATTGACATTATTCCACTCAACTAATGTAGCACAAAAATTTTTATACCATTGTTATGTAAAACAAGAGCGACAAGATGCTGCTAAAAAAAGTTATGCTAACTGCTATCCGTTTATTTATTATTTAGAACACGGGCAAAATTTTTATTCTACCGCTAAAGATGCTCCTCTATCCATTAAGCCTGTATTACTATTTTATGGGATGGTCCAATTATTAAAAGCTTGTCTGCTTACCATCGATGCTGAATATCCTGAGTCCACGTTAGTGCTTGCCCACGGAGTATCAACAAGAAAAAGAAAAAAACAAAGCTATGAATTTTTTGAGGACGAAGTAAAAGTACAAAAACACGGGTTATTCACTCACTTTTCAGAAAAAATGTTTCATGTGAAACATTTAGCGGGAGAAAAATTTCAAATGCGAATATTGTTACAAAGAATTTATGAACTTCATGAGCTTTTTTCAGTTTATTACAAAGAAAACTTATCTTTAGATGTAATTTATGATCATCTAAATCAAAACATTATGATCCCTACAAAAATTTTAGATCATTATCATATGACACTTGGACGCTTTAAAGACTACATAACAAAAGAACTGTATTCTTTTAATATTATTTCGATAAAATATGAGAGTTCTTCTTCGTATATATGTATAACTTGGGATAATAAACAAAAATTAACTCCTTTAGGTTGTGAACCTTTTCTTTATGGAATATACGATAGAACCTATAGATTACCCACTAATATAACAGAAATTCTTAAATCACCTGAGATTATTGCTCATTACTTATTGTTATATAACTTAAGTATGATTTGTCGTTATGAAACAGAATGGTGGAGTGAATTATTACATTCATATTCAAGTGATGCTTACCCTTTTATTATAAAGTTTTTATCAGTTACAGCTGATAAAGTTCCTTTTTTACTTCATTATTTTTTATTAGATAAATTTGAGTCTTTAAAATCTATATAAAAAAACAGAGGTTAAAACGATTTCGTTTTAACCTCTGTTCTTCATTCGCCTGGCAACGTCCTACTCTCGCAGGGGCGCTAGCCCCAACTACCATCGGCGCTGGAGAGCTTAACTTCCGTGTTCGGGATGGGAACGGGTGTGACCTCTCCGCCATCGTCACCAAGCCATCTACTTTGTTTTCACTTCTCTGCAGGCTTGCGCCGAGGAACCCATCATCGTAG
>DASQMX010000016.1:0-4295 GCA_035645275.1 Anoxybacillus sp.
CAAAAGAAGTCATTCCGCCCTTGGCTATGTATCGCCATGTGAATTTGAAGCTGCATATTACGCTAATCAGAGAAAAGTAGCTGCCTAAGTTCAGCTATTTCTCTCTGTTTAACGTGTCCGTTTTCTTGACATAACACCAAAACTTACTCATTTCCATTTTTATTTTATATGCTCCCTACTTTTAATCCTTTATCTAAATAATTATTTCGCATTCCTTCTCTAATTATCCTGCCTCGTTAGTCGAATAAGAAAACGGCTGCCGAAGCAACCTGCCTTTATTGGACTCTTGCCACCCGTTGGTCGAACAAAATGACGTATACATTATTTTTTCTTTAAGTAGCGATATAATAGGATAAATACTACTATCCCAATCAAAACACCTGCACTTACATATAAGAGTATATATGACCTCGAATTCTGACCGTGATTAAGTGTTTCACTGTTTTCAACACTTGGGGCTTTTGGTTGTGCTTTTAGAAAATCTTCATAAAAAACCCTACTCTCATCATTTTGGTTTTCAACTTTACCATTGAAAATTTGAACCATACCGTTTGGACCTCCTACTGGTATTAGAAAGTCAACTTCCTCACTCTTTTCTAAAAATAAAAGAAACTCGCCGCCTTTATTTTGGAACTCCTCTGCCCATCCAACATCATTATAGTCAATGCCTGCGATTGTTTGTTTAGGTACGTCTCCTTTATAAACATTTTTAACGTTGAACGTGAAACCTTGAAAAATAAAATCACTGGATTTTGGCTTGCTTGAAAAGTCATATTTACCAATAACAATAACTTCAGCTCTATCACTAACCTCTTGAGGTTTCAATTCAGCCCAACTTGTAGCAGAAACTCTAGTGTTTATTATCATCATTGATAAACAGACAGTGACAAAGAGTAATACGAAACATAATCGTCTCATTATGCCCCTCCTTTTTATTGATTAGACGATTATTAAATATGAAAGTTTCATATTAGCCCTTCTTTAACTACGAGGCAGTTTAGTTCAACATAGAGAAAAGTGTGAATGGCAATTGATATAAAAGAGCTTTTTAGAGGTTTTTCTTCAGCTAACGGGTGGCGTAGTTGAGGAAGAAATACAAAAGGACCAAAAAAATTGGTCCTTAGGCTATGTTAAAGTAAAATGTTGATTTTATGTTGATTTTTAAACATTGTCCAACACTTTAAAGAAGTTTGTTGGCTAGAGAAGTTTTTATTTGATTGGTATCCGACTCGTCATCACCTGGAGTTACTTCAATAACAGGTGGAGTGTAATTTTCGTAATCATATGTGATATCGCTAACCGGACTCATTTCATCAGGCTGACCTATCCTTGGGAAGAAACGAGGAACATCACCAAATACAGGTGTTTCATTAAAATCATTAATCATTAGTAATCACCTCCATTGTTAGCATTACCGATTGTAAAAAGTATACCAATTGAAATATTATCCTGTATAAATTGAAGCCCAACCTTTTTATACAGTTAAATTCGATAATTTCTCCACATTTGTTGATGATTTTGTTATTATGTAAACGAAACTTACTTATTGTTCATCCGCTTGGTGAACATAATATATATGGACGCATCCCATAATCTTCAAGGACGTACTAATAATTATGTAAACCTCCCCATAAGTCCTCAAATTGAAAAACTGAATGTTTGTTATGTTACTTAAAAACACAAGCTTTCACCATTATTCAATCCCCTGTATGAAAACGGCTGTTTTTCAAATACTGTAAATAAAACCGTTCTTCTAAAGGAGCGAATAAAATGAAAAAAGATGGTATTAAAAGAATTCATCTTCTTCTGCTATTGGTTGTTATTTCCGTTTTTATTTGGTCAGCAATCAAACCCGCCAGTTACCTGTCATGGACATTGGAGGTTAGTCCTGCCGTTGTCGGTTTGCTCATCATCATCGCCACATACAATAAGTTCCGTTTCACGACTCTCTCTTATGTCATTATGACCATTCTAGCCATCATTATGTTCGTCGGTGGTCATTATGTCTATTCAAAAGTTCCTCTTTTTGATTGGATTAAGGACGCTTATGACTTAAAGCGAAATCATTACGACCGATTTGGGCATTTGCTTAAAGGCTTATTTGCGATTGTGCTGAGAGAAATCTTATTACGGAAAACTCCATTAACGAAAGGACCTTGGTTATTTACCATTGTCATAAGTATGTCACTGGCAATTGCTGCTTTGTACGAGATTATCGAATGGTTAGCTTCCAAAATAGCAAAGGGAGGAAAAGCGATTAAAGACTTTTTAGGAACCCAAGGTGATATTTGGGATACACAATGGGATATGTTATGTAGCTTGGTCGGTTCGATTGTTGCATTGCTCATCTTCTCTAAACTACATGACAGACTGTTAAAAAAAGAAATAATAAAAGAATAAAAAGATGACACCCCCCTTACTTCATCGTTTCGGTTGAAATAAGGGGATTTGTCTGGATAAAATGAAACCCATGTAAAAACGGAGAAGTTCGCCAAAGTTTACGTTGCTTTGTACAAATAAATGTTCCAAGCGGATTCCTTTAATTCGGAATCTTTCTCAAGGAACAAACTATTTTCTGATGCATCTTCAATAGGTACAGTGGAAAAAATGTATCGTCCCCCCCTTTTTTTTAATTGTTCTATATTTAGCTGCAGATTTTTCAATCGTTTTTTCGAGTTTTTTTGTGAACATGTAGTGTTTTCCTAATTCATCAGTAAAAATGTAGAAACGCCCGCCCCACTCATCAAAATACGTACGAATCGATTTGTTTTTCGCTAATTCTTTCTCAATGATTTTCCGAAACTCGTGCTTATAAGACAGAGGATAAAAGTTGTTGTATGTATCGAGGGTGTAGAAACCGTTATATTGAGCAATAGTAGGATGGATGCCAATACTTACAACACGATAATTTTCTACGGGCAATCCTATATGAAATTGTTTTTCTGCAAAAAATTCCTTTACTGAGGGTTCGTATTGGAAAATAATTTCCTCATTGATAAGGCTTAATAAAACAACCTGAGCTATAACAAACCCTTTTACAGCCTGCCTCATTAAATACAACTTACTCCTCTAAATATTCTTTAGCTAACTCGGGATTTAAATAACGAGCCATTCCAGTTTTCAGTTTTTTCAGACCTATTTTTCTATAGAATTCCTCATTTCCAGTGGTTGAGATTAAATGGACACACGAGATATGTTTCAAATTATCAAGTAAATTGTTCATAATCTTTTTCGCTATGCCTAAATTTTGAAAATCACGATGAACAACAACATCGTATATGGCTGCATTAAACACTCCATCTGATATCGCTCTACCGAAACCAACAATTCGTTCGTTACATGTTGCTATCGCTATTACATTACTTGCTTCAAAAACCTTTTTGATTATATCATTTGAATGCTTTCTCCACCCTACTGATTGATATACTTCTTTCATCTCTTCCCAATTAGCTTTAGATAAATCGTTGTGTATTTTTATATCCACGATAACATCTCCCCTAAGTTATTTTTAGCGATACAATTATTTGCTTATTTAAGTAAACTTTCTTACTTAAAATTCCTTCTCTGTATTCCACTAACCCCTTTACTTCAACAAGAAAAGCATTACTTCCTGCTTATGGAAGTAATGCTCCCATTAACCACCCATACCCTACTTCGTGGCACCATAGATTATGAAAGAAACTTTCTTCTTCCACGGGGACAACCATGTCGCATCTATACGGCACCATCAGAAGAATGAAAATATTCATTTTCAGGATAGGTTTAAAAGCTTCCTTCTAACTTTCTCTAGTTGGAGACTGAATAGTTACCAGACCTTGACCATTTTCCTCTATCATTTATTTCCCCATGACCATTTCAGCTAGCATTTCGTAGGAGCGTAAACGCGCCTCATGGTCAAAAACTTGCGTATGGATGATGAATTCATCAGCCTGAGTAACATCTAAAAATTCCTGCAGTTTCTCCTTGACGGTTTCTGGGCTTCCAGTGATCATGGAGCTCAATTGACGTTTCACAGCGATCTTTTCGTAATCATTCCATATTTCATCCATGTTTTCTACCGGTGGATTTAATGGAGTTCGCTGATTGCGTAATAAATATGAACCTCTCCCACCTACACGTTGTTTAGAGGTGGGCGTTTCTTACCAACTCCATCGAAGAAGCTTCAGCGCAGAAGAAGGCTGTCTTCTCCTACTCGATGAACTCATCGGAAGTCTTCTCGATCGATTAGTAAGCAACATCGGCTTTGGGCCGATGGGGCGGAACAACCCATCTACTACTTCTTGCTTACGCAATCC
>DASQMX010000017.1:0-11954 GCA_035645275.1 Anoxybacillus sp.
AGTTCATAAAGCCTGTACCTGTGTGGCTTGTGTTTAAACAGGTCTGCACCTGCGTCTACTAGTTTATTCGAGGATGAAGGATTCCTCGGTGCAAGCCAGCAGAGAAGTGAAATCAGAGTAGTAGGCTTGGTGACGATAGCGGAGAGGTCACACCCGTTCCCATCCCGAACACGGAAGTTAAGCTCTCCAGCGCCGATGGTAGTTGGGGCCAGCGCCCCTGCGAGAGTAGGACGTTGCCAGGCCTTAAGATAAAACATTCCGCAGTAGCTCAGTGGTAGAGCAATCGGCTGTTAACCGATTGGTCGCAGGTTCGAGTCCTGCCTGCGGAGCCATGCTTCCATAGCTCAGTTGGTAGAGCACTTCCATGGTAAGGAAGAGGTCACCGGTTCAAGCCCGGTTGGAAGCTTGTGATTTGCGCTTTTTGGCCCGTTGGTCAAGTGGTTAAGACACCGCCCTTTCACGGCGGTAACACGGGTTCGAATCCCGTACGGGTCATCTTTTTGTTTTTTGGAGGATTAGCTCAGCTGGGAGAGCACTTGCCTTACAAGCAAGGGGTCGGCGGTTCGATCCCGTCATCCTCCACCATAATGTCGGTTGATTAAATATGCCGGCTTAGCTCAATTGGTAGAGCACGCTCGAATAAGCTTCTTTGAAAATTCTTCAGCGCACCACTCGAGCCGCTCCTTGAATAAGCATTCTGAGAGTGGAGCGACGATTATAAATAAAATGGTTGTTTATCCTATCTTCAATTATGCCGGCTTAGCTCAATTGGTAGAGCAACTGACTTGTAATCAGTAGGTTGCGGGTTCAAGTCCTGCAGCCGGCACCATGAAAGTTCTATATGGAGGGGTAGCGAAGTGGCCAAACGCGGCGGACTGTAAATCCGCTCCCTTTGGGTTCGGCGGTTCGAATCCGTCCCCCTCCACCATTTTCACATGATGTAAAAAAAGATTACATAGGTTTTTGTTGTATCATTTGTCGGATAATTTCCCGAATTTCCTTACAGAAATTCTTGAAATTATCCTGCGGTGTTGATTCATGCAGTATTTTCGAAGAAGTATTTCATGAAGTAACATCATTGGGCTATAGCCAAGCGGTAAGGCAACGGACTTTGACTCCGTGATGCGCTGGTTCGAATCCAGCTAGCCCAGCCATTAAAAAATAAGCCATTAGCTCAGCAACGAGCGAAACTTCTATGAATTGTCTTCGAGTTGTACTCGTCGAGCCACATCTTGAATAAGCTTACTGAGACGAGGACAGGTAATGATTAAAGATTAGAAGTTATCATTGCAGCTAAATTTCGAGCCATTAGCTCAGCAGGTAGAGCATCTGACTTTTAATCAGAGGGTCGGAGGTTCGAGTCCTCCATGGCTCACCATTTTGCGGAAGTAGTTCAGTGGTAGAACACCACCTTGCCAAGGTGGGGGTCGCGGGTTCGAGTCCCGTCTTCCGCTCCATTATGGGGCCTTAGCTCAGCTGGGAGAGCGCCTGCTTTGCACGCAGGAGGTCAGCGGTTCGATCCCGCTAGGCTCCATTGAAAACTCCTTAAGCCGTTATGGCTTAAGGAGTTTTTTGTTTTGGTTCTATGTCAATTGTTGGGGTGCACTGGATATGAAGTGCACCTCTTTTATATGTAGATATGTTTTCCTCTTCATAGCCCAGGGTTAGACTCCACAACACAATATATAGATCATAATGTCGTGATAAACGAACTATATATTTTGAAACGGGCGTGAGGTCAGACCCTTATGAGACAGCCTCATAACGGATGCTAGAAGGGCCGATAAGTTCAACTAACATCAGTAAGTTTTTTTTCTTCCCTACTAATGAAGTTTCACTTTATTGTCTAGTTTGGCTTGTAACGTTTTTGGAAAGTAACTTTTCTCCGGTGAAGCGACAAATATTTGTCTTTGGCGTTAGGCGCGTGCCTTTGCTTTCCTTTCCAATTGAATAAATATTCAAAAAAATGTCGAGTTGAGTCAACAATTTACTATTCGGTAAAATATAAGCAATATGAGGGGGAAGGAGAGATTTTATGAAAAAGATTTCCATCATCGGCGTTCCTATGGATTTAGGTCAAACACGTCGCGGGGTAGATATGGGACCAAGTGCTATCCGCTATGCGGGTGTGATAGAACGTTTAGAGTGTTTGCATTATGAAATTGAGGATTTAGGAGATATTGCCATTGGCAGAGCAGAAAGAGCCGGCGACCCTGACGTTCATGCAAATTTACGGAATTTGAAAGCGGTTGCTGAGGCGAATGGAAGGTTAGCAGAAGTCGTTGATGAAGTAGTGAAAAAGGGGCGTTTTCCGTTAGTTTTAGGTGGCGACCACAGTATTGCGATTGGAACATTAGCGGGTGTTGCGAAACATTACAAGAACCTAGGTGTTATTTGGTATGATGCCCATGGAGATTTAAATACAGCAGAAACATCGCCTTCCGGAAATATTCATGGTATGTCGCTTGCTGTCAGCTTAGGATTGGGACATCCAGCTTTAACAAACATAGGTGGCTATAGTCCAAAAGTAAAACCGGAGAATATTGTTTTGATTGGGGCACGTTCATTAGATGAAGGTGAGAAACAACTTATTAAAGAAAAAGGTATTAAAGTATACACGATGCATGAGATAGACCGTCTTGGAATGACAAAAGTAATGGAGGAGACTATTGCATATTTAAAAGAACGGACAGATGGTGTTCATTTATCATTAGATTTAGATGGATTAGACCCTCTTGATGCTCCTGGAGTAGGGACACCTGTTATTGGCGGGCTGACCTATAGAGAAAGCCATTTAGCAATGGAAATGCTTGCTGAGGCAGAAATTATTACTTCTGCTGAATTTGTTGAAGTCAATCCAATTCTTGATGAACGAAATAAAACAGCTTCAGTGGCTGTTGCACTAATGGGCTCTCTATTTGGAGAAAAACTGGTATAGCTTATAAAAAGTTAAAAACTTTTGTATAGACATGAGAAATCTTAAAATCTGCATATTGATGATAAAGGAATTCTTTTTTATAAAAAACAGCAGACCTAATGATTAGGCTGCTGTTTTTTGTTACAATAAATGGTGGAACTTTTTTTGTTTTGATTCGTATTAAAAATATAGCCGCAGTAGGGCGGGGGTATAATATAAATTATGGAATCGTTGGTGAAAAATCGAATTAAAGCCATAAAAAAAGGCGATCAAAATGCATATGCTGAAATTGTTGAAATTTACAAAAACAAAGTATATCAATTATGTTATCGAATGCTTGGAAATCGCCATGAGGCAGAAGATGTTGCTCAGGAAGCATTTATTCGCGCTTACATGAATATTCACACGTATAATCCTGATATGAAATTTTCTTCTTGGCTTTATCGCATTGCTACTAATTTATCTATTGATAGAATTCGCAAGAAAAAACCAGATTTTTACCTAGATGCAGAAGTCAGTGGCACAGACGGTTTGACGATGTATTCGCAGCTAGCCTCGACAGAAGCTTCACCAGAGGATACATTAGAAAGTTTAGAGCTGCAAGAGATCGTTCAAAAAGCCATATTAAAATTACCAGAAAAGTATCGGAGTGTTATTGTTTTAAAATATATAGAGGAACTATCATTACAAGAAATTAGCGAAATTCTTGATTTGCCTGTGGGAACAGTGAAGACAAGAATTCATCGTGGACGGGAAGCACTAAGAAAGCAATTGGGACATTTATGAGAGGGTGAAAGAGAATGATGAAATGCCCACCTAACATTATTGAATTAATGCACGACTATTTAGATGAGGAGATTAGTCCCCAGGATGAACTTACTTTACGGGAGCATTTGCATGAATGCTCGAAATGCAGCCAACATTTTAATGATTTGAAAAAGACCGTTGCTTTCATTCAGCATTCTTCTCATCTTGTACCTTCTGATGATTTTACAGCGAAAGTAATGGCGCGCTTACCGAAAGAAAAGAAAACTATTCGCTTAAGAAGATGGTTTAAGAAACACCCAATGATTACGGCAGCATCTTTATTTTTCGCTTTAATGATGGGAAGCTTGTTTACGACATGGAATGGCGATCAGCAATTTTCTGTATCAACAAAAGAAAATGTAATGATTAAAGGCAATACAGTTATTGTACCAAAAGGAGAAGTAGTTAATGGAGATATTGTAGTCCGGAATGGTTCAATCAAAATTGAAGGGAAAGTGAATGGAAACGTAACGGTCATTCACGGGGAACAATATCTTGCTTCTGCTGGTCAAGTGACGGGAGAAATTGAAGAAATTAATGAGGTATTTGATTGGATTTGGTATAACATAAAAGCTGTGATGAAAGATATATCGAAAACTTTTGAACGTGAATAATAAAGCCGTCTTTTTGATGGCTTTTTTACTTATATGATATAATAGAAGAGTTGTTTAAATACAACGTATAGGAATTAGAACAACAAAGGAAGTGTGAGAATGCCTTTTGGAGAGCTCCCAATCTTAAGTTATTTAGCAAAAGTTGTTGATATACTCCTTGTTTGGTTTGTGATTTATAAATTGATCATGATTATTCGCGGAACGAAAGCCGTTCAGCTTTTAAAAGGAATTATTTTAATTGTACTCATTCGAATTGTAAGTAATTTTTTAGGATTCAGCACTTTGCAATGGCTAATGGACCAAGCGTTAACGTGGGGATTTTTAGCGATTATTATCATTTTCCAACCAGAATTGCGGCGTGCGCTTGAGCAGTTAGGGCGGGGAAAGTTGTTCTCAAGAAGCAGCGTGCCTGAGGAAGAAGAACAGACAAAAACCATTGAAGCCATTATTAAAGCTACCGAATATATGGCGAAACGAAGAATTGGTGCTCTCATATCCGTCGAACGAGAAACAGGCATGGGTGATTATATCGAGACAGGTATTTCTTTAAATGCACATATTTCTTCGGAATTATTAATTAATATTTTTATACCTAATACCCCCCTTCACGATGGAGCAGTGATCATCCAGAAAAATCAAGTTGCTGCAGCGGCGTGTTATTTGCCGTTATCGGAAAGCCCTTTTATCTCAAAAGAATTAGGAACACGACATCGTGCAGCACTAGGAATTAGCGAAGTGACAGATAGTGTGACCGTTGTCGTATCAGAGGAAACCGGAGCCATTTCGGTAACAAAAAATGGCGAATTGCATCGTGATTTAACGTTAGAACAATTCCGGGAATTGCTGACAAGAGAATTGAAAACAGCAACGAAGACAACTTCCTCATCTCGTTGGCAATGGAGGGGGAAGAAAAATGGATAAGTTAATGAATAACCATTGGTTTATGAAGATTTTCTCATTGTTGCTGGCTCTTATGCTATATATGTCTGTGAACATTGAAAAAGAAACAAAATCGGGGAGTTTAACGCGTAACTCCGTAGGAACAACGAGTGAAGAAACAGTGACCGACGTACCGGTTGTTGTTTATTATGATAAAGAAAATTTAGTCGTCTACGGCATCCCGGAGTTTGTCAATGTGACACTAGAAGGTCCTGCAAGTATTTTAAAGCCAACGAAGCTTCAACGAGATTTTGAGATTTATGCAGATTTAACTGATTTAGAATTAGGAAGGCACACAGTTCCTTTAAAATATAAAAATATATCAGATAAACTTAAGGTAACAATAGAGCCAGCCGTAGTGAATGTTGTTATTGATGAAAAAATTTCAAAAGATTTTCCTGTTGAAGTGGATTTTATTCATAAAAATAAAATAGCAGACGGCTACTCGATCGAGCAGCCAATTGTAAAACCAAACTTGGTTACGGTGACAGGCGCTAAAGAATTAATTGAAAAGGTGGCGCTTGTAAAAGCAAGAGTGAATTTGGAAGGGGCAAAAGAAACAGTTGAACAAGCATCGCGTGTGATCGTTTATGATAAAGACGGAAAGGAACTCAATGTCGAAGTGGAACCTTCTGTTGTAGAGGTAACGGTGCCAATAAAAAGCCCTAGCAAGTCAGTTCCGTTTAAAATTAATCGGACGGGTAAGTTGAAAGAAGGTTTAAGCATTGTTAAAATCGAAGCAATCCCAAATGAAGTAACGATTTTTGGGTCGAAAGATAAAATTGAACAAATTGAATTTATTGATGGAATTACCATCAATTTAGATGAAATTACGAAAGATACGACGTTAGAAGCGAAAATTCCACTTCCAGAAGGAGTTAAAGCGGTTGACCCAGAAAAAATTAACATTCGTATTGATGTACAAGAGGAACAGTCAAAAACATTTTCACAAGTACCGATTGATATTTTAGGATTAGGTGATCAATATTTACTTCAGTTTTTAGAGCCAGAAGATGGGAAGCTTGATATAGTGGCTCACGGTGCGCTAAACACACTAAACAGCATAAAACCAGCTGACATTGATTTATATATCAATGTAAGTGAACTAGGCATCGGAGAGCATGAGGTAGAGGTTGAAGTAAATGGTCCGCAAAATATAACATGGGATTTATCTCAAGATAAAGTCAAAGTGAAAATTACGGAAAAAGAATAAACAAGAGAATAAAAGGAGAGATACAGATAATGGGTAAATATTTTGGTACTGACGGTGTACGTGGAGTTGCCAATAGCGAGTTAACGCCAGAGCTGGCGTTTAAAATTGGCCGTTGTGGAGGTTATGTGTTAACAAAGGATAAGGAACGTCCAAAGGTATTAATCGGCCGTGATACACGTATTTCAGGGCATATGCTTGAGGGAGCATTAGTGGCAGGATTGCTTTCTATCGGAGCAGAGGTTATGCGTCTTGGGGTCATTTCAACTCCAGGTGTAGCTTACTTGACAAAAGCACTAGGGGCGCAAGCGGGAGTTATGATTTCTGCTTCGCATAACCCTGTGCAAGATAACGGAATTAAGTTTTTTGGACCGGATGGATTCAAGCTTTCAGACGAACAGGAAAGAGAAATTGAGGAGTTATTAGACAGCCCGGAAGATACATTACCGAGACCAATCGGCAAAGATTTAGGGCAAGTAAATGATTACTTTGAAGGCGGACAAAAATATTTACAATACTTAAAACAGACGATAGAAGAAGATTTCTCAGGATTGCGCATTGCCCTTGACTGCGCTCATGGAGCAACTTCTTCATTAGCTACTCACTTATTTGCAGACTTAGAAGCAGATGTTTTAACAATGGGAGCATCGCCAAACGGAATTAATATTAACGATGGAGTCGGCTCAACCCATCCAGAAGCGTTAGCGGCGTTTGTAAAAGAAAAAGAAGCAGATGTAGGGCTTGCGTTTGACGGTGATGGCGACCGTTTAATTGCGGTTGATGAAAACGGCAATATTGTCGATGGCGACCAAATTATGTATATCTGTGCGAAGTATTTGAAGGAGACGGGTCGTTTAAAACATCAAACCGTTGTTTCAACGGTCATGAGCAATCTTGGTTTTTATAAAGCATTAGAGGCACAAGGAATTCAAAGTGTGCAAACAGCGGTCGGTGACCGTTATGTAGTCGAGGAAATGAAGAAAAACGGCTATAACTTAGGCGGTGAACAGTCCGGCCATATCATTTTCCTTGATTACAATACAACAGGTGACGGTTTGTTAACGGCGTTGCAGCTTGTCAACATCATGAAAATCACTCAAAAGCCGCTTTCGCAATTGGCGAGTGAAATGCCGAAATACCCGCAGCTTCTTGTGAATGTCAAAGTAACAGATAAACATAAAGTAATGGAAAACGAGAGAGTCAAAGAAGTGATTCAAGCGGTAGAAGCAGAAATGAACGGAAATGGCCGCGTTCTTGTTCGTCCATCAGGAACAGAACCGCTTGTCCGCGTTATGGCAGAAGCTCCAACGGAGGAATTATGTAAAGAATATGTAGAACGAATTGCTGCAGTGGTAAAAGAAGAAATGGGAGCTGAATAATTGATTTCTCCTATAAACAACCTATGCATAAGTGGAACGAGACATTCCACTTATGCATAATTTATTTTATAAAATGTATTACAGTTGACGTTTCTTAACGGACTGCTGTAATATTAACATTGTTGTCATTCAAGATGGAAAGGTGGGTAGGAGAAGTATTCATTTTATAAAGCGCCTGGACTAAGCTTTGCTCGGAAGAAAGCTTAGTTGACGAGGAGGAGGTTTATCGATCGTTCGGCGGATGCCTCCCGGTTGTTGCGATTACAGCCGCAAGTCCTTTCTTAAAACAAAGAGGCGACTCTTTGCACAAAGGAAAGGATTTAATCGCAAAGTTCATCATTAAGGGAGTCTGTCTAAAACAAAGGGTCAGATCCCTCAGCTACAATATAAATAGAACGGTTATAGAAGATATTGTAATGATTCGAGGGGTCCCCACACCCTTATAGGCAGCCTCTCTTGAAAAATAGGGAGGAATGTGTTTATGTGTGGAATTGTTGGATATATCGGAGAACAAGATTCAAAAGAAATTTTATTGCGTGGGCTTGAGAAATTAGAATATCGCGGTTATGATTCAGCTGGAATTGCTGTGTTAAACGAGAACGGGGTACATGTTTTTAAAGAAAAAGGACGCATTGCAGACTTACGTGAAGTTGTCAATCCAGATGTGGAAGCGCCAATCGGTATCGGTCATACGCGTTGGGCGACGCATGGTGCGCCAAGCCGTGTGAACGCGCATCCGCATCAAAGCGCTTCAGGCCGCTTTACGCTTGTTCACAATGGTGTAATCGAAAACTATGCGATTTTAAAACGCGACTATTTACAAGATGTCGAATTAAAAAGTGATACAGATACAGAAGTTATCGTGCAGCTTGTGGAGAAATTTGTAAACGACGGTTTAGACGTAGAGGAAGCATTCCGACAAACATTAATGCTTTTAAAAGGTTCTTATGCAATTGCCTTAATCGATGCCGAGAATAAAGATGTTATTTATGTGGCGAAAAATAAAAGCCCATTGCTTGTTGGTCTTGGTGATGGTTTTAACGTAGTAGCAAGTGATGCAATGGCGATGTTGCAAGTGACAAACCAATACGTCGAGCTAATGGATAAAGAAATGGTGCTTGTTACAAGAGACTCCGTCACCATCAAAAACTTAGACGGCAAAACCATTGATCGTGATCCATATACAGCAGAGTTGGACGCAAGCGACATTGAAAAAGGGACATATCCGCATTATATGTTAAAAGAAATTGATGAACAGCCGCTTGTGATGCGCCGCATTATCCAAAAGTATCAAGATGAGAACGGTCATTTAACAATTGATCCGGAAATTATTCAGGCGATGAACGAAGCGGATCGCGTCTATATTATCGCGTGCGGTACAAGCTACCATGCAGGCTTAGTCGGCAAGCAGTTCATTGAAAAATGGGCGAAAATCCCTGTGGAAGTGCATGTCGCAAGCGAATTCTCATACAATATGCCATTACTATCTGAAAAGCCGTTGTTTATCTTTATTTCACAAAGCGGTGAAACAGCGGACAGCCGTGCGGTACTTGTCCAAACGAAAGAAATGGGCTATAAAGCTTTAACGATTACAAACGTTCCTGGTTCTACGCTTTCCCGTGAAGCAGATTATACGTTATTGCTTCATGCTGGTCCGGAAATTGCGGTTGCATCGACAAAAGCGTATACAGCACAGATTGCAGTTTTAGCGATTTTAGCGACAGTAACGGCAAAAGCAAAAGGAATTGAGCTTGACTTTGACCTTGTTAAAGAGCTCGGTATTATCGCGAACGTCATGGAAATGCTTTGCGATGCAAAAGAAGAAATGGAAACAATTGCGCGTGAATATTTAGCAACAACGCGCAACTGCTTCTTCATCGGCCGTGCGGTGGACTTCTACGTTTGCCTTGAAGGTGCGTTAAAGCTAAAAGAAATTTCTTACATTCAAGCGGAAGGCTTTGCCGGCGGTGAATTGAAGCACGGTACAATCGCGTTAATCGAAGAGGGTACGCCGGTCATCGCTTTAGCAACGCAAGAGCACGTAAACTTAAGCATTCGTGGTAATGTGAAAGAAGTCGTTGCCCGCGGTGCAAACCCTTGCATTATCTCGATGAGAGGCTTAGAAACAGAAGAAGATCGTTACGTAATTCCAGCGGTTCATCCAATGTTAACGCCGCTTGTTTCCGTTGTGCCATTGCAGCTTATCGCTTACTACGCTGCATTACACCGCGGCTGCGACGTTGACAAACCACGCAACTTAGCGAAGTCAGTGACAGTAGAATAATAAAAAGTCGTCCTGAAAAGGCGATTGTTGAGTAATAAAAAACAAGTTGAGGGACTGAAGGAATCAGAATTAATTCTGATTCCTTCAGTCCTTTTTATTTAAAAGGCCATATCCCATACACCAAATGAAAAATGTATGGAAAGAGAGTGGCTTATTTTATCAAATGATACTTTTAACATCGTTTCCCTCATTTAAACGGAGTATGGGTGGGAGCGGTTCATCAATAAGGGGTTAATAAAAAATTTGTAATTTTTGAAATTATCAATAGGAATATTTCAGCTATACATCGAATAATTAAACAACTTAAACATCGTTCCGCAATTTGAATCGTGTGTTCTATATGGAGATTGTAAAATGAAACGGTTTTTTTGTAAGTGCTGAGCGAACATAAAGGGATAGCACAAGGAACATTTTGTAGTTGGCGTATAAAGTGGTTTTTACATGATTAAAAGTAACGTAGGAGTGATAAACATGGATGAACGAGAAATTCACAAAAAATATTATGAACAAATATTTGAGATATTTGAAAACGAGCCTTATGCCCAGCACTTGGGAATTAAGCTCATAGAGCTAGGAGAGGGCACTGCGACTGCCGAGTTAGATGTAAAGGATTATATGTTGAATAGTCACGGAACTGTACATGGAGCCATTATATTTGCTTTAGCGGATTATGTCTTCGCAGCAGCATGTAATTCTTATGGAAAAACCTCGTTTGGTCTGTCTACAACTGTAAATTTTATGGCTCCCGGCATGAAGGGATCACGCTTGAGAGCAACCGCTACAGAAGAGAAACGAAATTATCGTACGGCATGGTATAAAATTCGGGTAGAAAGTGATGAAAACCTTATAGCTACCATGGAGGCGTTGTGTTATCGCAAGGATCAATATTTTGTACCCGTAGAAAATGAGGGAAAATAAAAGATATAATGATTGGTAGACTATTCATTTTAAAAATTAATTATGTTAAATGTCTCGAGAGTATTTAAATTTGCTTTAGAATGAGAGACTAATTTTGAAAATAAATCGGACAGAAAAAATGGAAAATAATACTACGAATACAGAATTTTTGACAAGATTCTAGTAAGGAAAATGCTATAATACAACCAACAATAGCAGAAGTTCAAGGGTGGTCGGCTTACCCCTATTTCCTTTTGAAAGGGGGTGAGCAAATGACAGTATATGAGTCCCTTTCTCTCATGTTTTCTTTCGGGATGCTAGTGATAGCGGTGCTGTCGTTTAATCATAAGAATAAAAAATAGACCTCCCTTGAACCGCCAATTCTAGGACGAGGTCTATTTTTCCAATAGGCCGACTCCTTTGAGTCTGCTATTGCAGGGACCGGAAGTGTTGCCGCACTTTCGGTCTCTTTATTATTATGTACTTTCTATGCGTATGATAACATATTTTTTGGTTAGAAAAAAGATGATTTGCCATGTCTTCCTTTTTGAAACAAACTGATAATTCAAAAGGTATATTTTATCTTGAATAGCCGAGAAGACTCTCACTTCAACGAACCATCGTGAGTAAGTGGGAGATGAATCGGCTTCGGATAAGAGATGATCTTTTGCCATCTCGACTGTTCGACGGATTGAAAAATATTTCTGTGGTTCACTTTTTTGCGAGCCGCCCTATCATCTCCTTGTTCGAACACATATTCGCGTGCATAATGGAACTATAGAGGGAGGTGAAGAGTCGATGCGCATCCATAAAGCCTACCGATTTCGTATCTATCCAAACAAACAACAAGAAATCCTCATTGCGAAGACGATCGGCTGTAGCCGCTATGTGTTTAACCATTTCCTTG
>DASQMX010000018.1:0-1507 GCA_035645275.1 Anoxybacillus sp.
AATCCAAAAACTGGTTCCACATCGATTTTGCGTTTTCGATAAATGGCATTCGTTTTCTCTTCTGAAAGCTTCGCTCTTACATATTCTTTTTGCTCTTCCCATCTTTCATTCACCATTAGTTTCCGATTGTTGCCTTCTTTAGCTTTTGTACATGATGAACGGAATGGGCATCCAGAACAGTCTTCGCATTCATAGATTTTGAACTTTCGTTCAAATCCTGTACGATCCCTACGAATAGAATGGTATTGAAATTCAAGAATCTTTTGATTGGGGCATATATATGTATCTTTTTCTTCATCATACTCCCAATTATCAGGGTTAAATGTGTTTTGTTTGTACTTTTTCTTTTGTTCCTTCAAGTACATGTTATACGTAATAAGTGCTTCTCGTTTTCTGTTCGAAAGGATATCATTATAGTTTTCTTCACTACCATAACCTGCATCTGCTACAATGTGTTTCGGTAACTTGAAATAATGTTGCTCAATTTCATCTAGAAATGGAATTAATGTACGTGTATCTGTTGGGTTTGAAAACAAACTATAAGCAAGTGTGTACTGACCTTCCGTTGCAATTTGTACATTGTAACCAGCTTTCAATTGTCCGTTTTTCATATAATCGTCTTTCATTCGCATAAATGTCGCATCGGGATCTGTTTTAGAATAGCTATTACGTGTGCCAAAGATTTTTAAGTCTTGTTGGTATTTCTGTTTACGTGAGATAAAATCAAGCAATTGTTTTCGAACTCGTTTCGGATATTTGCGTTCTCTTCGTAAGGCTTTACGTTCTGCGACCTCTGGGGTAGCTTCAATTTGTTGATCATACTCGGTTACGACATCGTCTACTTTTTGAACCAATTGATCGAGTTCTTCCAATGATAATTGTTCAGCAGCAGTTTCACGTTCAATTTCAGGTATGATTTCATTCTTAAGTAGCTCATTGTATAGCTCGTTTGACTTTTCAATTAGACTTTCATGATACTTCTCAATTGATTTCTTCCAGACAAACGTAAATTTATTAGCATTTGCTTCAATCTTTGTACCATCAATAAAAATAGCTTCTTGATCAATAAGTTTTTCTTCAATCAATTGGCAACGAAATTGGACAAAACATTCACGAATTAATTCTTTCACATCAGGTTGAACACGGAATCGGTTGATTGTACGATAGCTAGGTTCATATCCTTGAGCTAGCCACATCATGCGGATACTGTCTTTTAATAGGGCCTCAATTTTGCGACCAGAAAAGACTGATTGCGTGTAGGCACATAAAATAATTTTAAGCATCATGCGTGGATGATAGGCAGGACAA
This sequence comes from Anoxybacillus sp., assembly GCA_035645275.1. Classification (GTDB taxonomy): domain Bacteria; phylum Bacillota; class Bacilli; order Bacillales; family Anoxybacillaceae; genus Paranoxybacillus. The sequence continues at coordinate 1,309 of DASQMX010000018.1, forward strand.
CCCTCATTTCGGAGAAATGGCTCAAACGCTTTATGAGGGATACTTTCAACCAAATGATGGATATGGAAGGCAATATCGTTGTCTTGTAATTTTATTTCTAAATCTAAAGGCAAAACTAATTGATTCATGATATAATTTTTAAACATAAGGACCCTTCTTTCGGATAAGATTTTGTGTGGTAACTTTATTTTATCAGAAG
>DASQMX010000019.1:0-169293 GCA_035645275.1 Anoxybacillus sp.
TATACCGTTTCACCTTCATCGAATTTTCTCGCCGCTTGAGTCAGAATACTCTACCTAAAGAGGTGCGCGCCGAAATTCACTGGTACCTCCTACATAGGGGGAGTCTAAACTTCTTTAATGGAAAAATTTAGATAATCAACACTCGTGAAGGGGTCTGACCCCCATCACATTAAAACGTTAAATTGGTAAAGTGATAAAAAGAGGTGACCCATCAGTGTCTGACCTCACGCGACATCCATCGTAATTACTATATATGATGGTTGCGGAGGCTGACGCTTTGTTTAGGGTCGCCTCTTTTGTTTTTCTTACCAACATCATGTCACTTAGCGAAAGAGATAATCATTTCTCGCTCTCGCCGTGATTTAACATGTTCACCGAGAAGTCTCCCGCCTCTAAGCGAAATGTAGGTGGGAGAGGTTCATATGACCGGCTGTATCGCTTTTGTTTGTGAAACCTTTCGTTTTTTTCTTCGTAAATTGTGATAAAACCTTAGGGAAGTGATGAGATGCTAACTGCAAGATTGCAGCAAAAAATAAAACGATATAAAGCGATTTACGCTCAGTTGAAAGATGAGCTGAAATGGAAAGTGCTTGATCAGCGGATCTTAATGACGGTAGCTTCTATGTATGTCGTTAACGATCAAGAGTTCCACCTGCAACGCTTTCTTCGCATCAGCCATTACATGAAAGAACAAGTTGGCATGTTCTCTTTATTAAAATCGTATCAGCGTTTTCCCACAGCAGCGGTGCTTGATATTCGCTTTGAAAAGCCGGAGGAAAAATTTCGTGAATTTCTCAACTTATATGAGAAATTTATTCAGTTTGGGTTCGCTAGAGGTACATTTACCTATTTAGCCGCTTTGGCACTCATGTCTACCAGTGAGGATCATAACGACTACGAAGAAAAACTGGAAAGGTCACTGGCTGTTTATAAAGGAATGAAAGCAAAGCATTTTTTCTTAACCACCAGTGCTGATTACCCTCTCGCTGTCCTGCTGGCGAATACTGAGGAAGATGTGAATAAGCTGCTCGACCGGATTGAGTCGTTTTACGAAAAACTATCTGCAAAGGGGGTTCGAAAGGGGAATGACTTGCAGTTTCTTAGTCATATTCTTGCTTTAAACAAAGAGACAGAAGCTGATGTATTAGTTGGGCGCTGCGTGAGGCTATTCGATTTGTTCAAACGCTCAGGAACGAAGCTGAAAGCGATGCACTATCCTATGATTGGGTTATTGGCTTTCGTTGATGAATGTGAGAAAGAGATGGCTACGATTCAGCAACTCATAAACGAACTCCACTCTGAAAAGTTTTTTAAATGGCATAAAGACATCAATATTATGATGGCAGTGAATTTTTGGATGAGTGACAAAATAGAGAATGCAAGATTGTTAGAAACGGAAATATACACGGCGATCGAAATACTCATTCAAGCTCAGCAAGCTGCTTTCATTGCCGCACTGGCAGCCACTTCCGCTACTTCCTCCTCAGGGGGAGGAGAATGATAGTCATTGACGGATGCGGTACATCTTCTGCATGTAGTCGGTTTTAGTAGGATACTTCTAGGACGATGGATAGATTGAAAATAGACGAGGAAGACTGGGGCTGACCGACCGAGTAGTGTCTGACCTGACAATATATATTGAGTTGTGGGGTCTGCCACTTTATCAGCCTCAGTCATTCTATGGTTACAGCAATTCACCGGCTACTTTCTGCATGATCGCTGTTTTCTGTTTGGCTTTTGTATCTTCGTATTCCTGCTTCAATGTATTAGCATATTCTGACGCAAAGCCGTGCTGTTGTAAGTCAGTTTTCGCTGCTTCATAAATTTGTTGAAACTTCGTGTTGATTTGTTCCTCTAATTCGTTTGCCCGTTCCATGTATTTGGTGTAAAGAGCCGTTAGTGGCGTTTGCTTTGTTTTCCATTCGTTAAGCGCTTCTTCCGCCAGCTGTTCGATGTGTTGATTGGCCTCTTGTTTTAAATTATCTAGCTGTAAGCGATATTTCCCGATAATCGTTTCAGGTGTAAGCGTATGGTCGCTATCTTCTTGGATTTCTTCTGGATAGACATTGTGAACGGGGAGAACCTCGCGATGAGCCGTTATTGTAGGAATTGGTTCACTCACCACCGTTAATCCATACAGCAAAGGAGTCAAAACAAAGAGAATCGCCGCTCCTAACGGAAGGAAGCTTCGTTGGAGCCGTTTCGTTCCTTGCCATTGTAAATGAATGAGAAGCGGAAGGAATACGCCGAACGAAACTCCGATTATGTTCGCTACCGCATCCTGCCATTCAGTCGTTCGTTCAGGGAGCAAAAGCTGCCGGTATTCTTCTAATAGGCCAATGAACATAAGGGAAAACGCAACAGCGCAAATACGTTGGAAGCCATTTTCCATTGGCGGGATCAAACATACGATGACGGCCAATAAAAAAGCGATAATAGCATAAAAAGAGAAGTGCTGTAGTTTATCGATACCGATATTATGTATCACTGTTTCAAACATCATCTCACCTCCATTTACCAAGTATCGCCGGAAAGCGGTGGCGGTAAACGAGGAGAGTCCGGATATTTGTCGTTTTCTTTGTGCTGCTGGGAGTCTTTTATCCCGTTCTAATCGTCCGTAAGACTCCCAACTCTACAGGTGGGAGATAACGGACGCTAGAAGTGCGATAAGTTCAACTAACATCATTGGGGGATGAAGAAAACCTCCACTGATGAAGTTGCACTTTATTGACAAAAGGATGTGAATCGTATAGAAGGAAGTAGAGGGAGCGATGATATAAGTTCAGATTGAAAAATTGACATAAGTAAGGCGTTTAAGTTAGGTAAAAGAGCGGTTGAGGCGCTTTATATATGTCGGCCAATCAACCTGGATTTATATAGAATGGAAACATAAGTAGGTGAGATGATGAAGAATAAATGGTTTTGGTGGGGATTCGTTTTTTTATGGTGCAGTCTCATTTATTACTTTACGGAATCTCCTGCATTCACAGGAGAAAATACGGCGGAGGTGATTGGTTATATTGCCCAATCTTTAGGATTGGAAACAATCAATCACAAGGATGATAGTCTCTTTTCATGGAATTTTATTGTCCGCAAGTTTGCCCATCTTTCTGTATTTGGCATTCTTGCTTTTCTCGTATGGAAAGCGATAAGTCCCCATCGTTTGGCCTATATCGGCGCTTGGAGTTATGCGACTGTTTATGCCGCCACGGATGAATGGCATCAATCGTTTCAGCCGGGACGCTCTGCGCTTGTATCTGATGTGATCATTGATTCGGTTGGTGCGGCTCTTGCGTTATTATTCGTCCATATTTATTGGCGGTTGAAGCGTTCTTAAAGGAATGAAGATTCCTCTCCTTTCTCTTCTTGTTAGAAGGATTGAGAGGAACGTATATTCAATAGTCCATTCAATGTTTGTTGATAGATAGAAAGAGCGTTGTTTTCGTTGACAATACGAAGTAACGTCTTTCAATTCGCGGGAACGTGTTGTGTTGCTATTTTTCATATAACTCAATGGGCAATCCGTCCGGGTCAGCAAAAAACGTAAATCGTTTTCCGGTAATTGGGTCGATGCGAATCGGTTCTACTTCGATTTCGTGTTTATGAAGGTGGGCGATGGCTTCTTCGATGTTCTCCACTTCAAAGGCAAGATGGCGCAACCCGCAAGCTTCCGGATAGCTTAACCGTTTCGGTGGGTTTTCAAATGAAAACAGCTCAATTTGGTCATATTCGTTCACTTTTAAATCAAGCTTGTATGAGTTGCGCTCCTCACGGTAATGCTCATGAATTACCTCAAGTCCAAGAACATTGACATAAAAATGCTTTGAACGTTCATAATCGGAACAAATAATGGCGACATGATGAATTCGCTTCAGGTTCATCGTATGACTCCTTTTTTATATGTTTTCCTTATTTTAACATGTTCTTCTTGGAAAATGATGAATAGACAAAAATGAAAGCGTATACAAAACAAAAAGGAGAAGTATATCTTCTTTCCGGCTTGGAAATCATGAATGTAAGACAATCAAAATCTAGTTTTATATGATAGAAGGTTCAAAGGAAAGGAGAGAGGCTTGGATGTGGGCATTTCTGGCGGGAGTATTCGTTGGTTCATTTGTGATGTTAGTAACGATGAGCTTAATGTTTGTTGCTAAACAGGCAGACGAGCGGAGCGGCTATATCACTGAAGCAGAAGGTTGCGAATGGGAGAAGAGAAAAAGCTGAATCCTAATCGGTTTCAGCTTTTTTTGAGAACAAAAGAAGTCGGAATGTATCGATGCCTTCGCAATGAGGAGAAGCTAGCATGTTTTTATCTATATAAGTTCAGATTGAAAAACCGACATAAGTAAGGGCTTAAAATGGGCAAAAGAGCAAATACATATGTCGGAAAATCAATCTGTATATGTTCAGATTGAACAGTCGACATCAGTAAGGCAAAAGAGTAGTTGGGACGTTTTATAGATGTCAAACAATTCTATAGGTCGTTCATTGGTCATCATCGCGGCTGAACACGCGCGACCGTGTCAAAAAACGAACTCCCTCAGGTCCTTCAAGCGAGAACATGCCGCCGCGTCCAGGGACGACATCGATAATAAGCTGTGTATGTTTCCAATATTCATATTGTGCCGCTGCGATATAAAAGGGGCAGCCGCCAATTTCACCAAGTAGAACATCCGAATCGCCAATGATGAGTTCCCCTTGCGGATAACACATCGGCGAGCTTCCGTCACAGCAGCCGCCCGATTGATGAAACATAATCGGCCCATATTTCTCTTTCAGCTTTTCGATAAGCTGCAATGCTGCCTCTGTCGCAATTACTTTTGGTTGCCCGTTCATAAGGGGAACCAACTCCTTTCTATTTTTATAAGGAAGAATCTGTCAGCGAATGGGATCGATGGGTAGATGAAACCGGTGATGGGGACGACTCTATCAGTTTAGATTGAAAAATCAACATACAGTAAGGCAAAAGAGCTGTTGAGACGTTTTATAGATGTCGGAATTTATATCGTAAACGAGGCTGTCTCGTTAAGGGGTTGATTTCTCAAACGATGGCAATAGGTAAGGCGGATTACCTATCTATTGTCGCTGAGAAGTCCGACCCTTTAGTTGTGAGACAGCCTCATGAAAGCGGTAGATTAGAAGAAACCAAGTTTTTTAGGAGAATAGCTGACGAGCAAGTTCTTTGTTTGTTGATAATGCTCGAGCATCATTTTATGTGTTTCCCGACCGACGCCAGACAATTTGTAGCCGCCGAATGCCGCATGAGCAGGGTAGGCGTGGTAGCAGTTCGTCCAGACGCGTCCTGCTTGAATGCCCCGGCCGACGCGGTATGCGGTATTGATGTCGCGCGTCCATACTCCGGCACCTAAGCCATACAATGTTTCATTCGCAATTGCCAATGCTTCTTCTTGATCTTTAAACGTTGTTACTGATACAACTGGACCGAAAATCTCTTCTTGGAAAATGCGCATTTTATTATGTCCTTTAAATACAGTCGGTTTTACATAATAACCGCCGCTTAAGTCGCCTTCAAGGAAATTGCGTTCACCGCCGATTAACAGCTCGGCTCCTTCTTGTTTACCGATATCAATGTAAGATAAGATCTTTTCAAGCTGCTCCGCAGAAGCTTGAGCACCGATCATTGTTTCTGTATCTAGAGGATTTCCTTGTTTAATTTGTTTCACACGCTCTAAGGCACGCTCCATAAACGCATCATAAATAGACTCTTGAATGAGAGCGCGTGATGGGCAAGTACATATTTCACCTTGGTTTAACGCGAACATCGTAAAGCCTTCAAGCGCCTTATCAAAGAATTCGTCATCTTTGTCCATCACATCTTCAAAGAAAATGTTTGGTGATTTACCGCCAAGCTCTAATGTAACTGGAATGATGTTTTGGGAAGCGTATTGCATAATAAGTCGGCCTGTTGTGGTTTCACCTGTAAACGCAATTTTTCCGATCCGGTTGCTGGATGCGAGCGGTTTTCCTGCTTCAAGGCCAAAACCGTTAACGATATTCACAACGCCAGGCGGAAGTAAATCTTGAATAAGTTCCATTAAAACAAGAATGGAAGTCGGTGTTTGTTCCGCTGGTTTTAACACTACGCAGTTGCCGGCAGCTAATGCTGGAGCAAGTTTCCATACTCCCATTAAAAGCGGGAAGTTCCAAGGGATGATTTGTCCCACAACGCCGATTGGCTCTTTAAAGTGATAAGCTACTGTATCGTGGTCAATTTCTGACAATGAACCTTCTTCCGCACGGATGCAGCCGGCGAAATAACGGAAGTGGTCAATCGCTAGAGGGATGTCAGCTGCTAATGTTTCACGGATTGGTTTTCCGTTTTCCCATGTTTCCGCAACGGCTAACATTTCAAGGTTTTCTTCCATACGATCGGCAATTTTATTTAAAATTTTTGCACGCTCTGCCGGAGATGTGCGTCCCCACGCGTCTTTTGCCGCATGTGCCGCATCTAACGCCAATTCGATGTCGGCTGCTTTAGAACGCGGTACCTCGCAATAAACTTCCCCAGTCACAGGGGAGATGTTCTCAAAATATTCACCGTCTACTGGCGGAACCCATTCTCCACCGATAAAGTTTTCATAGCGTTTTTTGAATGTGATAAGTGAACCAGGCTTTCCAGGTTGAGCATAAATCATATAACCTTTCCCCCTTGTTTTCATATTGGTATACGCCACTACGTTATATATGTAAGTGTATACACTTTTATGAACAGAAAATACAGAAAATTATTTCTTATTAAAAATTTATCATCGTATGTAAAGAATGTCAAAACAAAACGATTCATCGGATGACATATAAGTCCAATATGTGGAAAACCTAGCGTTTCCTAGTTTTGAGTTGTATCGCGTTAGACGAGAAAAAATCTGCTCGTATGGTGAGGTTTTAAATGGGATTTACAGCGCTGTTTTTGGCACAAGAAAGGGGGAATAGGGGGTTAGAAAAAAACTCCTGCCCCTCGATTTATATGGGCAGGAGGGGGCATTCGCTATAGCCGAATGGATTTTAACCTCTCATTGACTTCTTCTATATTGAAGTATTCTGGATCATACTCTCCGCCATACCATTCGAAAAAATGCTCGATTTCTTCGTCCACATTGGTGCTGTTCAGCATGTCAACGATTTGCATATAACCGTATACCCCGCCAATGTCTTCCGGGGGACAAGCACGTTTTCCTTTGAGGCAGGTGGGATGAGACAACGGCGTAAGAGATGTTTCGGTTTTTTCTAATAAAATCGTATGCTGCCAATAGTCACCGAAGTCGTAAGTATAGGTACATTTTTGTCCTTCTTCAATGAAAAACTGAGAAATTTTTGTTTTCTTTGCATCATATTTTTCACGAAAGCTAGGAAATAGCTCATCCTCTGGCAGATCGATAATGATATTGCCTATTTCAAATTCATATAAATGATAATCCTCCCACCCCATTGCCGCTTGTATGACTTTATGCAGCTGATGAAAAGTAATATGGCTGGGAACAACCACTCTTCGCCAAATCGGCGGCCGAATACTTTTTAAGGTGATTTTCATTTGATACAAAATGGTCCCTTGTGATTTTGTTTTGAGAGCGTTTGTTAAATAGTCTTTATTTAAAATGTTGTTTAATTGTTGTTGATATTCTTTTGGGAGTTCTTTATACTCTTTTGCGCTTTTTATCACTTGAATGAGTTTTATTAGTAATTGTTCCGTTTCCAATGTCGATCCTCCATTTGTTTACCATTATTGACCTTCATATTCCAGTTCTATCCCTTCCAACAGCATGCTGGCATAAAAGCCGCTTAGATGGTGAAGGGACTCAAGGGTATAGGCTGGTTCTGTATTTAGCAGTTCTTTGATCGTTTCACGGTTGTTTTCATGGACAAAGCCGACGATAAAATCGGTTTTAATGCGATTGGCGAGAAGAATCGGGCAGTAAGTCAGCTCTAGTCTTCGTTTTCGTTCCTTTACATCTTCGATTTTCTCAAAATGCGCGCGATATGTTCCAATCAAGTTTCCTAATTGCTCATGGATGCGCGTTTGCGCGTCTTTCATCATCATTTCGATCGCTTGCGCAGATGGGAACGTTTTTTGTTTTAAAATAAGTTCCATGATTTGTTGTAAGGCGCGGCTCGATTCGACGGCAAAAGCGATGTTAGTTAACAGTAAATCCATATATTCTTGATCGTTTTCCGCTTTTATCCTCATGTTCATAATGATTTCCATGACATCAGAATGAATTTTTTCTTTTTTCCAGCTGCTGGTTAATTGCTGGAGGATCACAGACAATACTTTTGTTACTTCTTCTTTTGTTAAGCTCATGCACGAACAAGTCCTTTCTTATTGAAAAATGAATTGGTCTTTATGTTTAGAATGCCACTCCAATCCGTAAAGAGTCAATGGAAATGTTGTTTCAAACTGAGGATCTTTTGAGGGGATGTAGACAAAAGTGAGCAAGAGGCTGTCTCATAAAGGTCTGACCTCACGCGCGTAGCTTATTTATCCTATATATTGTGCGGTGGGGTCTGACCTTTGGTTTGAGGCAGCCGCTTCTTTCTTCACATTTTTGTTTGTCAACAGGAGTCAAAAAATTCAAAAGGAGCATTAGCAATCTACGTTTTCATTATAGAGCTTGATTCATAAGTAAGGTTACAAGCGTTCCGACAGCGATGGCCGTTACAGTTAAAACGCTGTATACCAACTTTTGTTTTGGCTCTGGTGTCAACCATGATTCATTCATCGAGACAATCCCTCCATTACGATTTCATAAGACGAACGGAGGAAGCGATTCGGCAACTGGCTGGCATCGTCACAGAGACATTAGCCCCTATAGCTTTGCGTCGCCGTTTTTCAACGGTTTTGCCTTTTCGTTCGCCTTATGTCGACACTATTAACTTACCATTTCCAATAATGGCGATAAATGGTACAAAAGTATGGAATCGCTAAGAAAATGAATTCAATTGATTGTTATGGCTATCTGCTTCTTCTCATGAGAGATAAAAAAGGAATTTATCGAAACATTTGTATATTTGTAATTTTTTGTATAATAAAATCAGAGGTGAAAGATATGAATGATTATCTACTAGCGAGAATAAAAGTTCGAGAATATAGACAGTTTGGGCGCAGGGTGCTGCTTACGAAAATGCCTTTTCGCATCTTGCAGTCGATTTTTACGGTCGATGGAAAAGTGCAGCGGGAACTGGACCCGCGGCGAAAAAATGCGATACGCGATTTTATTTTGGAAACGGTCAAGGAAGGAACATTTTATTTTTCACCATTTGTTTTTTCTGCCCGCGGCGCATTGTCGCGGATTCGTGAAGAGGAATGGGAACTCGTACCAGGAGTGAAAATGGCCATTCTCGATGGACAGCATCGTGCTAAAGCATTAGAAAGCGCATTGCGAAAGCTAAAATTTGAAAAAGAAGCGTATGAAGATAGCGGTCATATGCAAAAAGCGGAGGAAATCCAAAAGTGGATTGACACACTTGAATCCTATGAAATTGCGATGCAAATTTATTTAGATTTGTCTACAGACGATGAACGCCAGCTTTTTACGGACATTAATACAGAGCGAAAAGAAGCGCATGGCGGTTTAGTGGTGAAGTATGATCAGCGCGACCGTTATGCGGAATGGACAAGAACGTTAGTGCAACGGTTAGACAGCAAATTTGAGATTGAAAGAAATTTATCGCGTTTAACGACGACGAATTCTTCGCTAACGTCGATGGTCATTATGAAAAAATGTTTGATTGCCCTTATTGAAGGAAATGTCGGTTATAAAGAAGGAGAACCGATATGCAAGTATTGCCGCGAAGAAGAAGTGCTCGATATTGCGGAGCGCTTTTTTACGGCATGGCTTGACCTTTTTCCGAAACAAGCAGCGAACCGGAAAAAATATGTTTCCGGTTTGTCTGGGGTACAAATTGCGCTTGCATATACCGTGTATCGGTTCGTTGCGGAAGAGGAGAAGAGCTATGCGGAGGCGATCGAACATTTGAAGCGGTTAAAAGGTTTTACAAGCTGGCGGCATGACGATCCTTTGTTTGCGCCGTTTTATGATGAAAAGAAAAAACAAGTCGTTCGTTTATCCGAGCAAGGCAAAGTGAAAAAACTAAGCGAACTGTTTTTGCAAGAGATGAAGCAGAAAGCGGTGGTAGGCTAATGGGTGCTGAACAAACGATGATTGTCGTTCCGATTCCTGAGTTAGTCCGAATGATGGATGAAAAACGAATCGAAATACGCAATGTCAATCAATCGCAAGTGAGGAGCATCAAAAAGTATATGGAGGAGGCGTTTAGCAAGAAGCAAGTATACTTTCCTCCGCTTATTGCGCACACCTATCAGCAGGAGGCGGATTTGAAAACGTTAAAAATGAGAATGATTGACGGTTCGAAGCGCGCGGCTGCGTTAACGCAATTGTACAAAACGAATAAAAAAATGCTGCAAAATAGTGAAGACCATAAAGAGCGGATTAAATTAGACATTATGTTAAGCGAGACAGCTATCGGTGTGCAGCTGTTCAGCGGCTTAACAAAGGAAGAACAAGACCAGCTTTACATTGATTTTAATACAAAAGGAAAAAAAGTCGCGTTATCGAAGTTAATTGAGTACGATTCGCGCAATGCGGTAAACCAAATTGCCAACCAAGTATTGCAGAAAAATCCGTTGCTTCGGTTAGCGGGAGTTGAAACAGAGAAACGGGCGGTGATACGTCCAGCGAATAAAAAATTTCTGTCGCTGTCCCAATTGCGCCAGTTAGTCGTATTGTTTATTACAGGAAAAATATATATGAAATCGCCAGAATTGGATGTAAAGCTGAATTTACAGCCTGAAGAGTATGTCGAATTGATTAATGAGTGGTTCAATGAATTATTTTTATTGTATCCGCATGAGCATATCGGAAACTATGAAAAAACGATTTTAGCTAGTTTTCCGATGATTTTAGCGATCGTCTACTACGTCAATGAAGGAATGGTTCGAAGTACGTTTGCGGCACGAAAACAAGTGATGAAAAGGCGCATGGAAGCACTGCGTACGGTGAATTGGAATGTTCATAACAGCGAATGGCAGCAATTTAACGGCCAGTTTCGCGGCAGTCAGCGCCTGTACTTTTTCCATCATGATAAAGAAACATTATTAAGCATTGTGCAATGGTTTAAATCTCAACAAGCACTTGTTTGATGATAAAAGAAAGGCTGTTCCAAAAGCCAAGTGTCAGACCCAAAAACACAATATATAGAACATCACATTGGATGAATGAGCTATATATTGTGAAATACGCGTGAGGTCAGACACTTATGGGACAGCCTCTTTTAAATTTTTAATTATATAAAATAAATGGTATTTTGTAAATGTTTAAGGGAAGTGGAGTTAGTCTAGCGGCAGGAATGAAAAAATATCACAAAAAATTAGAAAATTTATTTAAAAAGGGGTATTAAAATTGTTTGAATATTTAGTATAATTTAGTCGTAAAAAGGAAAAAATAGTCATCTTTTGTAAGAACTGTCGCAAATTGTTGCGGAAACGAACTGAAGCACCGGAATTCGCTGTCAATCCCGAATTTTTTAGCAGAAAGGAGGGATAAAGCGGACGAAATCCATCAAAATAAAAAGCCCCTTTTGGTGAAAAATTGGCCACGATTCACCAAAAGGGATCCGATAGTTGGGTATACCAACATAATGTTAGTATACCCTCTCTTTTTAAAAAAAGAAATGTCTAAATTCGAAAAGGAGGGGAAATTATGAAAAAAGAACATGACTACAAGATTACAAGAGAAACGCAGGCGCTGGAGCCAACGTATGATCAATATGGCAATTTATGTACGATTGTACACGAATTGCATGAAACATATATGGTGACGAAATCTCCGAAGCAAATTATTGAAGAAAATTGCAGTTTTTATGGCTGTGACTATGAGGGAAGGCTGAAATCGGCGAAGCAAATTCTTGGTATTAAACAAATGGTGCCGATTGCTTTGAGTGTGGCACTGGGGTTATATACGATGCCGACTTGCTCCCCGGACAGCGATAAGTGCTGCTGGCTGTTTTTAGCGCATATGAAGAAGATTGAGCGGCATGAAAAAAAGCGCGCGAAAGTCATTTTTACAAATGACAGCTCGCTCATTATTGATGTGCACAAAGATACGCTTGAAGCGAGATGGGCGAAAATGACCTTATTGCATTACATATTGACAAAGCGAAATGGAGTGTATGAGAAGTGGGAGAGCCGTTTAGGATTGAGTGAAATTTGGCGCTTATTATAAAGTGATAAGTTATGAGGCTGGACCTAAAGAGAAGTGTCGGACCTACCACACAATATGGTGGAATGGGTGGGGGATAGACACTTATGGGGGCGGCCTCTTTTTTTATGGATGGATAAAAGTTAGAAAACTATATAAGATCGATGTATAAAAAATCGACATAAGTAAGTCTTTTAAGTTAGGCAAAAGAGAAGTTAAGATGTTTTATATGTATCGGAAAATGAATCTGCGTCTATATAGGTTAAGACGTTTAAGTGGGACAAAAGAGGGGACGAAATGATTCATCATATACGTCGGAAAATTAAATTTGATTTTTTAATATATTTAAAAGGCGCCCCGTTGTTTATAAACAGAGCCCCAATCTTTGATTCACATGTTGAGAGTGTAAGTTTATATGGCGGGGCAAGATGGTGAGATTGGCAAAGGGAAAAAAGGTTTTCATCCTCATTTCATAGAACTAAATGAAGGGTAAGAATGAAAATGAATTGGTTGAGATGGCTGAGGGAGGATTCGAGATGATAACGTTGCGCGGACATCATTTATTATGTGTTCATGGATTTCGGGGAATGGGATATAGTCCCGAGTTTGTTGAGAAAATGCGGGAGATTGTTGAAGAGATTCGGAATGAAGAAAAAGACTTTTTCATAAAAGTAGTCGTAGCGCTTGATGATGCTTGTTTTACATGTCCGCATCACGGTGAAGCAACTTGTGAAGCTGACCCGAATTCAGAGGAACATGTGACATCAATGGATCGGAAAGTATTAGAACATCTTGGGATTGAACAAAACGGGGTGTATTTAAAGTCGGAACTGCTTCAATTAACGGCGCGCAAAGTCCATCCGGATGATTTAGATGATTTATGTCACGGTTGTTCATGGTTACAGTATGGGGTGTGCAAAGAAGGTATTGCGAATGTAAGAGCAGGGAATATTCAGCAAAAGTGAAAGTGTCAGAATTTATAAAAAATGACTCTTCCGTTCTTGTGAAAGTGTGATATGATATCAAAATATAAATCATTTTTACATAGAAAGGGTTATCGATGATGAAGGTAGCGAAGTTTGGGGGAAGTTCGGTCGCGAGTGCCGGACAGTTTCGAAAAGTTGCGCATATTGTTTTATCGGACGAACAGCGTCGTATCATCGTTGTATCAGCACCTGGGAAGCGATTTAAAGAGGACATTAAGATGACGGATTTGCTTATTGAGCTAGCGAATAAGGTGACAAATGGAGACTGCTATGATGATGTGTTTGCAGCGGTGATGGAACGTTACGAGGAGATTGCTAAAGGGTTAGAGCTGTCGCCGGAGATTGTTGAAAAAATTAAAACCGATTTAGAGGAAGTCATTGATAATTATAAGAATGAGCCGGAGCGGTTGATGGATGCGCTCAAAGCAAGCGGAGAAGATAATAATGCCAAGCTGATGGCATTTTATTTGAATCATTTAGGGCATGAAGCGTATTACATTAATCCAAAAGAGGCCGGTATTTTTGTGACCGATGAGCCGGGGAATGCGCAAATTTTACCGGAGTCTTATGAGAGACTGAAAGACTTGAAGAAGCGTACTGGAATTCTAGTCATTCCAGGATTTTTTGGCTATTCACAAACAGGACATATTGTGACGTTCCCTCGTGGCGGATCGGATATTACAGGCTCGATTGTCGCAGCGGGAGTAGGAGCAAAGGTGTATGAAAACTTCACCGATGTGGACTCGATTTATTGTGTCAATCCGTCGATTGTGAACAATCCGCGCGAATTGAAAGAGCTGACATATCGGGAAATGCGTGAACTGTCGTATTCTGGTTTTTCGGTATTCCACGATGAGGCTTTAGAGCCTGTTTATCGCGCAGGTATTCCAGTCTGTGTGAAAAACACGAATAATCCAGAAGCACCAGGCACTTGGATTGTCGCAGAAAGAGACCATAAGGGACAGCCTATTGCCGGAATTGCGAGTGATACCGGATTTTGTAGCATTAACATCAGCAAGTATTTGATGAACCGTGAAATTGGCTTTGGACGGAAAGTGCTGCAAATTTTAGAAGATGAAGGCATCTCTTACGAGCATACGCCATCGGGAATTGATAATATGTCGGTCATTTTAAGAGCTCATCAATTAGAGGGGGAGAAAGAACAGCGTATTATTGACCGCATTCAAACAGAGTTGAATGTGGATGACATCCATGTAGAGTGGAATTTAGCACTGATTATGGTCGTTGGTGAAGGAATGGAACGAACGGTCGGTGTCGCTGCTAAAGCAACAATGGCACTTGCCAATGCCAACGTCAATCTCGAAATGATCAACCAAGGCTCCTCCGAAGTCAGCATGATGTTCGGCGTCAAAGAAGAAGCCGTCGAAAAAGCTGTCAAAGCATTATATGAAGCGTATTTTTAAAAGGGGGTCTGACCCCCACCACTTTAAATCGTTAAAGTGGTGGGGGTAGCTACGATGAATGATTGTTTAGAAAGGGGTAAGATCATGTCACGAAAGCCTCGTGTATGGTTTCCAGGAGCAGTCTATCATATTACGAGTCGGGGAAATAGAAAAGCCGCTATTTTTTATTCACAAAAGGATTATGAAAAGTATCTCTCGTTGTTAGAAGAAACCCGCGAAAAATATCCTTTCCTCCTCCACGCCTATTGCCTCATGCCGAATCATCTTCACTTACTTCTTGAAACGATTGATATCCATATAAAAGAGATTATGAAAATGCTACATTCCAACTATGCGACATACTTTAATAAGCGTTACGATTTAGTTGGTCATGTTTTTCAAGGGAGATACGGGGCAAAATTAATTGACAGTGTTGATTATTTCAGTGAAGCAAGTCGCTATATTCATTTAAATCCTGTAGAGGCCAATCTCGTTTCTTCTCCTGAGCAATACCAGTGGAGCAGTTATGCCGCCTATGTCCTCGGAAACAAAAACCCTCATGTCATCACATCCAAACTCCTCTTTTACTTTCAAACTTCAGAAAACTATCGAAAGTACGTAGAAAGCAAAATAGGGATGCGAACACTAACAAAAAACAGTTCTAAGTAAAGAGGCTGACCAAAAAGAAAAGTGTCAGACCTCACAACACAATATAAACATTAGATAAATGAGTGATATTGTGAAAAAGTGTGAGGTCAGACACTTAAGAGAAAGATTCTTTATTCCATTTTTTGTTGGACCATCGTCTCAAAATACCTTGCTGCGAAGCTAGATATTTTAACGCTTTAACGCGATGGGGGTCAGACCCCCTTAACGGTTTCTTTGATTCCGCGTCTTTCGTGGAGTTGGTGTTTGAATTCTTTGAGGAGTGCCTCGCCTTGTAAGCCTTGTTCGACTAGGTTGGCAAGGACAATTTCTGCTAAGTCGGTTTTATTGCGCACTAACAGCCCATCCATAAGCACGCTCATATGCTCGGTCATCATTGTAATGGAACGTACTGTTGCTAACATATTTGCGGGATCATTGCTTTTATGCGAAATCGTCACTTGAAGACGAAATTCTTCGTTGGATTGTTGCAGGCGCGAAAATAGCTCCTCGTATTTTTTATCTAAGTACGTTTCAATAAGCCAGCGGTTTCTGTTATCTTCTTTATTAATGATTAATCCATCAATGAGCGAAATTTCTTCGCGGTGCACGTCGTCATGAAGAATAGAGAGAGCGGCGAGCTTAAAGGTTTTCATCGTATCACCTCGTCAACATTGTCCTATTACAAATTATAACATATAAGCAAAGTAAAATTAAAAGAGGCTCCATCATGTAAAGTTTTCCTTTCGTTGCCGCTGTTGCTGCGCTGCGATTGTGTTGTTTCATGCACCGCAAATTTTTTAAAGAAAGTGCAAAAATTAAATTTTCTTGTCGATTTTCTGTTAAAAAAACGAGAAAAATGTTGATTCTCTTTATTAAAAATATTTTAAAAATTGAAAAATAATCATTTTACAAAAAATCCCCCGTTCAGTAAGATGAGAGTGCAACAGCGATAGAAAGGAGGTGTAACCTGGTTGCTAAAATGGTTGTCATGTACGGGCTGAGTAAAAGAATCGTGCATGACGCAAGTCCCACTGCAATATAGATGGAACACCGTGAGATTTATGGAGCGAGCGCTGGTTTCTTTGATTTGATTGCACATCATACATTTTAGTAATCCGGGAAAGGGAAGTCATGATTAATCAAGTGATTCTCGTTGGACGCCTCACTAAGGACCCAGAGCTGCGTTACACAGCGGATGGAACAGCGGTGGTGAACGTCACATTGGCAGTGAGCAGAAACTTTCGCAATGCCGACGGTATTATTGATACGGACTTTGTCAATTGTACATTGTGGAGACGAGTAGCGGAAAATACAGCTAATTATTGCCGAAAAGGGTCCATCATTGGCGTAACAGGACGGATTCAAACAAGAAATTATGAAAATCAAGATGGAAAGCGCGTATATGTGACAGAAGTTGTTGCAGAATCAGTGCGGTTTATGGGCGGCAAAACGACAGAGTTGCTCGGAAGTTATTAATGTTTTCAGGTGACGAAAATCCTCTTTTGTTCCTTCTCCTTTATCCTTCCAGAACATAACCCCGATATAGAAAAAGTTCAACCCTCCATGTTCCCTCTCTCTTTGCCGACCAGATTTGGTTGGCGTTTTTTTGTTACAACTAAGCAGGAAAGGAATCATAAAACGGCCTGTCCGAAGCAAAAGTTTTCCCACATGTGCTCTCAGTTAATCAATAGCGCGTGAAAATTCCGTTAGCAATGTTACAATCACTGTTTCAAGACGTTTCCGCTTTTTAATCGGCAGTTTCGAGAGGGTATGAATTGTCTTTTCCATTTCCGGATTTTGTTTTAAATAATCGATAATGTCTAACATCACTTCATCCATTTCATTTGTTTGATAAATGCGATTCACTTATCGCAGCAAGTCTTTTTTATAAAATTGTCTTCCAATTAAATAATCTATGCTTACCTCGAAAAGATTGCTTAATTTCTCCAGCGTTTCTAAATCAGGCAATTGGTCGTCATTTGCGAGCGCGATATGTTTAGACGTTGTGCCAATTCCTCTTGTGTCCAGCTTCTTTGTTTCCGTAAAAACTTCAAATGATCGGCAAGTTTTTTCATTTTCTCCACCACAACTCTTCAAAAAATAAGGGACGTTACCTTAAACATAGGGGATTGTGGCAGAAGTTTTTGTTCCTATTAAGAACAAACGGTGAAATGTTCAAAAACAGAACAAAAAACACGGTGATAGGAATGTGGAACTACTTTTTTGAAACGGAGTATATTGTTAAAATATGTAATAAACGATAAAAATTTGAATATTTTGGGATGAAGTAAGCGAGGGATGTTTGTGAACATTTATCTTGCTGATTTGGTGATTAGTGAAGAAAAAGCAGCCAGACGATTTTTAAAGAAATATCATATTTTTATTAAAGAAATAAGGAATCCATTTTCTGTTAAACTGAAAACCATTGCTCCTGTCAGTTTTGGTGATTCGCTTTGTTTTTTGCGAAATGAGGAAGGATTTGTCGGAATGCGGCATGGGGATGTGCGGTTTCGGACGATCGAATGCAGAGAGAACGCCAAGCTGCACTTTATTTTTAAATCTGTTAATCAGCTCTATATGTTTGTCATTACGATTAATTTAAAGAAAAGCAATATTGAAATTACCTCTTATGAATGGAACCAACCTCAACAAAAATATCTCCGCATCCATACGAATCAGTTGCTTGTTGTTGAAAAACAGCTGATTTACCATATACTTCAATCGCTTTATATCCGCTCTGAGGAACGACAGTCATATTTTTTCCTTTTTTCTCCTAAGAAAAAAGCTGATCCGAAAGTGTAATAGCTTGAATTTTGCTTTTGGAGATAGAAAGGGGGGATACTTTTCAATGAGAAAAACGCATTTTGTTTTTTGCTAATAGAAAAGTTGACTGTATAATGAAGTAAAGTTACTAGAGAAGATTATGTATGAATACATATAGGTAGATATACAAGTAATAATGAGGATAATCAATAAATTTGCTACCAATCGCGTTTATATCCAGTCAAGGATAATTATTTTGAACACCTTTTCTAAGAAGCTTCCTTCCTGTAACCGGAGTGAAGGGGGAGAGGTTCATCAGGAGATTGAGTAGATACTGAAATTTTTTATAAGATATATCCCTGCCTTAAGTCTTGATGTCAGATGAATTTTGTAGAAGCAGGGATTAAACAATCTCTTTGCAATTAGCTCCTATTTGTATCTTATAGATTAAATGACCCCAATGTCTTTGGCGCGTTTGGCAGCATGCTTACTGTTTTTTTCATTCATTTTCTTAAGAATGCTATTGACATGATTTTTCACTGTTCGGATCGATATAAACATTTTATCGGCAATTTCTCTTTGCGTATATCCTTGATAAATTAATTTCAAGATTGAAATTTCCGTTGGTGTTAGAAGTGATTTTACTTGCTCGATTTTATATTGATTTTCCCATTTCTTGAGTTTAGAAAATTCTTTTCTAATTTTGTGTGCGATGCTTGGACGAATAGGAGAATGGTTTTGATACGCTGCTCGAATGGCATCTGGAATCTCTAAAAAATTTGATTTTACAATGTAATCAACAGCACCAGCAGCATAAGCATTAAAAATAATCGAATCATGGTCTGAAGAAGTTAACATGATGATTTTTAACTGTTTTGATTGCAATATTTCAAGTGTTGCCGTAATCCCATCGTATTTACCTGATAGAAAAATATCCATTAGCACAACATCAATATGTATATTGTTTATAATCTGTAAAGCTTCTTCACCAGTAGAAGCAGTAGCAATCAGAATTATATCCTCATGTTGTCTAAGATAAGCAGTGAGACCATGCAACCATTCATAATCATCTTCAACTAGTAACACTCGTATTTTGTCCATGTCTTTTCACCCATTTTTGTAAAGACAATTTATATTTTGGAAATTGAATATAAAATGTTGTCCCTTTTCCTAAGGTACTATTCACTTTTATTGAACCGCCATGTTTATGAATCACATTGTAACAGTAGGATAATCCAAGTCCGTAATTTTTCTTGGATTCGGACTTAGTTGTAAAAAATGGTTCGAAAATGTGTGGAAGAGTTTCTTTTTGGATTCCAGAACCGGTATCAGAAATTTGAATCATGTAATGAGAGAAATTTTCTTGAAAATGTATTGAAATCATTCCACCATTCGGCATTGCTTCTACAGCGTTTAACAAAATATTATAAAAAACTTCATTCATTTGTTTTTCATCACAAAATAATTCAATATCTGTATAGTAATTTCTGTTAATTTGAATATTTTGTAGAGAAGGACTAAGTGATAAAATACAATTTTCAATGATTTCCTTTACATTGTTTAAGTTCTTTATTAAGGGAGTGTCGGCTGTACGACTCTGAAAATTAGAAACTAATTCTTGTAAATGATTAGCTGAATTCTTAATGATTTGAATATCCTGCTTAAGTTCTGGATGATGAAACTGATTGGCATATTGATTGATTTTTTCGCAGAACAAATTAATTTTTCCTAAGTCATTTTTTAGTTTATGATTAAGCATAACGGTGCCACTAAATAATGTTTGCATGGTACGTTGCAAATGATATCCTTGGACAGTTATTTTTAATTCTAGAAAGCCATATCTAAAGATAGCGATGATAAATATTATAAAGGACAGAAATACAATTAATGGGTTATACTTCCAAATATCGTCAATTCCAATACCTCGGAGTATAAAATTCGTTATTAAGCCAAACAAAACCGGTGGTATGTACACTAGATTGGTAAAAAAGCGATTTTGTTTTAAAAAGAGGTTGTCTTCTTTGATATAAGCGTACATAAGTAAAAACACACCGATTAGTATGTACGGAGCAACCCATAATGAGGCAATACGATATGGGACAATATATTTAGGATAAATAGGATAATAGATTGCCATAAATAGAATGGGAATACAAAGAATCCAAGATAATTTTTTCTTCCATATCGGTGAAATCAATCCAGAGTAGGATATGGAAAACATTAAAAAGGCATAAGGCGTAAAATAGTGGGAAATGAATGAAAATAAATTTATAGTAAGTTCTATGAATGATAAGAGAAGTTCGTTATGCGCTACACGGGAAACGTAAGGTGCTATACTATCTTCTATGACAACAGACAGTCCGCCAGCGCCGCCAAAAAAAGCGATAGCACTCGCCCATTTAGTAGAATCCCTTTTCGAGTCTGCAAATAAAAGGATGATTCCACCAATCCATAAGAGAAGAAACAATACAATCAAGAGAGTTTCCTCCTTAATTTGCATGAGAGCCTTGAAAAGAATTTATATTTTACTAGTGATAAACGACATTACATCATTGGAGATTTTCTTTCGGTGAAGAACAATCCCTGAATGACCGCAAGGGTATGTTAGTAAATGAGGATGATTCCATGCTTCCCATAATTTTACCGAATCTTCAAATAAAACATATTGGTCATAGAGCCCGGCTATTAATAGAATATTATCTTTATTTACTTTTGGCTCTTTACGGTATGGTTCAAGAATTTCCCAATGCCTTTTCAGTATCGGATAAGTAATCCCATTTTGTATCATATCCTGCTTGATATATTTACCAATAGGTGCATTCCACACAGCGAATGATAATGTGTTGGCATACATAATCGAAATTAATAAATCGATTTGATCTTCTACAACGGCGGTAAGATTAGATATAAATCCTCCAAGGCTCACTCCGATAAGAACAATTTTGCCTCCATGATTTTGTTTAATCCAGCGAATAAGCGCCCGAATCTCAGTGACAGCCTGTCTTACTGCGAGAACCGAGCGATCCAAATCGGCGCTAATCATGTATTCCCCGCTGTATAATGCATCGCATGAACGTTCAAAGTGAAAAGGAAGTGTCACATGATACATATGACAGCCTGCTTGTTGAAAAGGCTTTAAAAATAAGTTATTTATTTTGTTCAAACTATCCATCCGCCATCCGTGTACGAGAACGACGTGAACAGGATGCCCCTTGGTATTTAAATGATAAAGTCCACTTGCAATATCGTTTAAATGATAGTCAGACTTCAGTGGGCTATCAAAAAAGTATTTACCTATTTGATAGTTATGATGCTGGTTGATTTGTTCAAAAGTGATATTAGGGATTTCCGGAGCAGGGTAAATCAAGTCCCAATCAGCTGTGTTAATAGAAACACATTGCTCATAAGGCTTGAACTGCGATTTCCTGCTTTTCTTTTTATGCAGCAAAAATAACCCAAGTTGATCAAACGCATAGGATGTCCATTTTTTCACCATTTCATTTAGGAACTTTTATAGTCCTTATTCCTCCTTATAAACTAAAGTATCCAAGCAATATTATATTAAAAATAACGCAGAAATTCCATTATTTCATTAAAATGTACATTTATGGAAAAAGGTACTATAAAAAAATGGTACTTTACGATTCTAGAATAAGAAACAATAATTTTGAAACAAAGGAGGTGAATACAGTGAATCATAATGTGATTGAGTTAAATAATATTCGAGGAATGCAAACTTTAAATGAAAAAGAGATGGAAAGTGTGAACGGCGGGGTTGGTTCCCTAATTTATTGGGGAGCACGTGGTGCAATTTGGGTAGCACGTAACCCAAGAACGGTGGTTAGTGCAGGTAAGGCTGCTTTTAATTTCATCTCTAAATATGTTGGTGGCGGAATGACCATCGGTGGTGGAGCTCGTTATCTCTATGATAGATTTAGATAAGGAGGGATGTTTAAATGAGCTTGCACTCTATGACTCATGCAGTTGAGTTAAATGAGCAAGAACTGGTTGAGGTTAATGGAGGTATTAACCCCATTTTAATAGGTGCCGCAATCCGTGCGGCTTGGAGAGTTCCGGCAGTCCGTACGTGGACGATCCGTACATTAAAGGGTGCAGCAGTAGCGGTTGGTGCTAAAATAGGCTGGGATTTAGCAAAGAAATCATAATTTTTAGTGGGGGCAAGTTAATATTCAAATTAGCTTAGCCCCCTTTCTATAGAATTTTATCAAAAAGAATGGGTGAAGAAATGAATGTTTAAAGGACATTTATTATCTTTTTGGTTAGCTTATGTCATCTTCTTTATTTTGTGGGGGATTTACGACTACTTCAAAAATAATTTTTTTGAGGTGCAATTATTATGTGTAATATTGTTTGGGGTTAACTTTGTATTGATTGAATTAATGGATTATTACTTTAAAGATGAGGAAGTTATATATGCGGACAAAATGGATGGTCCCCCTGCTCTTAAACAGATTAGTAAATTGCTTAGTTTTGTAAAGTGGATAGGAATTTTCTACTTAAATCTTTTTAATGGCGGAATAAATGGCCATGCTTTTGAGGTGTATGTAATTTTTATAGCAGTTCTTGTATTGGACATTTTAATTATGCTGCATTTTTTTATTGTGAAAAAGAAAAATATATCTGTAAAAAAATAATAGTATTTACTTAAGTAGGGAGAAAAAATGAAAAAAAAATATGTATGCATAAAACAACATGATTTTAAGGATTGCGGACCTGCTTGCTTAGCTAGTATTGCCAAATATTATGGTCTTAACATTCCAATTGCAAAGATTAGAGAGTTATCAGGTACTGATAGTGAAGGTACAAATGCTTTAGGTTTAATTACAAGTGCAGAAAAACTAGGATTTTCTGCTAAGGGAGTTAAAGCTACCCCTGAGGCTTTGTTTGAAAAATTCCCCTTACCTGCAATAGCACATGTAGTAATTGATGAATCTCTATTACATTATGTTGTAATTTATAAAATTAGTAGAAAAGGTATTATAATTGCTGATCCGGCTAAAGGAATAGTTAAATATACGATTGAAAAATTTCTAGAAATTTGGACCGGAGTATTAATTTTAATGGTACCGAGTTCCAAGTTTAAAAAGGGCAATGAAACAAAGGGAATCTTTTCACGTTTTCTGGGGTTGTTAATTCCTCAAAAATCACTGCTAATTCAAATTTTCTTGGCTTCTATTATTTATACAGTATTAGGAATTGCTGGAGCATATTACTTCCAATTTCTTATAGATGATATTTTGTCATATCAAATGGAAAAAACGTTACATATTCTTTCGATTGGTATTATTGCATTATATACATTTCAAGTGTTGTTAAATGGATTTCGAACATATTTATTACTTTATTTGAGTCAAAAGCTCGACATTAGTTTAATTCTTGGATATTACCATCACATTCTCTCTCTTCCTATGAAATTTTTTAATACAAGAAAAGTAGGAGAGATTATCTCACGTTTAAATGACGCTGATAAAGTACGCGAAGCGATTTCTAGTGCTACCCTAACTATAATGATTGATATTTTTATGGTAATTATTGGTGGAGTTATTTTATATTCTCAAAATACGTTCTTATTTGGTGTAACTGTCCTCTTGGTTCCAATTTACGTTGGGATTGTTTTAGGATTTCATAGGCATTTTGAATACATCAATCGAAAAGAAATGGAAGAGAATGCACAACTAACTTCTTATATTGTTGAATCTATTAATGGGATTGAAACGGTAAAAGCATATAATGGAGAGCGACAAGCGTATCTTGAAATGGAAAAACGTTTTATTCAATTTATCAAAAGTGTTTTCAAGCATGGCATGATTGATAATATGCAATCGTCTATAAAAAGTTATGTCGAACTTGTAGGGGGGGTTGTTATTTTATGGGTTGGAGCTAATGAAGTATTGAAAGGGAATATGAGTGTAGGACAGTTAATCACATATAATGCTTTACTAGCGTATTTTTTGCAGCCGATTCAAAATTTAATTAATTTACAACCTATGATTCAATCTGCAGTAGTAGCAGCCGATCGATTAGGAGAGATTTTGGACTTAGAGCTAGAAAAAGCAGAAAACGAGGATCAAAAAATAAAGCCTAATTCTTTAAAAGGGAAAATCGAAGTGAAAGATGTTGATTTTAGATATGGTACAAGAGAAATTGTTCTGAAAAATATAAATCTTACGATTAATCCGGGTGAAAAAGTAGCGATAGTGGGTGAAAGTGGATCGGGAAAAACAACGCTGGTGAAGTTGCTGATGAACTTTTATTCATACGAAAAGGGAGAAATTTTAATCAATGGATATAATATTAAGGATATCCATATTAATGTACTTCGTCATAAAATTGCATATATTCCACAGGAAACGTTTTTTTTTTAGTGGAACGATTCAAGATAATTTGACCTTCGGGTTAACAGAATCAGTAGATTTAGAAAAAATTATTGATGTGGCAAAAATTACAAAATCGCATGATTTTATTAACGGCTTGCCGTTACGTTACCATACTTTATTAGAAGAAAACGCCTCTAATTTATCCGGCGGACAGAGACAGCGATTGGCAATAGCGAGGGCAATCTTAAAAAATCCAGATATCTTGATTATGGACGAAGCGACAAGCAATCTCGATTCTACAACTGAAAGAGCCATATCTGAAACGATTCATGAATACTGTCAAGACATTACAACGATTATTATTGCTCATCGTTTAAGTACTATTATGAGATGCGACAAGATTTATGTGATGGATCATGGCGAAATCATTGAATCAGGTACACATCAAGAATTAATGGAATTGAAAGGGAAGTATTATGAATTGTGGAAAGACCAACTCCCTAGTGAATATGAACAACCAACGAATCATTCCGTTGTAACAGGATAGAGGGTGTTGTTATGAATGCATATATACGAGAGATCAATGAGCTGACAGATAGTAGAGAAATGTTAGAAGCGAAACCGCACCCGTTTGTGCCGATTTTTATTTATCTTTTATTATTATTGATTGTTGCGCTTGTATCATGGTCCTACTTTGGAGAAATAGATATTGTAGCGAAGGCGAATGCCGTTGTTCGGCCGAATGAAAAAATAAGCTCGATTCAAACAGCAGTGTCGGCTAAAGTGGAACGAGTGATGTACACACAAGGTGCTAAAGTAAAAGCGGGTGATGTATTGCTTGTTTTAGATTCGGATGAATTAGATATTCAAAAGCAAGCAACTGAGCAGAAGTTACTTGAAGCGAAAAAAGAATTAGAAAATCTTAAAACGTTTAAGAAAAGTATTGAGCAACATCAAAATCTATTCACAAAAGATAGTAAAGACTATTATGAAGCCTATCTCAAATATGAGATTGATTACAGAAAATTAAAAGATGAGCTAGAACAGGCTCAACTTCAACTCACAAAAGTGAAACAAGATACAGAACATTCAAAAAATACGGTAGAAGAAAAAGAAAAATTACTGTCTTCATCTAAAAAAGATCAAGAATTGACAATTCAATCATTAGAACAAGAGAAAAAAAGATTAGAGGAATTATTGACTAATTTACAAAAACTTGAGAAGTCCTACATAGAGCAGAAAAATTACTTTGATGATAAGTCTTTGGCTTATTTTAATCAGTATATGGAGTTTCAAAACACCGTCACCCAGCTTCAAAATAACGTACAGCAAAAGAAATCCGAATATGAAAAGTCAAAATTATTAGGCGAAAAATATGTACCAAAAAGTAAGATAGAACAAGATAAGATGGCGTATGAGGCAGCGGAGTTAGAGCTGCAAAATTATATTAATACAAAAATACAAACTGTTCGTCTTGATATTCAGGCAAATATGCAAAAGCTAGAAACGACTAAATTGGAATTACAAAAGCTAAACGAAGCAAGCTCCATTGAATCACAACAACAAGGGATTGAAAACGAGAAAAGCTATTTACAGCAAAAAATGCAATCTTTACAGCAAGAGATTCAACTTCACGATAATTTCAAACAAGTTACCTTAGAAAAGTTTAAGACCGATAAGTTAGTAGAAATTAACCAGAGTATTAAACAGCAAGAAGAGATCATCGAAGAGTTGGAAGATAAAGTAGATGCTATTACCGTTCAATTGAATAACTATCGAATTACTTCTCCTATTAATGGAATTGTTAATGTTCACCAAGTTGTAAACGAGGGCGATATTGTTCATCCTGGTGAACCGATTTTAACAATTATTCCTGCAAGTCAATCTCAATATAAGATGGTTCTTTCTGTTTTAAACAAAGATATTAGTAAGATGAAAGTCGGCGATAAGGTGAAGTACCACTTTCTTGCCCTTCCTTATAAGGAATATGGAGCATTGGAAGGAGAAATTACAAAGATTAGTACAGATGCCATTGTGAATCCTGAAGATGGAATAAGCTACTATACTGTAGAAGCTACGATTCAAAATAAACCTTTATATAGTTACAAAGGGAAAAAGGCGCATATTAAAGTAGGGATGCAAGCACAAGCAATGGTTGTTACAGATTCCAAAAAAATCCTTTATTATTTGTTGGAAAAAATTAATTTAAAGGATTAGGAGACGGATTGTTATGAGTGAACCATTAGAAAAAGCGATTACACAAACAGCAACAGCAGATAGCAAAGATGAATATTTACTTTCGTGGAAAAACCTAATTTTATTCATAATTCTGTTTTTAGGGATATCTTTTGGTATAGGTATTATTTTGGGAATTATAGGTGGGATAACTAACAATTCATCATTACTCGCAGCATTGCAGGGATATATCGGATTGCTGGTGGATGCGTTTGCATTTATTATTGCGTTTTTGTTATTTCAAAGCGTTCGTAAGTTTACGTGGGAAAGCTTAAATCTCGCTCCTGTCTATCAATTAAAAACGTATTTATATATATTAATCGCTTTACTGCTCACGTATGTAACGCAGTTTATTTCATTTAGTGTGATAGGGTTTGAGGATCCTTCTAATCAAATGAAGGTAATTGGGTTCCATGATTCATTAAGCAGTTTGGAATTGTTTTTTATGTTTCTAGCTGTTGTGCTTGTGACACCGATAAAGGAAGAGCTTTTATTTCGTGGTATCCTCCATCGTTTTTTAGAAAAAAAGTATAACTTTTATGTAGGGCTGATTGTATCTTCTTTATTATTTGGTATAACTCACTTTGGTTATCCTGTTACGGCAATGGTAATGGGGGTTATTTCGGTACTGCTATACCGAATGACAAACTCTCTTTACGTATCGATGATTTATCACATCATATGGAATGCTTTTGTTTTCGTTACGTTAGTATTAAACATGGGTTAAACTATTGAAAAGAATAGGAGTGAGAGCTTTGTTGAAACGAATTATGGTCTTCATGGCCATATTTCTTTTTATGGTACAACCGGTTCAAACAAAAGCTAGTAAGGAGACAAATAATGAAACACCTAAATTATTAACAATTGAGTATGTTATCGAAGAAGGTCTAAAAAATTCGTACGATATTCTTTACTATACGCATAGATGGAATATGTTAAATTATCAAAAAGAAGATACAAAAGGTGTCTTAAATGGTATAGAAGAGCCTAAATTGTCTTCTTTACAGTTATTACCCGTTACACGAGAAGAATTTTTAGCTGCTTATCCCAATTATAATCAGTTAACAGAAGAAGAAAAGCAAGAGATTGACAGAGTAATAGAGATACAAATACAAATTAACCAATCATTAAACATAATTCTTCTACAAAATCATCAGAGTGCAAAAGAGCAGCTGAAAGCCTTGGAAAAAGAGGTAGCAGAAAAGAAGAGGCAACTTCAGCAGCTAATAAAAGAAATAGATGTCGAACAAGATATAACCAAACTCAATGAAAAAGAAATAAAAGAATCCATCCAATACTATTTGACAAAACTTTATATTCATATCTTACTTTATGATGAACAGATTGCATTTTTAGAGAAGGAAGTTCAATTTTTACAGGGGGATGTTGAAAGGGTAGAGCGATTTCTCAAAGTTGACAATGCGAGTAAAGAGGAGCTTAAAAAAATAAAATATCAGCTCAGTCGCAAAGAGCAAGAATTACTAAATCTAAAGAAAAGTCGTCAACTATTAGAAAAGCAGCTGATGATAGATTTAGATATACCTCTTACTCAAAAAGTAGTATTTCAAGCCATCGATACTTCCAATTTAAAAAAGATTGAGCAACCAAAAGATATGAAGGTTTTAATTGAAAACTCCTTTGTTTATCAAAAAAATAAGAAGAATCTAGAAGCAGCTAATTATAAGAAAGAACAAGCCTCAAGAAATACAGAAAAACAGCAAATGGAGCAGCATGTAAAAATGTTGGAGGCACAGCTAAATGCTACAGCACAGAAATTGAAGAAATTTCTTGTTGAACGATATAGCTATTTCGAATCAATATATGACAAATGCCAAGATTTATATGGTACTTATGAACAAGCGCAGTCGGATAAAGAATATTACGACAAGCAACTCGAAATTGGATTAATTTCTCAACATGAGTATCAAAAATCGATCTTAGAATTAGATGAAGCAATGAGAGATTACCGTCTGGCTAAACTGGAATATTATTTAGTAGAAGTTGAGGAGAAGCAATTTCATAAAGGATATATACCAATCGAAAATTAATATACGGTATGTAACAGATTCTATTAACATAGATAGTCTAAGTTAAGGTATAGGCAGGGTATTCCGCTTGCTAAATTAGGAAACACCTTGCCTTTTTCTTTTTGAATGAACGAGATTCTTTACATTAATCTTAGTATATAATCCGATTATTTTATTTTCTGGAGCTTTTTCGACATCAGATCATATAGCTTTTGCCGTTGTTCTGACGGTGCTTTTGACTAATGGTTTCTTTTTCTGTTTCATCATTATGCTCTTTTTTCGCTTTTACTAGGAATAGCGGACCATTCTCGTTATACTTCGTTCGATAGATCAGCCATTCAGTTTATCAACGCCTCTCCCCCTTCAAAAATAGGAAACTTTAAAAATTTAATACAAATATAACAAAAGTCTCTTAATATAATAAATAAATTTTAGTTATAATAGAAAAAAATACTAATATATACGTAATTTTTCTAATTTGGTCAATAACGTATGAACGTTTGATATATAGAAACGATAGAGGAATGGAGGATTGGGGAGAGTGCGATTTACACCAAGGCAAGTCATTATCTCATCGGCATTTGCTTCAGCGTTATTGATGGCTCCGCTGACCGGGGAAGCCTCTGAATTAAAGCCCGGCATGAGCAATGAGCAGGTGAAGGAACTGCAGGAATTATTAAAAGCAAAAGGCTTTTTTACTTATCATACGACGACGGGCTATTTCGGACCGATTACCGAAAAAGCGGTTAAAGAGTTTCAAGCCTCTGTCCATTTAACTCCGACCGGCATTGTCGACAAAGTGACTTATGAAAAGTTAAAAAGCAGTGTTGCAATCAGTCTGCCGAAATACTACGCGGGCAATGTGTTAAAAATCGGTGCAAAAGGCGAAAACGTCAGCGTTTTACAGAGCCATTTAAAAACATTAGGTTACTTTACCTATCCGAAAATTACAGGTTATTACGGCAGTGTAACGGCAGAGGCGGTCAAACGGTTTCAGAAGGCATACGGCTTGAAAGCGGATGGAGTGGTTAATTCGCAAACGCTGAAAAAAATTCAAGAGGCCGTTCAACAGAAAAACAAGCCTCAATCGGCGCCGAAGCAGAATGAAAAAGGGACGAATTCCTCGCTTGTGCTGAAACTGGGAACAAAGGGAAAAGAAGTCAGCCAGTTGCAGCTTCATTTAAAAACGCTCGGCTATTTTCAATATCCAACGATTACAGACTATTATGGCATTGTAACGTCTGATGCAGTAAAAAAGTTTCAAAAAAAGAACGGGTTAACGGTGACAGGAATAGCTGACAGCCTCACATTGGAAAAAATCCGCCAAGCGATCGAACAGAAAGAAAAGTCGCAAGCTTCTGAGGCAAAGCAGGGCGTTTATTTAACAATCGGCTCGATCGGAGAACAGGTCAAACAGGTGCAGACGAAATTAAAACAATTAGGTTATTTTACGTATCCGGCCATTACAGGTTATTACGGCAGCGCAACGGCGGAGGCGGTCAAGCAGTTTCAAAAAAGCGTACAATTGCAACCAACAGGAGCAGTGGATCAACAAACGTATGAACGACTTATGGGTAAACAGCCATTTAAAAAGTTTGATCCGATCGAGTTAATCGCTGATGCGTCAGAATTGTTAGGTATACCGTATGTATGGGGAGGAGAAAAACCAGAGACAGGATTTGATTGCAGCGGTTTTCTTGTGTACGTTTTTAAGAAACAAGGTATTTCGCTGCCGCGTACGGTGGCAACCATTTGGAAGGTAGGAAAACCTGTTCATGCTCCTTCTGTCGGAGACGTTGTCTTTTTCGAAACTTATCAACCTGGCGCGTCTCATGCCGGCATTTATATTGGAAACAATCAATTCATTCATAGCGGTGGGACAAATGGTGTTTCTATCAGCCGACTGGACAACCCATATTGGAGCCAGCGTTATTTAGGAGCGAAAAGATATTATTAAATGTATACTAGAGAAAGTAGTTTTTGATTACCTGATTTGGTCCTTTTGTTTCTATCCAAATCAGGTAAATTTTTTTAGAGGAAACTTGTATATGAAATGAAGAAGGAAATCGTTTAGTAATAGTAAAATATAAAGAAGAGAGCCCGATGAGAGGAGCATGAAAATGAACATTACGGTAGCCGGCACGGGATATGTAGGGTTGGTGACAGGCGTTTGTTTAGCGGAAGTTGGTTACAAAGTAACTTGTTTGGATATCGACGAAGAAAAGATTATAAAGCTGCGTCAAGGAATATCGCCGATTTATGAACCGGGAATTGAGGATTTTATTCAAAGAAATGTGGAGAGAGGGCGTTTATCATTTACAACGAATGAACAAGAAGCGTATGCGAGGGCAGATATTATTTTTATTGCTGTCGGCACTCCGGAAAAAGAAGATGGCTCCGCGGATTTAACCTATATTGAAGAAACGGCCGCAGCCATCGCCAAACATATCGAAAAAGATGTTATCGTCGTCACCAAAAGCACCGTACCTGTCGGAACAAACGATCGAATTAACTATATTCTTCAAAGTTTGAAACCGCCGTTTTTGCGGGTACATGTTGTTTCGAATCCAGAGTTTTTGCGGGAAGGCTCGGCGATTTATGACATGTTCCACGGCGACCGCATTGTCATTGGAGCCGATGATGAGGAAGCAGCGAACGTCATCGCTGCGCTGTATGAGCCATTTGGCATTCCGATTATGAAAACAGACATTCATAGTGCGGAAATGATTAAGTATGCCTCGAACGCGTTTTTGGCGACGAAAATCAGCTTTATTAACGAAATTGCGAATATATGCGAAAAAGTGGGAGCCAATATTGACGATGTGGCGTACGGCATCGGTCTGGACAAACGGATTGGGACGAAATTTTTGCAGGCGGGCATCGGTTACGGCGGTTCTTGCTTTCCAAAAGATACGAAAGCGCTTGTGCAAATCGCTGGAAATGTAAAACATCATTTTGAACTGTTAGAAGCGGTGATTAAGGTGAACAATCGGCAGCAAACTTTGTTAGTCGAAAAGGCGAAAAACTATTTTGGCTCTTTGCAAGGAAAAAAGGTCGCGCTGCTCGGATTGGCGTTTAAACCAAATACAGATGATGTACGTGAAGCCGCTTCGCTTGTGATTGCGAAAAAGCTGGTAGAAGAGGGGGCAGAAGTCGTTGCCTATGACCCGGTGGCTACAGAAAATGCCCAGAAAATATTACAATCATCGATACAATATGCTCCAACCGTAACGGAAGCGCTGCGAAATGCGGATGCTGCGTTTATCGTGACAGAATGGGATGAATTCAAAACGCTGCCACTTTCTACGTTCAAACAGTATATGCGCACGCCGGTTGTGTTTGATGGCCGGAATTGCTATTCGCTCGAGGAAGCGGCAAAAAGCGGTTTGACTTATATATCCATCGGACGTCCGGCGGTGTGTGATCACCTTTATCAAGTCTAATCGAAAGCGGGAAGATATATGCGTAAATGGATGTGTATCGTTCTGTTTGCAATGGCTGCTTTATTTTTCCCTTTACATGATGACGTCGAAGCCAAAGTCATGCGGGGAAGCGGCGAATTGACGATATTAAAGGACACGACGTTACAGAAGCGGGAAAATGGGAGTTTGATGGCGGTCTACAAGCTGAAGCCAAACAAGCCTGAATATAATCGGCTTGGCGGGAACAGGCGGGTCGCAAAAGATACATCCCAACAAAAACGGGCGGAGCTGGAAAGAGCGTCGCGCCTGTATAATATCATCCTGCGCTCCCTGTTAAATCTGGAGCCATCGGTCAATGTCGCCGCTTATGCCCGAAACAGCAATGATGTGTTCGAAGCATATATAAAAGTATTGTATGAACATCCGGAGATTTTTTACAGCCGCAATGCCTATTACTATTCGGACGGAACATTACAGCATGAATATGAATTTTCCAAAAAGCAAATTGAAAAAATGCGGACACAGTTAAACAAAGTCGTTACTAGCGCAGCGGCTGACATTAACGCGAAAGCGAAAACCGATTTGGAAAAAGTGTTTTTCGCCCATGAATTTCTTGTGCAGCGGACGCGCTATGATACGGAAAACTATCAACGAAACACCATTCCGCTTCTATCATATACCGCGTATGGCGCGCTTATTAACGGTGCTGCCGTATGCGAAGGATATACCCACGCTTTCAACCTGCTTCTCGGCAAACTCGGAATCAAATCGCAAATGGTAACCGGGACGGCGGGAAATCAGCCTCACGCGTGGAATATCGTGCTTTTAAATCAAAATTACTACTATATTGACGCGACATGGAATGATACAGATGAGCCGGGAGGCCGCTATGATTTAACGTATTTTCTTGTTCCCGGACAGCAGCTTGCGAAAGATCATGTTTGGAATGTAAAAGAGCATCCTGTTGCTGCAAACAAAGCATACAGCTACTTCAGTGCGATGCGCAGCGTTGTAAGGAGCGGGAAAACGCTGTATTACATAAACACGGATGGGCGTTTATACAAAATGAATATCAACGGAACCAATAAGCTGCGACTGACGTCTGACCGCGCTTATTACCCTGTTATTGCCGGCAGTGCGATTTATTTCAGTAACTATTCAAGAGGAGGCTATATTTACAAGATTGATATAAATGGCAAAAAGCTTGCTCAAGTAAATAAAATATCTTCCATTGACCTGTTTTTAAAGGATGGCTTGCTTTATTACAAGGATAGAAAAACAGGAAAAAGTTATCGGTTACATTTAGGAAAATAGTTTTACTATCCAAAATCTTTTCAATCTATTAATATTTGATTAAAAGAATTTTTTAAGGTAATCAATGTAAAATGTTTTATGAACCATAATGAAAAAAGGAGAAGATGCACGTGCCGAGAAAGAAAGGGAAAAATCGAAAACGATTTTGGCTTATTTTTTCTTCTGTGCTCGTTTTTCTGTTGATAGCAGGATATGGCGTTTACCAGTATGCGTTGAACCGAGTGGCAGAGAAAATTACAGAAGAGATTACGAGCGATAAACAATTAATGGAGCAAATTAATAAAGAAGTAGGGGATATTGAAAATCTTGATGAGAAGCTGCAAGAAGAAATAAAGAAAGAACTATCTGAGCAGCAAAAAGCAGGAAATTCTTCGGCGCAAAATGACACTTCGTCTCCGCAAACGTCTTCTAGCGATTCGGGCAAAAAAGAAAGCAGCCATCATTCAAACGGAAACACTCAGCAAACAGAAAAGGGGAAAGCTAACATAAGTTTTTCAAGCAAGCAGGAAGCGCTAAGTTTTGTGATGAGCCGCCTTTCTGTAAGTGAAATGAATCGTTTCCGCCAAATGGCTAGCGACGGGTTAACGGAAGAAGAAAAGCAGGAGTTAAAAAGAGTGGCATTTTCAAGGTTTTCGTCTGCGGAAATTGCCGCCGTTTTGAAGGCATTGCAGTAATGTTGCGCCAATAAACGAAAAACGATTGATCATGCGTTTCCAACAGGCGTAATCATCTATTTTTTTATGGGGGAGCTTATTTATGAAGACATTTTTCAAGTTTAGCACTATTTTCGTCATGGTGTTTGTTTTCTTATTCGTTGGAGGCGGGGAAAGCGCCGAAGCAAAAGTAATGTGGGGAAAAGTAGAACTTAAAAAAGGGATGATTGGCAAAATTACAGTTGTAAAGGATACTGATCTTTACAGCCTGCAAAAAAACAATCAGCTGAAAGTGCTCCGCAAGCTAAAAAAAGGACAGGAATATCGGGTCTACAGTTTCAAAAACATTTACGGTGGTTTATATAGTGTCGGAGGGGCATACGTTAAAAAGACAGCGAGCATAAAGTATGAACCGTTATCGAAAGAAACATTTTCCCTTCTTATCAAGCGGTCATTGACAGGAAGCTATGAAATCGTTTCTTCTGATGGGGAGCGCGTACAGTTTCTGATTACTTATCAAAAAGGAAATAAACTCGCTGGCTGGTATTTCTATGATCCAAACGAACCTCTGGCAATGGAAGGGGAAGTGATTGGCAGCCAGGTTGTGTTGCGAGTATATTTTGACAATAATGATGAGCAAATCTTAGATTCTATTTCCTATCTGAATATTCCAAAGGCAGAGCTTGAGGAAATTGCCGCCCAGCTGGTTGACAATGACGACTATTATCTGGAATTTCATTTTACGATTGCTGACGATCCAAATGAATTTGCGGGACAATTTATCTTCGTTGATTTGCTGCTTGATGACCGTTATGATGTTCATGGAACAGTGAGAACCAAGCCAGAAGCTATTCAAGTAAAAAGAATCGATTAATGAAGGGGCTGGCCCATCATGGTTTGACCTCACAATGGGTGAGGGGTCTGACCATTGGCATTGGGGCTAGCCTTTTTTACTGTTTTTAAGCTTAGAAAAAATTAGTTATTTCGTCTCGTATCCATTTTCAAATCGATAGATTTATAATGAAATTAAAGGTACAGCTAAGGAAACTTAGCGTCACAAAGCTATAGGGGCTAAGGGGAAACCTATGCCAGCCAGCTGCCATTACCAAATAATGAAAAAGGAGAGATAAGGTAATGTTCAAAAAAGGATTGCCAATTTTACTAGCTTCCATGCTTGTTGCTTCGCCAGCACTTGCAGCTCCAGCAAAAGGAGTAAAGCACGGCGGAAAAGAAGAAGTGAAAGTACAAGAAGTGAAAAAAAGCGAAACGGTGATTAAAAAAGGTAAAGACGGAAAAGTTATTAAGAAAAAAGAAACGATCATTATCAAAAAAGAAGAGAAAAAGCAGCCAACGTTGACGAAAAAACAAGAAAAGAAACAAAAAGCATTAACGAAAAAAGAACAGCAAATGTTAAAACAAAAGCTTGCGCAATTAAATAAACGCGTTGGGCAAATTGAACAGCATTTGAAAAAAGTAACGGCGAAAGTGGAAGAGCTAAAACCAGCAACACCTGTTCAGTCAGAGCAGCCAACGGAGCCAGCAACATCGACACAACCAACAGAACAACCGGTAACAGATACTACAAATACAGCAAATACTACAGATACAACAAACCAAACCAACGCGAACACAACAGAACAAGCCACACAACCGACAACGGAACAACAAGGGCAACAAACAACTTCGACAACAGAGCAGCCAGCTAATCAGCCAGCACCAACAACTTCAACAGAACAGCCAACACAAACAGATGATGAAGATGAAGACGAAAACAAAGAAGACGAGCAAAAACAAGCAAAAGAATTGCTTGGCAAGTTAAAGGCGCTTTCCAACCAGCTTAAAGCGGTGACAAACGAAATCCGGGCGTTGGAAAAGAAAATCGGCGAGAACAGAGACGAATTAAAGCCGCTCAAGGAAAAAGTAAGAGCATTATATGAAATCATTGAAAAAAATAAAGCAAAGTTACTGGATAAATAATATAGGAAAAGAGGGTGTCTTCAAAGGAAGGCACCCTTTTCTATTTTTTGCATTTTGTTCACTCATTTTTCAAAAAAATCCATGAAATAATTTGGTAATAATGATAAAATAGTAAACGTTAAATTAACTGATTATTTATAAAGTTGGAATAACAAAAAATGTTGGTTCTACATTTTGTTGGAAAAACATATCATTATAGAGTGTGACTACCTGTTTTGTAAATATTTGAATTAACATTTTTGTTAAAAAAATTGTATTTAACACTAGAAATTACAAGAAAAATGTATTATTATAGTAAACGTGGAGCGATGAGGAATAAACATCAAGATATAGCAACATACGCACCATTTTCTATTATTGGATGGTTATAGCATTATAGTTTGCTATTTCCAAACAGTTTTACTATAATGATAGTTAAGTTCTTTAGGCAATGATCATACTAAGTTATCAAACTAGTACTCATTGCTCTAAGTTTATATAAAGGAAGGGAGACGTACTATTCTATGGACAAAAAGAAAGCTATTAAACTTGCAACTGCAAGCACAATTGCTGCAAGCGCATTCGTAGCTGCTAACCCAGGCGCATCTGAAGCTGCTACTAACGTAGCTACTGTAGTAAGCAACGCGAAAGCGCAAATGAAAAAAGCGTACTACACTTACAGCCACACTGTAACTGAAACTGGTCAGTTCCCTGACATCAAAGACGTATATGCTGAATACAACAAAGCGAAAAAAATGTATGCTGACGCTGTAGCATTAGTGAAAAAATCTGGTGGTGCGAACAAAGACGCATTACTAGCTGACTTAGATGCTACATACAATGAGTACATCGCAAAACGCGTAGTGACTTACATCGATGCATACAACTACGCAACTAAATTAGATGAAATGCGCAAAGAATTAGAAGCTGCTGTTGAAGCAAAAGACATCGTTAAAGCTGAAGATCTTTACCACAAAATTTCTCGTGAGTTAAAATCTCGCACAGTAATCTTAGATCGCGTTTACGGTAAAACAACTCGCGACTTACTTCGCTCTGCGTTCAAAGATGAAGCTCAAAAACTTCGCGACAGCTTAATTTACGACATCACAGTTGCGATGAAGTTGCGTGCGGCTGAAGAAGCAACTAACAAAGGCGATCTAGCTGTAGCTGAAAAAGCTTTAGCAGAAGCTCAAAAATATTTACCACAAGTAACTGCAACATTCAAAGATAAGCTAACAGCTGAAGAAGCAACTGTAAAAGCTGCTTATGAAGCGAAATTAGAACCTAAAGTTGAGAGTGTAAGTGCGGTTAACGCTAAAACAGTACAAATCAAATTTAATAAAGCGATTGATGCTTCAACTGTATTAGATGACAAAGGCACTACTGATACATCTGATGACACGTTGAAAACTACTTCAATTGTATTTACTGCACTTGATGGTCAAACAAGTTTAGCAACTCAAGCAAATATTAAAGCATCTTTAAGTGAAGATAAGAAGACTTTAACGTTAGTTGCTGGTAGTGGTGAATACTTCACAAAGCGTTATGTTGTTGACATTAAAAATGTAAAAACAACTGACGGTAAAGATGTTCCTGCTTACACAACAACAATCGATGCAACTGACTCAGCTAGACCTACAGTTCTATCTTCTTCATATGAAGACAATGGTCTAACTCTAAAAGTTAAATTCTCTGAACCACTTGCTAGTATTGGTACAGTGAAGCTTTACGATGGAACTACTGAAATTTCAGTAACTCCAAGCTTTACCGCTGGTAGCGATGAGATGAAAATTAACTTAGCTTCTTCATCTGTGCCAGTGAATAAAGATTTGACTTTGAAAATTTTCGGAGCAGTAGATTATAACGGAAATGTTATCAATGCAAATCCTTCAGAATTAACAGTTAAGAAAACTACTGTCGACACAACTAAACCTACTGTTCAAAGTGTTGAAGCAGTAAATGATACAACTGTTAAGGTTACATTTAGTGAAAAATTATCAGGACAACCAACAATTAGAATTGGAGGCACTACTCCTTCAACTATATCTGTTGATTCTACAGGTTTAGTTTATACAGCAGTATTAGCTTCTTCTAAGACAGGAGTTCAAGCAGTTGAAGTAAGCTCTTATTCTGACCTTGCAGGAAACACAGGTGATACTTACACTAAAGTAGTAGAAATGAAGGCTGATACAACTGCTCCAAAACTTGTAAGCAGTCAAGTAGTAAAAATAAGTGGTGTTGAAAACCTTGTTCTTACATTTGATGAGGAAGTAACTACTCAGAATGCTATTACAGTTATCTCAAGCGGCGACTATTATGTTGATGAAAATAACGTGCGTAAAACAGTTGGTGTGAGCCTTTCAACAAATGGCTCAAACTTCAAATTGTACAATCCTGTAAATGGTAAATCTAAATCTGTTGCGTTAGATATTTCTTCTTTACCAAAAGGAACATATACAGTTTCTTTACCATCAGGTTTAGTTAAAGACTTAGCTTCAACTCCTAATCCGTATACTGAAGGTAAACAAATTACATTTGTACGTGGTACTGACAGCTTAACTACAAAACCAGCTCTTACTACTGTGGACACAAATGGCGTTGAAGTAGTAGATAACAATACTTTACGTTTCACATTTACTCAAAACTTAGATGCTTCTGCGCTTAACTTGTCTAAC
This sequence comes from Anoxybacillus sp., assembly GCA_035645275.1. Classification (GTDB taxonomy): domain Bacteria; phylum Bacillota; class Bacilli; order Bacillales; family Anoxybacillaceae; genus Paranoxybacillus. The sequence continues at coordinate 38,654 of DASQMX010000019.1, forward strand.
TTTAATATTGACGGTTTGGCTTTATCTAAAGCTGTGTTTGATGGAGCGACTAATAAAATCCTTGTAACTCTTGCTGAAGGAGTTAATGCTTGGACAGGTACTCGTACAATTACAATTAGCAATATTAAAAATACATCTGGCATTGTAATGGATACTGTTACTACAACAGAATACTTGAAAGAAAACGTTGCTCCAACATTTACTGCAACATTAACTAGTGCAGACGTAATTAAGGTAGTATTCAGTGAACCTGTTGCTCACTCTACACTTTCAAGTGCTATTAGTAGTAGCAACTTCACAGTTAAAGTTGATGGTGTAACAAACGCTGTAACAGCAGTTTACACTGATAGTGCTACTACAAATCCGGTATCTGCTAATACTGGTTATAAAACTGTGTACTTGAAATTAACAAATCCTGTAACTGATTTATCTAAACCAGTTACTGTAAGCGCAACTAACCTAGTTGACGTTAGTGCAGAAGGTGCATCTCCAAGTGCAGTAGGTAATGCTGTTTCAAGTGCTACAGTAAACGTTTCTAAATAATATTTTGAGTGTGTTTGTCACACCTTAAAATACGTCGAAAAGCTCTGCGGAGAGAAATCTCTGCGGGGCTTTTTTGTCTATCTTGCTTTAAGTAATGTTATTGACTTACTGATTATGCATTTTAGAAGCATTACGGCACTGAATTATATTGACTATATGTAGGATGTCTATATTAATGTCGATTTCTCCTCTTGTGGAAAAACAGCGAAGACTTAGCTATTCTAAAATGATTAATTCACTTGTAATTAAAAGTGTTAGATATGTTTAATGTAACATACATCGCTAACGTTAATACAATTACTGTCAAAGTGATCGCTGAGTAATTATAAATGAATTAAAGAAGGTTTACCATATGGCGGAAAACCTTCTTGTTTTTTATGGATATTATGGAAAAATAGTCTGTTTAAAGAAATACTTGCTTTATTGTGAATTATCTACTAAAATTTACAAGTGGAGAATTGTCGATTTTTAGTAGAATGAGGCGAATAAAATTATGAAAGAAAGGCTATATAATTATGTATTTTACTGCCTTCTTCTTTTGGTCATCATAGGTATTAGCTATGCAAATTGGAAAGGGGAAAGGCAAAATCAGGAGTTTAAGAGGGATTATATTGAATATCAACAAGCTCTTCAATTTATACAGCAAGGTAACGGAGAAAAGGCATTACAGTTATTACAACCACTTTTAGAGAAATATCCTGATCGGTATAACATTATGCGCTATCTTGGCTTAGCTTATGCGATAAAGGAAGATTTTCAACAAGCGTCTCTTTATTATGAGAGGGCTATTAAGCAGCGACCTTTTTTACAAGAAGATCCTATTTTTACTTTACAGTTTGGGGAGATTTTATATTTTAATGGGGAATATGCTAAGGCTAAGGCTTATCTAGAAAAAAGTAAGCAGTTGCCAGGATCAGAAAGCTACCATTCTAGGATTGATGAACTTCTGACCCTTATTCATCAACAAATAAAATAATCGCTACATAAGGTGGATGTCTATGTCTGATGAACTATATAGGTATTTAAAAATTGAACGTGACGAGGAAGAAGACAAACTTGAAATGGAAAAAGTAGACCGTCTCTTGTTTTTCGGTCTCATCTTAACTTTCATTCTTGTACCCATATTGACAAGAATACATATGACAGAATACATTAGTCCATTAATCACTAATACAGATATCCTAGACACCGGACAAAAAGCAGATGTATTTACATTTTATAAGTATATTGCCCTTGTGATTTCTACAATCGTTTTAAGCTTACTGTTTTTATATAAGGTTGTTGTACTCAGATATGCCATTCCTAAGCTAAAAATCAATATATTTTTAGCTGTATTGTTTGTATTCATTATTTTATCAGCCATTTTTGCGCCTTATAAAATGATTGCCCTTCATGGAATGTATAATCGACATGATGGAACGATAACTTATCTTTGCTACTTAATTTTGTTTTTTATAGCGGCTAACATTCAATACAATGTAAAAATGATGAGATGGGTAATGTATGCTTTATATCCTTTTATAGTTATAAATACTGTTTTAGGTTTATTAAATTTTTATGGATATGACGTTTTACAATTATCTTGGATTAAACATCTTCTATACTCGAATCTACCAGAAGGCGCAAAAATTAGTCAGGGCTCTCGATTACTGGCCACTATTAACCATGGAAACTATGTAAGTGGAGTTTCAGCTGTTCTTACCGCTCTCTTCTTTACTTGGGCGTTATTAGATAAGAATAAGATAAGAAGTATAGTAAATCTCATTATGTCTTTACTTTCTTTTGCTATGTTGTTAAGTTCGCTTTCAGTTAGTGGATTTCTTACATTGATTCTTATCATTCCTATTGTCTTTTTATTCATTTTTAAATCTTTATATAAGCGTAAATTTGTAGTTACTTTTGCCACTTTTTTAGTTGGAGCAGTATCGATATATGTATTAATGGTGAATCACAATCCAAAAGTATGGGATGAAACGTTTGGATTTTTCATTAAACAAAATCCATTTGCAAAAGAACAAGCTTCATCAACTTATTTAGAATCTATAAATAAAGCTTTTAAAGAAAAAGGATTTTCCCACTTATTTGTTCCTAATCAAGTTCATGCAGAAACAAACAACCAAAAGACAGAAGAAGAATACAAACTCCCTGAGTTGCCGGAGTCCGGAATCGGCCCTGGATCTGGTCGTCTCTATATATGGGAGAAAACATTTGAACTGATTCAACAACGTCCGTTATTTGGATATGGTCTTGATACGTTACCGTACTTTTTCCCACAAGATGATCCTGAAAAGCATGCCAATATCGAAACATATACTGTTATAGTGGATAAGCCGCATAATATGTATATTGGCATTGCTTATGGGGCTGGTGTTATTGCGCTATTAGCTTTTGTTGCTCTCATTTTCAACATTACATTATCAACGATTAAACATTTAATAAAAAATAAACTAACGAATGATGAACATATCATTTTTGCAAGTGTAGCTATTGCTTGTTTTGCGTATCTCATTCAAGCGTTATTTAACGACTCTATCATTGGTACAGCCGTGATATTTTGGGTATTACTCGGATTGTTAGCTTCTTTCTTAATCCAACATAAACAAGAAAAAGTAGGTTGATTTTAAATGGAGATGCCATTGGTTTCGATTGTGGTTGCTACTTACTTTCCGCGTGTTGAGTTTTTTGTAAAACAGTTGCAAAGTTTAAATAATCAAATATACGAGAACATCGAGATAATAATTTGTGATGATAGTGCCGATGAAGAAGAATATAAAAAAATAAAGGAATTGGCTGAAAAGATTATTTGTAGGTTTCCTTGCAAGATTATAAGAAACGAAAAAAATCTTGGAAGTAATAAAACCTTCGAGCGACTAACAAGAGAAGCCAATGGGGATTATATTTGTTATTGTGATCAAGATGATATATGGCTTTCTGAAAAAGTGGAGCGATTAGTTAACTATATTACTAAGCACAATTGTACATTAGTATATTCTGATTTGAGCTTAATAGATGAAATTGATCGTATCATTCATAAAAGTTTTAAGAGGAGCAATTTTAGACTAAAACATGTTTATGGTGACAATACTTTTGCCCACCTAGTTAATAGGAATAGCGTCACAGGATGCGCAATGATGATTAGAGCTGATATTGCTAAAAGTGCGATTCCTTTTCCTACTTATGATGAATTTGTGCATGATCATTGGTTAGCAATTCAAGCAGCTGTTAAAGGTTCTTTAGGGTATATTAAAGAACCTCTTGTTTTATATCGAATTCATTCGGGAAATCAAATAGGGAATCAACGTTTAGCAAATATTGTAACTGTAGGTGATTATGTTCGAAACAGAATCGAAAAACAAGTGGAAAGATATCAATTAATATTAGAAAGGCTATCATTAACATTACAACAAAAGCAACTTGTTTGTTTTCAAATTCATTTAACGGAAGCTAGAAAAGAATTTAGTCAGAAACCTTGTTTAGGCAATTTTTTTAAAATAGTTCCTCTTATTAAATATGATATTATTTTATTTTTGTTTGAATTGCTGATTTTCACAGTACCTTTTACATGTTCAACATGGATTTTTAAAAAGTTAAAATATTAGTCTCACGAATGAGGAGTTAGAAATGCGACTATTAGATGATATAAAAAACTTATTTTTACATAGAAGTTTGATTATGCAATTCATTAAAAGAGAAGTGAGAAGTCGTTATCAAGGTTCATATCTAGGCATTGTTTGGTCATTTATCACACCACTAATGATGTTAATGATTTATACATTTGTCTTTAGTGTAGTGTTCAAAGCTCGTTGGGGAACAAGCTCAGGGGATAGTAAAGTGGAATTCGCATTGCTCTTATTTTCAGGACTTATTGTATTTAATATTTTTTCGGAAGTAGTATCTAGAGCTCCAATGTTAATTACGAGCAATGTTAATTATGTGAAGAAAGTAGTGTTTCCTCTGGAAATATTGCCTATAGTTATTCTTGGTTCTTCTTTATTTCATTTAGGAATTAATATAGTGATTTTAATTATCGCCATTTTAATTTTTACAGGAAAAATATATTGGACTGTAATCCTGCTTCCTTTAGTGCTGTTACCTATATGTCTATTCACATTAGGATTAGGATGGTTTTTAGCATCTTTAGGAGTGTATATTCGAGATATTGGGCAAGTAATGAGTGTAGTTATATCAGCTTTAATGTTTTTAAGCCCGATTTTTTATCCTATTTCTGCAATACCAAAGGAACTACAATTTTTATATTACATTAACCCGATTAGTTACGTTGTCGAGGACGTAAGACGTGTAACTGTTTGGGGACTCCTTCCGCACTGGAATTGGCTCATAACTGGTACGGTATTTGGTATCATTACAACATTACTAGGATTGACATGGTTTAAGAAGACAAGAGGAGGGTTTGCTGATGTCCTCTGATATAGCTATAAAAGTAGAAAATTTGAGTAAGATTTATCAAATATATGATAAACCATTGGATCGTTTAAAACAGAGTTTATTTCGCGGAAAAAAGCAATATTTTCGTGAATTCAAGGCGTTGGATAATATCTCTTTTGAAATAAAAAAAGGGGAAACTATTGGAATTGTAGGAAAAAATGGATCGGGAAAGAGTACGTTGTTACAAATCATCGCAGGTACTTTACAACCCTCTTCTGGTGATATATGGGTAAACGGCAAAGTATCAGCTTTATTAGAGTTAGGCAGCGGATTTAATCCCGAATTTACTGGTAGAGAGAATGTTTATTTGAGTGGAAATATATTTGGTATTACTGAAGAACAAATGAATGAGAGATTTAAAAAAATTGTGGAATTTGCAGACATCGGGGATTTTATTGATCAACCAGTAAAAACTTATTCAAGTGGAATGTTTGCTAGGTTGGCTTTTGCTGTAGCTATTCATGTTGATCCAGATATTCTAATAGTAGACGAGGCTTTGTCTGTTGGTGACATGGCGTTTCAACTGAAATGCTATAGAAAATTTCAGGAGTTGCAGGAAGCAGGGAAAACAATTTTATTTGTAACTCATGCGATGGATACAGTTTTAAGATACTGTACTAGGGCGATTTTAATTAATGAAGGAATTAAAATTGTTGAGGGAGAGCCTAAGTATGTAGTTGATGAGTACAAAAAAATTTTAGCTAAGAGTCAAAGTTATATAAATAGAGAAGAAATATCATCAACAGATGTTGTTAAACCTAAGATAAGGTGGAAAGAATATTTTCAGTTGAACAAGGACAAATTAGAATATGGTAATGGAGCAGCAGAAATTTGTGATTATGGCATTTTCGATGAGAATGGAGAGCCTTGTACTTTTGTACAGAGTGATGAGTGGGTAGAGATTAAGATGAAAGTTCGTCTCAATGAAGATATACTTAATCCAATATTTGCAATGACTATTAAAGATGTCAAAGGTCTAGAGTTAGCAGGAACAAACACAATGATTGAGGATATATTCACCGGTCTTTGCAAAAGGGGGGATGAGTTTACGATAAGTTTTAAACAGAAACTCAATCTAGCTCCAGGTGTATATACGTTATCTTTGGGATGTACAGGGTTCGAAGGGGGAGAATTAAAAGTTTATCATAGGCTATATGATATTTTAGTGTTTAAGGTAAGTGCTAGTCGAAGTATAGTAGGGATTTTTGATTTAAATTCTACAGTAACGGTAAAAAGGATGGAAAGTTAAAGTGATAAAAAAAATTGGAAATGTTATTTTGGAAACAAACTACTATTCGGGAATGGATTTGTATTCAGATGGACAAATAGAAGATGAGATTTTGGAAATTGTAAAAAATAGAAATGAATTTACTGATATTATTGCGTCTGACAATCGTTGGCCTATACTTTATCACTTGTCACCAGAGAGGCATAATTTATTAGAATGGATGGATTTTAGGGGGAAAAAGGTATTAGAAATAGGTGCTGGATGTGGGGCTATTACTACTTTGCTTGTAGATAAAGCAGAAAAGGTAGTAGCTACGGAACTATCTTTGAAAAGAGCGGAGATTACGGCATATAGATGCAAAAAATACTCAAATTTAAGAATTATAGTTGGCGATTTTAATGATATTAAATTTAGTGAAAAGTTCGATGTCATTACTGTGATAGGTGTTCTTGAATATGCAGGGATTTATTCCAATGATATAAATGCTTATGAGAGTTTCCTAAAGAAAGTTTATGAATGTCTAAACCCTAATGGTACAATTGTTGTAGCTATCGAAAACAAGTTTGGATTGAAGTATTGGGCTGGTGCCAGGGAAGACCATACTGGGCTCATGTTCGATGGATTGCAAAATTACTATGTTTCAAAAAGTAACATTAAGACTTTTAGTAGAAAGGAATTGGAAAAATTATTAAATTTGTCGGGGTTTCGTAATCATAGATTTTATTATCCATATCCAGACTATAAGTTACCTAAACAAATCTTCTCAGATGACTTTTTACCTTCAATTGGACAAATAATTGGAAACACGCCGAATTATGATAACGATCGTTTTCAATTATTTGATGAACAGCTTGTTATTGATAATATTATTGACAATAATGTTTTTCCTTTCTTTTCAAATTCTTTTCTCATTACTGCAGAAAGGATTGACTAGTTTGCAAGTCATATATTGTAAATATAACCGTGAAAGATTACCAAGTTATCAAATAGAGACGTTAATTTATATTTTAAATAAAAAAAGATATGTAAGAAAAAGAGCATTGAATATAGAGGCTAGAAAACATATAAATCAAATTTATTATAATTCCAAGTTAATTAGTAATACATATAACCATATCATCGTACCTTATTGTGAGATAAAAGAAGACTCGGTGGTAATAGAATATAGAGAAGAAAAAACTTTTGAAAGTTATTTATTGGAGGCAGTTTTAAAGAATAATAAGAATTTATTTCTGAAGAGGTTATTGGAATTCTATCAATTCCTTGAATCTTTAGAGCCAAATTTGCAAGAAGATTTTATTCCGTGTAAAGAATTTATAAATATTTTTGGTGATATAGGATTAATTAAGAATGTCAAATGTCTTAGGATTTCAAATATAGATTTAATTTTTGAAAATATATTAATTTCTCAAAAAAGAGAATTTATAGTCATTGATTGTGAATGGGTTTTTATGTTTAATATTCCGATTCTGTATACGCTATGGAGGGCATTAAACATTTTTTTTCAAAAATATCATCAATATTTAAGAAACTTCATTGAATACGAGGAAGTTCTTAATTATGTTGGAATTTACAAAGATTTAGAAAACAAATTTATAGTGATGGAAAATAATTTTTTAGAAACAGTTTTTGGTCAAGAAAAAAAATATGTGGCTTTCTTGAATTATCTAAAACCGATTAATACTATAGATAGTTTAATAAGTTATGCTGAAAATAAGGAAAAAGAATTGAGTATTTTGAATAAAGAGTATTCGGGATTAAAACTCTTATTGGAAAATCAACAAAAGGAGTATGAACTAAAAATAAAGGAGTTAGAAAATTATATTGAGCAAAAAGAAAGAATTATAGCTGTCCTTTCGCAGCTAAATGACGAAATGAAATTTTCTACTTCTTGGAGAATAACAAAACCTTTTAGAATAGCAGGGGAAATATCGAGAAAAATTCTCAATAGACTGGGAAGAAAATATAAAAGAGAACTTTAATAAAAAATACAATTTAGAGGCAAATTAAGAAGCAAAGTCACTTTAATCTATCATAGAGATATAAAAGATATGTATTCTTTTTTCCAAACATCCTCTAGTGTGTATATGAAGCTCTAGAGCACCAGAAAAGTGCAGATTTAACTTGAATGGTTACGGCAAAGTTAAACTGTTGGAGTTTTTGGATCCTTTTTGTATGATACTCCTTTCGATGCTTTTTGTGGTAATCCGGATTTAGCTCTTGATATGTCTCCTTACGTTATTAGATGTGTTAGACAATAATTAAAATTATGATAAAAAATGTTTCTCCTTTCAGTTAACCGAGAGTTTTATTCGTTGATAATGAATAAAGAGCATTCATCAATGGGATTTTCAAGCCAGTATGCTTCGTTTCAGGTGAGTATGAAGAAACGGGAGAACTATTACTCATATGTAAATATATCTTTAGAAAAAACAGTTTTATTTCAAATTTTTATAATCAGACGGTTAGTCTTCTATAAATAAAGAAGTGCTCAATGCAAAATAGAAATGATTCTAACGCAATCTTGTAGATATGTGGTTGCTAATTGAGAAAACCAGTATATAACTGCGACAGTCAAACAAAAATAAACAGAACTTGATTGAATAATATAAACATTTTTTAATCAGTTATGAATGTGTACTCGTGTGCATTGGAACACATGATAGTCTCGTTTAACTCTGCTGATTCTTCTTGTTTTAGCTAACTTTTAAGTAAATATTTTGTACACAGAGGCTTCATGTTAAGTCACAAAGTATACAATGGAATTTTATAGAAATGTGTTTTATTTATTAATTAGCAAAGTGTCCAATTTTGTTCGATGATTACAATGACATCCTGGATGAACGAGATTCTTAAATTTTAATTCTCAAGTATCTTGTTTTCCGCCATAAAAGCGTAAGAACCAATGTAATCTTGCATAATACAAGGGGAATGTAGTACTTACTGCAATGCAACATGCAAATGTTGTTCATAATGTTGGACAAAGTCTTTATTTATCATATCATGCTTAGTGTTAGAATCATTTTTATAGATTGATTTATCTAATTCCTTGATATGAATTGGAATCTAGATAAATGAATGTGAAAGTATATGAAAGGCAGTCATCACTAATCGGTTTCATTACCACATCAAGTAACTATTCAACTTTTTCATGCGAAAATATCCTAAACAAATATTGTAGGAATTTCGAATATGCGTATGTCGTATCCTTCAGTTGAAGATATAAAGGATAAGTTATGAGGTGAATGATTAAAATGGTACCCAGTTGCGATATAATCATCCCGGTTTATAATGCGGTAAACGAATTAAAAGAATGTGTTGACTCTATTCTAAAATATACAGATGAAGTGAACTATAGGATTATTATTGTAAATGATTGTAGTCCAGATCCAGAGATCAAAAATTATCTCAACACTCTTATAGATCATGAAAAAATATTAGTGATAGAGAATGAGAAAAATTTGGGGTTTGTTGGTACTGTAAATGTAGGAATGAGAATATCCAAAAATGATGTAGTTTTACTAAATAGTGATACAGTAGTAACCGATGGTTGGTTAAAGAAGATTATCAATGCAGCTTATATGGATGAAAATATAGCAACAGTTACACCGTTGACAAACAATGGAACTATTTGTTCAGTACCTAATTTTAATGAAGATAACGAAATTCCACATGGCTTTTCAATAGATTCGTTTGCTCAATTTATTGAAAAAACTTCGTTGAATTTATTTCCAGAGATTCCTACTGCTGTTGGTTTTTGTATGTTTATTAAGAGAAAAATTTTAGACGAAGTTGGTTTATTTGATGAAGAAACCTTTGGTAAAGGTTATGGTGAGGAAAATGATTTTTGTTGCAGAGTTATTGAACATGGTTATAGAAATATTTTAGCGGATAATGTATTTATTTATCATAAAGGATCAATGTCTTTTCAAGGCGAAAAGCTAAAACTAATGCAAGATAACGGAAAAAAACTAAATGAAAAATATCCTTACTATGACAGAATGGTTGCAAATTTTATAAAAGAAAATCCTTTAAAAAAGATTCATGAGAACATTCAATATAGAATGGAAGAATACAGAAACGAAACGGATGGAAATATTCTTTTTATTATGCATAACTTTTTTGATGAGGCTTATAACCACTCTATTGGTGGAACAGAATTTCATGTTAAGGATATTATTCAAAATATACAGAATTACAATGCCTATGTTTTATGCGGTAACATGAAAGAGTTAATTTTAAAACATTTTTATTTAGGAGAGTTAAAAACGACTTATCATTTTAAATTAAAAGAACCTATTAGCCTAACTCATTTTCGAAATAAATGTTATGCTGAAATCCTTGAAAAAATTATAACATCATTTAATATAGACCTAGTTCATATCCATCATTTAAAACAGCATACATTTGATGTTCCATTTGTGGCTAAGAAGTTAGGAATAAAAGTTATTTTTACTCTACATGATTATTATTTGTTTTGCCCAAAAACAAATTTACTAGATGAAAATTATGAACATTGTATTGATTTAAGAAGTGAACAAAAGTGTAGAAATTGTCTAAGAAAAGCTTATGATTTTTATACACCGTTTATTAATAAATGGAAACAACATGTTGAAGAATTGATTGAACAAGTTGACCTATTTATATGCCCTTCTAAATCAACAGAGGAGTTGTTTATAAGAGAGTTCGGTCAAAAAATTGAAAATAAAATTACAACCATAGAACATGGGATTGAAGAAATAAAAGATAATTACTCAAAGCGTCAAAGAAAAATCAGAGTCGAACAAAAAAATCCATCTTACAAAATTGGTTTTTTAGGGGGACTGTCCCCTGTTAAAGGAAGTAATGTTATATATGAAGTAATTACTTCTTATCCCCAAAAAACTGTAGAATGGCACCTTATTGGAGAATTAGGAGACCCGAAACTTACTTTGTTAAATCAGGTTAATGTGGTTAAGCATGGAAAGTATAAAAGAGAAAGTGTTCAGGAAATTTTGGAAAGCATAGGTTTAGATTTGATATGTTTCTTCTCGCAATGTCCGGAAACATATTCTTATACGCTCTCTGAAGCCTGGAGAAGCAATATACCAGTTTTAGTTACCCCTGTTGGTGCATTGAAAGAGAGGGTAGAAAAAAATGGGGGTGGATGGGTTGCTGAAGGCATGGACTCTAATTCAATAATGAAGAAATTGGATGAAATTATGAATAGTACTGTGGAAGATCGGGAAAAAGTAAAGGATAATATCCGAAAATTTAGATATAGAACTAAAAAGGAAATGATGGAAGATTATATTCAATTATATAAAAAATTCCTAAATGAAAAAGAAAAAACTACTCTTCAAAGTAACCATAAAAAGTTTACTAATGAAGAAATATATTTAGCTGCTAAATATTTCAAACCAATCTCTGAAGATATGTCTGTTCTCCAATACAATAATAAAATTCATGAACTTCAGATGGAACTAAATCGTATAAAAAATACTATAGGTTGGAAAATACTTGATCATCTTAGAATAAATTATCCACAGTTCATTGAAGCAACTAAAAGAGTGATTTATTTGGCTTTAAAAATGAGAAAATCTTAGACTTAAATTATTATATCCATTTGTTATCTTAAGATTTAAATATTATTACTATTTTTTGTGATTTGAAAGTTGGTATTAGATAGAGGAGAAAACAAGACATGAAAGGAATCATTTTAGCTGGCGGCAGCGGCACACGCCTATATCCTTTGACCAAGGCAATATCGAAGCAATTATTACCTATATATGATAAACCAATGATTTATTATCCTTTATCCATTCTCATGCTTGCGGGCATTCGAGATATTCTGATCATATCCACTCCAGAGGACATTCCGCGCTTTAAACAGCTTCTCGGTGATGGAAGTGATTTAGGCATCTCTTTATCCTACGCTGTTCAACCATCGCCTGATGGATTGGCACAAGCGTTTATTATTGGAGAAGAGTTTATTGGTAATGATAATGTGGCTCTTATTCTTGGAGATAATATTTTTTACGGCCATGGATTTACGGCGATGTTGGAGCGAGCGGCATCCAGAAAGCATGGAGCGACTATATTTGGTTACAATGTAAAAGATCCTGAACGTTTTGGTGTAGTAGAATTCGACAAGAACGGTAAAGTTATTTCTATTGAAGAGAAGCCGGAAAAGCCTAAGTCTACCTATGCGGTGACGGGTTTATATTTCTATGATAATCGTGTTATTGACATCGCTAAGTCGCTCAAGCCTTCTGCTCGTGGAGAACTTGAAATTACGGATGTAAATAAGGCGTATTTAGAATTCGGAGAGCTTCATGTTGAATTGCTTGGGCGCGGTTTTGCTTGGTTGGATACAGGGACACACGAATCATTATTGGAGGCTTCGCTTTTTATTGAAACGATTGAGAAAAGGCAAAGTTTAAAGGTGGCGTGTTTAGAAGAGATTGCGTATCGTAAAGGTTACATTTCGAGAGAGCAGCTGCTAAAATTAGCCGAGCCTTTGAAGAAAAATGGTTACGGGCAATATTTGCTTAATATTGCCAATCGGGTTAGTAAAGAAGGTGAGTTAGTTGAAAATTATTGAAACAAGATTTAAAGATGCTTTTCTTATAGAGCCTAAAGTGTTTGGTGACCATCGCGGGTTCTTTATGGAAAGTTACAATGATAAAGTTTTCAAAGAATTAGGATTCAATTACGAGTTTGTTCAAGACAATCATTCTTTATCTGTGGAAGTCGGAACTTTAAGAGGTCTTCATTATCAATTAGAGCCTTATGCTCAAACGAAGTTAGTTCGGGTGATTCGAGGAGCCATTTATGATGTGATTGTTGATATTCGTAAAGGGTCCCCAACCTATGGCGAATGGCAAGGATTTATTTTAAGCGAAGGGAATAAGCGACAGTTGTTAGTTCCAAAGGGCTTTGCTCATGGGTTTTGTACGATTGTGCCAAATACAGAAGTGTTATATAAGGTAGACAATTATTATTCACCGGAGCATGATCGAGGAATTTGCTGGAACGATCCAGATTTAAATATTGATTGGCCGACTAATTCTCCTATTTTGTCTGAAAAAGACAGTAAGCATCCTAGGTTGGCAGAAGCAGAAAATAATTTCACTTATTAAGGGAAGGATATACAGGATGAAAGTATTGATTACAGGTGGAGCAGGTTTTATTGGCAGTAATTTTGTCAATTACATGGTTCGAAAATATCCAAGCTATCAGATTATTAATCTAGATGCACTTACATATGCCGGGAATTTGGAAAATGTCAAAGAGGTTGAGAATAAACCGAATTATCGCTTTGTGAAAGGTGATATTACTGATAGGGATTTGATTGAGTCACTGTTTTCAGAAGGTATAGACGTGGTTGTGAATTTTGCGGCTGAGTCGCATGTAGACCGCAGCATTGCTGATCCGGGGATTTTTGTAAAAACCAATATTCAAGGTACACAAGTGTTGCTTGATGCAGCGAAAAAGTATAGTGTGAAAAAATATATACAGATTTCTACTGACGAAGTATATGGAACATTAGGAGAAACGGGGTATTTTACAGAAACAACACCTTTAGCTCCAAATAGTCCATACAGTGCAAGCAAAGCTGGGGCGGATCTTTTAGTGCGGGCTTATCATGAAACATATGGATTGCCAGTTAATATTACAAGATGCTCTAACAACTATGGTCCTTATCATTTTCCAGAAAAATTAATTCCATTGATGATTATTAATGCTTTAAATGATCGACCTCTTCCTGTTTACGGCGATGGTTTAAATGTTCGTGACTGGCTTCATGTGGAAGATCATTGTTCGGCAATTGATTTAGTGTTACATCATGGGCGAAACGGAGAAGTATACAATATTGGCGGCAATAATGAACGGACGAATATAGAAGTAGTAAAGGCTATTTTACGATATTTAAACAAACCTGAATCGTTGATTACATTTGTTGAAGACCGTCTTGGTCACGATCGACGTTATGCCATTGATGCGACGAAAATCCGCGAAGAATTAGGATGGCAGCCGAAATATACGTTTGAAGAGGGATTAAAGAAAACGATTGACTGGTATTTAGAAAATCGCTCTTGGTGGGAAAACATTTTATCAGGTGAATACAAAGAATATTATGAAAGACAATATGGACAGAAGTTAGGGAGATCATAATGAAGATTGTTGTCACTGGAGCAAACGGGCAGTTAGGTCAAGAGCTTGTACGGCAACTACAGCAAACGAACTTTGAACTATATTCGTTTACAAAAAGTGATTTGGATATTACGAATGAGAACATAGTAAATGAAGTTATTACAAAGATTAAGCCTGATATCATCATAAACGCCGCTGCCTATACAAAAGTAGATCAAGCGGAAGCAGAAGAAGAAACAGCTTATTTAGTGAATGCGTTTGGACAAAGAAACTTGGCAGTGGCAGCGGAAAAAGTTGGAGCGAAAATATGTTACATTAGCACCGATTATGTATTTGACGGGAATTCAACGGTTCCTTATAGGGAATATGATCAAACAAATCCGTTGGGAGTGTACGGAAAATCGAAGCTTGTTGGTGAGGAACTAACAAAATCGTTATGTTCTCGGTATTTTATTGTGAGAACGGCATGGGTATACGGTGAGTTTGGACAGAACTTTGTCAAAACGATGCTTCGGCTAGCGAAAGAAAAAGAAGAAATAGGTGTTGTAAATGATCAAATAGGTGCGCCTACGTATACTGTTGACTTAGCACGTTTTATTATTGAATTAGTACAAACGGAGAAGTTCGGAATATATCATTGTACGAATAGTGGTTCTTGTTCTTGGTACGAGTTTGCGAAAGCCATTTTTGAAGAAAGTAATATCAGTGTGAAGGTCAATCCAATCACGACGGAACAATTTCCTAGACCAGCGGAGCGGCCGAAATACTCTGTATTAGACAACTTTGCGATGAAGGTGAATGGGTTTCCAATGTTAAGACATTGGCGTGAAGCATTGAAAGAATTTTTGAAAAGTGATTTTTGGAACTGAAGTGATATATTTACAATAAAGAAATTATTTACTATAATCCGGTTAGTTATACCGGATTATTTTTTTCGACAAGCAGGTGAAAAGATGGATGTTAGCATTATTATTGTAAACTACAATACTCCCAAACTAACTATAGAGGCGATTCGTTCTGTATTAAATTCAAAAACTAGATATCTTTATGAAATTATTGTTATTGACAACAACTCTTCAGATCATTCGGTCGAAATTATAAAAAAGGAATTCCCACAAATAACATTAATTGTTAATGAACAGAATGTCGGTTTTTCAAAAGCAAACAATCAAGGGATAAAATTGTCGAAAGGACGCTACATTTTACTGTTAAATTCTGATACAATTGTAAATGATGATACAATAGAGAAAATGGTAGAATTTATGGATTTAAATAGAAATATAGGTGCGAGTGGATGTAAAGTTGTTTTGCCGAACGGTTCTTTAGACAAAGCGTGTCATCGGGGATTTCCAACTCCAGAGGCTTCATTCTACTATTTGACTGGTCTTGCAAAGTTGTTTCCGAAAAGTGAGAGGTTTAATCAATATCATTTAGGTCATATGGATTTAGAACAAATCCATCCGGTTGATTGTTTAGTAGGAGCGTTTATGTTGGTTCGTAGAGAAGCAGTTGAAGAGGTTGGATTGCTTGATGAGACGTTTTTTATGTACGGTGAAGATATTGATTGGTGTTACCGTATTAAAGAAGCAGGCTGGGATATTTACTATTACCCTTTTACAACAATTATTCACTACAAAGGGGCTAGCAGCCGAAGAAAGCCTTTCAAAATTATTTATGAATTTCATCGCGCAATGTTTTTATTTCATAAAAAACATTATTCTAATAAATATTCATTCTTTACAAACTTTTTAGTATATGCAGGGATAGTAATAAAATTAGTACTTTCAATTATTGTAAATACTTTTCGCAAAATAGGTGGTTAAAGTGATAAGAGGAAGGGAAAGATTTTTAACAAGACTCTATGCTATTACTGATTTTATTATTGTTCAGATCGCGTTTTTTCTAGCATGGATTCTTAAATTCGAGATTTTTTATGATGGTATTTCAGGACATTTGCCATTAAAGAGTTATCTATTTTGGAGTTTAATATATGGCGTAATAGCTGTAATGCTGGGATATGTGGTTGCGTTATATGCTCCAAAGCGCAAAGCGAAGTTTGCTACAGAGTTGGCAAAAGTATTACAGGTTCATACATTTAGCATATTTATGCTTTTAAGTGTCCTTTTTACATTTAAAATAGTCGATATCTCACGTACCTTTTTGCTTTTATATTTTACAATTAATCTTATTTTAATATCTATTTATCGCTTTGTTGTTAAACAAAGCCTGCGCAGATTAAGAAAGAAAGGATATAACAAGCAATTCGTTTTAATTGTTGGTGCAGGTTCAATAGGAAGAAAGTATTATGAGAACCTTGAAAATCATCCTGAGTTCGGTCTTGAAGTACTGGGTTTCTTAGATGATTATAGAACTAACCATGAATCCCGTTATTCCCATTACAAGCCAATTATTGGTCGGACTAGCGATCTGGAGCATATCTTAAGTAACCAATTAATTGATGAAGTTGCTGTTGCCCTTCCTTTAAAAGCTTATCCAAAATATCGAGAAATTATTGCTGTTTGTGAGAAAGCAGGTGTGCGGGTATCTCTTATTCCTGATTTTTACGATATTTTACCTGCTGCCCCACACTTTGAAAGCTTTGGAGATTTACCTATCATCAACATAAGAGATATACCGCTTGATGAAGTAAGAAATCGTATTTTAAAACGTTTGTTTGATATTGTTTTCTCTATTATTGCAATTATTTTGACATCTCCTCTTATGTTAGTGATTGCGATTATTATTAAATTGACTTCACCTGGTCCAATTATTTTTAAACAAGAGAGAGTAGGGCTAAACCGAAGAACCTTTTATATGTATAAATTTCGTTCCATGAAGCATATGCCTAAATCTGTTTCTGATACACAATGGACAGTTGAAAATGACCCTAGGCGTACAAAGTTCGGTGCATTCTTGCGGAAAACAAGTTTAGATGAGCTTCCTCAATTTTTTAATGTTTTAAAAGGGGATATGAGTGTTGTCGGTCCAAGACCTGAACGTCCTTATTTTGTAGAACAATTTAAAGAAGAAATACCTAAATATATGATTAAGCATCACGTTCGCCCTGGTATTACCGGATGGGCTCAAGTGTGTGGATTACGTGGAAATACTTCGATTAAAGATAGGATTGAACATGATATTTTCTATATTGAAAACTGGTCCTTACTGTTTGACATTAAAATTATTCTTAAAACGGTAGTAAATGGATTAGTGAACAAAAATGCTTATTAATTTTACAAATTGTACATAGTTGTTTAATTTTTTATCAGAGTGAAAGGATGTAAAATATGATTTTAGTTGTCGGCGGTGCCGGCTATATTGGAAGCCATCTTGTTAAGGAATTAGTTCAAAAAGAGTCGGTTATTGTATTAGATAATCTATCAACAGGGCATCGTCGCCTTGTCGACAAACGAGCAGTTTTTGTTAAAGGTGATTTAGGAAACGAAGCAGATCTTAAATCGATTTTTGAACAATACCCTATTAAAGCTGTGATGCATTTTGCAGCCAGCAGTTTGGTTGGGGAATCTGTTGCTAATCCTTTAAAATATTATCAAAACAATGTAGCAGCGACCTTAACATTATTGCAAACAATGTTAAAATACAATGTAAAAAAATTTATTTTCTCTTCTACTGCCGCGGTCTATGGCATTCCGGGTGTTGAGTGGATTGATGAATCCTGTCCTACAAATCCAATCAATCCCTATGGACGCTCTAAACTAATGGTTGAACAGATAATAGCTGATTTTACGAATGCTTACGGATTAGAGTATATCGTGTTACGTTATTTTAATGCAGCTGGAGCTCATGAGTCCGGGGAAATTGGCGAAATGCATAATCCTGAAACACATCTAATTCCAATCATATTACAACATTTATTAGGACAGCGAGAGTATATTTCTGTATTTGGAACAGATTATGAAACACCGGATGGCACTTGTATCCGTGACTATATTCATGTGACAGATTTGGCCAGAGCTCACATTATGGCTCTTGAAGCACTATTAAAGGAATCTAAGCGTTCAGTCGTCTATAACCTTGGAAGTGGAAGGGGCTACTCAGTCAAAGAAATCATTGAAAAATGCGAAAAAATAACAGGACGGAAAGCCAATATTCATTACACAGAGAAACGCCTCGGGGATCCTGCAAGGTTAGTAGCTTCTTCTGAAAAAATTTATCAAGAACTAGGATGGGAAGCTAGGTATTCATTGGACGAGATTATTCAATCAGCATGGAATTGGCATCGGAAAAATACATAATACATGGATTGCGCGCACTGTGCATTGTGATCCGAAAAGTAGACAGTATAAAATCGGTTAAGCAGTAGGAATCAGGGCTAAACGGCTCTGATTCCTTTTCTTTTCTCGTCTTTTCCAAGTGTCTCAGAACCCCGAGAGGCTGCCAAGGAGAGCGCTTGAGTAGTGTAGATAAAGACGTTAATTAAACAGATAGGAATTTCAAACTGAATTTATATATTCAAATTAATTTTTCCATTTACATTTCATATAAGTAAGGGAGGTAATTTTAGTGGGGAGCAAAACAGTTAATACTGAAATGAAGAGGAAGGTAAAAGAAGGGAAAATGTTAGTTGAAGCAGGAAGAATCGTTGGCATTGAATTACTGAATCATCTCATTGTTTGTGAATAAGAGTTCGTTTCACAAAAAGAAAAAGGCTACATTTGAGAGAAAGTAAGAACGATGAATTTTGTTATGTTCTGCTAAACTATATAAATTCAGTTTGAAATTCCGACATGTTTAATCCCCATTCACCTTTGTCTATACTGCTCCTAAACGGATCAATCAAAGGAGCGGATGAATGATGAAGAAAAAAGGATTACAAATTACGAACAATCATGGTTGGACCATCGAACGTCTTCAAGAACAGGAACGCAGAATGAAAAATGCGAACATGGCGAAACGAATAGCGGTGATTCGTCTCATTATGCAAGGCTACTTAGGAATCCAAGTCGCTGAGCTTTTGAACATCCATCGTGAAACTGTTTCGATTTATGTTCAAAAGTTTAATCAAGGTGGTATGGATGCGCTATTAGAACGCCATTATGCTCCCGGTAGAAAGCCGTATCTGTCTCCAGACGAAGAACGCGAATTAAGAAAGATGTTGGAAGAAAGCACCCCTGCCGATGAAGGATACGGCATCGAAACCAGCTGGAATACACGAATCATTCAACATGTATTAGAAGAGAAATTTTCTGTCACCATGTCTCGCGGTGGGATTTGTGACATGCTCCATCGATGGGGATTTCGCTATACACGCCCTACGTATACCCTCAAACGGGCGAATCCTCAAAAACAAAAAGAGTTTCAACAGGAAATAGAACTCATAAAAAAAACTTGTCCGACAACACAGTCATAATCTATGAAGATGAAAGTCATATTCGCGATTACCAAGCTCTTCGTACCACATGGAGTGTCAAAGGGCGTCAAAAACAAATCCCTACGTATGGACACCACGCAACGGTTAGCTTATTAGGTGGTGTGAATATCGAAACGGGTGAATTTCTCTGTATGGAAACGGACCAATGTAACGCACAGGCTTTTCTGCAGTTTCTTCAATACATATTAAACCAATATCCAAACAAACATGTCGTTATGATCTTGGATAACGCAAAAATTCATCATGCCAAAGTTCTTCAGCCTTTTTTACAGGAGCGTGAAGAGCAGTTAACTTTTGTATTCTTACTCCCTTATTCGCCGAATTTAAATTTAGTTGAACGAATTTGGGGCTGGCTGAAAGAGAGTGTTATTGCCAATCGATTTCATCCCAATCGAAAAGAGTTGCGAGAATCGATTGTTTCGTTCTTAGAGTACCTTTCTGAATTTCCAGAAAAAGTGCTCCAACGCATTGGACAGGTAGTTATGTCGGAAAATTAATCTGAATCTATATAGAAGGACAAGTAAACCGTCTAAAGGTCATCAAACGCCAAATGTATGGGCGAGCCAAGTTAGATTTACTGAGCAAAAAAGTCCTTTACCAATTCGTTTAATACTTTTCTAAAAAAATATTAGTTAACCACATGAATCTATCCTTGATTTCTTCACCAAAATTGCGGGAGAACCAATTTTAAATCGTTGTTGACATCATTTGAAGTAGAGCATAGTATCGAGATAGGACCTTCGCATTTAAACTCTCAGAATTCGAATTCCAATAACCTAAAGCACTTTCAATGGCAGAAGAAAGCCTTATAGCTTTTTTAGAAATTATAGTGTCATCGAGTTTCTGTCCCGTTTGCAAATTCTTTTCCTTTATTAGCGATTCACACATCTTTACACTTTTTAATCGATTGAATCTAAGCCAAATTAATTCTTGTGGATTTTCCGCAACTAAACGCTCAATTCTCTTCATACTATACATTCCCTCCTTATGATTTCTAGTTCATAACTAAATATTTCGCAATGTCTGCTTGTAAGCCTTTTTCTAAATAACTCTTGTTGAGCTAACAGAATTCGGATTTTGGTTCGTTTTTTCTGGGGCGTCAAAATGATTATAAATCCGATCATAATCGAGGCGTGTCTGATCGCTCGCTAAAAGTTTTCTTCCGTTTTAATCTCTGCTTTGCGCGTGGTATTGAGAATCAGAATAGAACTTTATGCTAAAAGCATGGTAACCAAATAAAAAATAAAGGCAGCTCATTTGTAGCTACCTTTAGGCATAAAATAGCAATAACCAAACCATAAAAATGCACAAAAATTAATAATTTGTTCAAAATAAGGAATCAATCCAATAATACATTCGTTGCCAAACTCCAAGCCTCATCCCCAAATGTCGGACTTAGACATATCCTTCTTTATGAACCGACATAAGCAACAGGAATATCTTTTTGCTTGACTAATGTCTTAATGTCCGACTGAATGCTCCATTCGATATATTTTAATAATCGATCTAGTTGAGCCACGAATTCTTCTTCGTTTTGAAAAGAGAAATATTCCCATTCGTCACCCTGCAAACCCAGTTCCTCCATAAAATAAAGAAGGACGTACTGAAACACATACGTGTCTTGTCCGATTAACACTCTAGACTCAATATTTGCGGATCCATTATAATGTTTAAAGATAAATGATACATCATCTTTTCGATAAACTAATGAGCCTCCTTGGACAATATTTTGATCAAATAACACTCGTTGAAATCCATATTTCTCAAAGAATGGATCACATTTGGCAACGTAGAGCTCATCGATGTTACCAATTTCAATGGGCTGATGGTTTACATACTCGTTGGCTCGGTTTATAAATGGATATCCATAGGTTTCTAATAGCATACCTAATTCCCGAACGGTTTTATATTCAAGCCGAAAAAAGAGCTGATTGTTCATTTTCCATCGGCTCACTGCCTTACTTGGATTAGGAACGAGTAAATCTAGTATTAATGTATCTTTTTCACCTATATCAAACATCACCCAGTATTTAAAGCCGTTTACGCTTCTGCCAAACTTAATAAGGTGTTCACCATGTATTTCTTCCTCGGTAAATCCCATATGATGCAAAGGTTCGCGAAATAGCTGAATGACCTTATCTTTAAATGCTTTCGACTTCCTCTTTGCTGGTTTCAGTAAAACTGCCCCCAAGCGCGCCAGCTCTTCACTGTCCCAATCTTCGATGTACTCATATGATATCCATTCAATCGACTCAAACTGAAATGCCCGTTTAAAGCACTCGATGAGATCTAATTCCATTTGAAAGTAGTCACCAGCAAGAATCTGTTCCATCTTATTGATTTCTTCTTGTTTTGCGCAAATCGTTTTTAATAATGGGAAATTAGCTTGCTTAATCGAATCTTCGTCCGATTCAAAGCTTAAATATAAATAGGCACATCGTTTCCCCTTATAATACAAATCATATGACCAATAAAAATCTTCGCAATATTCATATTGAAATACGTATGCTTCTAATTTTTTGGAAAGTGATTTGGCCAACGTTCTTCCCTCTTCAAAACCATCCTTTACGGCTAAACCACTCCATTTTGGATTAACAGGGAAAAGATACCCATCGATGCGCATTCTCTTACAACCATCTCGAATGTGATCAAAACTGTCGCTTACAAGAATGACGTTAGTTACTTCACTCATCCATTTCTCTCCTTTCAAACAAAGGTCCGATATACGGACCTTTGTTGATAATTTTTAATACGCCGGATTAGCACGTAAAATCGATATAGTATTACATCTAAATTTTTAAAGGACTTTGGATTTAGTTATTATGTAGCTTTTTATATCGCAACAGTTTTAGCTATTTTTTTACATGAGTTAGGACATGCTATAGCTTGTAAGTATTTTGGAGGTAAGGTAGAAGAAATCGGATTTTTATTAATATTTTTCTCTCCCGCGCTTTATTGTGATGTAAGTGGTATTTGGATGTTTAAGAATAAAAGAGAAAAAATAATAACTCTAATTGCCGGTATTTATGTTCAATTATTAATATTTGCCTTGTGTTCTATTACATATTCCTTATATTTAAACGAATCAACATGGTTAGCAACCTTTATTATTTGGAATTTACTAATGGTGTTTTCTAATATTTTACCAGTTATCAAATTAGATGGTTACTGGATATTATCAAATATCCTTGAGATACCAAACTTATATGAAAAGTCATTAAAACTTGCCTTAGGTGGAAATACCGAGGTTCTTTTCGATGAGAAAGAATTTTCAAAAAGAAGATTTATAAAAATTTTTGGTATTTTGAATATATCATTTGTGTTTATATCAATTTTAGTAGGAGTTATTAGTTTATACTACTTATCTATCACTCTTGAAGGAACATTCAAATATGTCATAATTATTTTTGAAACCTTAATGTACTCTTTAATCGTAATATTTTTTGGGATATTCCTCTATAAGTTGGCTAGACAAAAATCTGTACATCAGAAGAGGTGAAAGTAATTGATATCTCTAAAGAATATAAAAAAATATTATAAATTAAATAACGAAAAAGTCGAAGTTCTAAAAGGGATTAACTTAACCCTTTATCCGGGACAAATGACTTATTTGTTAGGGGAATCAGGTTGTGGTAAATCCACTTTGTTAAATATTATTGGTGGAATAGATACATCTGACGAAGGAGAATATCTATTTGATGGTTTAAATGTTAACGAATTTAATGAAAAACAATGGGCATATTTTAGACGAGAAAAAATCGGATTTGTTTTTCAAAGTTTTAATCTTGTTTCTCATCTTACTGCTCTTGAAAACGTAGAGATGAGTATGATTTTACAAGGGAAATCTAAGGAACAACGTCGGAAAAGAGCTTTAGAGCTTTTGAATATGGTAGGTCTAGGAAATAGAGCGAATTATCTGCCTAATCAACTAAGCGGCGGTCAAAAACAACGTGTGGCAATAGCCAGAGCGTTGGCTAATGATCCAGATATTATACTGGCTGATGAACCGACTGGCGCGCTAGATTCCGAAAACTCTATACAAATAATGGAGATTCTTAAGAAAATTGCTCGTCAAGGAAAAATTGTGTTGGTAGTAACACATTCACACGAATTAAGTAAATTTGCGGATAGAATTGTACGAATGAAGGATGGAGTAATCATCGATGTTGAGGAGCAAACTTCTAATATAAATGTGAAACAAAATGTCAATGTTAATAAAGAAAATACGATCAAAAAAGGAAAAGGATTAAATTTATCAACAACCATTAAATTATCGATACGAAATATAAAAAATAAAAAGTGGAGAAATATTTTAACCGCCATAGGGGCATCTATAGGAATCTTTGGATTAGCTATTATTACTTTTCTAGGGAATGGTGTGAAAGATAAGTTGTCTAGTTCCATAGATGAAGCGGCAGCAAAATCGTCTTTAAATGTAGCTAATGAAGAATTTAATATTTTAACAGAAAAGGACTTAAATAAATTAAGTAAACTTCATAATGTACAAGATATATATCCATATAATCCCTTTCAAATTAGCATTAAAGCAGAAAATGGGAATAAAACTACTTCGTCAGCTGAAAGCTTAGTTCCTAAAAAACACCAAAGTATATATGGAAAAAATTACGTTGTAAAAGGTACATTTCCTAATGAACAAAATGATGAGGTTATACTACCTGAACGTATAGCCAAAAAGCTATTCAAGAATCCTGAACAAGCCATTGGGAAAAATGTTTCAATAGTCGCGCAATTGATGTCTTTAAAAGATGTTTATCCAACAGTTGAGGCCAATGCAAAGGTAACAGGATTATCAAAAAGCGAATCTATTCCTTTACTTGATACTGTAGGAATATCCTACGGATTATCTAAAAAAATTATGAAAGAAACAATTGGTAATAGTAATGGAGCCTTATCTTTTACGATTATTCCTTCATCGCTTAATAGTATAGATACTTTAAAGAAAAATATTAAGCAAATGGGGTATAAGGCACAAACTGATGAGGAGAGTAAAAATGAAATTAATGAGTATGTTTCATTAGCGAGTATCGCATTAGGTATGTTATCAGGTATATCTTTAATCGTTTCATCCATTATGATTGGTATTGTTTTATACGTAGGTGTTTTGGAGCGAACTAGAGAAATAGGAATATTAAAAGCGATTGGCGCATTTCGCTCTGATATTCGTCGAGTGTTTGTTACTGAGGGAATGATTATAGGAACAATAGGGGGGATTTTAGGAGTTTTAGGTTCAATCATTGTAGGTAAAACTTCAAATTATGTTATTGAAACCGTTATGAACAAACATAATTTGGATATTTTTCAATTTAATTTAACCCAAATGGTATTTCTTATCATTTTTAGTGGGCTATTGGGTGTTTTAGCTTCGTTTATTCCAGCTAATAAAGCCGCTAAACAAAATGCTGTAGAAGCTTTACGTTATGAATAATACTTAATTTAGGGGGGAAAATCATGAAATGGTTAAACGTTTTATTCATCTTGATTATGAGTTCTGTCCTTTTTTACAAATTGTATTCTGGTGAAACGATTAGTAACTCCTATTTGGCCGTTGCTATTTTATTAATAGTTACAAGCTTTATTGGTTTGTTTAGAAAACGTGAGTCAGGTGAATAATTGTGTTGCATCAAAATTTTCAGAACTCAATACATAGAATTATATAACAACACAACATAATATTATATAAAAACAGCTGATCGTGAAGATGCATTGCGATCCCAAAAGTAGACAGTATCCAATCGTTTATGTAGAGGGAATCAGAGTTGAAACCGCTCTGATTCCTTTTTTCTTCTCATCTTTTCGTGAAAGGTGATGAAGATGGGAAGGAGAAGCCGCTGATTAGGTTACCGATCTTTCAATGTGTGCGATTATGGGCGGAAAGATGCTCTTTTTATAAAATTGGTTTATGTGGGTAATAAATAAAATATATCGATTTTTGTTTATCAAGCTTTCCCTAAAAACAGTAACCTTGTTGTTACTGTTTTGGATAGGATGTGAATCGAAAGAAACATAGGAATGAGTATTCCAAAAAATGTGTAATCATATATGTCGTATACGAAGTATTGATTTAACACCATATTGACAGGAATGTGTAGGTACATAATTACTAGACTTTCTTGTCCTATTTTTTGGATCCATTCTCTCATTAATGTTGGAATCTTTTCCATCCATATGGCTAATATGATGACAACGAATGAAAAAACTAATGGTATTAATATATCTAATAAAAAATGTTGATAGTTGCTGTTTTTTAAGTTCAATCCATAAGACATCCAGCCGTTTATATCCATGAGGATAAGGGAACCGGCCAAAGTGAAAATGGCCCATTGTTGAATTTTAGAATTTCTCAATCTCTGAATATATCTTTTCATGTAAGAGCCTATCATAAAATAAAAAATCGCAATAAAGGTTACGTCTGCATTCCATGGAATTGGAATAATATCTTTTTTCATTTGATAGAAATAGACAGAGATGAGATGGGCAAGTAAATAACAGCTGACGGAAATAGCGACAATTTGCTTCGGTTTCTTCATCGATAAATGGAAACATTGAAAAATCATTTGTGTGAGATACATCGTTGTGATAAACCAAAAGACTCCATAGTAAGAACGTAATATTTTTCCACCATATAGCATATTCCAAAGTTCTTGCTTGATGGTATAGGTGGTGATTCCATCAGGCGGTGGATGAAATATCATTCGAATCATCATGATGAACATAAAGAAGCAGATATACGGAATAAGAAGTTGTTTTGTTTTTTTCCATCCCCACGAGGGAAATTGTTTCCATGAAGAGAGAGGTTTAAAGAAATAGCCGCTCATTAAAAAGAAAAATGGCATATGAAACCAATACATGTATTTTGCTATACTTGGCACTCCTGCGTGTCCAAGTACAACCCCTAAAATCCCTATTGCTTTTGTAATATCTGCCCAGGTTTCCCGTTGTTTCATGCTGTTTTCTCCCTTAGAAATTGTGCGAATTCAACAAAATAATACATGATTCGACATTTTTCAACAAGTGGATTGTTGATTGATATCATGAAAAAACTCACGGCTTTTTATTTGCCGTGAGTTTGATTTTTGAATGTGATGATGTCGTGTTTGCTTTGCGCTAGTAGTATCCGGTTTTTGAAACCTTACCCATTTTGAGTAACCATGCAAGTGAGTGCTTTTTCCGTTGGGATAGGTGCCATAGACTAGTCCTGAGGTTTATGAAACAGGAGACAATTTCTTTATTTTCTACTAAAATCGTACGGAGTTACGTCGAAGAAATAGAAGGTTGCTTCTACTATAATAATAGGATAGAATGTAATTAAAATAATTTCCAATGTTTCCAAAATAATCACTTTTGTACATTTTTCGTTAATTTTTTAGGGATTATGATTCTATTCTTTCGTAAGCATGTCTTAACCAGCGAAATTGGTTAGGAATGTTATTCTATCAATCTTTTAATTTGATGTAGAGGGGGATTGTGATGCGGGGGAAAGGGGCATCAGTGTTTCGCTTATTAACGTTTTTAGTATTTTTTATTTCGTTTATCTCATTTTCGCATCCCGCTAGCGCCGCTTCTTATTCTGAAGCGGAAAAACTGGTGAAAGCAGCGGAAGTAAAAGCGAATCAGCTAAAGCAAGAAATCTCGATTGAGTACCGGAAGAAAAAATATCCGAAAAATCCTGTTTCGTTGCCGAATATGACTCTGTATAAAGAAACGAAAAGTTCTTTGGATAAAGCAACGAAAGCCGTTTCTTCGCTTTCTTCCAAACAGAAGACAGCACTTATGAATCGGCTTAACAATAATGTTAAAATTCACTATACGCGAGCAACGTATTATATTGACGCTATTAATACCGGTGAAAAGATTGTTGCCCAAGCAAAAGGTTATGTTTCGTTATACATACCTAATGCCTATAGCGAAAATACAAAAAAATCATATCAAACGCTAACACAATTATCTCAGTCTCATAAAGCAATGATCAAAAAGGTATATGGCGCATCTACGCAACAGGCGATTTCACAAAAGTATAATCTTAATACGATTATCAATAATTTGCTGAAGGCTTCCAGCAAATCGACGAAGGACATTGTCAGCTTAAATGATGATAAAGTGGTATTAATTGAAACGAATCGAGCGCAGGGGAGTGGTGTGGTTGTTGCGCCGGGCTTAATCCTTACGAATCATCATGTTATATCTGATGCCAGTGAAGCTGAAATTACTTTAAACAACGGAGCTAAATATGAAGTAGAGGGAATTGTTGAGGCGAATCCTGAGAAAGATATTGCTTTAATAAAAACAAAATCTCCATTTTCTATTAAACCCGCCTATATTGGAAATTCATCCCATTTAGCGAAGGGAGATAAAGTTGTTGCGATTGGAAGCCCTCAAGGGTTTCAAAATACCGTTTCTGAAGGAATTGTGAGCGGCTTCCGCATTATAGAAGGTACAAAATACATTCAAACGAATGCGCCCATTGATCACGGAAGCTCCGGCGGCGGATTATTTAACACACTCGGTCAGCTTGTAGGAATTACAACAAGCGGATATGAAGATAGTAATGCAAATTTAAACTTTGCGGTGGCTTCTGAAGATTTTATTCAATTAGTTAGCAAATACCAAAACCGAAAGCACTCTGATATTAAGGCAGAATTTCCAATCGATAATGTTCCAAGGTACTCCGATGATGATGTTTTAGAGTTTTTAAATAATAAAGCGAATATCATTCCAACACGAGCAGGAAATATCCCAATTTATTATGAGGAAGTTTTCGATGATGAAGACGGAAAACAAATTATTGCAACGATAGCATATGAAGATTACTTATCTTATCTTGAAAACTACGATGTAATTGAAGCGGATGTAAATGAATGGGCAAAACAGATGGGGCAATTTCTTGATGGAGTATATCCGGATGAACAAGTTTTCTTTGGGGTGTGGTACGTTGATCATTTTACCCAGTATCCGAGCGATTTTCCTGCGGAAGAGATTACAAAGCTTGAGGATGGAACTTGGGAGCTTGTTCATAATATTATTCATGTTGCATTAACAGATAAAATCTATTGGGAAGTAACTCCTTAGAGATGAAAAACATGCCCCGAAAGCCCCGCGATCCCGTGGGGCTTTTTGTTTTACCGAAGCTCTGAAAGTTTAAATAGGTTTTTGTTAGTCGAAATTCAAATTTGGAGGAATTGTATGTCTGATTATAGAGTGCATAATATTATCGAACAAATTATTATTCCTGCTAACCATAATCCGAACGGCACGGTGAAGTACCATGTTTGTTATGGAGAGGTAGACTGGGAGAGAAACGGAAAAACGAGACCAGCAGTATTTATTTTGATGAGTTATAACGACAGAATCAGCTACACGGTACCCGCTCATTTAACGTTAGATGGCGAGGGCGTGACGGATTTCGAGAAAGTGTATGAGGCGTTAACTTATTTAAAAATGAAATATTTCGTTGAGAAAAAATATAAAGTGAAAAGGTAGTCCTATATTCTCCGACAGACTATTAAAGTGAAACGTCGTTATTAGGGATTCCGCACCCATTGATGTTCATTGACCGAGTCACACTTCCAGCGTCCAAGATTTCTTACCTGTAGCGGATGGATAAAAGTGTGATGGATTGCTTCAGAGGACGATGGTGAAAATAGTAGTGTGGCATTCCTTGCAAAATAAAAAACCTCCGCTTGATTCGTATAAGCCGCATGCGAATCACGGAGGTGTTTTTATACTGATGTACCGTTTTCCTTATAGCTTCCGTTTAGGCAGGGTACGCTGTCACCGCTCGAAGAATGGTCGAAAGGCTCTGCAGAGAAAAGTCTCTGCGGGACTTTTTCTCGTGACGATCGCTACCGCGAAGGAAGAAAAAACTGGTCTTTCCTGTATGGATTAGGAAAAGACCAGTTTTCTTTTGGAAACTTTTATCAATAGAAGAAACGGAAAAATCCATCGAGGAAGTATTTTGCCATTTCCCATTTGGATAATTGCTTTATCGTTTCTTTTCTTGGTTTTTCCATCTCAAGCGGAACGATGACGTCCATTCCGTGTTTCATCTGTTTTGTTGGATGGGATACAATATATTCGTTTTGCTGAAGGCCTTGCTTGATTTCTTGTTTCTTTCCATGTGTGATTCCGAGTGTTACGTTCCGCTTTTCGAGTTTGCCGTTATGAATGACATAGACAAACGATTTCTTTTTTTCATGCCACACCGCTTCGGTAGGAACAGTAATGACGCCGTTTTTTTCTTTTGTGACTACCGTGATGTTTACGTGATACCCGAAAGGAAGTTGTTTCGGTTGTTCGTTCAGTTGGATGGTAAACGGATATTCACTTTTTTCTTGAAAGCTCGCTTCTTTAATCGGAAATTTGCCGATGTCGGCAATCGTGCCAGTGAATGACTCATTTTCGTTCGGAACGTGTACAGTCGCTGTCTGTCCGACAGCGAGTTTTCCGATTGTTTCTTCTTTCGCTTTTCCGCGAACGATAGCGGAAGGGGAAGCGATGGTGATCAGCGGTTTTGACTTGCTATAGCTGATCTCTTCGACCACGCCGACCGTTTTACTTTCAACGACCAGTTCAGCTTTTTTCTCCGTTAGTTCATTTTGTTGTTCCTCATATTCCTTCATTTTCCATTCGAGCAGCGTTTTCTCCCGCTCCGCTTCTCGCGCTTTTTCCTCCCATTGTATCTTCTCTATACTATCTTCACTATTTTCACTATCTTCTTTGGCGGAAGAGGACATAGTTGTGTAATAATCGATATCCTTTGAAAGCTGCTCGATTTGCGCGCTTAATTGCTCTTTTTTCCGCGCGATTCGATGAATCTCCAGGTCGACTTCTTCATCAACGTAGCGTATAAGCGGTGTACCGATTTGTACTTCTTGCCCCTTTGTGACAAGAATTTCATCGATGGCGCCGAGCTGCGGATTATAGTAAACAAATTTTCGCTCTGTTGGCACGGTCATGCCGGCAGTGTGAACGGTTTTTTTGATATTTGTTTTTTCTGGTTTTATCCGTTCGTTCACATAGACCGATTTTGGAATTTTACTATGCTCATGAAAAAAGATGTAAAAGTTTGCGCATATACATAGCGCTATGACGATGAATATATATCGTTTCCATCGTTTCATCGGCATTCCTACCTTTCACCAAAATCCATTAAATGGAAATTTTGTATATATTGCTGATAATAAAGCCAAAAAAGAGGTAGACGGCGATGACGATCATCGTGACACGTTGAACCGATTTTTCCGTCAAGGAGCGAAGAGCAATGATTTGTATCGATATGGCCCAGATGGAAAAGAGTGAAACGGTTCGCAATAGCGCCCATATAAAGGCGTGTTTCGTTATGTAAGGCCCCCACACACCCAGGGAAAATGGGGAAAAGAGATCTTTTACGCCGAAAAATAGCTGGAATGGAAAGAGAACCAAATCTTCGAGTAAGAAAAGGAGCAAAATCGGCAGTTGAATTGTTAATAGTTTCACAAAACCAATATCAAAAAGCAAGTAAAAAATGATAGAGGATATGAACAAGAATAATAGCGGAACGCCCAGACCTCCCAAAGCATGGCCGAACGCGAATAAAAGCTGCAAGAAAGCAAATTGTTCGCTGGTGTACCGGTCGAGATGCTTTATCAGTTCTTCCGTACCAATGCCAAAATAAGCCCGCAAAAGTGAAAGAACAACGTTGAAAAATAATAGAAAAAGGACGACGCTCGTCACATTTTTCACTCGTTCTGCTTCTCTAAGTTGAGCAAATGCGATTTTTGGATGAAAAATTTCTTTTAGCGGATTGCTTTTATACATCATAAACAAAGTCCCCCATATGTATCAATATAGGCATAAGCATATTGTAATACAAAGATACAGAATCTGTCATTACCCGAGGATTTCGTTTTATTTGTACAAAGAGGTGAATTTTTATGACTATCATTTCGAAAGTAATTTTTATGTTTAGGGGAAACGTTACAAAAATCATGGTAAACTAAATCATACAAAAACCCCACGGAAATGGACAGGAACTGACATCGTTTTTGCTGCAATTAGGAATGACAAGAGAATTGTACGGCTTTGACGGGATTTTAAGTATAGATTTTATGATAAGGCCAGGAATGATCATTGATTTTAAAAATTTAGTTGCTGAATACGAGTAAAAAACCGCTGACATTTTAGCGGTTTTTTATTTTGACTTTCGAAAATCATGGAATGGTGCTTGTATACCGCGATCTCAAAAGTAGACAATATAGATTCGGTTTACAGCGTGCATGTCACCATTCGAATATGTCTTCTAAGACGGGTGGATTTTTTGCGTGCTTTTATGCATCCATTATGCGTTTTGCAACACGTTTAATTAACATTATAAGGAGATAATGTTTTGAAAAAAACTCAAGAGGTTACTGTTCGTTTCATTAACAGACCATGTTGAGGGTGGGTCAAATGTATAGGATACTGTTTTTATCTCTGGAAAAACACATTATTCATATTATAGTGTTTATTGTTTTGTAATGAATTAAATTTGTAACTTTCTTTAAAAAATTATAATGAATAAGTTAGGTTTGTAACTTTCTTAAAAAAATTATAATGGATGAGTTTAGATTTGTGATTTTCTTAAAAAACTTGTAATGAATGAATTATAATTGTGATTTTTTTAAATAATTTGTCTCTAGAGTTCATAAGAAAGATGCATTATATTAAACGTGGAGTGATGAGGCAAGATATAGCAACATACGCATCATTTTCTATTACTTCCTATTCGTAGAGTAAGAGGATGTTATTTCTGTAAACTATTTTCCAAATAGTCAAGTCTTTTTAGGCAATGAACCTACTAAATCTATCAGTTTAGTACTCATTACTCTAAAATTAAAAGAAGGGAGATGGACTATTCCATGGACAAAAAGAAAGCTATTAAAATTGCAACAGCAAGTGCAATTGCTCTAAGCGCATTTGTAGCTGCTAACCCAAATGCTTCTGAAGCGGCTACTAACGTTGATGCTGCAGTAAACAAAGCAAAAGCTCAAATCCAAAACGCATACTATACTTACAGCCAAACAGTAACTAAGACTGGCAAATTCGCAGACATTAAAAAAGTATATGCTGAGTACAACAAAGCGAAAAAAGCATATGCTGAGGCGAAAGCATTAGTGAAAAAAGCAGGCGGCAAGAAAAAAGACGCGTACTTAGCTGACTTAGATGCTACATACAAAGAGTACATTACAAAACGCGTAGTAACTTACCTTGATGCATACAACTATGCGGTTAAGTTAGAAGAAATGCGCAAAGAATTAGAAGCAGCTATTGCAGCCAAAGATATCGCGAAAGCAGAAGCGCTTTATCACAAAATTTCTTATGAGTTAAAATTCCGTACAGTCATCTTAGACCGCGTATACGGTAAAACAACTCGCGACTTATTTAAATTAAAGTTCAAAGCTAAAGCGCAAGAACTTCGCGACAGATTAGTTTACGATATTACCGTTTCAATTAAATTGCGTGTGGCTGAAGAAGCTATTAACAAAGGCGATCTAGATGCAGCTGAAAAAGCTTTAACAGATGTTGAACATTTATTAGCAAAAGTAACTCAAACATTCAAAGCAAAGTTAGCTTCTAAAGAAGCAACTGTAAAAGCTGCTTATCATGCAAAAGCAACTCCTAAAGTTGCGAATGTAAGAGCGATGAACGCTAAAGAATTAGTAATTCAGTTTAATAAAGCAGTTAAAAAAGATACTGTAATTGAAGCTTCTGGTGCTAATGCTGGTACGCTTGTAGATGGTGTTATTACTGTATCATCATTAGACAATCATCCAGTTACGATCAATGATGCTGTAGCTACATTAAGTGATAATGGCAAAAAATTAACACTTAAATTAAAAGATAATGAAGTTTTCGATGGACGTTACAATGTAAGCATTACAAAAGGTGCGATCAAAACAACGGATGGTAAAGAGGTTGCAGGTTATACAGCTACAATTCAAACAGGAGATAATGTAGCCCCAACCATTACTAAAGCACAGTTAACGGATACGAACAAAATTACGCTTACATTCTCTGAACCTGTTAAAAATGTTAATGCTGACACTAACGATTTTGAACTTTATATTGGTGGAGCTAAAGTTACTTCAAACGATACTATTACAACAGCGCAACAAACAACGGCTAGTGCCACATTATTATTAACTTTAGAAGCGCCTGTAACTGAAGCTGACCTTGCAAAAGGTTTAACAATTAAGGCGCTTGATACAATTGATATTGCTGATGTAGCAGGTAATAAAGTTTCTGCACCTGTTAATGCAACAGTTGTTCAATAATTATAATGGGATGCGTGCCTATCACGTCCTGAAACTTGTTGAATAGATAAAGAGAAAAGGAGAGTAGAGCCCTCTATAGAAGAGGAGATCTGCTCCCTTTTTGTATTTTTATAGAAGTTGAAATGGAAAAATTCTAGAATCATCATAGCAACTACATTAAGCAGGGGGCGGCTGATGACAACAACACGCTCTAGTTAGGACTTTATTTTACATACGAAGCCCATTTCTGGGCGTAATATCGTAGTTTCGGCTCTTTTGTAATCGTGTAAAGAGCGTGCAGCTGATAAATATGGATAGAGTGATATCCTGCCACTACGTGGGGTTGTTGCTTCATCGTTATGTGGCTTAAATCATAGGTGGTAAATCCGCCAATGTCGTACATCGGCAATACGACCAATAACGATTTTAATCCTTCTTTAAACATTCGGCCGGCTTCTTTTTGTCCGTAATCGTTCACTGCGGAAATTTTTGACCAGTCGTAAATACCGAGCAATGTAAACATAAAGCCGTTTAATGTGTAGTTATCGGTTTTTGTTACATATTCTTCGAAGAAAAAGTACGGTTTGTATTGTTTTCCAAGCGTTCGTAGGTTCGTTAATACTCCGCCTCTTGATTTGGGGATCATTAAGAATTTGAAAGCGGCTTTACCAGCATTTAAATATTTTTCGTCTTTTGTTAAATAATAGGCTCGGGAATAAACGCTTAACGCTTGACCTTGTGCCATCGCAGATACCCAACCAGGACTGTATTTGGTGCGCAAGTGCTTTGTTTCATACGCAAAGTTATAACGCAAAGCCCCATCTTTGCCTTGCGCGGCGAAAAGTGCATCCGCAAGCTGAATAAATTTACGGTAACTTTCTTCTGATTTTGTCGTCACATATTTTCCATGTTCCGTGAGCGCCATTTGTGCCGTTGTTACAGGGTTATATTCATATTTATTATAGTAAAATACCATGGGAACGCCTTGTTCATCGAACGTAATTCGTTCCATTTGGTATATCTTTTGGCTAAATTTTAAATAATCACCTTGTGGATGATAGTTTTGAATATATTTTGTATAGTCATAACGTTTGGCTTTATATGTTTTCTTCGCTTGATGAACAATACTAAAATACTTTGAACTACTTGCTTCGGTTTGTTCCGTAAATGTAAAAATGCTTAGCGCCACGGTCACGATAACAATGATAACTCTTTTTTTAACTCCTGCTAACATGCTATTTCCTCCGATGATAGATATAATTGCATTATTTTAGAATAATAGTTTTATCGAAAACATTATAATCTATATCTACTTCATAAACTATAGAAATAAAGCCGAAAAAAGTATTATAGCATGAAATCCGCCTGGAAAATGAATAAATTGAGGATCGGTAATAGTTTTTGTTATCGACAAAAAAATTACTCGAGCAAAATTTTTTGAGCGATAATAAAACTAGGAACTTTATGGGAGAGGGACAGAGGAGCGTACGTTTTACAAAAAATTTATCCATCTTCGCTTATGATGTTACAAGCGAGCAGAAAGGGAGTGTGGTGGCAGGGAAGTTTTGGAAAATGGACTTTTCATTGCTGATAAGAAAGCGAAAAAGGGAAGAGATCCCTCTCAGTTGTAAGGATGCGGCGAGAGGGAATTGATCTGTGTCCAAAGAAAAAGGAGGCGTCAGTTTTTCGCCTCTACTAAGTTTGCTACTAATATATACCTCTTTGGAGCGGCACCGATGTAGTTGAAAGGGTAACAAGTTGACACGGTTAAAGTCGCCTTGGGTTTTGGAACGATGACCGTTCTATCGTCGGGGTCGACAATTCGCACTTTACGGACTTTATACGTACGTTTTTCGTTAAATAAAACTTGACGTCTAATTGAAATAAGTGAAGCATATCTTGCATGACACCGGTAATCTCGGCGATTTGTTTAGCTGAAAGTTCTTTAACCCCTTCAAAATCATAAAGACTGATTGCGTCAAGACGTTTGCCGATTTCCTCCATTTTGTTGACGAATTGTGGGTCCTCTACGTTAAGCTGCTCGAAGTGAGTAAACAGCTTTTCAAGTTCTTCGTCTGTTAAACCGAGTTCCGAGAAATCAGGAATCATATAAAACATAACGGCTTGCGTTAGTTCTTCAACAGTTGTATAGTTGGCCAAAGAATCGTCGTTTTTCTCTAGCAATGCTTCTAACTGTTGACGTGTAAGCCCAATTGTTTGGAGAAATTCATTCAAATTTTCTTCTGTAAGAGGAGTTAAGTTTTGATAATACTCTACCGTGTCAGCAAGCTCTTCGATGTAAGTGAAATCTTCCAACGATTCGCCGTGTTTTTCAAGGAGAGCGATTAACTGTTCTTTTGTCATGTTTTGTTCTTGTAAATAGGCGGTTAACGCTTCTTCCGTAATTGGCGTAGAATAAGATTCCTCCATAAAAAGCCGATATATTCTTCAAGATCGTTATAAAACTTAAAAACGTCTGTAATTTCTTGGTTCGGCTCAAGCTCGCCATTTTCAATAAGAAGCTTTTTTAATTCTTCTTCTGTTAAATCATAGTCAGCTAGTAAAGTTTTTAAATTTTCTTCTCTCAGAGGTTCACCCAGCTCGCT
Source organism: Anoxybacillus sp. (assembly GCA_035645275.1). Classification (GTDB taxonomy): domain Bacteria; phylum Bacillota; class Bacilli; order Bacillales; family Anoxybacillaceae; genus Paranoxybacillus. The sequence continues at coordinate 75,293 of DASQMX010000019.1, forward strand.
GCGTAAATCTTCTAGATCTTGAAAGTCTTCTAATGTGTAACCATCGTAGCTTAAATATTCCTGAAGTTCTTTTTGAGACATACCAATTTCATTTAAGTAGTTTTGAAACGCCGGATCGTTTGTGTTAAACGCCAACGCAGAAGCAGGTATTGTTCCGAATGCAATGGATGCAGCAAGTGTAAATGGTATGATTTTTTCATTTAATAACCTCCATATAAAAATATTACTAGTTCAGTATAAAGAAAAGCAAAAAAGGATGCTATATATCAAATTTTAAAAATATATCACATTTATGTAATAAATTTCAAATAAAATAAACTTTCATTTGTAGATCTCTAAAAATGACGTTTCGCTAATAGGTTCTTGTTATTCCCTAAATAAGAAGAAAAAACCGCTCGATCCATAAGCTCGAGCGGTTTTTAGTTGAAAGTATTCCTGTACACAAAATTCTTGACGGTACCTAAATTTCAAACAAAATCTTTTTTCATTTGCATCGATTGTCTCTTAAAAAATGTCTGCTTTCCTATTATGATAAAACTAATAAACTTGTAAGGAGGGAAGCACGATGATAATGAACATTCGCACATGGTTTGTATTTATGCTAGTGATCATTAGCAGTTTTATCGCACCGTTTTCCTTTTCTAAGGCAGCGGAGCCGATGAATTGTGCGGCATATACGGGCAATGAAAAAGTTTGGTGGGACGGAATGGAGCTTAAGCCGGGACAAATCGGCCGCTTAACGGTTTTAAAGAAAACAAGTTTAGTAAAGTTTAATGGCAGCACTCCTGGTGTTGTTCGTACATTAAATCCCGGAGAATTTTACCGCATTTACGCGTTTAAACCTGGCTATTTAAGCGTGGGCGGCGGTTATTATGTCAAAAGGGATGCAAATGTGAAGTACGAGACGCCATCAAAGACAAAATTAGCGATGGTCGCTTGCATCCAACAGGCCAAGCAAACGAACGCTTCTGTTTCACTGAATCAGTTAGCGATCGGCGATCCGCGGGCAAAGGTTGAAGCGATTTACGGGAAAGCGAAACGAAAAACATTGAACGATTACGGCTTATATTGGGAAACATACGACCGTGGAAACTATAAAGATTTTCTTATGGTTAGTTATCAAAATGAGCGAATTGCCGCTATGTACACGAATCAGCCTATTGTCAGCACGAAAACAGGAATAAAGCTCGGTACCGCAAAACAAGAGGTTGAGGCCAAATATGGTACGCCGCTTCAGTATATTCAAAAAGGAAATACACAATATATCATTCAAGATGAAGAATATGATATGTATTTAATCGATGGTAACTACGTGACATTTTTCTATGATAAACATAACGGTAACCGCTTGACGGCTGTCCAAATCGTCAAAAGAGAGTTAGAAGAAAGCAAAAAAGGCTTTTACGGAACGGCGAACGAGGCATTGCGCACAGCTTATGAATATCAAATTTTTGATTTAGTGAATGCGGTTCGCTTGAGAAATCATCTTCCACTTTTAACATGGGATGGAAAAATTGCGGGTACGGCAAGAAAGCATAGTGAAGATATGGCACAAAAAGGCTATTTTAGCCACACGAATTTACAAGGCTTGTCTCCGTTTGACCGCATGGAGCGGGACGGTATTTCTTATCGCATGGCTGCAGAAAACATCGCGTATGGGCAATTTAACGCGATTTTTGCTCATGAAGCGTGGATGAATTCACTTGGACATCGGCAAAATGTTTTATCTCCGAATTTCCAACGCTTAGGTGTAGGAGTGGCATTCAGTTCTTCCGGTCAGCCGTATTATACACAAAACTTTTATACACCATAGCTTTTTTATGTCGCATCGATAAGCTTTAACATATTCACCGAGAAGTCTTCCGCCTCTAAGCGAAGTGTAGGTGGGAGAGGTTCATGTAAAGATAGAAGAAAAGGGGCTTAATCCCAAAAGTAACATTTCTACTTTTGGGATAGCCCCATTTTTCTTTATTGAGCAACATGAATACGCCCTTCTACTTTCGGTTCGATTGCATCAAATTTTTGTAAGTAGTCGATGAATACTTGATAGTCAGGAATGAATAGTTCGGTCATGCGCCCTTCTTCTTTTGCTTTCTTAAAGACGGTATAGCCGTCGCCGCCGTCAGCCATATAAGCGTTTGTTGCGACGATATATTTCGCGGCTTTATCGATTGGAGCAAAGCCTTTATCTGTTTTTACTTGCACGTCAACGATGCGGCTGCCCGCTGGTTTTTTCGGATCGTACGTGAATTTCATGCCGGCGACTTGAGGGAAGCGGCCCGCTTGTTCTTCGACTTTGCTTACACCGTTCTCAAGCGCTTCGATAATTTCTGCACCTGTTAATTCAAGCGTGACAAGCGTATTCGCAAACGGCATTACTGTTAATACATCGCCCATTGAGATGTTTCCTTCTTTAATAGAGGCACGAATGCCGCCGCCATTTTGAATCGCAATCGTTGCTTTTGTGCTTTCTTGTGCTTTTGCAAGCATGCCGTCAGCAATGAAGTTTCCTAAGTTTGTTTCTTTTGTACGGACGTTTTGACGTTCTCCATCCAGAAAGACATTTGTTTTACCGACAATATCTGCTTTCATTTCATCTAAAGGTTTTTTCAGTTTTTCATATAAGGCTTGTGCTTTTGCATCAGCAGGGATGATATAATTTTTGTTTTCATCTACTGCATCAAGGTCAATTAATTGCCCGCGCCAATCTTCTAAAACGCCGTTTTCATCAAAGTAGACATCCACACGGCCTAAAAATTTACTATATTCATTAGCTTGAACGATAATGGTTGGTTCCTCTTTTACGTGAAGTGCTACCGGTTCATCCAGTTTTGTATGGCTATAACCGCCGACGATTACATCGATGCCTTTTACTTGTTCTCCTAATTCTACATCGTATTTATAACCTAAGTGGCTTAAAGCGATAATTTTGTTCACGCCTTCTTTTTTCAGCATGTTCACGGCTTGTTGCGCTTTTGTTTTAAAGTTTTCAAATACGATATTTTTGCCAGGGTTAGCTAAAAACGCTGTCTCCTCTGTTGTTAAGCCAAAGACACCGATTTTTTCACCGCCGACATTTAAAATAATCGCTTCGTAAATGCCGCCGCCTTTTGCGTTTTTGCTTACGCCGCCCTTAAACAAGTTTTTCAATTCAGGCTCTTTATTGTAAACGATGTTGGAGCTAACGATTGGGAAGTTTGCGTTTTTTACGAAATCGGCAAATGGTTTAGGACCTTTGTCAAATTCGTGGTTGCCAGGCACCATAGCGTCATAACGCGCTTGATTCATAAACTGTAAATCTGCTTGTCCTAAATATTTGTTAAAGAATAATGTTCCGGAAAAGACGTCGCCCGCATCTACCAAAATCGAATGTTTCGTTTCTTTGCGAATGTTTTCAATGGCTGTAATGCGGCGTGCTACGTTATCTAAGTGAGCGTGCGTATCATTTGTATGCATGATCGTAAAAGCAAATGGTTTTGGTTCTGCTTTTGGGGGTTCTTGCTCGCGTTTATGACCATTCACAAGAGCGAGCTTTTCTTTGGAAGGAGTCTCGTATTTTACGAAACCAAGTTGTTTTTTTACAAAGAGGCTGGATCCTACGAAGTATACACCGCCGTCTTTCGCGTCATAGCCGTAAACGCGGTATTGTTCACCGGCTTTTAGCGTACGAACGGCTTGCGCTTTCTTGTTTTTGTCCCATTTCCATAACTTCGTAGATTTTAAAACGGTAATTTTTCCGATTTGCCCTTCCTTTAACACAGAGCCGTTCCAGTATACAGCCTTTTGTTCAGGAGATTGGGCAAACCCAGATGCCGGTGCTGCAAAACTTGCAGCTGTCAACATAGCAGCAAACACTAAACCAACGTGTTTTTTGACTTTTTGTCTAATCATGGAAAACCTCCCAAAAATTTATATTTTGCCTCTATCATACTAGCAAACAATTGTTAAAGAAAAGTTTTAATTTTGTAAAAATAAATAAAATATCGTGCCATTGTCATCACTTGAAGTTTATTGAAAGATTGCTGGAATAAAAGAAATGATTACTTAGACTTTACAAACAAGCAGGTTGTGCAGTTACCGATTTCTAACGAAGATATCAGCATTCTTCACGTCGATTTAAAGAAAAAGCGTTTGGTTGGCGTATCTTTGGACGAAGATCAACATACCATTGGGCTTTACGATTTTAAAGGAAACTAGTTTATAAACAAAAATAGGAAAAAACCTTCCTTTTATTTATTTATTTATTTATCTTTTTCCTTATAATACTATAACTAGATATAAATAGAAATGATTAAAGGTTGGAGATGAGAATGAAAGTTTTAAAGGCTTATTTGACAATGGTTGTTTGTCTTATTGCCGTCTTTTTATTTACTAGTATGGAAGCAAAGGCGGCGGAGCCGTTTATTGAAACGGTGGCAGATACGGAAATTTACCAAAAACAAGGCGACGAGTTCGTGAAAATCGGAATTTTGCGTGCAGGCGAGCCGTTTAAAGTGTTGTCTTCATTAGAAGAACAGTATTACACAGTGCAAGTCGGTGAAGAAACCGTTTATATTTTAAAAACGAGCGTAAAAGAATTGGAAACACTTGATCCTTCGCTTTTTACTGAAAAAGGAAACACAGCCTATTTTCAAATGTATACGCTCAAAGAAACACCGCTCTATTCCATTCGGGGAACGGAAAGAAAAGAAATAGCAACCGTTTCGAAAAATGTTACGTTTTCTATGCTTGAAGATGCGGGGAATTTTTATAAAGTGTTAGTGGCTGGTAGAGTTGCGTATCTTGACAAATCAGCTGTTCAATTTATCTTTCCGGAAAATATCCAGGCGTTTGAAGTCACGGCAGATGAAGTTCCAGTGTATGAGAATAGAGCAGGGAAGTTCATAAAAATCGGTTCGTTGAAGAAGGGACAAGTTTTTCAACGAAAGCATGATTATGGTGACAATTGGCACGAAATCGAATTTGGGCAATTATCAGGATACGTTCCGAAAGCGGGGACAAAGCCGACCAATGTACGTTTTACTCCTGTTTCTCCGCAACCATTTACTTACTTAGTGAAAGTCGGAAAAACGACACCTGTTTATAACCGCACCACAGGGACACGAGCAGCTGTTGCTCATATTCAGCCGGGACAAGTGTTTGCTGCGAAAAAACTAGTGGGCAATGCGATGTATGAAATTGTTGTGGCCGGAAAAGTCGTTTATTTGCCGAAAAATACAGTAAGCGAGATGATTAACAGTAACGGTGTCGTCAATCCGAAGCAGACGTATACATATGAACAAATGCAAAAGGATATCAAGCGTTTAGAAACTTTTTATCCGCAGTTAGTTCAATCGCAAATTATCGGTCATTCTGTTGAAGGAAGAAATATTTATGCGGTGAAGTTAGGAAAAGGACAGAAAGAAATTTTTATGAACGCCTCTCACCACGCCCGCGAGCATATCACGACGAACTTGTTGATGGAAATGCTTGATTTATATGCTTTTGCTTACAGCAACCGCATGAAAATTGAAAATTATGATGTTGAGAAAATATTAAATCAAACGACGATTTGGTTTGTGCCAATGGTTAATCCAGACGGCGTAACGCTCGTGCAAAAAGGACATAAAGCGGTCAAGAATTCTAAGCTTGTCCTTAAGATTAATAAAGGAAGTACCGACTTTTCGGCATGGAAAGCGAATATTCGCGGTGTTGATTTAAACCGGCAATATGATGCGAATTGGAAAAATATTTGTTGTGACCCAGGGAAGCCAGCGCCGCAAAATTATAAAGGACCGCGCCCGTTTAGTGAACCGGAAACGCAAGCGATGCGCGATTTTACGCTCGCTCACAATTTCCAAATCGCCGTTTCCTACCATTCTTCAGGGGAAATTATTTATTGGCACTTCCATCAATCGGGAGAGCGGCAAAAGCGGGATCACCGCCTTGCTTTGATGCTCGCGAAAAAAACGGGTTACTCTCTTGTGAAGCCGAGAAAAAACCCGAGTGGTGGCGGGTATACCGATTGGTTTATTTCTCGATTTAAAAAGCCGGCGTTTACACCAGAAGTCTCGAAATATGTGGGTAAGCGCCCTGTACCTATAAAAAATTTTCCTTCCATCTGGGAGAAAAATAAAGTCATTGGTTTAATGATGGCCAGTGAGGCAAAATAACCATCTATTATTCTTTTCTTTTTTCGGAAAAAGGAGCTGAATGTGCTCCTTTTTCTTTTTTATTTAATCTAGTAAAAAATTTTATTATGAGTAAAATTTGTAAAAAATGATGGAAAAAGAATCCTTTTTTTATAGAATATGTCGTATAATAGATTACGTATGTCGAATGTTGTTTTTTATCCCGTTCTAATCGTCCGTAAGACTCCCACCTCTACAGGTGGGAGTCTTACGGACGCTAGAAGTGCGATAAGTTCAACTAACATCAGTGGGGGATGAAGAAAACCCCCACTGATGAAGTTGCACTTTATCTATGAAACTAGCAAAGGGAGAGTTATAGTATGTTTCGCAAATGGATGACTAGTCTTTTCTTAGGGGCAATGCTTTTGACCGCATCAGCTATAGAGGCCAGTGCGGCAACGCCTGTTGTCTACTGGGAAGGGATGAAGCTTGTCAAAGGGCAGATTGGCAAAGTGGAAATTTTAAAGCCTATCAACTTGTGGAAGCGAGAGAATGGAAAGCTGATATTCGTGAGAGTGTTAAAGCCTGGTGAGCAATATCGTGTCTATTCCTACGATTCTCTTTTTGGTGGCCAATATGGACTTGGCGGCCGGTTGTACGTAACGAATATAAAAGGATATATCACATATAAAACGCCGCCAAAAGAGAAATTAAAACTTGTTAATCCAGAGCGGTATAGCGTCAAAAAACTATCGCTCGGAACGGTAATGAAAGAGTCGTCAACGACAGTGATTCCCGGAGTGGAAAAATCGGAATTAGAAGTGAGCAGCGACCGCGGAAAACAACATATTTATAAATTGGATATTCATTTACAGTCGAACAATATCGAGATTGAAACGGGACTTGCCAATGAACAAGTGCTTGGCTTTGAAACGGTCATTGATCAAGCGAACCGTCTCAACTCCGAGGGACGTGTTGTGCTCGGAGCGGTGAACGGTGACTATTTTGACAAAAACGGCGCACCTATTGATTTAATGGTACATAACGGGGAAATTATTACGACCAATACAACGCCAGTGAATGAACGAACGATTTTCGGAATCGATTCCAATGGTAAACCGATGATTAGCAATCCGGATGTGTCGATGGAAATGACGATTAATGGAACAAATCGTCATATGATTCATTCGATCAATAAACGTCGATTTGCCAATCACCTTGTTATTTATACTCCTTATTTTTCAAGTACAACTTTAACGAATCATCTTGGTACGGAAGTCGTGCTTACGAATTTACAAGGACGATTGAATGGAAATGGCACATTAACAGGAACCGTAAAAGAAGTAATTGTTGGCAAAGGCAGTGCACCGCTGCGCCCTGGTGAAATTGTTTTATCCGGTCATGGCGAAGCGAGTGACTATTTAAAGCAAGCTAAAGTTGGCGATGTCGTTGATATTTCCATTCATTACGATCAAGCAGCGTGGGACGGAGTACAGGAAGCAATCGGCGGCAGATATCGTCTTGTCGCGAATGGTGTTGTGCAAACGTTTAATATTGCCGGTGCGCATCCGCGTACAGCCATTGGCATTGATAAAGACGGCAATGTATTTACCGTCGTTGTTGACGGCCGTAACCCTAACCATAGCAACGGTGTCACATTGAACGAGCTGGCGAGGTTAATGAAAGATTTTGGAGCGGTCGATGCGATGACTTTTGATGGTGGCGGCTCATCTACGTTTGTAACGCGGCAAGCAAATGGCATTCTTGTTGTCGAAAATAAGCCATCGGATGGCAAACCGCGACCTGTCGCGAACTCACTTCTTATTGTATATAAAGGCAAGACGGAAGAAATCCAGCGTCTAACGATTCAACCGGGAGAGTTAACCGTATTTGCCGGAGCAACTTATAAAAACCTCGGCTTATCTGTAAAAGGGGTTACGTTGTTAGGTCAGACAGTGGAGGTAAAACAACCGCTTATATGGAGTTCCAATGCGGGAACGTTCTTGAATGACGGATCCTTTGTTGCCGCGAAACAACCGCTTCAAGGAAAGATTACGGTTTCTTCGGGCAATCTTTCCGGAAGCATAGACGTAAATGTCGTTAACGATGCTGATCAGATCGTTGTCCAACCAAAAGAAATCTATGTACGTGAGAACAGTTCTTTATCACTTCATATTCAAGCATTTTATAAAGGAAAAGAAATAGTAGTAGATTCAAACGCATTTACGTACACCGTTTCGGACGGGTTAGGAAAAGTAGAAAACGGTATTTTTAAAGCAGCAAATAAAAAAGGAACAGGAAAGATGACGATCCGTCTCGGTTCGAAAACGGTCACGATTCCTGTTACGGTTGGAATACCGAATACGGTCACATTGGAAAACTTTGAACAAGGGATAAACAGCTGGACCGCTTCAGGGGCACGTTATGTTTCTGTTAGTGTTTCGTTAACGAACCAAGTCGTGAAAACAGGGAAAAGCGCTTTAAAAGTAGCTTATGACTTTAGTAATACAAAAGGAACTTCCGGTGTGTACGCCATGCCAAAAAACAGCATTGTTTTAAAAGGTTATCCAAAACAAATCGGCATGTGGGTATACGGTGACGCGAAGGGGCATTGGTTGCGCGCGCAAGTAAAAGACGGAAGCGGCAAACAAATATTGCTTGATTTCGTAAAAAATGTCGATTGGACAGGCTGGAAGTACGTAACGGCTGATATTCCATCCGGTCTTACGTTGCCGCTGACACTTGAAATTCCTGTTCGTTACATGGAAGTAAATGAGACAAACAAAAATGCTGGCGAACTATATATCGACGACTTGCAAGCGATTTACAACTAAGGGCTGTATGAAAACAGCCCTTTTTTTATAAAAAACCATTTTATTGTTGTCAATCTATAATTGGAAACGTTAAGCGGAAGCTTTTATCTTCCTTAGAAAAACGTTTGCATTTCGTTTGAAAGTATGTATATCATAATACAGAATCTTTTTCTCTTTTCTCCTTACACATATTTTTGCTAAAACATGTAACACTGCGGAGGGGGTTACGCTATTCTTATGACAAATAATGATTTATTAAAACAGCTGGAAAAAAACCCTCCTAAGCTAATCGGAGGCTATAAAAAACAAGGCTGGGCTGTTAAAGCGTTAGAAAAAATCAGCAATGATGATATTGAAGAAGAAGGCAATGGATTGATTACAGCTAAAGCTGTTCTTGAAGCAAAAGATGGAACCTATTACCCTGCTTTTCTTACCTTGAATTTAGCGGAAAAAGGAAAAGTTGTCGGTTTATATTTGATTGCGGAAAACAAAGAACAGTTTGACTTGATTCCATTTGAGTTGGCTAAGCCATTTTTAAATAAATCAGAAAGCGATTTGTTGCCGTTTCGTTATCGAACGCTAGCGAAAATTGAAGGAGATGAGCAACAAGTCAATTGGCCGGATTTCAGTTAAAGATGCGGCACGAAAAAGGAGTGAGATCAACTCACTCCTTTTTTAACATGTTCACCAAGAAGTCTCCCATCTCTAAACAGATTGTAGGTGGGAGAGGTTCATCAGCCATAAATATCCTTTTGCTTTGTAGTATAAGTTGCCAAAATGGTCCTGAGCGATGTCCTCTGCACCATTTAGTAAAAATTCTACTCGGTTTGTTTTCGGATGGACGCGGAATAGCTTTTGTTCCGCTACGCCGTAAATCCAACCGTCTTTTCCTGTTAAGAGAACGCCGTTGCGAAACCGCGATAACGTTTTGGATTTGCGGTCCAATTTTGATCGGCGAGTAGCTTGCATAAGCAATGGATGTGCAAAACACTAGCAATATAGAAGGAATAACCAAACTTAGAAATTTTCTGACCATCTGGCTGGCCTCCTTTCTATATAAATATAGATTGATTTTTTGACATATATGAAACATTTGAATGAACTGTTCTTTTGTATAACTTAAACGTCTTATACTATGTCGATTTTTCAATCTGAACTTATATAATTTTACGATAACAAATTTATCCATTTATTGAAATATTATTTTCAATTCTATTAAAATGGATATATATTCTAAAGAATAGTAGGTGAATTTAATGGAAACATCGATCAGAAAGGTCAGGCGGTTATTTGCTGCATTAATCGTTTTGTTTTTGGCGGCTGCTTTGTTGCCGGGACAAACGGAAGCGGCATCCGTTCAGTCGCACGTAAAAAAACTGGAGCATGACGCTAAACAGCTCGAGAAAAACATTCAATCTACCAATTTTTCTAAACCTTATCGTCTTTATAATCAAACGAAAAAAAGCTATGCTGAGGCGAAAAAAGTCGTCGATCGGTTGAAAAATGGGCCGATGAAGCGCCAATATAACGCGCGGCTTTCTAAAGCTAATCATACGATTCAACGGGCTGCGTATTATATCAGCGCCGTAGAAAGCGGCGAGCGTTTAATAGTGCTGAAATCGCAATTGGATAAAGCTCTTTCATCAGGAAATGTCGATGCCGTTTATGAGCTATATTTTCGAATGGAGCGGCAACTGAAAAAAAGCATCGCACTATTTAATAGAGTCGAATATTCGTATGTTCGTCAAAAAATGATAGAAAAATTCCAGCGACCTGCAGAGGCGACAAAAAAACGAGCCTTTTTCCCTATAAATATCATGGTGGCTTTCGATAAAATCATGCTTGCCTATGAAAAAGGGGATATTGACGAAGCGGAACGGCTACTCGTGTTATGTGACCAATGGATTTTGCAAATAAAGGATGCCAAGACGAAAAAGGAATTAAATAGTTATTTAGAAGAATTTAAAGGGCCTGTTGTGTTGGAAATTGAATAAACAGGCTTAAGAAAGAAGGGAATTTTTTATGTGGAAAATGGGAAGAAAGTTCTTCATTCCTCTAGTATTTTTGTTCTCATTTGTAATTTCTGGATTTAATGTGCATGCGGAGCAAACCGTTTCTCCGAATATATTGGACGAGATTCGTCGTCATATTCAAGACTATTATGTTGACCCTATTAATAAAAATAGTTTACAAGGTTCAACACCGCAAGATATTGTCAAATATTTAGACAAATATTCGACTTATATGACCGCTGAAGAATATGAGCAATTTCTTGATTCGATTGATATAGAATTTGTCGGGATCGGAATAACAATGGAAGAAGACGAAGCGGGAATTAAAGTTATGTCTGTTTTGGAGAATAGTCCTGCGGCGAGAGCAGGTTTACAGGCAGGAGACATTATTACGGAAGTAGATGGTCAATCGCTTGCCGGCAATGCTGTGGAGTCAGCAGCTACGCTCATTACTGGACAAGAAGGAACAACCGTACATTTAAAAATTCTCCGTCCTGAGACAAATGAAACATTTTCTGTATCAGTCGTGCGGGAAAAAATCAATTGGCCAAACGTAGAGTTCTCAAGACTTTCGGGGAATATCGGTTATATTCGTCTATATAGCTTTGACCACGAATCTATTAAAGAAATCGAAAAGGCGATTCGCTCTCTTTCAGGAGTAAAGGGATGGATTTTTGACTTGCGCGATAATCCTGGTGGGTATGTCGATGCAGCGCAAGAAATTCTCGGATTCTTCCCAAATGTCAAATATGCTTTCCAACTTCGTGACCGCTCTAACAAACCAACTGTTTATGGTGCGATTGAGCAACCGGTGAAAATGACAGGTCTTGTACATGTACTAGTAAACTCTTCTAGCGCAAGCGCGTCAGAAATGGTGGCCGCTTCTGTCAAGGAACAGAAAGGTGCTGTTTTATATGGACAACGAACGTTTGGAAAAGGATCGATGCAGGAGTTGTTTCAACTATCGGACGGTAGTGTACTGAAGCTAACGGTTGCGAGATTTTTCTCGCCAAACGGCACTCCTATTCATGAAGTTGGAGTGAAACCGAATGTTGTAACAGCGGTTAATAAAGAGCTTTATTTTGCTCATCGTGATCTTCTCTTAAAACAGCTGCGTAACTATCAATCGCTTGGAAAACTAAGAAACGTAGCAACGAACAAAACATTTACGGTTAAACTTTCACGAAAGTTAAGCGTAACTAACGCTAGTCAATTAGGCATTAAGCTATATCGTATTGGCGGTCAAGAAGTGCCTGTTACCGTTCAAGGTAAGGGGAACCAATTGGTGATAAAGCCAAATGTGCCGCTTGTGAAAGGGGAAAACTATCTTTTAATCATTCCGCCAACGATCAAAAGTAAAGATGGAAGAGTAATGAAGCAAGGTACATATCTTGAAATTAGTGTAGCGAAATAAGGAAAAGCGGGCTCTCTCTTTTGGCCCGCTTTTTTTATTTTGGAAGGAGAAAGGGGAAACAGTCGAGGTAGGTGGTGGATTTTGTAATTTTAAAGTAAATTTTGTAACAAAAATGTAATATAAACATTCATTTTTAACATGTATGAAATAGAATAATATGTCGAAATATTATAGAATTTTATCGTATAAGTCTATTCATTTGCTAGGAACGCGATTTTAGTAGAAGTGTGTTGAAAGAGAGTAAAACTATATAAATTCAGATTGAAAAATCGACATAAGTAAGGCATTTAAGTTAGGCGAAAGAGAAGTTAAGACGTTTTATATGTGTCGGAAAATTAATCTGCGTTTATACAACTGTTCATTTTGATAGATTGAGTGATAGATGTCCGAGTTTGTGCGATGAGGACGTTAACGTGAATATAGCACTTTCGTTGTTAGGGGGAGGCCAATGAAACGTCGTTTAGCTGTTACACTGTTTTCTTTACTCGTTTTCTTTTTTAGCAACCATTTACATACTCTAGCAGCGGAGAAGAAGGAAGCACTCGTTTCTTTCAGTAAGCGGTATATCGGTGTTCCTTATAAATGGGGAGGCACAACTCCAAAAGGATTTGACTGCTCCGGTTTTGTTACATATGTATATAAAGAATTTGGCGTCACTCTTCCAAGAACGGCGGAAAAGCAGTATCAGCACGGGGAAAAGATTGCGAAAAATGAGCTGGAATCTGGCGATTTAGTATTTTTTGCTACATATAAAAAGACCGCTTCTCACGCTGGCATTTATATCGGAGACAATAAGTTTATTCATGCTAGTTCAAGCAAAGGAGTCATGATATCGGAACTTGATGAGTCCTATTGGAAAAAGCGTTATTTAGGGGCGCGGCGCTATTTTGGAGATGGCGGTGCAAACGTGGCGAAAGCAAGCGTGTTGAAAATGGGAAAAACCGTTGCTTTAGATAATCTGAAGAGTTTAAAACGATAAAAGCGGTTTTCTTCTTCAATTAAGTTACATTTTTCGTTCAGGTGAATGTTGGGAAGAGCGATACTTGAACGAAGAGAAAATTCAGTTACGTCGAGATAAAGGAAAACGTAGGCAAAGTGGGTTTTTCAATCCCGGTGAAGTGTATTCGTTGTTGACGAAAGCTGGCCATGCAAAAATGACGGTGAACGAAAATATCGATAATAAAAGATGCTGTTTGAAACAGAGGAAGTGATTCCTTGTTCGAAACAGCATCTTTTTTATTATGGCTATGCGCTTTTGAGGATTAAGAGCGAGGTGGATATACTTTCCATTTTGTTAAATCGATCTCCTCTTTTAAGAGAAGGTTAGAAGGGAAAATAAATGTCCACGGTTTACTTGTATTGGCTTTCACTTCAAAGTTTTCAAGCTGAAACGATCCCTTACAAACAACGTCTCCGGAGGCGTCTTCGACCACTAATGGAATTTGTTGAAGTTGGATGTTTTTATCGCTGCCGTTGCGAATAAGCAATGTAACAATTAAGTCGCGTTTTTCATTTAATCTTGCTTCTAATCCCATAAAATTAATTTCGTCTGCTGAAAGGGGAGGTAACGTCTCCACTAATTTTTGCAAATGTTCGCGCTGCTGTGTGGATAATTGATTTTCCCAACTTTCCGCTAAATCAAGGCGGTGCTCTTTTGGCTGAGGCGCTTGTTTCAATTCAAAGGCAATTTTCCAGCCTTCTTCCGGTATTTTATCGACAAGTTTATCTTCAGCAGAAAAGAGAAAACGCCAAGGTCTCGCTGTCATCGGCGGCAGCTCTCCGAAACTATCCATATCAAACTGTTTTTTGGCAATCGCTTGTCCGGTTTCGTCAAGCAGTAATAAATTAATTTGTTCAAAGCGAATCGGCTTTGGCAACGTGCTTCTTAAAAAGGCGACAACGACAAATCCTTCATTATATTCAATCAGCTTCATCCCAGAAATAGAGATTTGATTTGGCTTTAACGCCGGGAGCTGCTGGTGATGAAACTGATATACGTATTTCTCTTGGGGTGATAAGTCCCAATCCGGGTGAAACGATAAAGTAGTTTTTATTTCATCGGTTGGTTTTCGTTCATCCCGATCTGAAGGTTGATCGGAATGAAGGGATTTTTGCTTTTCATCGACCGTTTTTTGTTTTCTTTTAAATATCATGGAATAAGTCCTCCTTATTGATCGCCGTCAATGTCAAATTGGCTTTTTAAATAGTTCATAAAGCGGATCGAAATGTCTGCTTGAATGGTTTGTTGCAGACGGACAAACTCGTTGAATGCCTCCATTTCAAAAAGGCGATATGGATCTTCTTGACCGTAACCGCGCAGGTGGATACCCTCTTTCAGATTCGTCATTATATCGAGATGGCGAATCCAGTTTGAGTCAATCACTTGAATCATAAAGCGCCGCAATTGGGAAGCAAGCGTTTCGTCCTCTTGAAGCGTTAGTAAGTCTGCTTTTAGCTTTTCGTATTCTTCCAAGACGATTTGCTCGATTTGCTCTCTTTCTAATTCTTTAAAATCATCGATCGTTTTATCAAAGCGTAAGAAGATAAATGATAGTTCTTCATAAAGCCCTTTGATATTCCATTCTTCGAAGAAAACGTCCGGCAAACAATATTTGTCGATGGTCTGCATTAAGTAGTTTTTGATATATTCGATCGCTTCCAAAATGATCTCATTGTTTTCACAAGCTAAAATGCGGTCGCGCATTTGATAAATCACTTTGCTTTGCCGGTCGATAACGTCATCTAGTTTCAATAAATGGGAGCGAGCTGAATAGTGAGCATGCTCAATCGTTTCTTGAACTTTTCTAACAAATTTAATTGGGTCAGGCGAAAGAATGAGTCCGTCTTCGTCCGTTTTCACTTTGCTTACCCATTTTTCGAATTCTTCTTTGTCATATGATTTGAATAGTTCATCTTCAAGCGAAATGATAAATTGCGAAGAGCCTGGATCGCCTTGGCGGCCGGCGCGACCGCGGAGCTGCATGTCAATGCGGTTGCTTTCATGGCGTTCCGTTCCAATAATATGCAAGCCGCCAAGTTCAGCGACTCCTTCGCCTAACAAAATGTCTGTACCGCGTCCTGCCATATTTGTCGCCAGCATGACTTGTCCTTTTTGACCGGCTAAAGCGATAATGCGCGCCTCGTCTTCTTCTGTTTTCGCGTTTAAAATTTGATGCTTAATGCCGTGCTGCTTCAAATATTTCGATAATCTTTCAGACTGAGCAATGGATGTGGTTCCGATTAACACCGGGCGGCCTATTTCGTTCATTTTTTTCACTTCAGAAACAATTTTTTTCGCTTTTGCTTCATAAGTGCGGTAAACGAGATCGTCCATATCGATTCGTCTTCTTGGTTTATTTGTCGGAATCGTGACGACATGGAGACGATACGTTTCCCAAAACTCATCTTTCGATGGGGTGGCGCTTCCTGTCATGCCGCATAGCTTTTCATACATGCGGAAATAGTTTTGGATCGTAATGGTGGCTTGTACATCGTTTTCTTCCGTAATTTCTACGCCTTCTTTTGCTTCAATCGCTTGATGCAAACCATCGCTAAATGTACGTCCTTCCATGATGCGCCCAGTAAATTGGTCAACAAGCAACACTTTTCCATCTTTGACGATATAGTCAACATCGCGCTTCATAATCATAAATGCGCGCAATGATTGCATGACGTTATGCAATAGCGCTTGATGTTCTGCATCGTATAAGTTGTCAATGCCGAATGCTTTTTCAATTTTAGCCGCTCCAGCATCCGTTAAAAAGATTTGTTTTGTTTCTGGATAAAGTTCATAGTCTTCGTCCGCTTTAAAATGTTTGACGATTTGAGCTGTAATTGTAAATAATTCGGCTCCAATACTTGATTTGTTAGCGATAATGAGAGGTGTACGCGCTTCATCAATTAAAATGCTGTCAATTTCGTCGACAATCGCGTAATGAAGCTTTCTTTGTACTTTATCATCGATATCGTATACCATATTATCGCGCAAATAGTCGAAACCAAACTCTGTTCCTGTTCCATATGTAATATCTGCCGCATACGCTTCTTTTTTCTCGGCTGGAGACATTTGCGAAATGTTTAAGCCGACGGTAAGGCCTAAAAATTCGAAAACTTTCCCCATTTGTTCGCGGTCGCGGCGCGCTAAGTATTCATTGGCCGTAATAATATGAACACCTTTCCCTTCAAGAGCGTGCAAATAGCTCGGTAGTGTGGCGACTAACGTTTTTCCTTCACCCGTTTGCATCTCGGCAATGTTTCCTTCGTGTAATACAAAGCCGCCGATGAGCTGAACATCATAATGGCGCAAACCGAGCACACGTTTTGCTGCTTCGCGAACAACAGCAAAGGCTTCCACTTTAATATCATCAAGCGTTTTTCCTTCGCTTAGACATTGTTTGAAATATAAGGTTTTTTCTTTTAACTGTTCATCTGTTAAAGAAGCGATTTCCGGCTCTAGTTCATTGACTTTTTGCACTAGTTTATTTAATCGTTTTATATCACGAGCGCTCTCGTTAAATAGTTCTTTTACCTTAGTAAACATGCTAGACCTCTCCTAAATTTTTTTCTAGACGAATTATAACATAAGATTTAAAACAGTTCCTTTGTTTAAAAAAATTTACAGTTCTGTCTAGGAGAGAGTGTAGCAACGTCCTCGGCATAGAGTCAGCTGACAAATTCAAACAAAAAAGCGAAATTTTCGACTTTGAAAAATATGGGGCACATATAATGCCGAAAGCACTATTTTGTTCGTTCTACCTAATAAAATTTCCAAAGTTGCCGAAAGTTTTAATAGGAATAATAAACAAAAAAAGATTGATTTAAATCATTTCTGTGGTACGATAAAAATGATGTGTTAAAATATTAATTCCTTGTTTAAAGGTGATGTTCATTTATGAATATGCAAGCAATTTTGGCGTTTTTTGCATCGTTTTTGACGGTGATTGTTGTTACGCCTTTCGTGATAAAGTTTGCGATTAAAATTGGAGCGATTGATAAACCAAACGAGCGCAAAGTCCATACGCGGATTATGCCTCGTCTTGGCGGATTAGCAATTTTTATTGGGGTAATTGTCGGATATTTTGTCGGGGGCATTTATAACGAGCAAGTGACGGGAATTACCGTTGGTGCTATTCTTATTATTATCATTGGAATGCTTGATGATTTATACGAATTATCCGCAAAAGTGAAGTTTTTTGGACAATTAGTTGTAGCTATACTTGTTGTTGCCAGCGGGTTAAAAGTAGATATTTTAACGATTCCGTTTGTTGGCACATTCGATGTTGGAATTTGGAGTTATCTGATTACAATTTTTTGGATTGTTGGTATTACCAACGCGATTAACTTAATTGATGGTTTAGACGGGCTTTCTGCAGGAATTTCGGCGATTGGAATTGCAACGATTGCCGTTTTAGCCGGAATGGCGGATAAAATGTTAATTTTCACTTTATCCCTCATTATTTTAGGCAGCATTATTGGATTTTTATTCTATAATTTCCATCCGGCAAAAATTTTTATGGGGGATACAGGAGCCTTATTTTTAGGATATGCCATTTCTGTTTTATCGCTACTTGGGCTATACAAAAGCGTTACGTTGTTCAGCTTTGTTGTACCGGTTATTATTCTTGGCGTTCCGATTTTTGACACGACATTTGCGATTATTCGCCGTATCGTTAACAAAAAGCCGATTTCTGCGCCCGATAAGTCGCATTTGCACCATCGTCTGCTTGCGATGGGGTTTTCACATCGCGATACGGTATTGTTAATTTATTGTTTTGGTATTATGTTTGGTATGAGCGCCATTCTTTTCTCGACATCTACGTTATGGCAGTCCATCCTAATCCTTTTCGGGTTGCTTATTTTAGGTGAAATTTTGGCGGAATTAATTGGCCTTGTTAATGATCAATACAAGCCGTTTATGAGATTAATCCGCAAGTTGATTCGCAGCGGAAGAAAAGCATACGGCGATAATAACTAAATATGCTCTTTTCTTGCCGTTTGTGTCTGTTAAAGGTACAAACGGTTTTTTTGAGAGAACTAATGGTTTATAATTTCCTTTTTTTACTAAGTTTATACGTCGTATTTATGCGAAGATATACGAATTTTGTCAAAAAACATACCTATATAATGAGTAAAATGTGATAAACTAAATATGTTACAAAACATAGTTGGAGGAATTTTTTATGAAAGTACCTATGTTAGATTTAAGCGAACAATATCAAAGTTTAAAATCTGAAGTGTTGGCAGCATTAGATGAGGTCATGAGTTCCTCACGTTTTATTTTAGGAGATCACGTGAAAAAGTTAGAAAAAGATATAGCAGAATATAGCAATGTCAAACATGGAATTGGCTGCGGTAACGGAAGCGATGCGATACATATTGCTCTTCAAGCTGTAGGAGTAGGACCCGGCGATGAGGTCATCACAACAGCGTTTACTTTTTTTGCAACTGGCGGAGCGATTGCGCGTGCCGGGGCAACACCTGTTTTTGTAGATATTGATCCGGTAACGTTTAACATCGATCCAGCCAAAATCGAAGAGGCGATTACCGATAAAACAAAAGCGATCATTCCAGTCCATTTATACGGCCAAATGGCGGATATGGACCCGATCGTTGAGATTGCAAAGAAACATAATCTTTATATAATTGAAGATGCAGCTCAAGCCATTGGAGCAAAATATAAAGGGAAAAGTGTTGGGGAATTAGGAACGGCAGCTACATATAGCTTCTTCCCTACGAAAAACTTAGGCGCGTATGGCGATGGCGGTATGATTGTAACGAATGATGATGAGGTAGCGGAAAAGTGCCGTGTCATCCGCGTTCACGGCAGCAAGCCGAAATATTATCACCATATTTTAGGATATAACAGCCGTCTTGATGAGATGCAGGCAGCGATTTTAAATGTAAAATTCCCTCATTTAAACAAATGGTCTGAGCTAAGACGCGAGCGTGCGGCTACGTATACACATTTATTAAAAGAAATGCTTGGTGATTTAGTAGTAACACCAGTTGAAGTCGAAGATCGCTACCATGTATTCCATCAATATACAATCCGTGTGCCAAAACGCGATGAGCTGCAAGCGTTCTTAAAAGAACAAGGCGTTGCAACAATGGTGTACTATCCGCTGCCATTGCATTTGCAGCCGGTATTTAAAGAATTAGGATATAAAGAAGGCGATCTGCCAGAAGCGGAAAAAGCGGCAAAAGAGGCTGTATCGCTTCCAATGTTCCCAGAATTGAAAATCGAACAGCAAGAGTACGTTGTTGCGAAAATTGCTGAGTTTTACAAGAAATAAGGAATGTTTGTAAGAAAACGTCGCCGCTGCGTGCAGGGGGCGTTTTCTTTACTTGACTTATATCAACATGAATCATTCAAAGGCAAGGCTCGGTTGCTAAGAAAAAGGATGGTGGATTTTTTTGTCGGCGGAAAAACAACGTTTCGTGTTATATGAATATCTTTTGTATTTTTGGAAAAAGAAAATGATGTTTCTCATCATTCCGCCCATTGTTGTGCTGTTGACTTTTTTAGGGGCGAAGTTGGTACTAGATAATGAAAAATATACGGGAAGGGCACTCGTTTTTACCGGAGCAGTAAACTTAAAAGGTTTAACGAATCCAGATAATATTGTTGCCCAATTCCCTGATGTCAAAAACAAGTTAGAAGTGTTTGTTCCAGAAGAAAAATATGTAAAATTCACTCTTAAAGGCAACGATCAAAAGAGTGTCCAACAAGAACTTGACCGCATTGTAACCGAATATAATAAAGCCCTTCAAGAACATTCGCAACATCGTTTAGACACGACAAACACATATTTAAACACGCTTGATGAGAGAGTGAAAACTCTAAATGAAAAAATAGAACACTATAACGAAAAGCTTGACTCGGCAACTTTGACGCCGGAGCAAATCGAACGTACAACAGATTTGCTTATTGTGGCAGAAGATGAATTGACGGAAACAATGGAAAAAGCGAATCGAATAAGAAGTGATTTAGTGTTTTATGAAAAACCGTCTGTTCTTTCTGAATCTGTTAACCCATCAAAGACGTATACGAAAGAAATTATTGCGATTGGTTTAGTTTTAGGGATCTTTTTAACATTCATACTTCTCGTTTTGATGAAGTATGTGTTCGATGCTAGGAGGTACTGCCAGTCATGATTAAATTTGCGATTGTAGGTATGGGACATATTGCGAAAAAACATATTGAGGCAATTGAAAAGGCAGAAGGAGCCATTTTAGCGGCTGTATGTGATACAAATCCTGAACGCTTAAAAGGATTTCCAGAAGAGGTTAAAACATATACCGATTTAGAAACCATGTTAAAAGAAAACGAAGACATTGCTGTTGTCAATATATGCGTACCTTCTGGTTTACATGCGAAATTAACAAAAATCGTTGCAGAGCATAAGCGCCATATTATTGTGGAAAAACCGATGGCGTTAAAACTAGAAGATGCGGAAGAAATGATTCGTGTAGCGAAAGAAAACCGCGTCAAATTGGCGGTTGTACATCCGAACCGTTTCCGACCAGCGATTCAGAAGTTAAAAGAAAAAATGGAACAAGGTGCATTCGGAAAGCTCAGCCATGCCAATGCGACGGTAAGATGGAATCGCAATCAAGAATATTACGATCAAGCGGCATGGCGCGGCACGAAAGAATTTGACGGTGGAGTATTAATGAACCAAGCGATTCATAATTTGGATTTAATGCTTTGGTTAATGGGACCGGTTGAAGCGGTACAAGCCATGGTGGCAACCCGTCTTCGCAAGATTGAAACAGAAGATGTAGCGACAGCCGTTGTTCAATTTAAAAACGGTGCTCTTGGTGTTATTGAAGCAGCGACAACGATTTATCCGAAAAACCTTGAAGAATCGATTGCGATTTTTGGCGAAAAGGCATCCGTTAAAATTAGCGGCCGGACGGCCAATTTCATTGAGACTTGGGATATTGAAGGCGTTTCTGAAGAAGAGAGAGAGAGAGTCATTGATGAGATTAACAGTGACCCATTTGGAAAACCGGGACATCAGTGCATTGTCGAAGATATGATTCAAGCGATTCGCGAAGATCGTGAACCGATTGTGACAGGTGAAGATGGCTTAGCTCCTGTTAAATTGATTTTAGCGATTTTAGAATCGGCAGAAACGGGTAAGAAAGTAATACTATCATAATGAAGGAGACGATGAACGATGAGTTTTTATGAGAGTTTATTAGCGAAAATCGAAAATAAAGAAGCGGTGATTGGTGTCGTAGGATTAGGATATGTTGGTTTACCTCTTGCGGTAGAGAAAGCGAAGGCTGGTTTTAAAGTCATCGGCTTCGATATTCAACAAAGCCGCGTTGATCAAGTAAACAGCGGAATTAACTACATTGGTGACGTTGTTGATGAAGATCTTCATGAAATGGTGAAAAAAGGCTATTTACAAGCAACAACGGACTATGCGCGCATTGCCGAAGTCGATGCAGTGGCGATTGCCGTTCCAACGCCTTTAGATGAGCACCATCAACCAGACACATCCTATGTAGAGAACTCTGCGAACGAAATCGCGAAATATGCGCATGAAGGAATGCTTGTTGTTCTTGAATCAACAACATATCCTGGTACAACAGAAGAAATCGTTAAACCGGCTCTTGAGAAAAAAGGATTAAAAGTAGGAGAAACAGTTTTCGTTGCGTATTCTCCAGAGCGCGTTGACCCTGGTAATAAAATATTTAAAACGAAAAACACGCCAAAAGTAGTCGGCGGTGTGACAGAAAAATGTACGAAAGTAGCAGCGGCTCTTTATCGTTCTGTTCTTGAAGGAGATGTTCATGAAGTATCAAGCCCAGCTGTTGCGGAAATGGAAAAAATCTTTGAAAATACGTTCCGTCATATTAACATCGCGTTAGCCAATGAAATGGCGATTCTTTGCGAGCGCATGGGCATTGACGTATGGGAAGTCATTGAAGCAGCGAAAACAAAACCATACGGCTTTATGGCGTTCTATCCAGGCCCAGGTCTAGGCGGACATTGCATTCCAATTGACCCATTCTACTTAACATGGAAAGCGCGCGAGTACAACTATCATACACGTTTAATTGAACTTGCAGGTGAAATTAATAACGCAATGCCAGAGTACGTTGTCAACCGTACAATGCACATTTTAAACGAAGAAGGCAAAGCGCTTCGCGGCTCAAAAGTAACAGTATTAGGCGTTGCGTATAAAAAAGATATTGACGATGTGCGTGAATCCCCAGTATTAAAAATTCTTGAATTATTGGAGCAACACGGAGCAGAGTTTACGGTTGTCGATCCTTACGTTCCTTCATTCCGTGCTTGCAACCGTGTCATTGAGACAGTGGAGTTAACACCGGAATTATTGCAGCAATCTGACATCGTGCTTGTAACAACCGACCACTCTAACTTCGATTACGAAATGATTGCGCAAAACAGCCCGGTTATTTTCGATACTCGCAACGCGCTGAAAGACGTTGAAAAGCCAAATAAATATGTCAAACTATAATTTCATATGAAGAGGAGAAAAAACGATGAACTTTATTGATCCTTCTGTTGTGCTTGATGAAACGGTAGAAGTCGGTTATTTTACGGTGATCGAAAAAGGCGTTAAGATTGGCAAAAACGTGAAAATCGGCAATCGCGTGACGATTCATGAAGGCACCATCATCGGCGATGGAACAACGATCGCCGATGGTGCCGTGCTTGGAAAAGCACCGAAACCGGCAAAAACGAGCACAGTGAAGCTTTCAGACAACATTCCTGCGCTTGTGATTGGTGAAGACTGCACAATCGGTGCCAATGCCGTGATTTATCGCGGGGCAACGATTGGCTCTAACACGTTAGTTGCAGACCTTGCAAGCGTGCGTGAAAACGTGAAAATCGGTAATTACGTCATCGTTGGACGCGGCGTTTGCATCGAAAACCATGTCGAAATTGGCGACCGTACAAAAATTCAGTCAAACTCTTACATTACAGCCTACTCGACACTTGAAGACCATGTCTTTATCGCGCCATGCGTGACAACAACAAACGATAACTATATGGGCCGTACGGAAGAGCGTTTCTCGAAAATTAAAGGAGCGACGGTAAAACGCGGAGCGCGCGTTGGTGGCGGCGCGATTATCTTGCCGGGGATTACCATTGCGGAAGAAACGTTTGTCGCAGCGGGAGCGCTTGTAACAAAAGATACAGAACCGAAAACGGTTGTCAAGGGACTTCCAGCGAAATTCAGCAAAATGGTTGATGAGCGGGAGTTGTTATAGTTGTTGTCGCAAATTAAGCGTTTAGGAGCGGATTCGCTCCTTTACGCATTCATGAACGTCGGTACGAAGCTCATCGCTTTTATCATGTTGCCGATTTATACAAGCTTTTTATCAAAAGCGCAGTACGGTGTCGTCGATATTTTGGATCGATTGACGTCGATGTTAACATTTCTTGTTATTTTTGGCACGGATTCCGCGTTGTCGTTTTATTACTATGACACGAAAGACGAAGAAAAGCGGTTAACATACGTGCGCAATGTGATGTATTTCCGGCTTTTTGTTGTATTTGTTTTATTTTTGCTTGTATTATTAGCCGGACCGTGGTTTGCCAATGAGATTTTGGGAAATCCAAACTATGTGGATTTGTTATACATTAATTTATTTACATTGTTGCTTGATACGATTTTTGTCGTTGCGACAACAGTGATGCGTTTTGAGTTTAAGACGAAAAAAGTTGTCGTGTTCACCGTGTTAAAAATGCTGCTTGTCGCGGTGCTTTCATATATATCGTTAAAATTCTTTTCGCCTACTCCGAAAGGAATATTTATTGGAAGATTGGTCAGCAGTGTTGTTATTTTTGGCTTGATGCTGCATATTACGTTGAAATATCTAAAATTCAATGTCAATTGGTCCGTTTTAAAAGAGGTATTAGCCTATGCGGCACCTTTAGCACCGGCATCGTTGGCGTTTTGGGTCATTGCTAACTCAAGCACTTTTTTTATTGAAGGGTTTTCTTCGCTTGAGGAAGTTGGTGTGTTCGGCGTAGCATTGCGCTTGGCGATGATGATTACGCTGATCACAAGCGGCGTGCAGATGGCATGGCGCCCGTATTCGATGTCAGTCAAAGATAAAGAGGACAGTCCGCGCCTATTTGCGAAAATTTATATGGCGCTATTGCTGTTAGGACTTATTGGTGTGATGGCTGTTGCGACGGTCAGCCCATGGGTAATGAAGACATTTTTTGCACCTGACTATTACGAGGCATACAAATATGTTGCCTTTTTATCGTGCGTAACGTTCTTAAATTTCTATTATCTTATTATCTCCGTCGGTCTTTTTTTTAAAAAGGAAACGGGGTATATTACTCGTATCTTCGCGATTGCTGCGCTGATCAATATTGTTTTAAACTTCGCGCTAGTTCCGTTCTTTACTGGTTGGGGAGCGGTTGCAGCTAATCTTGTCACATATGTATTTGCGATTTCGTTTATTTTCCGAAAAAGTCAACAAGTGTATTATGTGCCGGTGTCATTTTTTAAAATGGCATTTTTATTTGTCAATATGTTAATCAGCACAGCTGCGATTGTTTACGTACAAGAAATGGGAATGGGCGGCGGTTTTATCGCTTTAAGCTGGTTATATTTTATTGCGATGGTGCTTGTAAGCCGCGTTGATCGCGATTTTCGCCGCAAGTCAGCCAAGGAGAATTTGTTATCGTAAGCTTTTTCAATAATAGGAAATACTAGTGGTAATTATGTTGAGAGTAGAGGAGGCTTCGCGCTATGAAAATCGTAACGATATTAGGAGCAAGACCACAGTTTATTAAAGCGGCACCGGTTTCGCGCGTGTTAAGAAAAAAACATACGGAAATTATTATTCATACGGGACAGCATTATGATGCGAATATGTCTGATATTTTCTTTGAAGAGTTAAATATTCCAAAGCCGGATTATCATCTTGGCGTCGGTTCTGGCAGCCATGGAAAACAGACGGGAGAAATGTTAATTAAAATCGAGGAAATTGTGTTAAAAGAGAAGCCGGATTATGTGCTTGTATACGGTGATACGAACTCAACGCTTGCTGGCGCGCTCGTAGCGGCAAAGTTACATATTCCGGTTATCCACGTTGAAGCGGGCTTGCGCAGCTTTAATAAAAAAATGCCGGAAGAAATTAACCGCATTATGACCGACCATGTATCAGAATTTTTATTCTGTCCGACCGATACAGCGGTAGAGAACTTAAAGAATGAGAATATTACGCGCAATGTCATCAATATCGGGGACGTTATGTATGATGCTGTTCTGTATAATAAAGAGCTTGCGCAACAAAAATCAACGATTCTTTCTGACCTTGGCTTACAAGCAAAACAATATCATCTTATTACGATTCACCGGGCGGAAAATACGGATGACGTTGAGAAAATGAAAAACATTTTAGAGGCATTTGCGCGAATCGAAGATATGAAAGTGTGGCCAATTCACCCGCGTACGAAAAATAAGCTCGCAGCATACGGCTTAAGCTTAGAAAACATTCCAAACTTAAAAGTGATTGAGCCAGTCGGTTACCTTGACATGTTGACGCTAGAAAGCAACGCGAAGAAAATTATTACGGACTCCGGCGGTGTTCAAAAAGAAGCCTACTTTATGCAAGTACCTTGCGTAACGGTTCGTGAACAAACAGAGTGGGTAGAGACGCTTGAGGCGGAAGCGAATATTCTTGTTGGTACGGATGTGGAAAAGATTGTTGAGGCTGTACAAAAGGAAGTACATCCGGTTTACTCTGAAGTATTTGGCGATGGCAGAGCGGCAGAAAAAATCGTTGAGGCCATTGAACGCGCATAAGGGTGCGATACGATGTTGTACGTGTTAATCTGGCTGATTGTGTTGCTCATTTCGACTTCGTTGTTTCGCTATGTTTCAGGGAGTCTTTCGCTTGTTAAACCGAATCTTGTGTCGATTGTGTATTATTATTCACTTCTTGTATCAAGCTTTATTGGAGCGCTTTTCATTGTCTTAGGGATTGACGATTATTATATGACGCGAAAACTCTTCAAGCCCGAAGAGTATCGCGTCATTGGTTTTGCCGTCATTTGTTTTGTAATGATTTTCTTGCCGCTGACGATGCTGCTTGTTTCTAGGCTCTCTGGTTTTGATGCGAGAAAAGAGTTTCATCGTTATCTAGAAAGCCCAATCGTGCATATTACCGCTAATAGCCGGGAGTTTTTCTATTTGTTTGCAGCGCTTTCAAGCTTGAGTATATTGGCTATTGCTTATACGATATGGAAAACACCACAAATTCCGATTTTTGAATTATTGAAGGGACCTGGGGACACAAGTTTAGCAGAACTGCGTATTGAAGCGGCTCGCCATTTTAAAGGAAACGTATTATTTCGCAATATTTTTGCGCTTTCATTAACACCCATTTTATCGTTAATCGCTTATATTTTTTCCGTATTAACGAACGAGGCGCGCTGGAAATTATTATTTCTCGTTTTATTTGCCGGAGCGGTTTTTGTCAATATATATGATTTAGCGAAATCGCCGATTTTCTTCTACTTGATTATGTTTTTACTTGTGAGAATTTATATTGGTAAAACGAAGTTGTCTGTCGCGAAATTGTTGGCTTACGGATTAGCGGGCGGCATTGTGTTAATTGGAATGTATATCGTTATTCAAGGTGTCAACGACGTAGAAGCGTTTTTATCGTATAATAAAGGACCGATTGGACGGATTATTTTTGCCCAAATCGCTCCAACATTCCTGCATTTAAATATATTTGGCGAAGCGGTGCCATTTTTGCATGGAAGAAGCTTGCCGTCTGTCATTACCGGTTTGTTTGATTTAGAAAATGTCCGTTCTGCGCGGATGGTCATGGCGCATGTGTTTCCAGAGCGGATTGAGGACGGCACAGGCGGCGTTTTAAATACGCTTTTTGTCGCAGAGGCTTATGCTAACTTTGGTTATTTAGGAATCATCATTGGCACGCTGTATGTTGGGATTATTATTCAACTGCTGTACATTTGCTTTATCCGCCTGCCGAAAAATCCGATTTTTATTAGTTTGTTTGTTTATTTTTCTGTCAATATTCCACGCACACTTGTCGGAGGTTTCACCGATTTTCTCTTTAATCCGATTTGGATTTTGCTTGTGGTCTTATTCGGCGGCATGGTGTTGTTTATCAGAGTGAAAGATGATTTGCTGCAATTGGTGCGGAAACGCGGCATAATAAAAGGATAGATTTAGAATAAGGGAGATTTACGATGAAAAAAGTTCTCGTCTACTATCCGTTTGCGCTTGCAGAAAATGCAAACAGTGGCTCAAAGCTGAGACCTCATGAAATGCATAAAGCGTTTCGTGAGTGGGCTGAAAAAGAAGGGGTAGAAGTGATTCTCATTTCCGGCACGTCTGCCGAGCGTGAGAGACAATTTCGCCAATTGGTCAGCGAAGGAAAACTAGATGATATTTGGTTTTGTTATATGGAAAACCAAACGATTCCTTTATGGCTGACAGATCCGGGGCATAAACCACAAAAGCCGTTCATTGACCGGACGGTTTTACGTTATTTAAAGAAAAAAAATGTTTCCGTCGGTGTTTTCTATCGAGACGTTTACTGGAAGTTTGATGAGCTTTATCCGCTCAAAGGGTTAAAAAAGAAAGTGATGCAGACGATTTATCGGTTGGAAGAGCGCTTTTATGAAAAATATTGCGACGTTATCTTTTTACCGAGCCTAGAAATGGGGAAATACGTTTCCATTAACCGTCCAATGACCGACCTTCCGCCTGGTGGCAAACGAAGAGACATTCATCGGGAAAAACGGGATGATTCTCTTGCCAAAGGATTGTATGTGGGCGGCATTAACAACGAGGATTACGGATTATTTTTGCTGCTCGATGCGTTGGAAGCAGTCAACCGTTATGGACAAGTATGTCATTTAACAGTCGTATGCCGTGAAAAAGAATATGCGGCGCTTAAAAGCGAGCAAAAAGAGCGGATGAAGCGTTTAGGCGTGGATGTCAAACATATAAGCGGAGCCGAATTAGATCGCTTATACGAGCAAATGGACTTTGCATTTATCCCAAGATATCGCAGCGAATACAACGATTTTTCCGTACCGGTGAAGCTAGTCGAATATTTGTCAAACGGGTTGCCAGTGGTGGCAACGGATTGTTTGGCGCAAAAACGTTTTATTGAAGCGGACGGATATGGCGTGATTTGCCACGATCATAAAGAATCAATGGCGGAAGCGATTCGGACGATGATCAAAGAGAAAGAGCAATATCGAAAAAATATCGCGGAAACATTTATGAAAAAGCATTCTTGGGTGGCGAGAGTAGAAAAAGTGAAGAAGACGTTAACGAAGGAGGAATTATGAAAGTCGTATTGTTAGCTCCAAGCAAATCGATTCACACACATAAATGGGCATTATTTTATAAAGAGCAAGGCATAGACGTGAAAGTCGTTACTTTTAAAGACCATTATTCGCCAGAAAACGCGAAAGAAGTCGAAACAATTGTGTTACCGAAATTGTTGCCCGGGAAATTATCGTATATTTCGAGCGTATTCGCCCTAAAAAAACTATTGACATCGTTTCAACCTGACATTTTACATGCTCATTATGTGTCGAGTTATGGTTTTGTCGGTGCTCTTGCCAATTATCATCCATTTTATGTTTCCGTATGGGGAAGAGATATTTACCAATTTCCGCAACAAAATCAAATTAATAAAAACATTGTCGAGTTCACGTTAAAAAAGGCAGACGTCATTTGTTCGACAAGCCATGTGATGGCGCTTGAAACAAAAAAATATACAGACAAGCATATTGAAGTAACACCGTTTGGCGTAGATTTAACCAAGTTTAAGCCTCTTGAAAAACGTGACAAAGAGGTCATCACGATCGGGACGGTCAAAGCGCTTTCCGACAAATATGGTATCGCTGATTTAATCAAAGCGTTTGCGATGGTTCATAAAGATTATCCAAATACGAATTTAGTTATTGTCGGTGACGGTCCACAGCGCCAAGAATACGAGCAATTGGCAGAAAGTCTAGGCATTCGTGCGGTGACGACCTTTACTGGACGTGTCCCTAATACGGAAGTACCGAAATATATTAATGAAATGGACATTTTCGCGGTACCATCAACGGAAGATAGCGAAAGTTTTGGCGTAGCGGCTGTAGAAGCGATGGCATGTGGTGTGCCGGTGGTCGTGTCGAATGTTGGCGGTCTTCCTGAAGTAGTAAAAAAAGATGTGACCGGTTTTATTGTGCCAAAAGAAAATCCAAACGAATTAGCGAAAGCATTCAAACGGCTTCTTGACGACCCAGCTTTGCGCAAACAAATGGGCCTTAACGGTATCGCTCATGTAAAAGAGCATTATGATTGGGTGGATAATGCAAACGGGATGCTGAAGTTATATCATCAAACATTGAACGGGGTGTGAGACATGATTAAAAAAGCTGTCATTCCCGCAGCGGGATTAGGGACAAGGTTTTTACCGGCAACAAAGGCGCAGCCGAAAGAAATGTTGCCGATTGTCGATAAGCCAACGATTCAATATATTATTGAGGAAGCGGTTAATTCTGGCATTGAAGATATTATTATTGTCACCGGACGAAACAAACGCGCCATCGAAGATCACTTTGACAAATCAGTAGAGCTTGAAATGTTGTTAGAGAGAACGGGAAAACGTGACATGCTGGAAATCGTCGAATCGATTTCCAATTTAGTCGATATTCATTACGTTCGCCAAAAAGAACCGCTTGGCCTTGGACATGCAGTTTTATGTGCGAAAAAATTTATTGGTAACGAACCGTTTGCGGTGCTTTTAGGAGATGACATTATTGACAGCGATGTTCCAGCATTGAAGCAAATGATGGAGCAATATAATGAAGTGCAATCAAGCATTCTTGGCGTGAACGAAGTACCGCGTTCGGAAGTAAATAAATACGGAATTGTCGACTATGCTGAACAAAATGGCGAGTTGTTTACGGTAAAAGGATTAGTGGAAAAACCAGCGATTGAAAAAGCACCGTCCACGCAAGCGATTATTGGCCGATATATTTTAACTCCAGCGATTTTTGACATGTTAGAACAAATAGGACCAGATCAAAAAGGAGAAATCCAACTGACGGATGCGATTGACCGTTTATTATCAAAAGAACGGATTTATTCCTATGTCATTAAAGGAAAACGTTATGATGTGGGAGACAAATTCGGGTTCCTAAAGGCTTCGATTGATTTTGCGTTAAAGCGCCCGGATTTAAAAGATAAGTTAGAACAATATTTAAAAGAGAAACTTCAAGGATGATGGGGAGTAGGACATGAGAATCATTTATTTATGTCAGCACTTTCCGCCTGAAACGGGCGCGCCGCAAATTCGTGTATATGAAGTCAGCAAAGAATTGTTGAAGCGCGGTCATCAAATAGAAGTGTTAACAGCGTTCCCACATCATCCAAAAGGAGTTATTCCTGAAGAGTATCGAGGTATGTTTTATATGTTTGAGGAATGGGACGGCATTCCGGTTCATCGCACATGGATTTATCCATCACCTAAAGGTAGTTTCTGGAAGCGTTTAGCTTCTTATTTTTCCTTTACGTTTAGCTCATTCTATTCCATTTTTAAAGCGAAGCCAACGGACGTGATTATTTGTAATTCGCCGCCTTTATTTTTAGGGATTACCGGATACATTGGAGCGAAATTAAAGCGGGCGAAGTTTGTGTTTAACGTTGCCGATATTTGGCCGGAATCAGCGGTCGAGTTAGGCATTTTAAAAAATAAGCTGTTCATTAAAATGGCGACATGGCTTGAGCACTTTTTATATAGGAAGTCCTGGAAGATTGCAACGGCAACCGAAGGCATTAGAGATTACATGATTAAACACGGCAAACCGGCAAAAGATGTGTTTTTATTGCCGAATGGCGTTAATACTGACGTCTTTAAGCCATTGCCAAAGAATGAAGAGCTGATTAAAGAAATTGGTTTGGAAGGGAAAACCGTATTTACGTATGCCGGAACAATGGGGTATGCCCAAGGACTTGATTCCGTTTTGAAGGCGGCTGCTCTGTTAAAAGATGAATATCCGAACGTTCATTTCTTATTTGTTGGCGACGGACAAGAAAGAGAAAAGCTAATCCAAATGAAAGAAGAGCTCCAGCTGGATAACGTAACGTTTTACGGTTCTGTACCTGTGGCGAAAATGCCGGAAATTTTCTCGATTTCCGACTACAGTATTGTTTCTTTGCGCAACATTGATTTATTTAAGGGAGCGCGTCCATCGAAAATTTTCCCAGCGATTGCGACAGGAACGCCAGTACTTTACTGCGGCGATGGGGAGAGCGCCAACATTTTATTAACGCACAATTGCGGGCGAATCGCTCCACCGGAAAATCCAGAAGGAATCGCTGCAGAAATTCGCGAGCTTTTAAAGATTTCTCCTGAGGAGTATAAAACTATGTCGGAAAACGGACGGAAGCTTGCTGTTGAGGAATATTCATGGAGCCGGATCGTTGATGATTTATTGCAGCATCTTTCCGAATAAAAATAAAGTGCAACTTCATCAGTGGGGGGTTCTTCATCCCCACTGATGTTAGTTGCACTTATCGGGTTCTTAGCGTCCGTTATCTCCCACCTGTAGAGGTAGGAGTCTTACGGACGCTAAGAACGGGATAAAATCCTGGATGATTCCATCCAGGATTTTATTTATACATGGAACAAGAGCATTTATTTCGAAACGGTTGCCCCTTTAAAGTAGTGGCGTAAAATTTGTTCGGCTGTCCAGCCTCGTTCAGCTAATGCTTTAGCGCCGTATTGACTCATGCCGATGCGATGGCCCCAACCTTTTCCATTCACAACAATCGATGTCACAGCTCCGGAATTAGGGGAGAGCGGAACGACACCGGCTACGGTTTGGACTTTTATACTCACATCGCCTGTTATCGTTTGGCTGCCAACGCTTGTTTGGACACGTTGTCCATTCAATGTTGAAAGCGGGATTTTCCCTTTTGATGTTTGCACGGATAATGCGTCATCTTTATTGACCTTAATATCAAACCAGTTTGATGGTAATTTGTTATAGTAACGAGAATCGTTGGTGCGGAATAGGTCGCGAATCTTACTTTCATTCCCGCTAATCGTTTTTTCCCCAGCGGAAGTGACGACTGTTACTGCTCCGACTTCACCATTCGCTCCGGTTTTCTTGATGGACACGTCATATAAAATCGTCGAAGAGTCCTTAAAGCCAAATGACTGTAAAATAGTACTTGGTGCAAAAGTAAAAGACCAATTGCTGTGTGGAGATGATTCATAAGGGTCATTAACACTTGTAAGATAAGGGAACAAACTTTGATTCGAGTTCCACACATCTCCTACGTTCGCTGTTTTTCCACCGCTGGTTGAGTGGAAAAATGCTTGAATGATTTGTCCGTTGTACTTTACGTATAGTCCTTCTGTTTCTTTAACCGCTTCATTCGTGCTTGCTTTTTCGCTGCTATACCCTTTATACACTTGACTGTTCGGATTAGTTGTTAGCGTACTTTTTGTCTTTGCTGCATAGCTTCTTGCCGCAATCGCCTGGGCTTTTAACGCTTCCTTTGGCCAAGAAGCAGGCATTTCATTTGGGACGACTCCTTTTAAATAGTCTTCCATATCGATAATATTGATGACTTGAAGATTATTGTTTTTAATGATTAAATCAGCGCTGCCGCGATAAAGAGTATTGTTGATTTTTAATAAAGATAAAGGGGAGACTCCCTTTATTTCTTGAATCGTAAAGCCAAGAGTAGAAGAGTCTAACGTTTTTCCATCGGAAACGGTTATGCCCGTCGGTGTATATTGAACGGTTAATGTTGTATTGTTCGTTAACGGAGTGATCGTTCCTTTTTGTTTATTAAAGAGCTGATAGTTTCCGCTAATCAAAATCGAAACCGATTTGCCTTCATAAAGAAGGACGCTGACCGGGTTTGGGTATGTTACGATTTCCATTGCTTTAGATGAGATAGGTAAAAAGAAAAGAAAAGAAGAGATTAGAATGAGAGAAATGACTTTTTTCATCCGTTATTTCACCTCGCC
Source organism: Anoxybacillus sp. (assembly GCA_035645275.1). GTDB lineage: Bacteria > Bacillota > Bacilli > Bacillales > Anoxybacillaceae > Paranoxybacillus. The sequence goes on from DASQMX010000019.1 coordinate 108,678, forward strand.
TAAATAGGCAGCGAGCCAGCCACGCTTTCCACTATTAGTTTCCACGTTGTACCATATTTCTCCTCGACTATTGGTAAACTGCTGAATAAATAGGAGACTCACGCCACGTTCTACTGTTTCGACAATTGGATACGATGTGCTTGCTCCTTTTCGAATATTTGCTTTTGTTACAGTGACTACGGTTTTTTGATTGTTGCTTGCTGTATTTTTTGAAGTAGAAACGTCTCCGGAGTAAACCCATCCTTTTACTGTTGAGGAAAGTTGAACATTATACCATAATCCTTGTGATGATGTGAAAGAATTAATCACTTTTAAAGCGTCTCCAGCATTTTTATAGCTGATAATTTTGTAGTTTGTACTTGCTCCACTACGAATGGCTACTTTATTTTTCGTGACATACACCGTTGTCGACGATGAAGTAGATGGGGATTGGTTAGCTAATTGTTGCTTTAAACTATTAATTTCTTTTTGCTGTGCCTGAATTTGCGCTTCTAGTTTCGCAATTTGTGATTTCATTGGATTTAATTGCGCTGTTACCCAATCAACACTAGCGAGAATCACTTCCTCAGATGCTTTCATGATACTAGGAGTAAAAAAAATAGAACCTACTGTCATTCCAACTGTTAATCCGCCAATGATGGCCCATTTTTTCGCTTTCATCATATAACCTCCCACATTTTTAGTAGAAAAGTGAATAGCTGCTTCCTATCTTAAAAAGCAACTATTCACTTTGAGAATTATTAGAAGTTGTTAAAGTACTCTTCTAATCCTTTACGAATGCCAACCGCTGCTTTTTGTCGGAATGCTTTTGTTTTCAGTAACCCTTCTTCCTTCGGATTAGAAACGAATGCGAGCTCTACAAGAATACTAGGTAATTCGTTTTTGCGATTGACATAAAACTCTTGTTCTCTATAGCCGCGATTGTAAGTGCCAAGTTGTGCGACAAGATGTTTTTGCACATATTGTGCCATTTGTTTACTTTTCGGTCCGTTAAAGTTAACGGATGTATTAAAATAGGTCGTCGAACCTTTGGAAGTACTTGAATATGAATCCGCATGAATGCTGACAAATGCGTCAAAATCCGAGCCGTTTGAAATCATTGTGCGTTCAGCGAGCTCTAAAAACACGTCTGTGCTGCGGGTTAGTTTTACAATCGCGCCGGCTTTCTCTAATTCAGCTTTTAAAAGTAAAGCGGTATCTAAAGTAACATCTTTTTCTCTTAAGCCTGTTGGACCAATCGCTCCGGTATCATGTCCGCCGTGTCCGGCATCAACAATAATCTTTTTCCCTTTTAAACCTCTTTGTACAATTTTAATAGAGATTTCATCGCTGTAATTGCGAATCGTAAATGTGTAGCCAGGTGAAAACGTTACGATTACGGAAGAGCCGAAGGATTCAATCGATTGAATGCCTTTAATCGTAAATTTCGGTACTTCTGCATAAGAAAACGATCCTGATAGTTTTAAGCGATTTCCCGATAAGATTGTATAAGAAACTTTGAAATTGCTCGTTTTTTGCCATGTAAAATAGATGTCGCTTCCATTTTTCTTGATCGTTGGCGTAACAAGGCTGTTTGTTGCAATCGTCGAAGTTTCTTTCTCTAGCACCCATCCGCGCACGCCTGAGGCTGTTTCAACATTTAACCAATCTCCGTAACGGTACAAGTAAATCAGGCGTTCATTTGCACTTAATGTCTTCACAATTCGATAGGCTTCAGATGCTCCACGGCGAAGCGAAGCTTTTCCTTTCGCATATACATATTTTACTTGAGTCGTTGAACTGCCTAATTCAAACTCCGGAACCCAACCCGTTTTGCCGGAAGAGGAAGTCACTTTAATCCAGTTGAAATGAGAAGCGGTCATTTTCTGAATGACAGTGACTTTTCTAGCTTTTGGCATCCGCTCAACAATAGATGCCGAAAAAGAAGGATTTTCATATAAAACAGCGTTATTTGTTACAACTACTTTTGTTGTTTCTGTTGCTGAGTTTGTTGGATTTGATGTTGTTGATGGACTTTTTTCTTTAACAACCGTTTCGTGAACCCAAGCTGTTTGATTATTTGAAAGTAAAACCTTATACCATTTAGCACCTTTTTCATCGGTAGTAACAGCGATTCCTTTCAACGAAGTCCCTTGTTTAAGCTGAGTGACCACTTTTGCTTGAGTCGTAGGTTTCTCGCGTACGTTCGCGAGTGAAACACTTATGTATAAAGACTTTGTAACAGCTTGTTCTTTTGATGCCGATGGACTAGTTAGTTTGTTTGGCGCGGAAATGTTTACCGCATTTTTCAAAACCGATTCCGGAACCCAACCTTTTACTTTACCTAAATCGACGCGATACCATACCTTTTTGTCTTTCGTTACGAATATATCGATGACTGTAACGATCTCTCCTTTTTTTATTGAAGCGACGCTCTCATAAGCGGTGCTCGCTCCCCGTCTTACAGAAGAAGTTTGAACGACGGAAAAGTTTGCAGGCAATTTTGCTGGAACGTGATCAATAATATGAAGCTTCCCAGAAAGCACCCAGCCTTTTTTTCCTGAAACATCAATACGAAAATATTTTTCATTAAGGGAGTTTGTAAATTCATCGATAATTTTTACGATTTCTCCGTTTCTTAATGTTTTAATAGATTCATAGAGTTGTGAAGCTCCTTTACGCATAACGACATTATTTTCTGCTACAATAGCATTTTTACCGATGAAGTTTTCTTTTTTGACTGTAAAATTGTCTGCTAAAGACCAACCTGTTAGATTGTTTAATTGAACACGGTACCAGAGCTCTCCCGAAGCATTTTTAAACTCATCAATGACCGTTACTTCTTTTCCGGATGGAATCGAAGCGACTACCGCATACGAATCTGTAGCTCCTCTTCTTAACTGCGTGTTTTCCTCTGCTACCATTTGTAAAGGATATTTAGTGGCTGGAGCTTCTTCGGCAGAAGTCAACGTTGGCCATAGCGAACAAATGGCGAGAGCAGTAGAAGCTATAATTTTTTTCACGTTATCCCTCCGTACTCTATTATATTTCCTTTTTTATAGTAACCAATTATCGTCATAATTTCCAATCGGAATAAAGTGCTAAAAAAGGGTCCGTCGAAGTGGGACCCTTATGAAAAAAGGACCTATTTAATTAGAAGACTCAGAATCTATTTCAGGATAATTTTGCGTATAAGAAGTGTTAGTCGTTTTTTCTAAAGCTTGCTCTAATGTTTCATTAATTTCCGCTACAGACTCCTCATCTGGAATATAGTAGTATACGCCATTGATTGTATCGTCATATCCTTTTAAATGAAGGTTTTCGATGTCGGCGTCTTTCATTTTGCTGTAAAGATGTATAAACGCGAACAAGTCAGAAGGAGGAATGTTTGTTCTTACGTTGTCTCCTAAATCTTCAATAACATCGTCCAGTTTTGGCAGTGAAGAAATGGATGTGCTTTTGTCGATGATAGCTTTAATGACTTGTTGTTGTCGTTCATTTCTTCCTAAATCTCCTTTAGGATCAGATTTCCTCATTCTTACATAAGCGAGAGCTTGATTGCCGTTTAGCTTCATTTTTCCTTTATGGAATGTGTAATATTTCAATGAACCTGTCAGCTGTGCTTTAAAGGTAAATGGCACGTCTACGGTGATTCCTCCAAGCGAATCAACAATATCTTCAAAACCTTCAAAATTTGTCGTAATATAGTAGTCGATTGGAACGTCAATGAGTTCGTTCACCGCACCGATTGTAGACTCAATACCACCGTAGCTATATGAATGAGTAATTTTATCTCTACGTCCTGCTTCTGGGATATAAACACGTGTATCGCGTGGAATGCTCAATACATATACTTTTTCTGTTACAGGATTTACTGTTAACAACATAATAACGTCAGAACGACCAATGTCATGGTATTGATCTTCTATGCCAACCAGTAAAATCGTCATTGGATCTTTTTTAATTTCAATTTCCTCTTCACGGTATGATTTTATTTTTGACAGGTCTAACGCCTCGTATATTTTTCCAGTTGCTTTTTTTGTTTCAGAATATATATTGTAAGCAAAAATGCTTCCGGCCCCAATTAGTAAGAAAAGCAAAGTAAACAATATCCTAAATTTTTTCTTTTTCTTCTTCTTTTTTTTCAGGGATTTTCGTTTTGTTCTTGTATCGACCATAGAAACCCTCTTTTCAAATTCATATTTATCATCATACCATTTTACAGAAAAAGGGGACTAGAGGTAAATAACAAATTTTTTCGTTTTTTGCTAAATTTCTACTTCTTTCTCCAAGTATGTCGTAATTCCTTCAAAAATATAGGCTTTTCCGTTGGTTAGTTCTGTCATCCATTCCAAAAATGCTTGTTTTTGTCCTTCTTCAACAAAAACTTCTATTTCGACGTTTTCAAGGTAATGGATATCTTTAATTTCATATATCGATGAACGTAACTCATTTTCCACTTTCCCAAGCCATGTGTAATCAATTTTTGTATGCATTACTCGCATTAAGCGGCGTTCAACAATGCCTGCCGCTTTTAATCCTTCTGAGACGGATTTGCTGTAAGCACGCACGAGCCCGCCAGCACCAAGCTTAATTCCGCCGAAATAACGGGTAACGACAACGACCGTGTCTTTTAAGCCTTTCTTTTTTAGGACTTCGAGCATCGGCACGCCTGCTGTACCGCTCGGTTCACCATCATCGTTCGCTTTTTGAATTTGGTCGTGTTCACCGATTAAATAAGCGGAACAATTGTGTGTAGCGTCCCAGTGCTTCTTTTTAATTTCTTGAATAAACTGGACAGCTTCTTCCTCTGTGGTTGCTCGTTGTACATAGCAGATAAATCGTGATTTTTCGATTACAATTTCGTTTTCTCCATAACCTTTAACTGTATAATATTTTTCCAACAAAGCGAATACACCTCGTTATTATTACTTAACATGGATTGTGACAAAATGAGGAGAGAAGCACTTTTGCAACATAGTTGTTACGAAATTATTACTTTTCAGTAATAAAAACGTGTTATAATAAGTTTGTACTATAGGTTTGTGCTATAGTTTGTTAAATTTTTGCGGACATAATTGCTTTTTCTATTATAAATCGACATTTTTCTTCCTTCAAATAAAAATTTTTCGTTTAAAAGAGGGGAATTTAGAAGAATAAATGTCTGAAAAATTCGCCTGCTTGTACTATTGGTCATTTTTTGTAAAGTGATCAATAGTCTAATTTTTAAAACAATTTTTCTCATGAACTTACCAAACTCCACTATCATGTATAATAATGTAAAAAATGTTATTTGTATCGAGGCGAGGGTAAAGATGTCTTCTAATAAACTCTTTGATGCTAAACAATTAGATAAAATTGTCGAAAAAGTAATTGACACGGTTCACAATAGTAAAGACGAAATTTTTCAGATTGGCGAGCAGTCACGTCAGGAGCATGAAAGGCTGCTTGAGGAGCTGGAACAAACAAAGGAACTTGTAAATCAAATTATTCATGAAGGGGACAAACTGGAAGTACAAACCCGTTTGGCGCGGCAGCGGCTTTCTGATGTGAATCGCAATTTTACGCGCTATACAGAAGCAGAAATTCGTAATGCTTACGAAAAAGCGCATGACTTACATATGAAATTAACAATGATTCGCGAACAAGAGCGGCAACTGCGCATGCGCCGCGATGAGATTGAACGGCGTTTAATTAACTTAAAGGAAACGATTGAACGGGCGGAACATTTAATTAGCCAAATTACGGTTGTATTGAACTATTTAAACAGCGATTTCCGGCAAATTGGCGAATTTATCGAAGGGGCAAGACAAAAGCAGGAGTTTGGCTTAAAAATCATCGAGGCACAAGAGGAAGAGCGAAAAAGACTGTCGCGGGAAATTCATGATGGTCCTGCGCAAATGCTTGCTCATGTGATGATGCGCTCCGACTTATTGGAACGGATTTGCAGGGAGAAAGGACCAGATGCCACGATTCAAGAGTTGCGTGATTTCAAAAAAATGGTTCGTTCGGCATTATATGAAGTGCGGCGAATTATTTATGATTTGAGACCAATGGCACTTGATGATTTAGGTTTAATTCCTACACTCAGAAAATATTTACAAACGGTCGAAGAATATAATAAAGTAACAAAAATTTCCTTCGTTCATTTTGGGCAAGAAAAACGGCTGCCGCCTCGCTTTGAAGTAGCGATTTTTCGCTTGATTCAAGAATCTGTACAAAATGCGTTAAAACATGCGGAACCAACAGAAATCCAAGTCAAAATCGAAATGACCAATAACTACATATTTATTATCGTTAAAGATAATGGAAAAGGATTTGATACGAGCGTAAAGAAGGAAAATGCGTTTGGATTGATTGGTATGAAAGAACGGGTTGACTTGTTGGAGGGGAAATTGGAGATTCGCTCAAAAATTGGTGCCGGCACAGTTGTGACGATTCAAATTCCATTAGAGCTTTAAATACAACTTAGGATGGAAGCAACGAAAGGGAGGAATGTGAGATGAAAACGCGTATCGTCATTATCGATGACCATCAACTGTTTCGTGAAGGTGTGAAACGAATTTTAGATTTTGAGGAAGACTTTGAAGTCGTAGCAGAAGGAGCGGACGGAAGCGAAGCATTAAACATTGTTGAGCAGTATAGACCGGATGTTGTCATCATGGATATTAATATGCCAAATATCAATGGAGTTGAGGCGACGCGCCAATTAGTAAAGACATATCCTGATACGAAAGTGATTATCTTATCCATTCACGATGATGAAAACTATGTGACGCATGCTTTGCAAACAGGAGCAATGGGCTATTTATTAAAAGAAATGGATGCGGATGAATTAATTGAAGCGGTGAAAGTGGTGGCAGAGGGCGGTTCTTATCTGCATCCGAAAGTGACACATAATCTTGTTAAAGAATATCGTCGCTTGGCGGCAAAAGACCAAAATGGGGACTCTAAAGGCCAACAAAAGCAAGAAGTTCGCCTGCCGCTTCATTTACTAACGCGCCGCGAATGTGAAGTATTGCAGCTTCTCGCTGATGGAAAAAGCAACCGCGGCATCGGGGAAGCGTTGTTTATTAGCGAAAAAACGGTGAAAAACCATGTCAGCAATATTTTGCAAAAAATGAATGTCAACGATCGGACGCAAGCGGTTGTCATGGCGATTAAAAACGGATGGGTAGAAGTTCGTTAAACAACGGAATCTTAGCGTTTGTTATGGGCAGTGGACAAAGAGGCTGAAAGTAAAGTGTCAGACCACACAACACAATATATAGGACACAACATTGGGTAATACTATATATTGTATATTGTGAAATAGACGTGAGGGCAGACACTTATGAATGCAGCCTCTTTTTATAATGCAAACTTGTCTGTTTTCATATACAATAAACCATATAGACTAAAAATAGAGGAAGGTATTTTATGATGAAAACGGCAATTTTAACCGATAGTACGGCCTATATTCCGCAAGATATTCGCGAAAAATTGCAGATACATATGATTCCTCTTAGCGTTGTGTTCGGCAATGAAACATACCGGGAAGAAGTAGACATCCATGCTGATGAATTTTACGAACAAGTGAGACAGCATGCTCAGCTTCCGACAACTTCTCAGCCTCCGCTTGGTTTATTTGTAGAAACGTTCGAAAAATTATCGAAAGATTACGATGCGGTCATTAGCATTCATCTTTCCAGCGGAATTAGCGGCACCTATCAAGGGGCTGTTTCAGCTGCCAATATGGTGGAAGGAATTAAAGTATATCCGTATGATTCTGAGATTAGCTGCATGGTGCAAGGTTTTTATGTCATTGAAGCAGCCAAGATGGCATTAGAAGGAAAAAGCCCTGAGGAAATTATCGCCCGCTTGGATGAAATGAAAAAGACCGTTCGCGCTTATTTTATGGTCGATGACTTATCGCACTTGCAGCGGGGCGGCCGCCTCAGCGGTGCGCAAGCGTTCATCGGAAGTTTATTGCAAGTGAAGCCGCTTCTTCATTTCGATAATAAGGTCATTGTGCCATTTGAGAAAATTCGCACGCGCAAAAAAGCAATTAAGCGCATCGAGGAGTTATTTGCTGAAGATGCAAGCACAGGTGTACCGATGAAGGCGGTCATCATTCATGCGAATCGCCCTGAAGAAGCGGAAGCTTGGAAAACTGAGCTTGCGCAAACTTATCCGCATGTAGAGTTTATGATTAGTTATTTCGGGCCAGTCATCGGCACTCACTTAGGTGAAGGCGCGCTTGGACTTGGCTGGTATAAACTTTAACATCATTCTAAGCGTAAGAGGCTGTCTCAAAAGCCAAGGGTCAGACCCCACAACACAATATAGGACATAATGTTGGATAAATGAGCTATATATTGTGAAACGCACGTGAGGTCAGACCCTTATGAGACAGCCTCTTATTTAGAATAGGAGAGGTATCGCATGCGGTTTATCATCGAAAATAACCGTCTCATTCCCGAGCCGCTGGCAAAAGAGCGGTGGGAAGAGGCAATGCCCATCAACTGTTTTGAGCATCTTCCTTCTTTTCCGATTTATCCTCACTTTTCTTTCTCCGCTGAACTTCTCTCATTCCTTGAAGGGAAACAGCTGCTTCTTGATGAACTTCCTTTTCCCATCGAATTGCTTCAGGCGCATTATGAACAAGGATATATCAGGTACGAAAAAGGCATTACGAAAACAACAAAAGGCTACCGCTGCGAACGGTGCGGCAATGGAGAAGCGCATTTCTTCGCTTCGTTTTTCTGTGCCCGTTGCCAGCAACGATGCACCTATTGCCGCAAATGCATTACGATGGGAAGAGTGAGTGGCTGCACGCCGCTTATTGTTTCATGCATACCGGTGAAAGGACAAACGTATGACAATGCGTTACATTGGCACGGCACGCTTTCATCAGGGCAGCAATCGGCGGCTGAAGCGGTTGTACAAGCGATAGAGCATAATGAGCAGCTGCTCGTTTGGGCGGTGTGTGGAGCGGGGAAAACAGAAGTGTTGTTTCCCGGAATCAACCGGGCGCTGCAGTTAGGAAAGCGTGTTTGCATCGCTACACCAAGGATGGATGTGGTACTCGAACTGGCGCCGCGCTTAAAACAAGCATTTCCTCATCTTCCTGTCATCGCTTTATATGGCGGCAGCGAAGACCGCGGCAAAACAGCACCGCTTGTGATTTCCACGACCCATCAACTGCTTCGTTTCTACAAAGCGTTTGATGTGATGATCATTGATGAAGTTGATGCGTTTCCGTATTCCGTTGAGCCGATGTTACAGTATGCCGTGGAAAAAGCAAGAAAAGATCCGTCTTCCGTTATTTATTTAACGGCAACACCGAATCGAAAGTGGCAGCAAGACGTAAAAGAAGGAAAGCTCAAAGCGGTGACGATTCCGGCCCGCTACCACGGTTTTCCACTTCCAGTTCCCGCCTTTGAATGGTGTGGCAACTGGAGCAAAGCGGTAAAGAAGCAATCTTTGCCCCGCAATGTTCTTGCATGGATTCATGAGCGTCTTGTTGGGGGAAAGCAAGCCTTTCTATTTGTCCCGAACATAGAGCTTCTAGAGAAGATTGTTGCGATTTTAAAAAAGTTGGATGCAAAAATCGAAGGGGTTCACGCCGAAGACCCGGCAAGAAAAGAAAAAGTCGCCGCTTTCCGCAAAGGAGAACTTCCGCTTCTTGTGACGACAACGATTTTAGAGCGCGGCGTGACAGTCCCAAATATCGATGTTGCTGTACTCGGCGCCGAAGACCGCATTTTTACGGAAGGGGCGCTCGTGCAAATTGCTGGGCGCGTGGGAAGAAGCGCACAATACCCAAGCGGCGATGTCCGTTTTTTTCATTACGGAAAAACGAAAGAAATGATTGCCGCGAAACAGCACATTGAGCGAATGAACAAAGAAGCAGCAAAAAGGGGGCTGTTAAACACAAAATGATGTATTTTTGTTTGATTTGCCATGCACCTTACAATCCTGTTGTTAGTTGGCAGCATGTATTAACATTAAGGAAACCTGATATTCTCTGCGAAAAATGCCGCCGCGCATTTTTACTCATTAGCGGGGAAATATGCGAGAGTTGCGGACGGCCTTTTCAGCATCTCGATTCATCTTATCGTCAAGGCTCGTTATGTATCGACTGCATTCGCTGGCAGGAAAATGAGGATTGGAAAGATGTTTTAACGAAAAACCGCTCTGTTTATTTATATAACGATTTTATGAAAGAAGTAGTTTCACTTTGGAAGTTTCGCGGTGATTACGCGATGGTCAAAGCGTTTCAAGACGATTTTTCCTGCATATTTTTCCAGCATTTTGATGATACGTTCCTCCTTGTTCCGATTCCTCTCAGCGCTGAGCGTTTATACGAACGAGGCTTTAACCAGGCAAAAGCGCTCGCCGAACTATTGAATCTCCCCATCCACGATATCCTCACACGTCATCACCACGAAAAACAATCAAAAAAATCACGTCGTGAGCGATTGCAAACGGAAAACCTATTTCAATTAGCGGAACCAATCTCTTTAGCGAACCGGCGCATTGTCCTCATCGACGACATTTACACGACAGGAACGACCTTAAGACATGCGGCGAAAGTGCTGCTTGAGGCGGGGGCGCTATCTGTTTCTTCATTCACATTGGCGAGAGGTTAATATGTAGGGCGAACATGCCGATATTAAAAATAGTAAAGTTAGAGCGGAGCGTGAAATCAATGCAAATTCGCAGCGATTGGATAAACAATCAGCCGATGATTAATGATTTATCTTTTTCATTAAAAGAGGGAGATACGGTTTTTGCGGTCGTTAAAGAACGATTAAACAATAATGAAGCGATTTTAACGATTCGTGGGCAGGATGTACACGTTCGCTTTCAAGGCGAAATACCAAATGAAGAGCAATTTGCTGTGCAAATTACCGGAATAAAAGATGATGTTTTACAAGTGCAAGTCGTATCGCAGACAGCGGAAATGGCGACGAATCGTGCAGACACCGGGTTGCTTCCTGTTAGTGAATTAGAGAAAGCCGAACAAATCTTGCTAGCGCAAGGAATTCGCCTATCTAAGGAAGAGAAAGCGATATTAAGACGTTTTTTCGAAAAAGCGAAAGGAACGCTAAACGAAAAATTGGAAACGATACAGGCACTGGCTAATAAAAAGCTTGAAATCACCGAATTACATTTACAATCCATCCATGAAGCGCTGCACGGTGAACCGTTCGGTGAGGTATTAACGCAGTTGGCCGATCACCTCGAGCTCTTGCCACAATTACAATCCGCGGAGGAGAACAACCGAGAGTCTGTTAACACCGAAAAGAAGTTTTTCCATTCTCAAACGGAAACGGACTTATTAGAAGATCAATTGATCTCGCAACAAGAGCGCATTTTTGTCGGAACAGAAGCAACGAACGGGCAACAAACGGAACTGCCGTATTGGAATGAGGAATGGTTTCAAACCATACCTGCTCCAACAAAAGATATTATCGTTAAGACGGTTACGGAAAAGCTTTCGCAACTGACGCTTGATTTTAAAAAGTTACAAACAGAGATCAATAAAAAATTAGAAAATGTTCGATTTTTGCTTGATAGCGGGCAAGTGCAGGCGCGCCAGCAGGCAAAGCAATTTATGGAGGCTGTGATTAACACATTGGATCGTGCCATTTTGCAAGGAGAATTTATGCTTTTTACCGACATGAAAACGGAGAAACAAATGCTTCAGGCAAGCGCGAAGTTAGCGGAAGCGAAGCAGCTGCTTACTGAGGGAAAGCCGAGCGAGGCTTTAAAAATCGTCAATGAAGTAAAGCAGTTTATGGAAAATCTTCGCTTTCAGCCGGCAGATGTAAAAATAAAGCATTTTGTTTCCACTTTTCATTTAAATGAGCAAGAAGCAACGCCAAAGCAGCAGCTTCTTTCGCAAATGGCAAGAACATTAAAACTTCCGCTAGGTGAGGAAGTTTCCGCCCGAAATATGTTTGAGCAATTTCGCCAATTAGGGTTTCAGCATGAAAAAGATGTTTCTCGAGCCTTATTGTTTAAGCAGCCAGCCATCGAGCCGCAAAATATAAAGGCGTTGTTAATGAAATTAAGCCAAGGAGAATCTGGCATAATCGCCCAGCAAGCCGAGCACGCTTTAACGAATATGACCGGTCAGCAGCTGTTAAGCAAATTTGACGCTAACCATCATATGCAAACGATGTTTTACCAATTGCCGATGTTATTGCAAGGGAAAATTGAAACCGTGAATGTTTATTTAAATTCCCGCAATGCTGGCGGCAAACTCGATTGGGAAAACTGCAGCTTGTACTTTTTATTTAATACTGAAAAATACGGGAAAATAGGAATTTTACTGCAAACGGCCGAGCGCAACTTAACGTTAACGATAAAAACAGATCATGAAGAGCTGTCTGAAATATTACGCCCGTTAACAGAGAGGGCTAAGGAAAACTTGGAAGCAATCGGCTACAATGTAAAAGGAATTACTTTTGCGAAAATGAATGAACAAGGAGAACAAAAAGCCGTTGCAGAAACAGCGCAAACAAAAGAAACAAATAGCGAGAAAGGTTATGATGTTACGGTATGAAAAACGGTTACCAACATTATTTTTCCGCGTTAACAAGCTATGAAGAAGGAGCCAATCAGCTTTCAGCGGCACCTTCGTCCAATGTAAGCGCCGCGAAGCAAATGATGGAAAGAGCGCAGCAACAAAACATTCCTTTGCAAAATGATCCATCGCTTGTTGAACATTTAGCGGACCCGGAAAACCGCGTTCCTTCACAGCTTTATGCAGTCATTGGAGAAATTTTAAAATTAATTAAGAGCATTGAACAACAATAGGAGAGATGGATGTGGAAATTCAAAAAATCACAAAAACAAACATGACGAACGTAAGTAGAAAAGAAGCAACAGCATCAGCGTCTGTATCGTTTGCGGAAGTCGTGGCAAAGCGGAATGAAGAACTCGTACTTGAGCGGTTTCAGCAACTGGCGAAAGAAATTGAAGAACAAGGAAAAATTTTAGCGGAATCACGTTCGGTGGAAGATTTACGAAAATATAAAAAGCTTGTAAAAAAGTTACTTGATGATGTCGTAAAAAACGGACTGCAGCTCTCGGAGCAGCGCGGTTTCAACTGGAGCGGACGTTCACGGTTATATAAGATTGTGAAGGAAGTAGACAAAAAGTTAATTGATGTAACGAATGCCGTATTACAAAGAGAAAAAGAAGGAATTGACCTTTTAAGCACGATCGGGGAAATTCAAGGGTTAATTATCAATATTTATACGTAGACGTTCTCCGTTTATCGTATAATGAAAGTAAAGAGAGATGGATAGGAGGGCGAAATTGATGAAGTTAGAAAATTGCCCAAACTGCGGACGCTTATTTGTGAGAAATCAGTTTCGTGATATTTGTGAGAATTGTTATCGAGAAGAAGAAAAGGAGTTCGAGAAAGTTTATAATTTTTTGCGCAAAAGGGAAAACCGCCTGGCGACAATCGCGCAAATTGTAGAAGCAACGGGAGTTAAGGAATCGCTGCTGATGAAATTTATTAAAACTGGACGTCTAAAAATCGCACAATTCCCGAATTTAGGCTACCCTTGCGACCGCTGCGGTGCGCTTATTCGTGAAGGAAAACTGTGCGTAAACTGTTCAACAGACTTGAATAAACAGTTAGAAATGCTGCAAAAGGAAGAAGAAATGAAAAAAAATCGCCAAATAAGAAGCATTTATTATACCAGAAAGGTTGGCGAGAATTAATTTTCATTTCTTGTAAACAATCTTTTCTGTTTGCCGATAATATAGATAGGAGATACGGAAACGTCAGAGAAAAGGAGGGATTTTCATGAGAATTAACCATCTTGGATCGATGAGCGTTAATCCTTATAGACGTCAGCTGGATAAAGACATGCAGGCGAAAAAGCCCGCAGTTATGCAAGATAAAGTGGAAATTTCTGCGACGGCGAAAGAGCTGCAGCAAGTTTCTCAATGGACGGTCGAGCATCAAGAGAAATTACGCAAGTTAAAAGAACAAGTGAAAAACGGAACATATAAAATTGATCCAGAGGCGATCGCAAAAAGTATATACAAGTTTTACTTTGAAAATTAAATCAGTATTCACATAATACTGGTTTAATTTTTATGTACTATTAAGGAGAGATTGGATTGTCTGCCAAACTATTAATCAAGCTGCTAGAAAAGCATGTGAAACTGCATAAAGGTCTGTTGGAGTTAGCGAACAAAAAAACGGAAGTATTAAAAAAAGGCGATATGGAAGCCCTCAGTGGAATCATGAAAGAAGAACAAAAATATATTGCAGCGATTAATCAAGTTGATCGGGAACGGATTCAGGTTGTTGAGGCGATGGTAAGCGAATCGAACGAACGGACATTAACCACCTGTATTTCACAAACAGAGGGAACGGAACGAGCCATGCTTGAGAAACTGCGGGATGATTTAATAGCAGTCGTTTCTGAGTTAAAAAATATAAATCTATTAAACCAGCAGCTTACACAACAATCATTACAGTTCGTCACTGTCATGTTAGACACGCTCATGCCGCAGCCGCCCGAAATGAACTATGGAGCACCAAACAAAGCGACAACGGGACGCTCCTTATTCGATTCGAAAGCTTAAAGTTTAAAGCATTGGAGGAACATGTGATGCGATCAACGTTTCATGGCTTAGAGACAGCCAAACGAGGTATGTTTACACAACAATCCGCTTTATATGTAACGGGCCATAATATTGCCAATGCCAACACTCCTGGCTATTCGCGCCAGCGCGTCAATTTTGCACAGACGGAACCATATCCGCCAGCTTCGATGAACCGTCCGCACATTCCGGGACAGATGGGTACGGGGGTAACTGCAGAGGCTGTGCAGCGAATACGTGACAGTTTCTTAGATTACCAATATCGGAATGAAGCTACCAAGCTCGGCTATTGGAACACACGCTCAGAAGCAATTGCAAAAATGGAAGATATTATGAATGAGCCAAGCGAATATGGTCTCGGTAAGGCGATGACGCAGTTTTGGGAAGCGTTGCAAGACTTAAGCGTCAATCCGGAAAACGAAGGGGCGCGTGCGGTTGTGCGTCAACGTGGAATGGCAGTAGCAGAATCTTTCAATTACCTTTACAACTCTTTATCGCAAATTCGCAACGATTTAGGACAGGAAATTAAAACTGGTTTATTAGAAGTGAATTCCATTTTAAAGCAAATTAGTGAGTTAAATGACCAAATTAAAGCCATCGAACCGAACGGTTATTTGCCAAATGACCTTTATGATAAACGAGATCTTCTTGTCGATGAGTTGTCAAAGTTTTTTCAGGTAAAAGTAGAAACCGTTGCATCTGGGGGGAATGCTCTAGATATAGCGGAAGGAATTTATGAAATTTCCCTTGTTAATCAGGACGGTTCAACAATAAAGATAGTGACGAAAGACGGCTATTCTAAATTATCCGTCGACCCGTCTGTCGACCCTGTTAACGACCCTACAAACCCGAATGGATTTGTTTCCAGCATTAAAATAGAAGGTTCAACTACTTCCATCCTCCCAGACAATTTAGCAAGCGGGAGAATTAAGTCATTAATTGAATCTTATGGTTATGGACCTGACCAAAATAACGTGAAAGGCTACTATCCTGATATGCTCGCCGATTTAGATAAAATGGCGTATTCGTTTGCAACGATGTTTAATGAACAACATAAAACGGGATACGGTCTTAATAATTCTACAGGTAAGAACTTTTTTGACATTCCACCGACAGAAAAAGGCGCAGCCGCTTTGATTAAAGTGCATAGTGATATTATGACCGACCTTTCTAATATCGCTGCATCTTCTAAACAAGATGCGAGTGGAAATGTAGAGACTGGAAATGGCGCTAATGCTCTTTATTTAACGATGATTAAAGATGTTCAAATTACTAATGGTTCAGTCACTCTACCAAGTGGTGGAACGGTTAATTCACTGCCTATTACAGGTGGAACGGTGCAAACGTTTTATGAAGGGCTCATTGGGAAAATCGGTGTCGATGGACAACAAGCAGAGAGAATGAAATTTAATGCTGAGACGCTTGCAATGTCTGTTGAAAAAAACCGTCAATCTGTCAGCTCCGTTTCCCTTGATGAAGAAATGACGAATTTAATTAAATTCCAGCATGCTTATAACGCCGCAGCGCGCAGCATTACCGTTATCGATGAAATGCTCGATAAAATCATTAACGGCATGGGCCGTGTTGGATTGTAAAGGCAGGTGATATAAATGAGAGTTACGCAATCAATGTTGACGAATAATATGATTCGCAACTTATCAACCAGCTACGAAAATCTCGGAAAATACCAAGAACAGTTAACGACAGGGAAAAAAATTACGCGTCCTTCCGATGACCCGGTTGTTGCGATGAAAGGAATTGCTTATCGTGAAGACTTAGCGCGTGTCAAACAGTATCAGCGCAACATTGGAGAAGTTCATAACTGGATTGATAGCGCAGATGATGCATTAGATAAAGTCGGACTTGCTTTGCAGCGCGTGCAAGAACTCGTTGTCCAGGCGTCAACTGATACAGCGACTCCAGAAGATCGTAAAAAAATTGCTGATGAAATCGACCAAATTCAAAAGCAAATTGTCGATGTCGCCAACACGAAAGTGGGCGGTAAGTATATTTTTAACGGAGCAGATACGAAAAATCCTTTGTTTGTAGGATATCCAGGAGATGCAACTTTTACGGTAAACGGCAATCAAAGCGATGTCGAAATCGAAGTGTTTGATGGTATTAAATTAGATGTCAATATTGATGGGAAAACTTTGTTTACCGGAATTATTGGTATGCTGGATAATTTAAAGACGGCTTTAAATGACCCTAATAGCACGGGAAACACGATTAGCGGCTATTTAAGTCAAATTGAAGTCCAACAAGACGCTCTGTTATCGGCTCGCTCAGAACTCGGTGCAAAGCAAAACCGCGTTGAAATGATGGAAAACCGCCTGTCCACGCAAGAAGTAATCGCAACAAAGTTAATGTCTAACAACGAAGATATCGATTATGAAAAAACAATTACTGAGCTTATTTCACAAGAGAGTGTGCATCGTGCTGCGCTAAGCGTCGGGGCGCGCATTATTCAGCCGACATTAGTCGATTTTCTCCGTTAATAAAGGGAAAAGGTGAGTAAGATGAATTTCCCGCAAATTCAAATTCGTACCACGAAAGCCATTCTTGGTTTACATATTGAAAAGCCGGTTCAGCATATCGAGCAGCCGAAAGCCGACTTGCATATTGAACAGCCGCCGGCAACAATTACGATCGATTCACAGCCAGCGAGGCTGACCATTGACCAGTCAAAGGCATGGAACGACATGGGGCTGATGGGGCCGCTTGCTTCTACAAGGAAATTCGCGCAAGAAGGCCGCCAAGCGCTGCTAGAAGGCATTGCCCGCCGTGCTCAGGAAGGCGACCAGCTCATGAAAATTGAAAATGGCGGCAATCCGATTGCTGTGCTTGCGACTGAAAAAGGTTTGCGTCCTTATAAAGAGCTTGGAATAAAATTTATTCCTTCTGTTAATAGTGTAGATATTGATTACCAACCAGGTTATTTCGATATGAAAGTTGATCGAAATAAACCAATTATTGATGTTAAAGTGAATAAACCGATTCATGAATACAAACCGGGAGATGTATCTGGTTATATGATTCAGTACCCGTCTATCAAAATCGATGTGAAATATTAGGAGAAAGCGGTGCCGTTACGGTCTACCGCTTTTTTTACGAGAATGAGAAAGGAGCTTTTCTATGAAAATAACATCAAAATTTTTAGGAGAAATTGAAATAAACGAAGAACAAATCATTTATTTTCCGAATGGACTTCCTGGTTTTGAAGATGAAAGGCAATTTGTTATTTTTTCATTAGAGGAAGAATCTCCATTTGCTGTTTTGCAGTCGATTCAACATAGTCATGTCGGATTTGTTATTGTTTATCCATTTTCTTTCTATCCTAATTACGCCTTCGATTTAGCTGAAGAAGATATCGAAAAGCTAAAACTCAGCTCCCCTGACGATTGTGTAACATATACGATTATGACGCTGAAAGAGCCATTTGCTAAGTCGACTATTAATTTAAAAGCACCAATTGTCATTAACGCCAAGGAGAAAATAGGAAAACAACTCATACTTCACGATAGCAACTACCCGATTCGTTTTCCGTTGTCCGAGGTGTGCGGGAAGGAGGAAAAATAATGCTCGTTCTCACCCGCAAGAAAAATGAATCCATTATGATTGGCGATTCGATTGAAATTAAAGTGCTTGCCGTCGAAGGAGAACAAATCAAACTCGGTATCATTGCACCGAAGCATATCGACATTTATCGCAAAGAAATATATATAGCCATTCAAGAAGAAAACAAACAAGCGGCAGACATTTCGACAAATTTGCTACAACAATTAAAAAATAATAAAAAAAGCTAAAAAACTATTAAACATTTCATGAATGCTTCCGATATTAAAAATGTAAGGCGGGGAAGGTTAATCGACCATCCCTGCAAAAAATCTACAAGGATGTAGAAAAATATCTATTCAAGGAGGAATTTGAAATGAGAATTCAACACAACATCTCTGCGTTAAACACGCACCGTCAATTAGCATTTAACAACACTCAAACTGCGAAAAACCTTGAGAAATTATCTTCAGGTTTCCGCATCAACCGCGCTGGCGACGATGCTGCAGGTCTTGCCATCTCTGAAAAAATGCGCGGCCAAATCCGCGGTCTTGAAATGGCGTCTAAAAACGCGCAAGACGCAATTTCATTAATCCAAACAGCTGAAGGTGCATTAACAGAAACACATGCGATCCTTCAACGTATGCGTGAGCTTGCAGTGCAAGCAGCGAACGACACAAACGTATCTGCTGACCGTACAGCGATTCAAAGTGAAATTAATCAACTTGTTTCTGAACTTGATCGTATTGCACAAAATACAGAATTCAACACTCAAAAGCTTTTAAATGGTTCTTTCAATGGAAAAGTATTCCAAATTGGTGCGAACAGCGGTCAATCTATTACTTTGTCAATTACTAATATGGGTTCTACTTCTTTAAGTGTAAATAGCCTTTCAGTAAGCACAGCTTCAAAGGCACAGAATGCGATTACTAAAATTAATAATGCAATTGAAACAGTATCTAAAGAACGTTCTAAGCTTGGTGCTGTTCAAAACCGCCTAGAGCACACAATTAACAACCTTGGTGCAACGGCAGAAAACTTAACTGCTGCTGAATCTCGTATCCGCGACGTTGATTATGCTTTAGCCGCATAAGCGGTGACAAGCACAGTCGTCCTAGCTGGAAACGGCTAGGAGTATCACCGGGTGAATTGCTGGAAACCCCTTAGAGCCTTTGACGCCACAACGGAGCTGGAAACGGCAGACGTGATGGCTTGAAAAGTCAAAGGATTGGGCAATCGAGCAGCCAAGCTCCTGTCTCGAAAGAGTGGAGAAGGTTCAACGACTAGGACGAACCACCTAAGGTCTCTTGACTATGGTGATGAGGTCCGTAGGGGATCAGAATTCTCCATCGTTCTGAATTCCTCGAAGTGCCCGGCCCCTAACAGGTGAAGCTGAGGGTGAAGAGATAGTCTAGTCATTTGCGAAAGCAAATGTTCGCACGATGGCGAAAGAAATGATGGAATTTACTAAGAATAATATCTTAATGCAAGCAGCACAATCTATGTTGGCTCAAGCTAACCAACAACCGCAAGGAGTACTTCAATTACTCCGATAATCTTAGTCAAATCGAAAGGGACCTTGGAATATCCAAGGTCTCTTTTGTTGCTTTTGATTACATTGTAAGTTGAATTGTAATCATTTATTTGAGTCGGCCATTTAAGTATTCATAACAAAGTTCAATAGCTTCTCCCATTGTATATCCTGTTTTTTGCTGGAAAATTGCTAAATGAAATAACTCTTTTCTTTTTAATTCGATTTGATATGATTTTCGGGGAAGGTTCCGTTTCGTTTCCATCACGTTTAAAAAATGGTGTAATCGCGGCTCAATAATATTTAGGGCTTCAGGCAAGCTGTTGCATATTTTTTTAATCTCTGTTGTTGGTTTATTAAGAGCTATTCGCTCAAGCAAGTAAACCGTAGTACGTTTCTTAAGAGGTAAATCTTCCTTCTTTAAATTCTCCAAATAAATGTCTTTTCTCTTCATACCTTTCGACAAGTAAGGCCTTACAAGGCTGAGAAAGGCTAAAATGGAACGTTGATTATATAGGACAAGTCGTTTATCGCTATCGATCGAAAAATTCAAGTGAAATTTATTGAATAGCAGTTTGTGTAAAAATAAAATTTCCTCATGGGAAAATGACTCTGTTGAAAGAATAATTTTCTGTGGGGTTTTTCCTTTCATTTTTAAATGACCGTCATCTTGATACCACCAAGCGAGGGATAACGGGGTCATTAGCTTTTCAACAAATTCTTTTGGTATAATTTTTACTGTATTGTTGTACCAAATCTCTTTAAGGTGAATATAAATAGGTTCAGTTTTGGATTGAACATAATATAGGTCGGCGAAACCTTCTTTTATTCGACTATCAAAAACTCTCCGATACTTCGGTGGATTAAGCCGTAAAAAGTTAGCGAGTTTTTGGTAACAATGCACACACCAATCACGATCTTTGATGGAATGTCCAAAACGAAACCGCGGTTTTCGATTTTTTTGAATGATAATATTGCCATCACCTAATAATTTTCCGGTTAACATTTCAAGAAGTTTACGATCGTAATTGCATAGGAGAATGTCTATGTGATTCATATGGCCTCCTTTAATATAGAAACATTTGTTCTTGTTTAATTATAACATACTCACCGGATTTTTAGGTAATTAGTTAGTTCCACTCCTTTTATATAAGATTTTAAAATCAATTTAGTTGAAAATACACCAATCGTATCAAAAAAGTTAGTTAAATTTTAACTATATAAGACAAGGTATTAAGAAAATATGATGGCAGCCGATATTATAATTGAGGTGCTAATAATGAATAATGAGATAAAAGAGTATGAAATCATTGAGGAAACTGCGAAGAGTGGACATCGTATCCATAAAGTAAACAATTATTACCTTCACAGCAAGTATGACCCGATTCGGGAGGCTGTTAGATTTGCTGACCATCATTACAAGAAAAATCATTTACATATTCTATTCGGTATTGGATCGGGATATATTGCGAAAGCTTTAAGTGAAAAAATGAGTGAAAATGAGTTTTTAATCATTGTCGAACCGTTAGAGAATTTGGTCAATATTCAATTGAATAACGAAAATATATTAGAAAGAACAATAATAGTTAAAAATAGACAATTTGAAGATTTCAAAAAATTATGTGATGCTTTAATGGATCGATTTAGCAATCGGGTCCAAATAATTTGTTCACCTAATTATGATAAACTGTTTCCAAATGATTATAAGGAGATATTAAGTATAGTCAAAGATTTAATATATGTACAAAAAGTAAATGAAAACACTATTAAAAAATTTTCAAAAGAATGGCAAAGGAATTTTATTTTAAACTTATTTTATGCTTTTGATGACATTCCTTTAAAAAAGTTAGAAGGCTATTTCAATGTTCCGGTGGTAGTGGCTTCTGGCGGTCCATCGTTAACAAAACAAATCCCTCTGTTGAAAAAAGTAAGGGATCATGTACTTTTAATTTCATCAGGATCTACTATCAATACGCTTCTTAATTATAATATTGAGCCTGATTTTGTCGTAACAATAGATGGTCATATAAATAACTATAGACACTTTGAATCTATAGAGCTTAAAGAGACGAAAATGATTTATTCTCTATCGCATCATGAAAAAATTTTAGAGAGGTTGAATCAAAGAGCGTTCTTTTTTGTTTCAAGCGTTCATCAATTTTTAGAGACTTACGCAGAAAAATTATTGAATAAGGAAGTTCCGAATATTTTAGGAGGAGCTTCTGTAGCTAGTTTTGCTTTAAATATAGCTTATATGATTTCTTCAGGCCCTGTTGCCCTTATTGGTCAAGATTTGGCCTACACAGATAACAAAACACACGCGGAACATAATAAAAATTTCAAAAAAATTGATGAAGCCTATATTAAAGAAAGAGGAATGTTCTACACAGAGGGATATTATGGTGACCAAGTATTAACAGATTATGCTTTCTTAACGATGAAGCATAACTTTGAAAAATTAATTCACATGTTTGAGCAGCCTCAGAAAATCTATAATTGCACAGAAGGTGGAATAAAACTAGAGGGGTATCAACAAATTCCTTTCCAAGAGTTTTGTGATAGATATGTCGATACTAATAAAATTGTACCAATGTTTGATATAGATTCATATCCACGCAAAGATATTCAAGAATGGAAAGAGTTTTTAATTCGAATTGAAAACGAAATAAAATTGCATGATAAAGTAAAGCGTCTTGTTGAAGAAGCAGTTCTGTTGTTGAAAAGAAATGCTTCTGATACGGCATTTGAAGCGAAAATTTTAAAAAAGTTGGATAAAATTGATGAACAGTTAAAACCGATTTTTGATGAAGGAATGATGTCATTAATTGCTCAACCTATCGTTTTAGATACGTTTAATAACTACCTGCCAAAAGAGAATGAAACGGAAAAAGAAGCATACCAACGAGTATATGCTCGTTCCATAGATTTATATTCGCGTTTACAAGAAGCTGCAACCGATTCAAAATCTTATTTTATGTGCTTAAAAGAAAAGGTAAAAAATAAAATTATTTCAATGGATAAAGAGGGAGAAAGATGACAAATCTTATTTACGAAACACAAGACAGTTTCTACGAATATATTGAACGAGTAGCAGTAGGGGCGCAAACGATTGCTGATTATTTGCGAGAAGATAAAATTGGGGAAGCAATGCAGCTAATTGCGCAATTTAGCGAAGGCGTGAGCTGGTTGGCGCAAGTGATTGTACTAATGCGCGAGCATCGTTACTATATTGATATCGACCCAAGTAAGATTAACGAATTTTTAATAGAAATTAATGAAGGTTTGGAAAGACAAGATTATGTTATTGTCGCTGATATGTTTGAATATGAAATTCAACCATTTTTTGAAGAAGCAAAAGAAAAGCGTTTTGAAAAAGTAGGGGAATAGAAAATTGGAATTATATCTTAAAAACGTTCAATCGATAAAGGATAAAGTATTGAAACAGCAACTTTTAGTGGATAGGTATAATTATAATAAGGATATTGAAATAGAGACATCTAAAAAAGGTCCTTTAACCTTGAAGAAAAATAATCACTACTTATATAGTCGATACGATCCAATAAAAGATGTATCGAAGTTTATTGATTCTCAAATTGATCCTTTGGCTAATATATATTGTTTATTTGGTTTCGGGCTTGGATATCATGTCGAACAGTTAATGGCTAAAGAGCCAAATAAAAAAATTATTGTAATTGATACGGATATATCAACGATTCAAGCGGCCATGCATTATATGGATTTAACCAATATTTTAAGCAATGAAAATGTCCAATTTATTATTCTTAATAATCCAGTACAGATTCAGGAGTTTATTAGAAGTTTAGATTCAGATGGTCCAAATATTAAATGGATTATTCCACAATCTTGGATTAGCACGATATCAAACAGCAGTTTCAAGGAAATACTCGAAGATATAAAAATTAAAGAAATGTCGTTCTTAAGAATGAAAAATATTATGGAGGAGAACTTTCAAAATAATATTCAGTTGTTTGACTCGCATATCGGTCCACTTTTGGGACAATTTGAAGGCAGAAAAGCTGCATTAGTGGCGGCTGGACCATCACTAGATGATAATGTTGATGTTCTGAAGCAATTGAAAAATAAATACTTTTTACTTTGTGTTGGTGCTGCTTATAAAACCTTATTGCATCATAATATTGAACCTGATGCAATTGTGATGTCCGATCCACATGATTTAGTGTTTGAACAAATAAAGGGGGTAAGCGGTCAAATTCCGTTACTTTTCCTTGCTACGGTTAATAAAGAAGTGGTCAGACATTGGTCAGGAACTAAAATTATTTTGTTTCAAGCAGGGTATCCTCTTTCAGAGCAATTTGCAAAAGAACATCAGATTCCATTGATTCAGACAGGTGGTTCAGTTGCAACAACTGGATTAGATGTGTTAATTAAAATGGGATTTGCGGAAATCGTCTTTTTTGGACAGGATTTGGCCTATAAAGGGAATCAGTCTCACTCTATTCATTCAACTTCTAATAAAACGATTTCACTTAGTCAACCAACATTCACCGTTGAAGCAAACAATCATCAAAGAGTAATTACATCAAGAAGTTGGTTGGTTTTTCGGAAATGGATCGAACAGAAAATACAACAAACATCGAAAGTTCAATTTAAAAATACATCATATACCGGAGCAGTGATAAAAGGTGCTCCTTATGTAGCAGGGGAACATATAGCCAATAGCGCTAAAAACATGGAAAATATAAACTTTTTAGATTTGATATCAAAATTTATTAAATAGGAATGATGCAGCAATGAAAATTTTAGTTACTGGTGCTGATGGATTTATTGGATCTCATTTAACAGAAGAACTTGTTCGTCAAGGATATGATGTGAAAGCTTTTGTTTATTACAACTCTTTTAATTCATGGGGATG
Organism: Anoxybacillus sp.; assembly: GCA_035645275.1. Taxonomy (GTDB): domain Bacteria; phylum Bacillota; class Bacilli; order Bacillales; family Anoxybacillaceae; genus Paranoxybacillus. The sequence goes on from DASQMX010000019.1 coordinate 133,259, forward strand.
GCTAGATCATTCGCCGTTAAAAAACGAATTTGAGGTATTTGCGGGAGATATACGTGACCCGCATGGTGTAAAAGAGGCGATGAAAGGATGCGATGTCGTCTTACATTTAGCGTCTTTAATTGCGATTCCTTATTCTTATCATTCACCTGATACATATGTCGATACGAATATTAAGGGAACACTAAACGTCCTTCAAGCAGCACGAGAATTAGATATTCAAAAAGTTGTTCATACGTCCACAAGTGAAGTGTATGGGACGGCACAATATGTACCAATTGATGAAAATCATCCGCTTCAAGGCCAGTCTCCATACTCTGCTTCTAAAATTGGAGCGGACCAAATGGCAGTCGCTTTTTATCGTTCGTTTGAAACGCCTGTTGCGATTATCCGCCCATTTAATACATATGGTCCAAGACAATCTGCAAGGGCGGTTATCCCGACGATTATTACACAACTTGCATCTGGTAAGCGGAAAATCAAACTTGGTTCGCTTCATCCAACACGTGATTTTAACTATATAAAAGATACCGTAAACGGTTTTATTTCTGTTATGAAACATGATCAGTCAATCGGTGAAGTCATCAATATCGGCAGTAACTTCGAAGTATCGATTGGTGAAACCGCAAGGCTTATTGCTGAAATCATGGGTGTCGATATTGAAATTGAAACAGACGATGTTCGGATTCGCCCAGAAAAAAGTGAAGTAGAAAGATTGTGGGCAGACAATTCGAAGGCCAAAGCTTTACTGGGCTGGGAGCCTAAATATGGTGGAAAAGAAGGATTTAAAAGAGGCTTAAAAGAAACAATTGAATGGTTTACAGATGAAAGAAACTTATCTCAATATAAGGCAGATGTGTATAACATATGAGCGATGTTTTATTAGAATTAGCTAAAAAAATTAAAAACATGTGTCCAGAGAAAGACTTTATACCATTGCATGAACCAATATTCACAGGAAATGAAAAAAAGTATGTAGCTGATTGTATTGAGACAGGATGGGTATCTTCTGTAGGGAAATATGTAGATGAATTTGAACGATTATTAGCGGAGTTTACTGGTGTAAAAAGAGCGGTTGCTGTTGTGAACGGAACCGCCGCCCTTCATATTGCTTTAAAGATTGTTGGGGTTCAGCCAAATGATGAAGTGTTAATTCCTTCGTTAACCTTTGTGGCAACTGGGAATGCAGTTGTTTATTGTGGGGCTATTCCACATTTTGTGGATGTCTCAAAAACAACATTAGGTATTGATCCATTTAAGCTTGAAGACTATTTGAGAGATATAGCGATAGTAAAAAATAATGTTTGTGTAAATAAACAAACTGGTAAAATCATTCGAGCGATTGTTCCAATGCATACATTTGGTCATCCTGTTGATTTAGATCCATTGTTAGATATATGTGAACGATGGAATTTAATAATGATTGAAGATGCCGCAGAATCGTTAGGATCCTATTATAAAGGTATTCATACGGGGAATTTCGGAAAAGTTTCTGCCATGAGTTTTAATGGCAACAAAATTATTACAACCGGTGGTGGAGGAGCAATTTTGACGAATGATGAGAAACTGGCAGATTATGCGAAGCATCTTACTACTACTGCCAAACTCCCTCATCGCTGGAAATATGAACATGATGAAATAGGCTATAATTATCGTATGCCAAATATAAATGCAGCATTAGGATGTGCACAACTAGAACATTTAGAAGATTTTATTGAAAAGAAACGCCGACTTGTTGATATGTATGAGCAACTCGTAGAAGGTTATCATGGAATTAAATTATTTAAAGAGCCTGAGTTTGCAAAAAGCAATTACTGGCTGCAAACATTAATTTTTGATGAAAAAATTTATAACATAGATGAAGTTTTGGAAACGTTAAATAATTATAACGTGATGTCAAGGCCTGTATGGAAGCCGTTACATCTTTTGAATCCTTTTCAAAACTGTCCAAAAGCTGATTTATCGGTAACAGAACAATTACAGTATCAAATTGTGAATGTTCCTAGTAGTCCATACTTAGGAGAAGATGCGGATGGATAAAAGAAAAATATGTGTTGTAACAGGCACAAGAGCAGAATATGGTCTTTTATATTGGTTAATGAAAGAAATACAGTCAGACCCTGATTTAGAACTGCAAATTATTGCGACAGGCATGCATTTATCCCCAGAGTTCGGTTTGACATATAAGCAAATTGAGGAAGACGGTTTTGTGATTAATGAAAAAGTTGAAATGCTGTTATCTAGCGATACACCGGTAGGAATTGCAAAATCGTTGGGGCTAGGAACAATCGGATTTGCAGATTCTTTAAATCGGTTAAAACCTGATATTTTAGTTTTATTAGGAGACCGTTTTGAAATATTAGCCGCAGCTCAAGCGGCGATGATTGCCAGAATACCGATTGCTCATATTCATGGTGGAGAAGTAACTTACGGGTCATATGATGACTCGATTAGGCATGCGGTAACAAAAATGAGTTATCTTCATTTTGTAACGACGGAAGAACATAGAAAACGAGTTATTCGATTAGGAGAGCATCCGAATCGTGTATATAACGTGGGAGCACCGGGTATTGAAAATATTGTGAAATTGCAATTGCTATCAAAAAAAAAATTAGAAGAGTCATTGGGAATTTATTTAGAAGAACCTATTTTTTTAATAACTCATCACCCAACAACGTTAAGTAGTAATCCAATTGAAGGTACGGAAGAACTTTTAGAGGCACTAAATAATTTTAACAATGCAACTATGATTTTTACAAAAGCAAATGCAGATGATAATGGAAGAAAGATCAACAATTTGATCGGTGCATATGTAAGTCAAAAGCCAAATAAACGAAAATTTTTTGATTCATTGGGGCAGTTACGCTATTTAAGTTTACTTAAATATGCAAATGTCATAATTGGGAACTCTTCTAGTGGTCTTATAGAAGCTCCTTACTTGGAAACTCCTACAGTCAACATTGGCAGCAGGCAAAAAGGAAGAATTAGACCAAATTCTGTTTTTGATTGTAATCCAGATGTTAAAGAAATAACAGAAGCAATAATTAAAGCGTTAAATTATGAATTTAAAGAAGACAGTGAATATAAAATTTTTGGAAACGGTGAAACTTCTCAACAAGTATTAAAAGTTTTAAAAAATATAGATATAAAATCAATGACAAAAGAGTTTTATGATGGAGAGATTATATGAAGCAAACATTTATTATCGCTGAAGCCGGAGTTAATCACAACGGTTCGTTAGACTTGGCATTTCGATTAGTTGATGCCGCAGTAGAAGCTGGTGCTGATGCGATTAAGTTTCAAACATTTAAAACCGAAAATTTAGTCACAAAATCAGCCCGGCAAGCGGAATATCAAAAAAAGAATATTGGAAAATCCTCATCACAATATGAAATGCTGAAAAAGCTGGAGTTAAGCTATGAGAACTTTAAAAAGCTAAAGCAATATTGTGATGAAAAAAATATTGTTTTTTTATCTACACCTTTCGATTTAGAAAGTGTAGATTTTTTAATTCAAGAATTGAAATTGAATGTTATAAAAATACCATCTGGCGAAATTACAAATGCTCCATATTTACATAAAATTGCATTGCGTGGTGTCGATGTGATTTTATCGACAGGAATGGCAACAAAGGAAGAAATTCATCATGCACTAGCGTTTTTAGCATATGGCTTTGCGAATCAAACGGATGTTTCATTCGATAAAGTAAAACGTTTTTATCAAACAGATGAAGCCAAAATGTTGCTACAAGAAAAAGTAAGCATTTTACATTGTACAACAGAATATCCGACACCATACGAAGATGTGCATTTGAATGCAATGGATGATATGAAAGAAGAATTTAATCTTTCTATTGGATTATCAGATCATACAGAAGGAATTGTTGTTCCTATTGCCGCAGTTGCCAAAGGGGCGAAAATCATCGAAAAACACTTCACGTTAGATAAGACGTTGCCAGGCCCAGATCATAAAGCTTCATTAGAACCAAATGAATTAAAGGAAATGATTCAATCGATTCGAATCATTGAAAAAGCCCTTGGTGAGAAGCAAAAAAGACCGACGAAAACAGAGTTGAAAAATAAAGAAGTGGCAAGAAAAAGTTTAGTTGCAGCTAAAGCGATTAAAAAAGGAGAAGTATTTACCTTTGATAATCTAACGGTAAAGCGGCCTGGAACAGGAATCGAACCATACTATTATTGGGATTATATCGGACAAAAAGCAGGGAAAGATTATGAAGAAGATGAGGTTATAAAGTAATGTGCTCTAAACCAGTGATTATTATTGGAAATGGTGGGCATGCGCGAGTATTGGTTGACATTCTATTAATGCAAAAAAGAGAGATAATAGGTTATACGGCACCTGCAGAAGAAAACAACCGATACAATATCACTTATTTAGGAAAAGACGAAGAAATATTAAAATATGATCCGCAAGAAATTGAATTAGTTAATGCTCTTGGTTCCGTGTCTGATACGAAGCTTCGAGCAAATATTTTCAACACTTTTAAATTAAAAGGTTATAGTTTTTCTACTATCATTCATCCTTCAGCGATTATTTCAGATACGGTTATATTAGGTGAAGGCGTGCAAATAATGGCAGGTGTCGTTATTCAACCATTTGCTAAAATTGACGATAATACTATTGTAAATACTTCAACTAGTATAGATCACGACTGCTGTATAAGTAAACATTGTCATATTGCGCCAGGATGTGTTTTATCCGGTGGAGTGTATGTTGGAGAGGGAACTCATATAGGTACAGGAACAAAAATTATTCAAAATGTTACAGTCGGAAAAAATGTGTTAGTGGGTGCAGGTTCCTTAGTCTTAAGAAGTGTTGGTGATAATAAGAAAGTCTATGGTAGTCCTGCTAAGGAAGTGAGTAAATGAGAAACTGGAAAGAATTATTAGTATCTCCTTCAACATCTATTATCGAAACGATGAAAAATATAGATCAAACCGCTGCTCAAATCGCTTTAGTAGTGGATGATGATTTTCGACTTCTAGGAACAGTGACAGATGGGGATATAAGAAGGGGAATTTTAAGAGGTATTTCACTTGATGATCAAGTATCGAAAGTCATGAATAAAAATCCGATTACAATGAAAAAGGAAGCATCGAAGCAGGAAATTAAAAGGATGTTCCAAGAAAAAAAACTACGTCAGCTTCCTATTCTGAATAAAAATAATCAAGTAGTAGATGTCATTTTTTCAGATGTATTATTTGATTCAGTTTCTTTTGATAATTGGGTTGTCTTAATGGCAGGGGGATTAGGTACCCGTCTTCGTCCTTTGACAGAAAACATACCAAAACCGATGTTAACAGTTGGCACTAAGCCGATTCTACAAACGATATTAGAAAGTTTTATTGAACATGGGTTTCATCAGTTTTACTTTTCCGTTAATTATAAGCGTGAAATAATAAAGGAATATTTTGGTGATGGTTTAGGATGGGGAGTGAGCATCCAGTACCTCGATGAAGATCAAAGGCTAGGTACCGCTGGAGCGCTTTCTCTTTTTACTGAGAAGCCAACGAAGCCTATTATTGTTATGAATGGAGATATTTTAACAAAAGTAAACTTTCAGCAGCTTCTACAATTCCATGAAGAAAATGCTTCTGTAGCAACGATGTGTGTAAGAGAATATCAGCACCAAGTACCTTATGGGGTTGTAAGAACAGAAGGAACAAGGCTTTGTTCGATTGAAGAAAAACCGGTTGAACGTTATTTTGTCAATGCCGGAATATATGTACTAAACCCAGAAGCGCTGGAATTAATACCTAAAAATGAATACTTTGATATGCCAGCTTTATTTGAGTCACTAATTAAATTACAAAAGAAAACAAATGTCTTTCCTATTCGAGAGTACTGGTTAGATATAGGGAAAATGAATGATTTTGAAAAAGCTAATTTGGAGTTCTCGGAGGTCTTTGAATGATTAATGATAAAAAAATTTTGGCTATTATCCCTGCTCGGGGGGGATCAAAAGGAATTCCGAAAAAAAATATCAAACCTCTTAAAGGGAAACCGTTAATTGCGTGGACAATAGAAGAAGCAAAAAAATCTCGCTTTTTAGATAAAATTATTGTTTCCACCGATGATGAAGAAATCATGAATGTTGCAAAAAAATGGGGAGCTGAAGTTCCGTTTTTAAGACCTTCAGAATTGGCTCAAGATGATACACCTGGCATTGCCCCAGTGCTGCATGCATTAGAATATTTTCCGGATTATGAATATGTTGTCGTCTTGCAACCAACATCCCCTTTAAGACTAGCAGAAGATATTGATCAAGCTATTTATTTATGTGAAAAAAACAAAAGTAATTTTTGTGTGTCTGTTACCGAAAGCAAGATTATACCAGATTGGATGTTTCATATAAATGATCGAGGGATGTTAGAACCTTTAAATAGTAATAGAGAAATTCCTTATCAAAGGCAAAAGGCAAAAAAAACTTATGTTCTTAATGGAGCAATATATATAGGTAAAAAGGAAGAGTTGATAAAAACTCGTTCATTTTTGACACTTGAAACCATTCCTTATATCATGCCTTTTAACCGCTCTATTGATATAGATGATATAAGTGATTTTCAGTGGTGTGAATATATTTTGGGAAAAATAGGAAGATAGTTCTAAAAAACGTCATAAGACTATTATGAACTATGGAAGGTTTCTTTCTAACGGGTCCTATGTATTTCGAAAGACGCGAGAAATAAGAAGTTGATTATCATATTTTGAAAATAATTTTGCTTTACAATCACTGCAATTTGTTTAGCCATTCTCGTATCTTTCTTTTTGCGTTTCTGTTCTTGAAGACGCTCGATTGTCCATCCATGGTCGTTCGTGATTTGTAGTCATCTATACCATGCAACCGCTCCTTTGATTAATTCGTTTAGGATCAGTATAGACAAGGATAGTTGCTGGTTAAATATGTCAGAATTTCAAGCTGAATTTATGTAGATAAAATCATAATAACTCTCGTTTAAATTTAAGATATATAAGTTTAGATTGAAAAAACAATATAAATAGTTAACAACGTGTTGTAAAACGCATAATGGATGCATAAAAGGACGCAAAAAATCCACCCATTTTGGAAATCGTATACAGTCACCAAAAAAATCACTTCCAAGGGGTGGACACTATCATGATTTCCAATTTTGTGAGCGAACATGCATTAAATAGCGAAACAGATCCTCTTTTAGAGGCTTTATTTCAGTATGTCGACCAACTTTCTTTACCCGAAACACCTTATGTGACAGGACGACTACCGATTTCAAAAAAGCCTTGTTAAAATGTTTCTTTTTAAAGACGTATTTTTCCATTGATTCTTTACGTCAATTAGTTAACGTACTGAATCGCTTTGGCTACTTCCGACGCATTTGTGGACTTCAAGAGGTTCCCCAGCTTTCTACGTTTTCACGTGCAGGAAAGTAGCTTCGGGAACAAGGATTTTCTGCTTTTAACGCTCAACTTTTGAAGGATTTAGGTGTTCGGTATCCCAAAGTCGTCATCATCGATAGCACGGCGCTCCGAAGCAGTCTATACGATTCTCAAGCTCGATGGGGAATTTCCGTTCGTTACAACTGGTTCAAAGGGTATAAGCTGCATCTTTGTACAACGACGGAAGGAATCATCCTCTCTCATTCCTTCGTAACGGCCAATCATCATGATGCGTCCGTTGCACTCGAATGATTTCCCTCTTTAAAGGAATGGAAGGTGGAGTTGTGCCTATGATAGTGAAAAAGTCCGTCAAATCGCTGAACAAACAGGCATCTTTTTTGTTTCACCCATAAATCATCGAAATAGTGAGAGACGGAAGGATGCCTATAGCCAGGTGATTCCTTTGTTTTTGAAAACTGAATTTGGAAAGTGGTTGTTTCGTTTCCGTAACTCCATTGAACAGACATTTAATGAGCTAAAGAATGACGGATTAGAACAGCCACGTTGGTATGGGGTTTACCTCTATTTACTGCATGTACAATTATGCGAAATTTCGAATTTTTACTCTCGTTTTGTAACACCATCTACATTGTTTAGATGTCACAAATTTGATTTCACTATTCTTTTTTACAGCTGAAAGGTGCAAGTAAACACCTTTTCTTTTAGTGTTTATACAAGTCAGTTTGATTTAAAAAATGTTTTAAAATCGTGGATTATTTTCATTATCAAGGCCATTAGACCTATTTTAACTAGTGGCATGGGCAAATTATAATAGAAAAAAACTAAGTGAAAAAGGCAAACCATGGGAAACTATGGGACGCAAATCCAAGGGCCTGAACCATGGGACACGTTCCGCATGGATGGCAGCCGGTTGCCACAAGGGATCATAGTTTCACAACCTATGAACCTTGTTGGAGGGTTCATTTTTTATTTGATTTTTAGGAAAGGTGGAACTATCGTATGAGAAAACGAATTTTGAAGCAAATTTCGTATCTAGCGTTGCTTCTTCTTGTGTTTCAACTATTTTTTCCTCTTGTAAGCACGTTGGCAGCAACTGACAGTGGTATTTTACCTCCAAGCAATTTAGCTGCTCAAAAGGTAACGCCTGATGACGTAAAACTGACGTGGAGCTCGGTTTACGGAGCAACTGGTTACAACGTATATGAAATCAAAGAAGGGCAGCTTATTCTTCATGGAAAGACGACAACGACCAGCTACAATCTAAACAATCTTGCAGAAGGTTCTTATCGATATGTTGTGTCGACATTGAGTGCAGAAGGGGAATCTGGTCCGTCTGCTCCGATTACAGTCGATATTGTTTATCCAGATATGGCAGCTCCGACAAATTTGATTTATACGATCCAAAACGGTAACGACATTGTGCTAAGCTGGGGAGCATCGCAGTATGCTGAAAGCTATAATCTATACGAAATTTCTCCAGATGGTCAAAAGACGTTACTTAAGTCGTTAACATCACGAACATATACAATAAGTAATGCTGCTGCTGGAAATTATACGTACGCCGTTTCCGCTGTAAATTCTTTGTATGGTGAATCTCCGCTTTCGACTCCTGTCAACGTGGAATTGGTTCATCCAACGATGACGGCACCAGCCAACTTCACGTATACCGTGACGAACGGCAATGATGTCACTTTAAAATGGGGTTCCGTTCCTTACGCGACTAATTATAAAATCTATCAAATCGTTGATGGTCAAAAAGTGTTAAAGAGCACGGTAACGGGAACAAGTGTATCGTACACTAAAGTACCAGCCGGTGAATATATCTACGAGATACACTCCTACAGTGACCGTTTTGGCGAGTCGGCAGAGGGGAGTCTTCTTAATGTGACTGTAAGTGACGTAACAATGACAGCACCGAGTAATTTTACCTACAAGATTCAAAACACGAATGATATTGTCTTGACTTGGGGCAGCGTGCCTTATGCAACTAGTTACAAGGTTTATCAAATCATTGATGGTCAAAAAGTGTTAAAAAGCACGGTAACAGGAACAAGCGTAACATATACTAAAGTGCCCGCTGGTGAATATGTTTACGAGGTACACTCCTACAGTGACCGCTTTGGTGAATCAGCAGAGGGTAGTCAAGTTTCCTTGACTATTGAAGGTGTAACGATGGCGGCACCGAACAATTTTGCCTACAAGATTCAAAATGGAAACGACATTGTGCTCAGTTGGGATAGCGTGTCAAATGCAACCAGCTACAAAGTGTATCAAATCGTTGATGGTCAAAAAGTGTTAAAAAATACAATCGCCGGAACAACAATCACATACACTAACATGAAGGAAGGCGATTATGTTTATGAAGTACACTCCTATAGCGACCGCTTTGGTGAATCTCCAGAGGGTAGCAAAGTTTCCTTTTCTCTTGTATATCCAACTATGGAGCCACCGGCCAATTTAGTACAGACGATTAAAAACGCGACAGATTTTACCTTAAGCTGGGATGCTTCTGCATACGCAACAAGCTACAAAGTTTATCAAGTCGTCGATGGCCAAAAAACTTTAAAAAGCACTGTAACTAGTACGAGCGTCACGTATACTAATATGGCACCGGGTGAATATACGTACATCGTACACTCTTATTCTTCCCGTTTTGGGGAGTCAGCAGAGGGAAGTCAGCTGACGGTGAAACTTAACGGACAAACGATGGAAGCTCCGACAAATTTGACATACAGTATAACAAATGGAAATGACATTACTTTGAAATGGTCGCCTGTCCAATACGCAACAAGCTATAAAATCTATCAAATTGTTGATGGACAAAAAATTCTAAAAAGTACAGTAACGAGTACTTCTGTAACGTACACTAACTTACCGAGTGGAGATTACAACTATGTTGTTCATTCAGTCTCTTCACTTTTAGGAGAATCACCTAATGGGGCGGAATTGACAATTTCGTTGGTTCATCCAACCATGCAGGCACCAGGTAATCTGACCTACAAGATTCAAAATGGCAATGATGTTGTCTTGACTTGGTCGTCTGTTCAGTATGCAACAAGCTACAAAGTGTATGAGCTTGTCGATGGTCAAGAAGTGCTAAAAAGTACAGTATCATCTCTCACTGCAACAATCGCCAAGGTACCAGCAGGTGAACATACCTACATCGTTCGTTCTGTAAGTACACGCTTTGGTGAGTCACCTGAAGGAAGCAAGGTTTCTGTAAATGTGAGCGAATATACGATGCAAGCGCCGGAAAATTTGACCTATAGCATTGCAAACGGTAATGACATCACTTTGAAATGGAGTTCTGTTACTTATGCAACAGCTTACAAAGTATATCAAATTATCGATGGACAAGCGATTTTGAAAAAAACAGTAACGGGTACGTCTGTAGCATTTACGAATATGCCAGAAGGAGATTACAAATATGAGGTACGCTCTTATAGCGATCGTTTCGGTGAGTCATCTGAAGGAAGCCAAGTATCGTTGGCAATTGTCTTTCCGACCATGCAAGCGCCGAGCAATCTAACGTATACCGTTACAAACGGCAATGACATAACGTTGAAATGGAACGCGGTGACCTACGCAACATCCTATAAAATCTATCAAATTATTGATGGAGAACGAGTATTGAAAAGTACAGTGTCAGGAACTTCTGTAACATTTACGAATATGCCAGAAGGAGATTACAAATATGAGGTACATTCTTATAGTACCCGCTTCGGCGAATCAGCAGAAGGAAGTGAAGTTTCATTTAATTTAGCTTTTCCTATCATGCAGGCACCAGCTAATCCGACGTATACGATTACGAACGGCAATGACATAACGTTAAGATGGGATGCTTCCAGTTATGCAACAGCCTACAAAGTGTATCAAATTATCGATGGGAAACCAGTGCTGCAAAAAACGGTGACTAGCGCCTATGTAACGTTTACGAATATGCCAGAAGGTGATTATACGTACGAAATCCATTCTTATAGTAACCGTTTCGGTGAATCACCGGAAGGAAGTACGCTGACCTTCAAGCTGACTTGGCCTGTGGTACAGCCGCCGCAGTTAACAGGAACTATTTTCAATGTTAATAACATCACTCTGTCTTGGAAGGCTGTTTCTTGGGCGAATGAATATCGTGTTTATCAAATTACAGGCGAAAGTAGAAAATTGATTTATAAAGGAACAGCATTAAGCTACAAAGTCTATAATTTGACAGAAGATACACATTCTTTTGAAGTGACAGCATACAGCGTGCGTTTTGGTGAATCGGAACCGTCCAATCGGATTACCGAGAAAATTGTTTACCCGATTATGCAGCCGCCAGTGGCAAACTTGAAGCTTTTAAGTGACACAAGTGCTCTTATTACTTGGGACTTTGTCACTTACGCAAATGGCTACAACATATATGAAGTGATTGACGGAAAGCCTGTTCTAATAGCAGAAAAGGTAAATAATCTGTCTTATACAGTTTCAAATCTGTCATATACAAACCATGTATATTATGTGACTTCCTACAGTAACTCTTTTGGAGAATCGGAACCTTCCAACACCGTCATCGCGAAGTTAATTGTTGATACGGAAGCACCAGTAACAACGACAAATGCGTCGACAGACTGGACGAATCAAAATGTTGTTGTTACATTAACGGCAACCGATAATGAAACTGGAGTAGCAAATACGTATTATTCTGTGGATGACAGTGATTTTGTTTCAGGTACATCCTTTACGGTTGAAGGAGAAGGTGTGCATAAAGTATCCTTCTATTCTGTTGATAAAGTAGGGAATAAGGAATCAATCAAAACAATCTATATTAAAATTGATCAAACGACACCTATGACGAAGGTAAATGAAATTCCAGCTTTGTCTAATCAATCTGTGATGGTAAAACTGACTGCAACAGATAACGGAAGCGGAATTGCGAAGACCTTCTATTCGATTAATGGTTCAGAGTACAAAGAAGGCACATCCTTCACAGTAGACAAGGAAGGAATCAACCAAGTTTCTTTCTATTCGGTTGATCAGGCAGGAAACATGGAAAAACCACAAACCATTGAAGTGAAAATTGATAAGACGGCGCCAATTACTACTTCTGATGCGAAAGAAACATGGAGCAAAGAAAATGTGACGGTGAATTTAACGGCAACAGATAATGGAAGTGGCGTTGCCAAGACGTTCTATTCGATTAATGGTTCAGAATATGTAGAGGGCACATCCTTCACTGTAGAACAAGAAGGAATCAACAAAGTATCCTTCTATTCAGTTGACGAGGCAGGAAATATTGAAAATACACAAATGATTGAAGTAAAAATTGATAAGACTGCCCCAATCATCAATACAGAACTGAATGGGGAATACAAACTAGGCTCAAGCGTGCAACTGCTTTATTCAGCTATTGATGATTTGTCTGGTGTCGTCTCTGAACAAATGGTTGTTTACGGTCCGAATGAAACTACTGGAAAAGTGATGGATAATGGTGCTTCTCTAACTCTCGATAAGCCGGGAGTTTACAAAGTAACTATTATCGCAACAAATGGTGCTGGTCTAAATACTACCATTGAAAAGCAATTTGTCGTATACATCCCGGCAACGATCGAAGTGACACCAAAGGTGATTAAAGGAAATAGTGGAATATTCACCGTTCGTGTCACTCTTCCGGAAGGTTATCATAGCCAAGGTTTTGACCTAAATACAGCAACACTAAACGGAGTGAAAGCACTAACAAGTAACAATGGATATTACAATCAAGCAAAGAATGGGCAGTTCAAATTTGAGCGTTCCGACTTCAATTGGACATCATCCGAGGTGACTGTTGAGTTCCGCTGTTACCTTGACGGCTATCTCGTTGTCGGTCAAACGAATGTTAAAGTACAAAAGTAATACTCTTTCTTGAAAAAGGAATGACCCCAAGCCATGATATATGGTTTGGGGTCATTTCTTCAAATAACTAAAAGTGAGAAATAGTGTAGAATATCGTTGAGTCGGGATATATTGCTATGTTTTCTTATTTTATCGGCGAACATGTGTAATTGTGGAGCAAAATTAATTTTTACGTGTATTTTAATTAAGAAGATGTTCGTAAGTTTATAGTTTTATTTTTTAAAAGAATAACTCCCATTCTACTATAAGCTGACTAGTTTTGTATTCTCACACATCCATTTACCCTCGTTCGTTCCGCTCGTTTTATATATGGCCTTTTTTCCTAAATTACTATTTAAAGATTCTAGATAAAGCCGATATAAGAAGTAAAGAAGTGATTCAGGGGGAAGACGATAATGAAAATCACCAACTCATTGCCATTAAAGGAGGCGTCTGTTCATCAGGCTTCAAGAGAAGATACGGCATTACTACAAAAAATCATGGAACAGCAGAGCGAGCGTAATGAGGAGATACAAGTATCGAAAAAGAAGGTAGAAGAAGTAACCAATAAATTAAACGAGTTTTTAGAAATTCAAAACCGTTCCCTTAAATTTATATTGCATGAGGGGTTAGATCAATATTACGTACAAGTCATCAATTCAGACACAAAAGAAGTGATACGGGAAATTCCGCCTAAGAAATTGCTGGATGCGTTTTATACGATGCAAAAATTTCTCGGTATGATTGTTAATGAAAAGATTTAGAAAGGAGCGAGCAATATGGCACCGATGCGAATAGGTGGTTTAGCGAGCGGTATGGATATTGATCAACTTGTCAGTGATTTAATGAAAGCGGAACGGATGCCGCTTGATAAGTTGAAACAGAAAAAACAATTATTAGAGTGGCAGCGTGATGATTATCGGGAAATGAATAAATTGTTAAGAGAACTAGATACGTTTATTTTCGACGGTATTTATCGTCAATCAACATTTATAAAGCAAACAGTTACAACTTCTAAACCTGAAGAAGTATCAATAAAAAATATTAGTTCTACATCACCTTTAAATTCAACTATTAATGTTACAAAGCTGGCGAAAGCTGCTTCTATGAATAGTTCAGCAGATATTCGAAAAGCAGGAGCAACTTTTGATCCTAATGGAAAATTAGCAGATCAACGGGCCAATTTAGCAACAGATTTTACTTCTAACACATTTACGATTCAAGCAATAAAAAGCGATGGAACGCTAGGAACGGCAGTGTCATTTACTATCGACCCTAATGCAGACTCCCTTAATTCCATTCTGCAACGTATTAATAGTTCAAATGCTGGGGTTACGGCTTTTTATGATAGTCAATCAGGTAAAGTTTCGTTTATGGCTAAAAATACTGGAAACGCGAAAGATAGTAACGGAAATGATGTTGCTGAAATTATTGTAACAGGTGATTTTTTAACAGGATCATTAAAGTTAGATGGGGATAATATTACAGCAGCAAGCAATGGACGGGGGCAGTTAGGGGAAAATGCACAATTTACGTTGAATGGATTATCAATGGAAAGAACATCTAATGTGTTTGAAATCAACGGTTATGAGTATACATTAAAGTTTGCCTCATCGACTGATATTTCTATTTCTGCAACGACTGATGTTGATAGTATCTATAATTCGATCAAGGCTTTTGTTGATAAATACAACGAAATCATTGACAAAATTAACAGTGAGTTAAAAGAAGAACGCTACCGCGATTATCCACCGCTTACCGATGAACAAAAAGAAGCGATGACGGACAAACAAATTGAGCTTTGGGAAGAAAAAGCGCGGAGCGGAATGTTGCGAAACGATTCAATTTTATCGAACGGTTTAAGCAAGATGCGAATGGACCTTTACACGAAAGTAGAGAGTTCTAATATTACGAGCGGGTTTTCCCAGCTTGCTGAAATTGGCATTACAACTTCGCCTAATTACCTGAATGGTGGTAAACTCATTATTGATGAGACAAAGTTACGACAGAAAATTCAGGAAAATCCAGATGCGATTTATCGGT
This sequence comes from Anoxybacillus sp., assembly GCA_035645275.1. Classification (GTDB taxonomy): domain Bacteria; phylum Bacillota; class Bacilli; order Bacillales; family Anoxybacillaceae; genus Paranoxybacillus. Next base: position 148,544 of record DASQMX010000019.1, read on the forward strand.
TGTTTAATAACGACAGTACCAATTACTCAGAGAAAGGCATCGCCAACCGTTTACGCGATACGATTAAAGATACAATCGGCAAGATTGAACAAAAGGCTGGTAATACGCTTTGGACAAATCAACAATTTTCCCTTGGCCGCAGCTTAGACCAAATTGAAGACCAAATCGATCGTTTTGAAGACCGTCTCGTTGAAATCGAAGACCGCTACTGGCGTCAATTTACAGCGATGGAACGGGCGATTAACCAATATAACTCTCAATCTATGTATCTTATGAATGCTTTTGGCGGCGGTATGTAATAAATTTCTTAAAGGAGTGTTTTAATGAATGGCGAAAAATAATCCCTACCAATCTTATCAGGCAAATGCAGTACAAACCGCATCACCTGGTGAGTTAACACTTATGTTATACAATGGCTGCTTAAAGTTTATTAAACAGGCACGCAAAGCGATAGAAGAGAAAAATGTCGAAGAGAGAAATACGAATCTTTTAAAAGCACAAAAAATTATTCAAGAGCTAATGGTGACGCTTAAAATGGAATATGAAGTGGCAAAACATATGATGACGATGTATGATTACATTTACCGTCGGCTTGTTGAGGCAAATATTAAGGCGGATGCATCTATTTTAGAAGAAGTGGAAGAATACGTAACGGAATTCCGCGATACGTGGAAGCAAGTGATTCAGCTGAATCGTCAACGTCAATATGTGCAAGGTGGGCAAGCGTAGTGAGCGTTGTGTCTGAGTTGTTTAGCGTGACGAAGGAGTTATGTGAATTATTAGAGCAACCTGCTCGCAAAGAGAAGCGTGATGAAACGATTGAAGCGATTCAACGGTTGCTTTCTCAAAGAGATGTGCTTATTCAGCAACTACAACCGCCGTATAGCGAAGAGGAGCAAGAGCTTGGGATGCAAATGGTTTCTTTAAATCAATCGATTGCTGAAAATTTGCAGCAACTCAAGCTTCAAATTCAACAAGATTTAAAAATCATCAAACAAAAAAAGACTGCCAATCAAAATTATAGGAATCCATATCAGCCGCTCTCGATTGACGGCATGTTTTACGATAAAAAAAGATAGATTATCATATAAATGGTCCAATTTAGCAAACGCCTAATTTGAGATGCTACAAAAGTATGTTGCTTTGTTTCATACGATTAAGGAAGGATTTGATTATATCGAAGAAAGCTTTACAAACTATGAACGGATGCAAGGAGACGTGGTGCTTGCTGATATTTTCACTGCTTTTGGACGAATTAGCCAAACGAACGTTCAGCTCGAACGGTTATTTGCCGCTGAAGAGGAAATTTTTCATCGCCTCCAGCTTTTTACGGGCGTTTTAGAAGAAGCGTTTAAGCTCGATGGCAAGCTGGATGATCCTAATTTCAAACAACAAGTTATCCAACAACAGCTCTCTCCCGCGTTCCAAGCGTGGAAATTATCGGTTCAACAGGCGTTAAAAAAGTATATTGAACAATAAAGAGGCTGGTCCATAAGTGTCTGACCTCACGTATAGTTTATATATTGCTTTGTGGGGTCTGACACTTTGCTTTTGGGTTCAGCCTCTTTTTAAACTTCTGCAAGCCCCTCACCGCTTTTTGCCTCTTATATTATTATGCAATTTATGCATCAGTCAAACCCTCCAAATACCATCGAAAAAATATAAGAAACCATAATATAACATCAAGAAGCGGCATAGTCATATATAAAATAAACTCTTACATAGGTAAAGTGATTTCATAAAAGAAATTATGATTTCACAAAATATTCACACACTTTTTTGGCGTTTTAAGAAGGATTTTGTAGTTAATTGTAGAATGATAAAAACATAGCCTTAATAAAGGAGGAGTTCACGATGAGATTTAACATTCGTGGCGAAAACATTGAAGTAACTCCAGCTTTACGAGAATATGTAGAGAAAAAGATTGGCAAGTTGGAAAGACATTTTGAAAATACTGATAGTGTGCAAGTTCATGTGAATATGAAAGTATATAATGATAAGCAAGCCAAAATAGAAGTAACGATTCCAATGCCGCAATTAGTGCTGCGCGCAGAGGAGCGTCATGATGATATGTATGCAGCGATTGATTTAGTAAGCGATAAGTTGGAGCGGCAAATTCGCAAGCATAAAACAAAAGTCAACCGCAAATGGCGCGATAAAGAAGCAAAGCATTTATTTGCGCCAGTTGGGGCTCCAGCTTCTGCTGTTATGGAAGAGCAGGAAGACGATGATTTTGAAGTGGTGCGCACAAAGCATTTCAGCTTAAAGCCGATGGACAGCGAAGAAGCGATTTTACAAATGAACATGCTTGGTCATAACTTTTTCATCTTCACGAATGCGGAAACAAACCGTACAAACATTGTATATAAACGAAAAGATGGAAAATACGGCTTAATCGAAGCCAACTAATTCGTCAACAAGCCCCCGTGCTGTATAAGTGCGGGGGTTATGGTATAATTTTTTGTGGGTGAGAAAAATGGAAGAACTATTAAAACAAATATTGTTCAAACTTGACCATTTCGACCAAAAATTAGATCGAATTGAAGGACGGTTGGACCGTTTAGAACAGCGTATGGATAGTTTAGAACAGCGCATGGATGGCCTCGAGCAACGTATGGCAAGTTTAGAAACGAGACAAGACCGTTTAGAAAGCGAACTTCAAGAAGTAAAAGGAGCTGTTTTTCGTTTGGAAGATAGCCAGCCTAAAGATATTTATGCCCTTTTAGAAAACATCGACAAAAAACTCGAAGAAAGAAATTTTGAAATGCATGCGCTCAATAAGCGTGTATTTAAAGTTGAGGCAGAACTTGAACGCATAAACAGTAGAATATAAGTTAATGATCACTCCAGCGAAAAAAAGCTGGTTTTTTTATTTTTATCAGGCATCATCCGTCTAAGTTGTCACACTTGTCAGTAAGTGTTATCATAAATTATGCATAAATCATAGATGATGATTGTTATTTTCGCATTATACCTATCTAAATAAGGGGCGTTTCTATATGCTTGGAGTATTAAAAAAGATGTTTGATCCAAACAAACGCCAAGTGAACCGCTTGGAAAAAATCGCAGACCAAGTTGATGCGCTTGGTCCGGAAATGGCGAAGCTTTCGGATAGCGAGCTGCGCCAAAAAACGGATGAGTTTAAAGCTCGTCTAGAAAAAGGCGAGACGCTCGATGATTTGTTAGTCGAAGCGTTTGCCGTTGTGCGTGAAGGGGCAAAGCGCGTCCTTGGGATGTATCCATATAAAGTGCAAATTATGGGCGGTATTGTCCTGCATGAAGGCAATATTGCCGAAATGAAAACAGGAGAAGGAAAAACGTTAACGGCAACGATGCCGGTTTATTTAAATGCGTTAACCGGAAAAGGTGTTCATGTTGTTACGGTTAACGAATACCTTGCCCGCCGCGACGCCAATGAAATGGGTAAGCTGTATGAATTTTTAGGCTTAACAGTCGGCTTAAACTTAAACGGCATGTCGCGCGAAGAAAAGCAGGCGGCGTATAATGCTGACATTACGTACGGAACAAATAACGAATTCGGCTTTGACTATTTGCGCGACAACATGGTGCTTTATAAGGAGCATATGGTGCAGCGGCCGCTTCATTTCGCGGTGATTGACGAGGTTGACTCCATTTTAATTGACGAGGCACGCACGCCGCTCATTATTTCCGGTACAGCGCAGAAATCAACAAAGCTGTACATTCAAGCAAATGCGTTTGTTCGTACGTTGAAAAAAGACGTTGACTATACGTATGACGAAAAAACGAAAAGCGTGCAATTAACGGAAGAAGGAATTACAAAGGCAGAGCGCGCATTTGGCATCGACAACTTATTCGATCTTAAGCACGTCACATTGAACCATCATATTAACTTAGCGTTAAAAGCGCATGTGGCGATGCAGCGTGATGTCGATTACGTGGTGGAAGACGGAAAAGTCGTCATCGTCGACCCATTTACAGGCCGATTGATGAAAGGACGCCGCTATAGTGACGGTTTGCATCAGGCGATTGAAGCAAAAGAAGGCTTAGAAATCCAAAACGAGTCCATGACGCTTGCGACGATTACGTTCCAAAACTATTTCCGCATGTATGAAAAATTGGCGGGAATGACGGGTACGGCCAAAACCGAAGAAGAAGAGTTCCGCAACATTTATAACATGCAAGTGATTGTCATTCCGACAAACAAGCCGGTGATTCGCGAAGACCGTCCAGATTTAATTTTTAAAACGATGGAAGGCAAATTCCGTGCGGTGGTTGAAGATATTGCCGAGCGCCATGCGAAGGGGCAGCCGGTGCTTGTCGGTACAGTGGCCATTGAAACTTCCGAATTAATTTCGCAGATGCTGAAGAAAAGAGGCATTCCGCATAATGTATTAAATGCGAAAAACCATGCGAAAGAGGCGGAAATTATCGCGCAAGCCGGTCAAAAAGGCGCGGTGACGATCGCAACGAACATGGCAGGACGCGGTACGGATATTAAGCTTGGCGAAGGGGTGCGCGAACTTGGCGGATTGGCGGTCATCGGTACCGAGCGTCATGAAAGCCGCCGCATTGACAATCAGCTGCGCGGTCGTGCCGGCCGTCAGGGAGATCCGGGTGTATCGCAGTTCTATTTGTCATTAGAAGACGAGTTGATGCGCCGCTTTGGCTCTGAGAATATGATGGCGATGATGGATCGCCTTGGTATGGATGATTCGCAGCCAATTCAAAGTAAAATGGTCTCTAAAGCGGTTGAATCAGCGCAAAAGCGGGTCGAAGGAAACAACTTTGATGCGCGCAAGCAGCTTTTACAATATGATGATGTGCTGCGCGAACAGCGTGAAATTATTTACCGTCAACGCTTCCAAGTGCTTGATGCGGAGAACATTCGCGACATCGTTGAAAAAATGATTCAATCGGTCATTGAACGTGTGGTGAATGCGCATACGCCAAAAGAAGAAATGCCGGAAGACTGGGATTTAAAAGGCATTATCGACTATGTCAATGCAAACCTATTGCATGAAGGCGACGTAACGGTAAATGACCTACGCGGTAAAGAGCCGGAAGAAATGATTGAGCTTATTTGGGAAAAAGTGAAAGAGCGCTATGATGAAAAAGAACAGCAAATTGCGCCAGAGCAAATGCGCGAATTTGAGAGAGTCGTTGTTCTTCGTGCCGTTGATATGAAATGGATGGACCATATCGATGCGATGGAGCAATTGCGCCAAGGTATTCATTTGCGGGCATACGGACAAATCGATCCGCTTCGTGAGTACCAAATGGAAGGCTATGCGATGTTTGAAAATATGATCGCTTCCATTGAGGAAGAAGTAGCGAAGTATATTATGAAAGCGGAGATTCAAAGCAACTTAGAGCGTCAGGAAGTAGCCAAGGGTCAGGCGGTGCGTCCGAAAGAAGAAGGAGAAGTCAAACGTAAGCCAGTAAGAAAGGCGGTTGAAATTGGCCGCAACGATCCGTGCATTTGCGGAAGCGGTAAAAAATATAAACATTGTTGCGGACAAAATGCATAAACAATGAATAAAGTGAGGGTGGGGACCGCCTCTCACTTTATTTTTGACAATGTTGTCCATTGATTATTATGTGTCTTATCAAGTAAAATGTGTACCGAGGTGAAATGTCATGATTGATTTAGTGCAAATTAAGCAAGACCTTGAGAAAATGGCTAAGCGATTAGCGGATATTAGGGGGTCTCTTTGACCTCGAAACGAAAGAAGCCCGCATTCGTGAGTTAGAGGAACAAATGGCGGCACCGGACTTTTGGGACGACCAAAAGACCGCACAAACCGTCATTAGCGAAGCGAATGCGCTCAAAGATTTAGTTGGACAATTTAAATCATTAGAAGAACGTTATGAAAACTTAGAAGTGACTTATGATCTTGTGAAAGAAGAACCGGATGAAGAGCTGCAGCAGGAGTTAGTGGCGGAAGTAAAGCAGCTCACGAAAGAGTTTAGCGAATTTGAATTGCAGCTCCTTCTTAATGAGCCGTATGATAAAAACAATGCGATTTTAGAGCTTCACCCAGGTGCGGGAGGTACGGAGTCGCAAGACTGGGCTTCGATGCTTCTTCGCATGTATACAAGATGGGCTGAGAAAAAAGGCTTCAAAGTCGAAACGCTCGACTATTTGCCGGGTGAAGAAGCCGGTGTTAAAAGTGTGACGCTTTTAATTAAAGGTCATAACGCGTACGGATACTTAAAAGCGGAAAAAGGCGTTCATCGTTTAGTGCGCATTTCGCCGTTCGATGCTTCTGGACGCCGTCATACGTCGTTCGTATCGTGCGAAGTGATGCCGGAGTTTAACGAGGATATTGAAATTGAAATCAGACCGGATGAAATTAAAGTCGATACGTACCGTTCAAGTGGTGCCGGCGGTCAGCACGTCAACACGACCGACTCAGCGGTGCGCATTACCCATATTCCAACTGGCATTGTTGTAACATGTCAGTCAGAACGTTCGCAAATTAAAAACCGCGAAAAAGCGATGAACATGTTAAAAGCGAAGCTATACCAAAAGAAACTCGAAGAACAGCAGGCAGAGCTTGCGGAAATTCGCGGCGAGCAAAAAGAAATCGGTTGGGGCAACCAAATTCGTTCGTATGTCTTCCACCCGTATTCGCTTGTCAAAGACCACCGTACGAATACGGAAGTCGGCAACGTGCAAGCGGTCATGGACGGGGAAATTGACATTTTCATCGACGCGTATTTACGTTCAAAACTGAAATAATAAACTTTTGAGAGAGGCTGACTCACAAAAGTCTGCTTCCCTTGGAAAACGAGAGGGAGAAGATTTTTTTGTTGAGTTAGCCTCTTTTTTATGAAAATAAATAATCACCGTTGTTTTTATAGCGCAAACTAAATATATCAGGTGTGTTGATTAACCAATAAAATCCAGATAAAGCAGGTTTATTTGAGTAGCTTTTCTGCCGAAGTCAGCTAAGCGTGAATCATCGAGAAAATAGTTATAAATAATGGATCATCAACATTGTCGTCCTTTAATGTTTTAGCTTATTACTGCGTTATTTGGCTGTCATTTACTTGGTGAATGGTGCGTGCTATACTCACATGGGGTGATAGGATGATGAAAAAGAGAAGGCGGGCGTTAAATCCGAAATGGGTAGTGCTGATTGAGTATTTATATATATTAATTGGTTCAGCCATCGTCGCGTTTGCGTTTAATGTGTTTTTATTGCCGAACCGTGTCGCATCAGGTGGTGTAAGCGGAATTAGTACGATCTTACATGCGACGTTAGGATGGCAGCCGGCCTATGTACAATGGGCGCTTAATATTCCACTATTTATTGCTGGGGTTGTTTTACTTGGAAAACAATTTGGGATTAAAACGTTAGTTGGTACGTTATTTTTACCGTTTGTTGTTTACTTAACAAAAGATGTTGAACCTGTCACACCTGATCCACTTCTTGGGGCATTGTTTGGCGGGATTGGTGTCGGCGTAGGGCTTGGAATTGTATTTCGCGGCAAAGCTTCGACAGGCGGTACAGATTTAGCGGCGCAAATTATTCACAAGTACACGGGATTATCGCTCGGTACGTGCGTTATATTAATCGATGGGCTTATTGTTTTCACAGCGGCGCTCGTGTTCGATGTGGAGCAAGCGCTATATGCACTGATTGCTTTATTTGTAACAAGCAAAACCATTGATTTCGTACAAGTTGGTTTCGGTTATTCGAAAATGGCGATGATTATTACGAACAAAGAAGAAGTAGTACGGCAGGCGATTTTACATAAAATCGATCGCGGAGTGACAAAGTTGTCCGCGTACGGAGGATATACGGAACATGAGCGGCCGGTGCTCATGTGCGTTGTCGAGCAGTCGGAGTTCACAAAATTGAAACAATTGGTAAAAGACATTGATCCTTCTGCGTTTGTCATCGTGATGGATGCAACGGAAGTGCTGGGCGAAGGTTTTAAACGTGCTTAGATCGAGAAAAATCGGATATAATAAGGCTGTATGCAATCTTTTATAGGGGGGAAGTTCATTCATGAAAAAGAAACTATTTGGCTTATTATTAGGAACATCGCTTGTATTAGCAGCGTGTGGCGGGGGAGACGAAGCTACTGACAATAACAATGATAATGGTGGTGGCGGTGCAACCGCAGCAGCGGCTGAAGACATTTATAAGCAAAACTGTGCAAGCTGTCATGGACAAGATTTAAGAGGACAAGTCGGTCCAAGCTTAGAGAAGGTTGGCAGCAAATATTCGAAAGATGAAATTAAACAAATTATTGAAAAAGGTCAAGGCGGCATGCCTCCTGGATTAATCCAGGGCGAAGATGCGGACAGAGTAGCTGAATGGTTAGCAGCGAAAAAATAATGATAAAAAATAAAGTGGCTTGATAAGGGGCTGGCTCGGGCGATCGCCATATCGCCGAAAAGAGTCGAGGCCCTTTGTTTTTGTCTTTTTTCCCCGTTGCTTATACTCCAAAAATAGGAAATACAGGTAATTGTGTGATGTAACAGTTTTGAAATATAAATGTAAAAAAAATTGCTAGAAATAATGCTATAATATATTTCGTAGAATTTTGTATAATTGTTTCGAAAAATAGCGATAAATCGTCGAAATTCGATGATATAAGTTCGACATAAGCAAAAAGTAAACCCAGATAAAAAGACTGATCAAAAATGTTTTACATATATCGGAAAATCAATCTATATAAATTCAGATTGAAAAATCGGCATAAGTAAGGCGTTTCAGTTAGGCAAAAGAGCCTGGAAAATCTATCTGGATTTATATACATTTACAAAGATTAGGTGATAACATGATTGAAATGCAAGATGTACATAAAACATATCCAAATGGCGTGAAGGCTTTAAACGGCATTAACGTTCGCATTAAGCAAGGAGAATTTGTCTATGTCGTTGGTCCAAGCGGCGCTGGAAAATCAACATTCATTAAAATGATGTACCGCGAGGAAAAGCCGACGAGCGGTTCGATTATGATTAACGGCGTTAACCTCGCGAAGTTAAAAGACAGTAAAGTGCCATTATTGCGCAGACATATCGGTGTTGTTTTCCAAGATTTTAAATTACTGCCAAAGTTAACCGTTTATGAAAATGTCGCGTTTGCTTTAGAGGTAATTGAAGAATCGTCGAAAAATATTAAAAAGAGAGTCATGGAAGTGTTGGATCTTGTCGGATTGAAGCATAAAGCGCGCTTTTATCCAGACGAATTGTCAGGTGGGGAACAGCAGCGCGTATCGATTGCGCGTTCGATAGTGAATTCGCCTAAAATCGTCATTGCCGACGAACCGACAGGAAACCTAGACCCTGATACATCGTGGGGAATTATGGAGCTTTTTGAAGAGATTAATAACCGCGGCACGACGGTTGTAATGGCAACGCATAACCGCGAGATTGTGAACACGATTAAGAAGCGCGTCATTGCGATTGAAAACGGCAAGATTGTGCGTGATGAAGCAAGGGGGGAATACGGTTATGACACTTAATACCCTCAAGCGGCATTTGCGCGAAAGCATTAAAAGCCTTGGACGAAATGGCTGGATGACGTTTGCTTCCATCAGTGCCGTGACAGTGACGTTATTGCTTGTCGGGGTTTTTCTCGTTGTCATGTTAAACATGAACAATTTTGCGAAAAAAATCGAAAACGATGTAGAAATTCGCGTTCATATTGATGTGACGGCAACGGCAAAAGATAAAGAAGCGCTTAAGGCGCAAATTGATGCGATTCCGGAAGTAAAGGAAATTAAATATTCATCAAAAGAAGAAGAGTTGCAAAATTTAATTGAAAGTTTTGGTGAAGAAGGCTCTTCTTTTAAACTATTCGAACAAGAAAATCCATTAAGTGACGTATATGTCGTAAAAACAGCGAAACCGACCGATACGATCAAAGTGGCAAAAAAAATTGAAACTTTTAAATTTGCCTACAAGGTTAAGTACGGACAAGGACAGGTAGAGAAGCTGTTTAAAACGTTAAAAGTAGCGAGAAATATCGGATTAGGCTTAATTATCGGTTTATTGTTTACGGCGATGTTTTTGATTTCGAACACAATCAAAATTACGATTTTTGCGAGAAGAAAAGAAATTGAAATTATGAGATTAGTAGGTGCGACCAATAGCTTTATTCGTTGGCCGTTTTTCCTTGAAGGTTTATGGCTCGGCTTGTTAGGGGCAGTAATCCCAATTACGTTACTATTATTCTCTTATTACAACATTTATACCTTGTTAGAGCCGAAGCTAACGAATCCGTTCCTTCAATTATTACCGTTTAACCCGTTTGCATGGCAGATTGCCGCTATCTTGGTTACATTGGGTGCATGCATCGGTGTTTGGGGAAGTATGATGTCTGTCCGGAGGTTTTTAAAAGTTTAATAGAGAGAAAAAGAGAAAGGGGAAGCGAGACCGTGAAGCGCAAAATTATAACATTAGCGGTCGCTGCTGTTGTTAGTGCAACAAGCTTTACACCAAGTCTAGCAAGTGCAGTGAGCAATCGGGAAATTCAAGAGAAGAGAAACGAGATTAATCGCATTGAGTCCAAACAATCATCCGTACAAAAGGAAATTCATGAGGCAAATCAAGAAATTAAGCGTCTGCAGGCCGATCAAGACAAGTTAACGAGAGAAATTAAAAAGTTAGATATGGCCGTATCGGAAACGAGCGGAAAAATTCATGAGAAGTCAGAGCAAATTGAAAAGACAAAGCAAAACATTGAAGTGTTAAAACGACAAATTGCTGAAGTTCAGGCGCGAATTGAAAAAAGAAATGAATTGCTTAAGCAACGCATTCGCTCCTTGCAGGAAAGTGGCGGAGTCATCAGCTATCTTGATGTGTTGTTAGGTTCGCAAAGCTTCAGTGATTTTATTGACCGTATCAGCGCTGTCACAACGATTTTTGAAGCGGATAAGCAAATTATTAAAGAACAAGAAGCAGATAAGGCGCTGAAGGAAGCGAAAGAAAAGGAATTAACAACGAATCTAGCTAATCTTGAGAAAGATTTAAAAGAATTGGAGCAATTAAAACAAAAGTTAAATGCGCAAATTTCGCAAAAAGAACAGTTGATGAAAAGACTCGAACATCAAGAAGAAGAGCTTCATGAGGAAAAACTTGCGCTTAAGGAAGAACAAGAATTGTTAAAAAAGCAAGAAGCAGCGATACGTTCACAGCTTGAGAAACTGATCGAAAGACAAAAAGCAGAAATGGAACAAAGAAAACGACGTGCAGCAAGCCAACCATCTTCTTCAGGTCATGTTTCGTCGGCTACAAGCAGTGAATCTTCTTCAGGTAATGTTCCGCCGATTACAAGCGGTGCATTTATGCGTCCAGCCAATGGCCCGGTTACATCGGAATTTGGTCCGCGTTGGGGTAAATTCCATTACGGAATCGATATTGGTAAACGCGGTTCCAGCGTGCCGGTCGTAGCGGCTGCTGATGGTTATGTATTCCGTTCTTACTATTCGGATACGTACGGAAACGCGGTATTTATTACCCATGTCATTGACGGACAAGTATTTACGACTGTTTATGCCCACTTAGAATCGCGCTTAGTAGGCGAAGGACAAACAGTAAGCAAAGGGCAAATAATTGGTTATATGGGCAACACAGGCCGTTCTTTTGGTGCTCATCTTCACTTCGAAATTCACCGTGGCCCATGGAATCAAGCGAAATCGAATGCTGTTAATCCAAGGAACTATATTAATTTCTAAACTTGAGTAGTGACAAAAAAAGTTTTAATGAAAAATACACAACTTGCCGATTATCATGTCGAAGCAAGTTGTGTATTTTTTTTTTTTTTTTTTTTGGCAAGTTTCAATACCGTTGGACTGTTGAAAAAATTAACAAATATATAAAAGAAGGACGTGGTAGTGGAGAATTGGAAAATTACAAACTCGAGCCGATGGTCGAGTCTCAAGAGAAATGGGAACGAAGGTAAAGAGAGAGTATCATTTTTTATCTGATTTAGAGCGATACTTTTTTTATATACTTGAATGGCAAGATTCCGTAATTGATATTAGAGAGCAATACCCCATTTTAGATGTAGAAAAAACTGTAGAAATCGCAGAACTGTTGGGTTTTGCTCATCCGAAAGATCCGAAGACAAAAATAAACATCGTAATGACGGTTGATTTTATGATTACCTATAAAAATGAAAAATGTTAAGGGAGACGTTTGTTATTGTGTTCGCTCGATAAAGATGTTTAAAGATCTCATGCAAAAACGCACATTAGAAAAACTGTTGATCGAGAAGTATTATTTTGATCAACTCGGCATCGATTGGGGTGTAGTGACAGATAAAGAAATTAATAAAGATTTTGCAGTCAATCTTCAAGAGTTTAAGGCAATATCAATTATTCCCTTTTGGTGTAGACGAAGGAGTTCTAAATTTCTTAAAGCACAGAATAGGTAGTGTGAATCCTAGAGAAAAAGTAATACACACTTTAAAAAAATTAAGTGGAGAAGTAGGAGTAGATGAAGTTACTCTTTTAAATGCTTTAAAAAGTTTGATTAGTAATTTGATTAGTAATAAGAGTATCGTGGTCAATCTTAATAAGCGTCTTGATTTTAATAAGAGTTGGAATTCTCTATTGAATGGAGGAGCAAAATGATTATTGTTAATTCAGTCTATCTAAACATTATTACAAGTGAAGAATTCAGAATATTATGCGTAAATTCTAGTAATACTTATGCGTATGTGAGCGATTTAAAGCCTAATGCTCTAAAATGCCTTATGAAATGTTAGTCGAGGATTTAGTAAGAGGGATATTACGTAAGGAGATTACTCGTATAGACGAGGAGAAAGTCATTTTAAGCGACAGTAAACTATTGGCTAATAATAGGGCATGGGAAATTATTCGTTCCATTTTGGTAAAATATAATTCTTTTTTCCTAGAGTCAATCTCCGGTGATTTAGGTCTTATTATTTAAAAAATAAAGATTTTTTGAAAATATATAGAATTTAATGAAAGTTCATGTATAATAAATTTTGAAAAATTTGTCGATTAATGGATGAAGGAAGCGGCATTCCTGTTATTTCTATGTAATTTTTTAGGGATTTTCGGCTGTTTATTACTGAAAAACAAAATATCTATACTTAGAATGAAAAAGGCAAACCCGTCGAAAGGCGGGGGCGCAAAGTCACAGGTCTAAGGCAGGACAACTGCTATGACGGCTGGGCCGCCGTTCTTTTTACGAAAAGCCTCTTGTTATTATCGAGCTTTGTGTCTCTATTTGTCTTTTTCGATAGTAACAAGAGGTCTTTTTTTTTGATAACAACAAGGAAGGGAGCAGGAGAAACAGTATGAACAGGTTAAGAGCGATTATTACGGTTATGATTGTACTATTAGTTCTTTTTGGGAATGTTGCAGTTTATCCGCTATCGGCCTATGCTGCACAAAAACATCAGGATGTACAGATAGATCCTTTTTCTATTTTGGACTTGCTGCCAAATACCAACCAGCAAAGCCCGCATGTTCCTAATCCATTAGAAGGAATTCGCCCGAACATCCCGTCAGCAGCTGGGGAAGATATGGCTCCTTTATCGCCTGATATGAATCAAGAAAAGGTATCGCCTAAGGAGACGACGTCTTTCATCCCGCCTGTTGATGTAGCTTCAGGAAAGGTAAAGTTAACGAAAACGGACTTGCATCTTCCTGGAATCGGTTTTGATTTTGAGCTAGAACGCCGATACAATGGTGATTCAAAAGAAGTAGGTCCGTTCGGAAGAGGATGGGATTACAATTTCGACTCTTTGCTGCAAATGTATGCAGAGTATGTCATGGGGGAGTTTCGTGTAGACGGATCTGTTCTTCAATATGAATTCGTCAAAGATGACCCAGATGGCTATGTAACGAGCTATGACGGTGACGATAAGACGAACTACGAACTTCATAAAGGACACTACAAGCCTGCCGAAAATCAAGATACGTTAACGCGGGTAGAACAGTTTAACTATGTAGTTGAAACGTCTCGCGGTACAAAAATCACCTATTATGGATATTATGCTCCTTGGCGCAAAGCTCAGGATCCGCGCGCCGGCAAGATGATTCAACGCCAAGATCGTTACGGCAACACGATGCGTTACGAATATGACGGAAAAGGACGGCTTGTGAAAGTAACCGATACAACAGGCCGAGCAGTTACTTTCGTTTGGTCAGGAAATCTAATTACAGAAGTGATTAATCCGCTTCAACAAAAAATTCGTTATAGATACGATAGTCAAAAACGTCTTACGCAAGTGATATGGCCGGGAGGAAAAACAACAACTTACGGGTATGATAGTAAACATCGTTTGACTGAAATAATAAACGGTGAAAATGAAACAATCCGATTTGTATATAATCAGAACGGATTGGTCAAGTCAGTAATCGATCCAGAGGGAGATACCGCATACACGTATGAATACGTTATGCAATCCGGCAAAGTCAAGGAAGCATTACGGAAAAATGCTGTTGGTGCCGAATGGAAATATAAAATAACAGACGGGTATATGGCACAAGAAAAGACACCATTTGGTGAAACCATTACCTACGATAAAGAAGGACGTATCACCAAAAAAGTTTCACCAAAAGGGACGGCTACGTTTACTTACGATAAAGAAGGAAATCTAATCAAAGCAACAGAAGAGTCAGGGTTAGTTGTTTCTTATACCTATCATGAAAAGTGGGATACACCGAAGGAAGTTGCTTACTCTGATGGACGCAAGATAACCTATTCCTATGATGAAAAGGGAAATATTATAGAGAGAATTGAAAACGGGGTTCAAGCCAATTTTGAATATGATAGCAAAGGACAATTACTCACAGTAAAAGACGCTGACGGCAAAGTGATGAGCTTTGCTTATGATCCATACGGCAACCCAATCAAGGTCACTAACGCTGTTGGAGAAACAAGCACTTATGAGTATGACAAATTGGGGCGTCTTATCGAACAAAAAGAGCCGGGTAATCCGTTGATGTCCTTTCAGTATAATCCGGATGGACAGCTCATTGAGAGAAAAATTGGCTCACAGATATACAAATACGAATATGATGGAGCCGGTAGGTTAATCAAAAGCATTGATCCCCTAGGGAAAACAACAACTTACAGCTACGATCGTGCCGGACGTTTGACACAGTTTATTGATTCGTTAAACCGCACGTATCAATATGAATATGATACAGCCGGCAATTTAAAAACGATCCTTTATCCGCTTAATTACAAAATTTCGTATCAGCATGACCAGCAGGGACGAGTAGTCTCCGAGACCACTCCAGCGGGGACGACCACTTATACTTATGGGGCGTTTGGAGTAACGGAAACGAAAGGTCCGAAAGGGACATACCATTTTACGTATGATAAAAAAGGACGATTGATTCAAGTCACTGATGTTCTAAATCGAACTATTACGTATGCTTACGATCGGTATGGTCGTTTAACTGCTGTAACTGACCCGTATAAACGGAAACACACATTTTCTTATGATTCATTCAGCAGATTAAAGGGTGAAAGCCTTCCTGGTGGCAATACCATCCAATATGTATACAATCAATTTGGGCTTTTGAAAGAAAAAGTATACGCTGATGGTTCAAAAGAACAATTTGTGTATGACGATGCGAAGCGTTTAATTAAAAAAATAGAGAGGGACGGCTCAGCCCAAACATTTACGTATCTTGGGAATCTAGTCACCTCCATTATGAATGCCCTTGGAGAAAAAACGAAATATGAATATGATGAGCATGGCCGTCTCATTAAGTACGTTGATCCGGCAGGCGGAAGCTACACTTACAACTACAATCAAATGAATCAGATGATAAGTGTAACTAATCCGCTAGGAGAGACGATTGCCTACCAATATGATGATGCAGGGCGCTTAACGGCGATTACGAATCCAAGTGGAGCTAAGAAGACCTTTACTTATGACGCGCTGGACCGTTTGGTAAAAATGGTAGATGAAATTGGCCGTATACATCAATGGCAATATAACTTAGACAACAACCAAACGATTTACACACAACCTGATGAAACAAAAATCACGTATACCTATAATGAACGTCACCAGTTGACATCTGTTGTTAATGCAATGAATGAAGAAACGCGTTACGAATATGACAAAGCAGGGCGACGTACAGCTGTGATTGATCCGCTCGGGCAACAAACTACGTTTGCCTATAATGCGCTTGACCAGATTACAGAACTAGTACGGCCAGATAAGAAAAAGGTGAAGTATGAATATGACAAAGCTGGGCGGCTCATTAAAATCGTTGATCCGCTTAAACGAGTAACTGAACTGCGTTATGATCAATTTGGCCGAGTAGAAGGATTGCGTGACTGGCGCGGAGAAACGACATTCACGTATGATGTGATGGGAAGAATGACATCGATGACGAATGCGCTCGGTCATACGACAACATGGCATTACGATAAGCTCGGGCGCATTATTCGCATGGTTGACCCGCTTAAGCAGGAAACGAAGCAAACGTATCATCCTTTAGGCGGTGTTGAAACAGTTGAATTGCCAAATGGCGCGGTATGGGAGAACAAATATGATGTCCTTGGCCGAGTAGTAGAAGAAATCGATCCGCTTGGCAGAACAACCGCCTACAGCTATGACAGCATGGGCAACCTTATTGAAATTACGGATGCTTTAGGGCATAAAACAGCGATGAAATACAACGCTGCAGGAGAGCTATTGACCGTTACGGATGCGAAAGGGAAAGAAACCTCCTACCATTACAATAAAAATGGACAGTTGAGCCGCGTAACGAATGCGCTCGGTCATTCTGTGTCTTATCGCTACAATAAAGCCGGACGCCTAATCGAAATGAAGGAACCAAATAGTGCGTTAACCCGCTTTGAAACGGATGCGCTGAACCGAATTAAAGCAATCATTGATCCGCTTGGAGCACGGACAACATACGAATATGATGTAATGGGCAATATGCTTAAGGAAATTGACCCGTTAGGTAAAGAAACAGTTTATACGTATGATGCTGTTGGCAGGGTGCTTACAAAAACGGATCGTCGTGACCAAACGACTTCTTGGATGTATGATGATAAAAACAACTCTGTGAAAATCAAAAATCCAGAAGGAGCTGTGACTACACTTCGCTATGATGCGCTTGATCAATTAATTGAAGAAATCGATCCGCTTGGACGAAAGTACAGCTATACGTATGACCCGCTCGGCCGCCTAGTGAAAACAGTCGATCCAAAAGGGAATAAAGAAACATACGATTATAATCCGCTAGGACAGATTGTTGCCTACACAGATAAAAATGGTCATACACATCGCTATCGATATGACAAAGCAGGAAATCTTCTTGACGAGACGAACGCGTTAGGAAACGTCACTCGCTATGAATATGACAAAATTAATCGATTAATTAAAATCACTGATCCAAAAAACGCAACAACACAATATCATTACGACGCTGTCGGTAACCTTGAGAAAATGATTGATCCAGAAGGCGGGGAATGGAGCTTTGAATATGATTCCATTCATCGCTTGACCGCTGCGATCGATCCGTTAAACCGTAAGACGGTATACGATTATGATGCGGTTGGAAACCTGACTAAGGTTACAGATCCAGCAGGAGCAATAACCTCGTTCCAATATGATTTGGCAGGGAGATTAATCGAGGAAACGGATGCCGAGGGAGCGATTTGGAAATACCGTTACAATTCGTTAGGCAACTTAATTAAGCTAATTGACCCGCACGGCGAACAATATACTTATAAGTATGATGCCGAAGGAAACTTGCTCAGTGAAACAGATCCGTTAAAGCATCAGATACAGTACAAATATGATGGCGTAGGAAGATTAATTAAGCGTATTGATCAGGCTGGTTATGAAACGAAATGGAAGTATGACGCTGTCGGCAATGTCACAGCAATAACCGATGCGCTCGGGCATACATCGGAATACAAGTATGATGAACTCAACCGCTTAATTCGACTTCAAACACCAAAAGGCTCAGCATACAGTTATAGTTACGATGCGGTTGGCAATCTAATGAAACAGGTGAACCCGTTAGGACATGAAACACGATATAAATATGACGCTCTAAATCAGCTTACAGAAGTAACCGACGCATTGGACGGTATGACGCAATATGAATACGATGCGGTTGGAAATCTAACTAAAATTATTGATGCTAACGGCAATCCGACGTCTTTTGATTACAATCGCAACCGACAAATTCAAAAATTGACGAATGCTCTTGGGGGCAGTACATCTTTCTTCTACGATCAAGCAGGACAGCTGATACGCCAGACAAATCCAAATGGCAGCGAGATCAACTATACTTACACGCCAACGGGATTAGTCGAGTCCATCCATCATGATGGTGAACAGACTGTGTACAGCTATGATAAAGTCGGCCGATTAACGGAAATGCAGTCTCCAGCTTCGCATGATCGATTCGTTTATGATGCCCTTGGACGGGTAATCAAGCAGGAAAACCTTACTCTTGAAAAAGCCATCACCTATGAATATGATGCGGTCGGCAATCTTTTAAGCCTGACGAATAGTGAAGATCGGACGACTCGATACACTTATGATGAGCGCAACCTAATGAACAGTATGATTGACCCTGACGGCAACCAAACGTCATTTGTCCATGATGGATTGGGGCGTGAAGTCGAACGTCATCTAGCGAACGGCAATAAAATTGTAAGAACATTTGATCCAGATGGAAATTTGACAAAGATTGTCAACGAGGGGCAAAATGGAGCCATTTCTTCGTTTGCTTATGAATATGACGCTGCTGGAAACCGCGTTCGCCAAGTGGAAGAAGACGGGGCTGAGACAACATACCGATACGATGCTTTAAACCGTCTCGTTGAGGTTACTTATCCAAAAGATAAAATCTTAACGATTAAGCAAGAACCAGATACACCGGAAGACGGAAGAAAGGAAGGACAAGTACAAAAAGTACTAAAACAAGTAGCAGGTATGTTCAAAAGCCTCGTTGGGAACACGGATGATGCTACTTATAACGGGCAAAGCATCGTGCACAGCAGCGGAAAAGGCAACGACAATAGCGGAGGTAATGGAAACGGGAATGGCGGTGATAATGGAAACGGCAACGGTAATGGTAAAGAAAATGGCAAAGGGAAGAAAAAAGGACTTTGTTCACGGGATGAAGCAGGAGAATCAGAGTTTGAACCGGTAGATGACCAGCCAGATTATTTGCTGCCGCCGCATCAAAAGGTAACATATACGTATGATGCCGTTGGAAACCGTCTTTCCATGACACAAGATGACGAAACAATCCGCTATGAATACAATGCGCTTAATCAGCTGCTTCAAGCTGGCAACACTGCTTACACATATGATGAAAATGGTAATCTCATTTCAAGAACCGGTGACGAAGGAACGGTTCAGTTTGAATATGACAGCTTCAATCGTTTAAGGAGCGCACAGTTTGACGATGGCAGCTTTGTGGACTATGCATATGATGGTCTTGGCCGCCAAGTGTTCCGTCACGAGCTGACATGGAAGGATTTTGACGGTATTGCCAAAGGAAAGGAAAAAGGGAAGAAAAAAGGGCACGAAAACGGAAAGGCAAAAGGCATTGAAAGCGGCAAAGGACAAGCGAATGGACGTGACAAACAACAAGACGCCGAATGTGATGATACTTCCAGCCATCCGGGCAAAGGAAATGGCCCGTATGATAACCCAGGCAAAGGACATAAATGGGGGTTGTATAAAGACAAAAACCAAGGCTTAGGCAATGGTCAGAACCATGCCTACAACATTCGAACAAGATATGTGTATGAAGGGCTTTCCGATATATTGCACAAGGAGTACAGACCGAGCGGATCTCCATATGCCGAATATTATATGGGTGCCGACATGCAGGTGGTTTCCCGCAAGATGTTCGGCAATCATGCAATGACGAACCCGTCCCATGAACCGAACTTGAAAACAACAGGGGGATTACTATATTACCAATATGACGGCCTCCGTACAGTCAGTGAAGTGACGGACCGCCATGGCGATATCATTGAACGGTACCGCTACGATGTGTTTGGAGGTATTTACACAGGCATTACAGCACCGTACAACTTTACGGGCTACACGGGTCATCGTTATGATCCGAAATCGAGTCTTGTATACATGAACGCACGTTGGTACGACCCAGTCGCGGGCCGCTTCATGACACCGGATACGTATTTAGGAACGCAAACAAATCCGCAAACATTGAACCGTTATGCTTATGTCTTGAATAACCCGGTCAACATGTGGGACCCAACAGGCCATGTGCCAGAGTGGGTAAGGAATAAGGCAGATTATTCGACAGAAGAAACCATGGGATCGACCTTGTTATTGGATTACTGGTGGTTCCGAGGATACGAACGGGAAGAATCGCCGACCCAGCTCGTCAAGGAAATCACAACCAGCAAATACATCCAGCATATCTATCAAAAATCCGTCCAAGAAACATGGTATTATGAGTATGCGCATTACATGGTTGTGAATGAGATTCCACGACTGACAAGAGGACCGGAAAACGTCGTTTTCACGGAAACAACGACGTATGAGTGGGAAGATACGCTAACAGCCGAAGAACTGGCCCGACTCAATCAAGAAGAAATCGCCAAACTCGGTCCACCGCCAAACGCGCGGATTGTCAGCCGGGAAAGCTCCGTGGATGGTTCGCCGTATGCGGTCAGAGCGTTGCTGGAGAATGAGGATCGGTTCATTAAGCAAAAAGTGAACCAGCATCTGTATGGGGATTTCTACTTCAATCCAACTCAAGCTTTGAAGCTATTCACTAAATCAGGATTGAAGAAA
>DASQMX010000020.1:0-34269 GCA_035645275.1 Anoxybacillus sp.
GTGGTGACACGTGGAGCTGACGGATACTAATCGATCGAGGACTTAACCAAATCGAAAAGCGAAGGCGACTGTTCAGCCTCGTAGGGCGAATGTTTTTCCGACGAGAAGTGCTTGCCACTTCGACGGAGGAAGGTTATTCGATACAAGAGGCTAGGAGCCGTAGCTAGACATAAAAGCGAAGTGAGCGTAGCTTCTCCATGAATGTCGGTTATCTAGTTTTGAGGGAATAATTCCTTATAGCCTGCACCTGCGTCTGCAAGCGAATCCTACGATGATGGGTTCCTCGGTGCAAGCCAGCGAAGAAGTGAAATCAAAGTAGTCGGCTTGGTGACGATGGCGGAGAGGTCACACCCGTTCCCATCCCGAACACGGAAGTTAAGCTCTCCAGCGCCGATGGTAGTTGGGGCCAACGCCCCTGCGAGAGTAGGACGTTGCCAGGCGGACATAAACAGTTAGAGAACATCATTCACTTGTTCTCTAACTTTTTTTGTCCAACTATAATAGCGTTTTATTATGTAACGCCATTAAAAATCCTCTCCCCCATAAGATTCGAGAACTAGCCATAACGGCTAGTTCTTATTTTTTTATATGGACCTCTCTTATATATCCGGTGTTAAGAAATGATAATTTCTTTTAGAAATAGCTTAGATTTCTGCTTTTTTTATTTTAATCTTTTTCTTTGTATCGTCTGGAATTAACCGATGTAGATGGATCATTAATAATCCGCCGGCGTAAGAGGCTTCAATGCGATCTTCTTTAACGGCAAATGGCAGAGGAACCGTTTTTTCAAATGTCCCTTGAAAAATGCCTTCTTCGACTAACTCAAATCCTTTAAACTGTAAGTTAATTTCTGCTTTTATCTCTAATGTTTTATAATCGACATAGACTTCCACTTGTTCAACATCTTCTAGACCCGGAATATTCATCACCACTAATAGTTCGTTCTCTTCTTTTTTGTATATATTTACTCCTGAAGAAGACTGCTTATTTGTTTGTAAAAATGGTTCAAAGTTGTTCCAAAAATCTTGGTTAAAAAAGTATTCCCATTGTTTTTTCCAATCTTTAAATTGGTTAAATGGGCTTGTAGGCATCATTTTGTCTCCCCCCTCACATTGCTGCTATATCATCATATGTGCACATTCAGATTTTGTGAGGTCGATAGAATTAGAGTAAAACACGAACATTAATAAATTTGTTATTTTAAAATGTTCGATTTTGTGTTGACATTTAGTAAGAAGCATTGATATGATAATGTTAAATTAATAGAGCCCCTCATATAATTTTGGGAATATGGCCCAAAAGTCTCTACCCAATAACCGTAAATTATTGGACTATGAGGGAAAGGATCCGATTGGTTTTTTCACCGATAATGGTCGAAGTATGCCCAGGACGATGCTTTCCCTTGTTTGGAGAACATCTGTTCCCGGGCTTTTATATTGTTACAAAGAGGTGAAGATGAGTGCAGCCGCTTGTGGGTGTCATTATGGGAAGTCAATCAGATTGGGAAACGATGAAACATGCATGTCGAGTGTTAGAGGAATTAGGTATTCCTTTTGAAAAAAAAGTGGTTTCCGCCCATCGAACTCCGGATTATATGTTTGAATATGCGCAAACAGCTGAAGAAAGAGGAATAAAAGTGATTATTGCTGGAGCGGGAGGAGCGGCACATTTGCCGGGAATGGTTGCTGCGAAAACGACTTTACCTGTCATTGGTGTACCCATCCAATCGAAAGCATTAAATGGTTTGGATTCCCTTTTATCGATTGTGCAAATGCCTGGAGGAGTACCGGTTGCAACTGTTGCGATTGGCAAAGCAGGAGCAACAAATGCCGGTCTTTTGGCAGCATCAATATTAGGAATCAGCTATCCTGAGATTATGGAAGCGTTAAAAGCAAGAAGAGAAAAAATTCGTCAAGAAGTGTTGGAAAGCAGTGATCATCTTG
Organism: Anoxybacillus sp.; assembly: GCA_035645275.1. GTDB lineage: Bacteria > Bacillota > Bacilli > Bacillales > Anoxybacillaceae > Paranoxybacillus. Next base: position 1,944 of record DASQMX010000020.1, read on the forward strand.
AATAAAAAAACGATTGTTCCGGGACAAACCATTGGCATTATCGGCGGGGGACAGCTTGGACGGATGATGGCGATTTCCGCAAAAGAAATGGGATTTCGTGTTGCGGTATTGGATCCAATGCCCAACTCTCCGTGCGGTCAAGTGTCAGATATTGAAATAACGGCGGAATATAACGATTTAGAAGCCATCAAACAATTAGCAAGTGTGAGCGATGTCATTACGTACGAATTTGAAAATATTGATGCGGCTGCATTAAGATGGCTATCCCAGCATTCTTATGTGCCTCAAGGCAGCGATTTATTAAGCACCACTCAGGATCGGGCTGCTGAAAAAAGAGCGATCACCGCGGCAGGGCTTCCAGTAGCGCCTTATCTGGTCATCCACTCAAAGCAAGATTTGTTAGATGGTATCAAGAAAATCGGTATACCGTGCGTATTAAAAACGTGCCGCGGTGGCTATGACGGAAAAGGGCAATTTGTAATTCGTAAACAAGAGGATTGTCAAGAGGCAATGGTGTTGCTGCAATCGGGCTCTTGCGTGTTAGAAGCGTGGCTTTCTTTTGATAAAGAATTATCTGTCATTGTGGCACGGAACGGCCTTGGGGATATTAAAACGTTTCCGGTGGCAGAGAATATTCATGTCGATAACATTTTACATCAAACAATTGTTCCGGCTAGAATTTCACCGGTTGTCGAACAAAAAGCGATCGCGTATGCTAAATCGCTTGCTCATCATTTTAACCTTGTCGGGACATTAGCTGTAGAAATGTTTTTGACGAGAAATGGAGATATTTATATTAATGAACTTGCCCCTAGACCGCATAACTCAGGTCATTATACAATAAATGCTTGTACAACATCTCAGTTTCAGCAACATGTTCGAGCTGTTTGCAATTGGCCGCTAGGGAGCACAGAGCTGTTGAAACCAGCAGTGATGGTCAACATTTTGGGGGAGCATGTACAGCCGATTGTGGAAAAAATTCCACAGCTTGCCGACGCGCATCTTCATCTCTATGGAAAAAAGGAAGCAAAGAAGAAGAGAAAAATGGGCCATTTGACGGTGTTAGCTGAAAATGTTGATGTTGCATTACGAAAAATCGACGAACTGCAAATTTGGAATGATCGGAGGTTGCAACAAGCATGATTGAACGTTACACAAGACCGGAAATGGGTGCGATTTGGACGGAAGAAAACCGCTTTAAAGCTTGGTTGGAAGTGGAAATTTTAGCGTGTGAGGCATGGGCAGAACTTGGAGTTATTCCAAAAGAAGATGTAGAGCTTATCCGCAAAAATGCGTCATTTGACATTCAGCGCATTAAAGAAATCGAAGAAGAAACGCGCCATGACGTTGTTGCATTTACGCGTGCTGTTTCCGAAACATTAGGCGAAGAACGGAAATGGGTACACTACGGCTTAACGTCTACAGACGTTGTTGACACAGCATTGTCTTATTTGTTAAAGCAGGCAAACGAAATTTTACTTCGCGACCTTGAAAATTTTATCCAAGTATTGAAAGAAAAAGCGCAAGAGCATAAGTATACAGTTATGATGGGACGCACGCATGGCGTTCATGCTGAGCCGACTACATTCGGGCTAAAAATGGCGCTTTGGTATGCGGAGATGCAACGGAATTTAGAGAGATTTAAGCAGGCAGCGGAAACGGTACGCGTCGGAAAAATTTCCGGAGCGGTTGGTACGTATGCCAACATTGATCCATTCGTCGAGAAATATGTATGCGAGAAACTTGGCTTAGAGCCGGCACCGATTTCGACACAAACATTACAGCGCGATCGACACGCGCATTACATGGCGACTTTGGCTCTAATTGCTACGTCGATTGAAAAATTTGCCGTAGAAATTCGCGGTTTGCAAAAGAGTGAAACGCGTGAAGTCGAAGAGTTTTTCGCGAAAGGGCAAAAAGGCTCTTCTGCGATGCCGCATAAGCGTAATCCAATCGGTTCAGAAAACATGACGGGAATGGCGCGTGTCATTCGCGGTTACATGTTAACGGCATATGAGAATGTACCGCTTTGGCATGAACGTGACATTTCTCATTCATCGGCGGAACGTATTATTTTACCGGATGCAACGATTGCATTGAACTATATGCTCAATCGCTTTACGAACATCGTCAAAAATTTAACGGTGTTCCCTGAAAATATGAAGCGAAATATGGATCGCACGTTAGGACTCATTTATTCACAGCGCGTATTGCTTGCACTGATTGATACAGGTATGACGCGTGAAGAAGCGTACGATTTAGTACAGCCAAAAGCGATGGAAGCGTGGGAAAAACAAGTTCCGTTCCGTTCGTTGATTGAAGCGGACGAAACGATTACAAGCCGATTAACAAAAGAACAAATTGATGATTGTTTCGATTACAACTACCACTTGAAGCATGTTGATACGATTTTCGAGCGTTTAGGATTGTAACGATTACATAGGTAAAGGGGGCTCCTTTACCTATGTAATAACATAAAAATTCCCAATATTCTGTATTAGGGGGCGGCAACATGGTCAAAAAACTTGAATTGCTCTACGAAGGTAAAGCGAAAAAAGTATATGTGACTGACAAAGAAAATGTACTTTGGATTGAATATAAAGACAGTGCGACTGCTTTTAATGGCGAAAAGAAAGCAACCATTTTAGGAAAAGGACGTTTAAATAACGAAATTACAAGCTTACTATTTTCCAAGCTCCATAGTGCTGGAATTGACAATCATTTTATCGAAAAACGATCCGCTACTGAACAGCTTGTTAAAAAAGTAACGATTATTCCTCTTGAAGTTGTTGTCCGCAACTATGTCGCTGGCAGTCTTGCGAAGCGGCTTGGCCTTGCTGAAGGAACACGCTTAGAAAAACCGCTCATTGAATTTTATTACAAAAACGACTGCCTTGGCGACCCTCTTTTGTTGGAAGACCACATTGCCATTTTAAAGCTGGCCACTTTCGAACAAATTTCTGTTTTGAAGAAGGCCGCTTTAAAAGTCAATGAGATCCTCACCCAACATTTCCAGGCATGTCATATCAGATTAATTGATTTTAAGCTCGAGTTTGGTTTGGACTCAGAAGGAAAAATTTTATTGGCAGATGAAATATCCCCAGACACTTGTCGTTTATGGGATATGGATACAAACGAGAAATTGGACAAAGATGTTTTTCGCCGAGATTTAGGAAGCTTAACAGATGCGTATGAAATCATTTTACAAAGACTAGGAGGCAGATCAGAATGTACAAAGTAAAAGTATATGTCACATTAAGAGAAAGTGTATTAGACCCGCAAGGAACAGCGGTGAAAGGAGCACTTCACAGTTTGTCTTATCATGAGGTACAAGATGTTCGTATCGGAAAGTTTATGGAACTTATCATTGAGAAAAGTGAGAGAAATATCGATGAGCTTGTGTGCGAAATGTGCGAAAAGCTGCTAGCAAATACGGTGATTGAAGACTACCGTTATGAAATTGAGGAGGTAGTTGTGCAGTGAAATTCGCTGTTATTGTTTTCCCTGGTTCGAACTGTGATGTCGATATGTACCATGCGATTAAAGATGAATTAGGTGAAGAAGTGGAATACGTTTGGCATGATGCCGACAATTTGGACGAGTTTGACGGAATTCTTCTTCCCGGCGGCTTTTCCTACGGCGATTATCTCCGCTCTGGAGCGATTGCCCGCTTTTCAAACGTCATGAAAACGATTATGAAAGCGGCTGAAGAAGAGAAACCGATTTTAGGGGTTTGTAACGGATTTCAAATTTTGCTTGAAGCAGGGCTGTTGCCAGGAGCGATGCGCCGCAATAACAGCTTAAAGTTTATTTGCCGCCCTGTAGAGCTGCGGGTAGAAAATCACGAAACAATGTTTACATCCGCTTATGAAAAGGGAGAAATTATCACGATTCCGATTGCCCATGGAGAAGGCAACTATTATTGTGATGAGGAAACATTGAACAAGTTGATTGCCAATCGGCAAATTGTTTTCCGCTATCATAACGAAAACCCAAACGGCAGCTTAGGGGACATTGCCGGAATTATCAATGAAAAAGGAAACGTCCTTGGCATGATGCCGCATCCGGAGCGTGCAGTTGATGAACTGCTTGGCAGCGCTGACGGGTTAAAACTGTTCCAATCAATCGTGAAATATTGGAGGGAAGCACATGTCGTTAATGCTTGAGCCAAGTCCAACGATGATTAAAGAGGAAAAAATTTACCGTGACATGGGATTAACAGATGAAGAATTTGCGATGATTGAGAAAATTCTCGGCCGTTTGCCAAACTACACGGAGACAGGAATTTTCTCAGTGATGTGGTCTGAGCATTGCAGCTATAAAAACTCAAAGCCGGTATTAAAAAAGTTCCCAACCGAAGGAGAAAAAGTGCTTCAAGGTCCGGGAGAAGGAGCGGGTATTGTAGATATCGGCGATGGCTTAGCAGTTGTATTTAAAATTGAAAGCCATAACCATCCATCGGCGATTGAACCATATCAAGGCGCGGCAACAGGCGTTGGCGGCATTATTCGCGATGTATTCTCAATGGGAGCGCGTCCAATTGCACTTTTAAATTCGCTTCGTTTTGGAGAGTTAACTTCACCGCGGGTGAAATATTTATTTGAAAATGTCGTTGCCGGCATTGCTGGATACGGGAACTGTGTCGGTATTCCAACCGTTGGCGGCGAAGTGCAGTTTGATCCTGCTTATGAAGGAAATCCATTAGTCAACGCTATGTGTGTCGGTATTATTCGCCACGAGGATATTCAGCGAGGCGTAGCGTCAGGAGTTGGCAATACGGTGATGTATGTCGGTGCGAAAACAGGTCGTGATGGCATACACGGCGCAACGTTTGCCTCGGAAGAATTGACAGAACAATCTGAAGAAAAACGCCCAGCCGTGCAAGTCGGCGACCCATTTATGGAAAAACTGCTGCTTGAAGCCTGTTTAGAAGTAGTCAAATCCGATGCACTCGTTGGTATTCAAGATATGGGGGCGGCTGGTTTAACAAGTTCCTCAGCAGAAATGGCGAGTAAGGCTGGTTTCGGCATTGAAATGAATCTTGATTTAGTGCCACAGCGCGAGGCCGGAATGACGCCATATGAAATGATGCTGTCCGAATCACAGGAACGCATGCTTCTCGTTGTGAAAAAAGGGCGAGAACAGGAGATTTACGATTTATTTGCAAAATACGGACTTGAAGCAAAGGCAATCGGTAAAGTAACAGATGATAAAATGCTCCGACTTTATTTCCGCGGCGAGGTAGCGGCAGAAATTCCAGTCGATGCTTTGGCAAAGGATGCGCCTGTTTATCATAAACCATCAAAAGAGCCGGTGTACTATCGCGAGTTTCAAGAAATGGCTCCTTATATTCCGCAGGTGGACAACTATGAAGAAACATTGCTTTCTTTATTAGCACAGCCAACAATCGCAAGCAAAGAGTGGGTATATGATCAATACGATTATATGGTACGCACCAATACGGTCGTTGCTCCTGGCTCTGATGCAGCGGTTGTTCGCGTTCGCGGCACGAATAAAGCGCTGGCGATGACAACGGACTGCAACTCTCGCTACATTTACTTAGATCCGGAAACAGGCGGAAAAATCGCGGTTGCTGAAGCGGCAAGAAATGTTGTTTGTTCAGGAGCTAAACCATTGGCGATTACAGACTGCTTAAATTTTGGTAACCCAGAAAAACCGGAAATTTTCTGGCAGTTAGAAAAAGCGGTCGACGGTATGAGTGCGGCGTGCCGCGCGTTAGAAACGCCAGTTATCAGTGGTAACGTGTCGCTTTATAACGAAACGAACGGTGTTGCCGTGTATCCGACTCCTGTTGTCGGTATGGTTGGCTTAGTGGAAGATTTAAATGATATTACAACCCAAGAATTTAAACAAGCTGGCGATCTCATTTATGTCATCGGTGAGGCGAAACCGGAGTTTGGCGGCAGCGAATTGCAAAAATTATTGAACGGGAACATTTTCGGAAAAGCACCAAATTTAGATTTAGAGATTGAGGCAAAACGCCAAAAAGAATTGCTTGCAGCGATTCAAGCAGGTGTCGTTGCTTCCGCCCATGATATTGCAGAAGGCGGTTTTGCAGTATCATTAGCTGAATGTGTGATGAATGCAAATGGATTGGGCGCAAAAGTAACGATTAACGGTGAAGCAGTGACGGAGTTGTTCAGCGAAACACAATCCCGTTTCATTGTTTCTGTGAAAAAAGAACATCAAGCTGAATTTGAAAGATTAGTAGAAGCAAAACTTATTGGTGAAGTCACAGCTGATTCCTTGCTTCATATTGAAAACGAACAAGGAGAGGAAGTCGTACGCCTCCCAGTAGAACAAATGAGAAGAGTTTGGAAAGGAGCTATTCCATGCTTGCTGAAATCAAAGGCTTAAACGAAGAATGCGGGATCTTTGGGATTTGGGGACATGCTGAAGCAGCACAAATAACCTATTATGGTTTGCATAGTTTGCAGCATCGCGGACAAGAAGGAGCGGGAATCGTTGTCACAGATGGTGAATCACTAAAGGGCCATAAAGGTCTTGGGCTAGTGACGGAAGTGTTTAGTAACGGCGAACTGCAAAATTTAAATGGAATGGCAGCAATCGGTCATGTCCGTTATTCAACAGCCGGCGGCGGGGGCTATGAAAATGTTCAGCCCCTCTTGTTCCGCTCGCAAAGCGGCAGCCTTGCTTTGGCGCATAATGGGAATTTGGTCAATGCTACAGAGTTAAAGATTCGCCTTGAACAGCAAGGCAGCATTTTTCAAACGACTTCCGATACAGAAGTGTTTGCTCATTTAATTCGTCGCAGCATGTCCTCAACGTTAAAAGAGCAAATAAAAATCGCGCTCAACTATTTAGAAGGAGCATTTGCATTTTTGTTATTGACGGAAACGGAGTTATATATTGCGCTTGACCCGAATGGATTTAGACCATTATCCATCGGCCGGCTCGGCAACGCTTACGTTGTTGCATCAGAAACGTGCGCCTTCGATGTCGTTGGTGCGACATATGAACGTGAAGTGGAACCGGGCGAACTCATTGTCATTAATGTAGAAGGGATTCATTCGGAACGTTTTGCGGAGAAAAGACCGCGGTCGATTTGTAGTATGGAATATATTTACTTTGCCCGCCCTGACAGCAATGTCGATGGAATTAACATTCATACGGCACGCAAAAGTCTTGGCAAACGACTTGCGCTTGAAGCCCCTGTTGAAGCTGATGTTGTGACGGGTGTGCCGGATTCAAGTATTTCTGTCGCCATTGGCTATGCCGAGGCAACTGGTATTCCGTATGAGCTTGGCTTAATTAAAAACCGTTATGTCGGACGTACATTTATTCAGCCGTCCCAATCGCTTAGAGAGCAGGGAGTTAAGATGAAGCTTTCCCCTGTGAGAGGCGTGGTCGCAGGCAAGCGGGTCGTTATGGTCGATGATTCGATTGTTCGCGGAACAACGAGCAAACGAATTGTGAAGATGCTTCGGGAAGCAGGGGCAACAGAAGTTCATGTTCGCATTAGTTCGCCGCCGATTACGCATCCTTGTTTTTACGGAATTGACATGTCAACACGAGAGGAATTAATTGCTGCTTCACATTCTGTCGAAGAAATTCGCCAACTCATTGGGGCAGATTCGCTCGCATTTTTAAGTCCAGAAGGATTAGTTGAAGCGATTGGGCGTCCGAATGACTCGCCGTGGCACGGACAATGTATGTCTTGTTTTACCGGAAAATATTCATTAAATACATTTCAAGAGTTATCGCAACTAACGGCAAAACAGTAAAAGGAGGAACTTGAGGTGGCGGATGCATACAAGAAAGCGGGCGTTGATATTGAGTCTGGATATAGAGCGGTTTCTTTGATGAAAAAACATGTACAAAAAACAGTTCGCTCTGGAGTTCTTGGCGGGCTTGGCGGCTTTGGCGGAATGTTCGATTTGTCACAGCTTGGATATAAAGAACCCGTGCTGATTTCCGGAACAGATGGGGTCGGTACGAAATTGCTGCTCGCTTTTATGATGGAGAAACATGATACGATTGGTATTGACTGCGTCGCCATGTGTGTGAATGACATTGTTGTACAAGGGGCAGAGCCATTGTTTTTCCTTGATTATATTGCCTGTGGCAAAGCGGTCCCTGAGAAAATCGAACAAATTGTCAAAGGTATGGCAGACGGATGCATCCAGGCTGGCTGTTCGCTCATCGGCGGAGAAACAGCCGAGATGCCAGGGATGTACGGAGAAAATGAATACGATGTCGCAGGATTTGCTGTTGGGATTGTAGAAAAGTCTAAACTTGTGACTGGGGAAACTATTCAAGAAGGCGATGCGCTGATTGGGTTAGCCTCCAACGGCATTCACAGCAACGGTTACTCGCTTGTTCGTAAAATCTTGCTGGAAGAGGCAAAATTAAATCTTCACGAAACGTACGCACATTTAACGGGTTCTCTTGGAGAAGAATTGCTGCGGCCGACTCGCATTTACGTAAAACCAATTTTAGAAGTCATGAAACAGTTTGAAATCAAAGGAATGGCGCATATTACGGGCGGAGGTTTTATCGAAAATATCCCTCGCATGCTTCCAGAAGGGTTATGTGCGGAAATCGACTACGGTTCATGGCCAGTTCCACCTATATTTGATTTACTTCAAGAAAAAGGGAAACTTTATCGTAAAGAAATGTTTAACATTTTTAATATGGGAATCGGCTTTGTGCTCGCTGTCGATAGCGAGCTGATTCAACCGGTCATTAAGCGGCTGGAACAACTTGGCGAAAAGGCATATTTAATTGGACGCATAAAAAAAGGCGAAGGAGTTTTATTGGCCGGGGGGAACATGGAATGAAGCGGATCGCCATTTTCGCCTCGGGAAGCGGAACGAATTTTCAAGCGATTGTGGATGCAGTCAAAAAAGGCGATTTGCAGGCAGAGGTCGCATTATTAGTTTGCGATCGCCCCGAAGCAAAAGTGGTCGAACGAGCTAAGAAAGAACAAATTCCTTCGTTTGTTTTTCGCCCGAAAGATTATCCATCAAAAGCCGATTTCGAGCAAGAAATTTTACAACAATTAAAAGAAAAACAGATTCAGTTCATTGTGTTAGCTGGTTATATGCGTTTAATTGGTCCGACGCTGCTTCGTGCGTATGAAGGGAAAATGGTGAATATTCATCCTTCACTGCTGCCTGCGTTTCCAGGAAAGGATGCCATCGGCCAAGCGTATCGCGCTGGTGTTAAGGTAACGGGAGTAACGGTTCACTATGTTGATGAAGGAATGGATACAGGACCGATTATCGCACAGCGGGCAATAGACATTTATGAAGGAGAAGCGCTCGAAAGCGTCGAAACAAGAATTCATGCTATTGAACATGAGCTCTATCCGGAAGTATTAAAAAAATTGCTTGAGCATCTCTAGAAAGGAGTAGAAACATGCGTGCCTTACTTAGCGTTTCCAATAAAGAGGGAATCGTTTCTTTTGCCAAACAATTAGCGGAGTTAGGTGTTGAAATTATTTCGACGGGCGGAACAAAAAAAGCTTTAGAAGCACACGGAATACCAGTAATTAGCGTTTCAGAGGTAACAGGGTTCCCGGAAATTTTAGATGGACGTGTTAAAACACTTCACCCGATGATTCATGGTGGCTTGCTCGCCATTCGCGAAGATGAAAATCATCGTAAGCAGTTGGAACAACATCAAATTACACCGATTGATTTAGTTGTTATTAACTTATATCCGTTCCAACAAACGATTGCCAAAAGTGATGTGACATTTGCTGAGGCGATTGAAAACATTGATATTGGCGGTCCGACTATGCTCCGAGCGGCGGCAAAAAATCATCAATACGTCACTGTTGTTGTCGATCCAGCGGATTATGAAACGGTTTTACAAGAGTTAAAAGAAAACGGTGCCGTTTCTAAAGCAACCAACTTACGATTGGCAGCCAAAGTATTCCGCCATACAGCGGCTTACGATGCGATGATTGCTGAATATTTAACGAATCTCACAGGCGAACAATATCCAGAATCGTTGACGATCACGTTTGAGAAAAAACAAGATTTACGCTACGGAGAAAATCCGCATCAGAGCGCAGCGTTTTATCAAAAGCCATTAGGGTCGTCTTTTTCGATTGCTGCGGCCAAACAGCTTCATGGAAAAGAGTTATCCTATAACAACATTAATGATGCCAATGCGGCTTTACAAATCGTGAAAGAATTTACCGAGCCGGCTGCCGTTGCAGTAAAACATATGAACCCGTGCGGCGTTGGAGTTGGCGAGAATATTTATGCAGCTTTTACAAGAGCTTACGAAGCTGACCCAACTTCCATTTTTGGTGGTATTGTTGCGCTCAATCGAGAAGTGGATCGCGATACGGCGTTAAAAATGCATGAAATCTTTTTGGAAATCGTCATTGCGCCATCGTTTAGTGCCGAAGCGCTTGAAATTTTAACGCAGAAGAAAAATATCCGCTTGTTAACCGTCGATTTTACAGCAGAGAAAAAGAAAGAAACATTTATTGTTTCCGTCCAATGCGGTTTATTAGTTCAAGATGAAGATGTGTATACATTGGACGATGCGAATATCACGATTCCGACAAAACGTGAGCCAACAGCGCAAGAGTGGGAAGATTTAAAACTGGCTTGGAAAGTTGTGAAGCATGTGAAATCAAATGCGATTGTTCTGGCAAAAGACCATATGACGGTCGGTGTCGGCGCTGGACAAATGAATCGTGTTGGTGCCGCGAAAATCGCGATTGAACAAGCAGGTGAAAAGGCGAAAGGAGCTGCTTTGGCATCGGATGCGTTTTTCCCGATGGACGATACAGTGGAAGCAGCAGCAAAAGCAGGTGTAACGGCGATTATCCAGCCGGGCGGCTCGATTCGCGATGCCGATTCGATTAAAAAGGCAGATGAGTACGGGATTGCCATGGTCTTTACAGGGGTGCGCCATTTTAAACATTAAAACGAGGTGAATGAAATGAAAGTACTCGTTATTGGCCGCGGCGGACGGGAGCATGCGATTGCATGGAAAGCAGCGCAAAGCCCGCTTGTGACGAAATTGTATGCAGCACCTGGAAATCCGGGAATCGGCGAGATTGCTGAGCTTGTCCACATTGACGAAAACGATATAGAGGCGCTTGTTGCTTTTGCGAAAAACGAAGGAATTGATTTAACGATTGTTGGTCCTGAAGCGCCGCTTCTAAACGGAATCGTCAATCGCTTCCAAGAAGAAGGGCTTCGCATTTTCGGTCCAAGCAAAGAGGCCGCATTCATTGAAGGAAGCAAAGCGTTTGCGAAAAACTTAATGAAAAAATATCGTGTGCCGACAGCAGAATATGAGTCATTTACTTCCTATGAAGCGGCAAAAGCATATGTTGAACAAAAAGGGGCACCGATTGTGATTAAAGCAGACGGATTAGCCGCAGGAAAAGGCGTAACCGTAGCGATGACGCTGCAAGAAGCGCTCAATGCTTTGCGCGAAATGATGGTCGAAGGAAAATTTGGCGAGGCAAGCCAGCAAGTGGTGATTGAAGAATTTTTAGAGGGGGAAGAGTTCTCGTTAATGGCTTTTGTCAATGGCGAAAAAGCCTATCCGATGGCGATTGCCCAAGACCATAAACGAGCGTTTGATAATGACGAAGGTCCAAATACAGGCGGCATGGGAGCGTATTCGCCGGTTCCGCAAATTTCAGAACAGATCGTGCAGCAAGCCATTGAACAAATTATTCATCCAACCGTAAAGGCTCTTATGGCGGAAAACCGTCCGTTCACAGGAATTCTCTATGCAGGGTTAATTGCAACGGCACAAGGTCCAAAAGTGATTGAATTTAATGCCCGGTTTGGCGATCCTGAAGCGCAAGTTGTCCTGCCGCGCCTTGAGAATGACTTTATTCAATTAATCGTTGACTTGCTTGAGCAAAACGAGATTGAATTACAATGGTCAGACGAAGCAGCTGTTGGGGTAGTGCTTGCGTCAGAAGGGTATCCTGACTCTTATAAAAGCGGTTATGTCATTGAAGGGATTCATGATTTGCAGCAACATGTGCTCGTTTTCCATGCGGGAACGAAAGAAGAACATGGAAAGCTGTATACAAACGGTGGGCGCGTATTGTTGATTGCAGCCAAAGGAGACACATTGCAACAAGCACAACAAAACGTATATGAAGAAATGAAGAAAATAAAATGTGATCGCTTATTTTATCGCAAAGATATTGGCAATAAAGCTATTTTGCGCGCTTCTTTCTAACGTACACATAAATAAGAGCGATAATGCCGCCAATGAGTGAGGCTAACACATATAACATATCTGTCATATATTCAAAAAACATCTTTTCTTCTCTCCTTTATGAAGGGCTGACTCGCGTACTTTTGTTGAGTCAGCCTCATTTATTGTTACGTAGGATTGATTACTGTTGTTTCTATTTCTTTTTCCGTTGTCTGTTCTTGATATTTTTCAAATAAAGCCGTAAGCGGGCAAAAACGGGTAACTCCTTCCGCCACTTTCATTGCCCCCAACATAGCAATAAAAATATAGGAATCGCGCCAAGGACGTTTGACCATTTTTGCTGTTGTCCATGCAAGTATGGTTGCTCCGAAAGTAATACGAATAAGGGCGTTGACGATGCCGATATTTGGTTTCATTTTTTCCACCTCGTATAATTTTAATATAATTTTGATTTGTATAAAAAATTTTAATGCGTTAAAATGTTATATGATGGAATGATTTAGGAAAAACAAAGAACGGGGGACCCCATATGTTAGAACAGCGTTATCGTTGGAAAACAAATCAATTACGTGAGCATCTTTCTATTATCGATGGCAAAAAATCGCCAACGAAGTTGTTAATAAACGCTACTTATTTAAATCCATATTTGCGTCAATGGATGAAGGCTAATATTTGGATATACGAAGATCGCATTATTTATGTTGGCGAGAAGATGCCCGATTTCGTTGAAGGGTGTGAAATTATTGATTGCAGCGGCTATTTTCTCGTACCGGGCTATATTGAGCCACATGTTCATCCATTTCAGTTATATAATCCCCATTCGTTTGCTGAATATGCATCACAATCCGGAACGACAACACTCATTAATGACAATTTGTCGCTTGTTTTACAATTACCAAAAAAGAAAGCGTTTTCTTTTTTGCGAGCAATAAATGACATACCAGCAACGATGTTTTGGTGGTGCCGCTTTGATTCGCAAACAGAGCTTGAAAATGAGGAAGAAATTTTTTCTAACGCTAATATCCAAGAATGGCTCGAGCAAGATGTAGTACTGCAAGGCGGAGAATTGACCGGATGGCCGAAATTGCTTGATGGCGATGATTTAATGCTTCATTGGATTCAAGAAGCTAAACGGCTGAAAAAGCAAATTGAAGGCCATTTTCCTGGTGCTTCTGAGAAAACGCTTGCAAAAATGATGCTTTTAGGTGCTGATTGCGATCATGAATCGATGACAGGAGAAGACGTCTATAAGCGTCTTTTGCACGGATATACGGTCTCTTTGCGTTATTCATCGATTCGCCCTGATTTGCCAAAGTTGCTTGATGAAATGAAACAGTTGGGAATTGAGCGATATGATCGTTGTATTTTTACAACAGATGGTTCAACGCCTGCCTTTTATGAAGCAGGGATCATTGATGAAATGATTCGCATCGCCATTGAGAAGGATGTTCCTTTAATTGATGCATACAATATGGCGACCATCAATGTGGCCTGTTATTATCGAATCGACCATCTGCACGGAAGCATTGCAACGGGACGAGTGGCAAACATTAATTTCTTAAAAGAAAAAGACAATCCGACACCGGTTTCTGTATTGGCAAAAGGACGATGGGTAAAGCGCGACGGTATTCCGACGAACGAATTCGGCTCATTTGATTGGGAAGCGCATGATTTTCGCCCGCTTGACTTATCTTGGGAATTGTCGATGGATGATTTGCAATTTTCCATGCCATTAGGAATGTACATGGAAAATGCTGTGATTATGAAACCTTATTCCATTACGATTGATACGTCGAGAGATGAGTTGTCATTTGACAACGATGAAAGCTTTTTAATGTTAGTGGATCGGAACGGAAAATGGAGAGTGAATACGATATTAAAAGGCTTTGCAACAGGTGTTCATGGATTAGTCAGTTCGTATTCGAGTACAGGAGATATTATTTTAATCGGAAAACGAAAAGCAGATATGTATAAGGCGTTTCAGCGGGTGAAAGAAATTGGCGGTGGTATTGTTCTTGTAGAAAATGGTGAAGTTATTCATGAAATTCCACTTTCATTGAACGGAATGATGTCAACAAAGAAAATCGAAGTTCTCATCGAAGAAGAAAAAAGATTAACGACACTTTTAAGAGAACGGGGCTATCAGTTTGTCGATCCGATTTATTCTTTATTGTTTCTATTATCGACCCATTTGCCATATATCCGCATTACACCGCTAGGAATTTATGATGTCATGCACAAAATGATACTCTTTCCATCAATAATGCGTTAAAATATAAAAGTAGCGAGAAAAGGGTTGTGACAATTTTGAAGAAATGGTTTATTGTTGTATGTAGCGCACTCCTGCTGATGGGGAGTGGCTGTACCAAAGCGGAAAAGGAACGGACGGCAAATGAAGAGACAGTCGAGCAACAAACAAAGGTCGAACAAGAAGAAGCGCCTGTACGTAAACAGTTCGTATTTCCGTTAACAGGAATCAAAACAGAGCAAAAACCAAATCATCGCGTTATCGCTGTAATGATTAACAATCATCCAAAAGCGAGGCCGCAATCCGGGCTGCATAAAGCGGATATTGTGTATGAAGTTCTGGCTGAAGGGGATGTTACTCGCTTTTTAGCTTTGTATCAGAGTGAAAAGCCGGAGAAGGTAGGACCTATTCGCAGTGCGCGCGATTATTATATCGAGTTGAGCAAAGGGTATGATGCGTTATATATTTGTCATGGATGGAGCTTAGAAGCGAAAGAAATGCTTCAATCGGGTAAAGTAGATTATTTAAACGGGCTTTTTTACGATGGAACGTTATTTCAACGCGCTTCCTTTCGCAAAGCGCCGCATAATTCATATATTACGTTTACTAACATTGAAAAAGGCGCAAAGCAGCAAGGATTTTCACTCGAAGCTGAAACCGAGCCTTTACCATTTCTTACTTCTGAACTGCAAGGTGCGGCAGCACAGGAAGTAAACCTTTCTTATTCCAGACGGTCTTATGCCCAAGTGAAGTACAAATATGACGCGGCTCAACACAAGTATATTCGCTACAGTGGCGGGAAACAGACCATTGATTATGATACAGAGCAGCCTGTGTTAATAGACAATGTGTTTATCGTTGAGATGAAACATACGGTTGTAGATGAAGCCGGACGCCGTGATATTGACTTAACGTCCGGCGGGAAAGGGTATTTATTTCAAAAAGGAATCGTGCGGGAAGTCGAATGGAAAAACGTCGACGGCAGAATTTTGCCTTATGAAAATGGAATACCGATTGGGTTTGTCTCTGGAAAAACATGGATTAATATCGTTCCGAAATTATCTGTTGTCCATTATCAATAATTTTTAGAGGTAAAGGATGTGAGAAGAAAATGCAAATCGAAAAATTACGAGGCAGAGAGCTAGACCAGCTTTTTAAAGCGATCCTTTCTCTTCGCGATTTAGAAGAGTGCTATCGCTTTTTTGATGATTTATGCACAGTCAATGAAATTCAATCGCTTGCCCAACGCTTAGAAGTAGCAAGAATGCTGCGCGAAGGCTACACCTATCATAAAATTGAAACAGAAACGGGGGCAAGCACAGCGACGATTTCTCGAGTGAAGCGTTGCTTAAACTATGGAAACGACGCTTATGCGATGGCGCTTGATCGCATTAAGGAAGACGAGGAAAAGCAAACAAAAGAATAACAAGAGCAAAGGAGTTCTATCTCTCATCAGAGATAGCTCCTTTTCTTTTTTAGCGGAAATGAAAGAGGATTTGTTATAATGAAAAAATGGATAATAGAATGGAGGTTTAATGGATGTATGACATTCGTGAATGGCGCCATGTGTTCAAGTTGGACCCAAACAAAGAAATAACAGATGAGCAGCTAGAGTTTGTCTGCGAGTCAGGAACGGATGCGGTAATCGTGGGAGGAACGGATGGAGTCACATTAGAGAACGTCCTTGATTTAATGGCGAGAATTCGTCGTTTCTCTGTTCCGTGTGTGTTAGAAGTATCAAATATTGAATCAGTGACACCGGGGTTTGATTTTTATTTTATTCCGACAGTATTAAACAGTCGCAACAAAAAATGGATTATTGATTTGCATCATGAAGCAGTGAAAGAGTTTGGCGAATTAATGAATTGGAACGAGATATTTATGGAAGGTTACTGCATTTTAAACCAAGATTGCAAGGCAGCGAAATTGACAGAGGCCGATACGGACCTTGATGATGAAGATGTTGTTGCTTATGCGCGAATGGCCGAGCATATGTACCGCCTGCCGATTTTTTACCTGGAATACAGCGGTCAATACGGCAATCCGCAACTAGTGCAAAAAGTAAAGGCGGTATTAAATCAGACGAGATTATTTTATGGCGGCGGCATTGAAAATGAACATCAAGCAAAGGAAATGGCACAGTTTGCCGACACCGTCGTTGTTGGAAACTTAGTTTACACGGATTTGCAAGCGGCGCTAAAAACGGTAGAGGCGGTAAAAGGATAAGTTGTTCTGATTGGAAAAGTACGATAAAATAGAACATATGTTTGTTTTGGTGGTGATTTTTTATGAATTTTTTAGCGGAAAAATTATTATCCGGCCTCAACCCACAGCAGCAGGCAGCGGTAAAAGCAACAGAAGGACCGCTACTTATTATGGCGGGGGCGGGAAGTGGCAAAACGCGCGTGTTAACACACCGCATTGCTTATTTAATGGCAGAAAAGCATGTCGCTCCTTGGAATATTCTTGCGATTACGTTCACCAATAAAGCGGCTCGTGAAATGAAAGAGCGCATTCAAAATCTTCTCGGCGGAGCGGCGGAAGAGATTTGGATTTCAACGTTCCACTCGATGTGTGTGCGCATTTTACGCCGCGATATTGATCGAATTGGTATTAACCGCAACTTTTCGATTTTAGATACAACCGATCAGCTTTCCGTATTAAAAACGATTTTAAAAGAAAAAAATATTGACCCTAAAAAATTTGACCCGCGCACGATTCTCGGAACCATTAGCAGCGCGAAAAACGAACTGCTTTCGCCTGAAGAATACGCAAAACAAGCAGGCAGCTATTATGAAAAAATCGTCAGTGAAGTGTATGAGGAATACCAAAAACGTTTGCTTAGAAATCATTCCCTTGATTTTGACGACTTAATTATGACAACGATCCAGTTGTTTAAACGTGTTCCGGAAGTGCTTGAATATTATCAATACAAATTCCAATATATTCATGTCGATGAGTACCAAGATACGAACCGCGCGCAATACATGTTAGTAAAGCTATTGGCGGAGCGTTTTAAAAATTTATGCGTTGTCGGAGATTCTGACCAGTCGATTTACCGTTGGCGCGGCGCGGATATCCAAAATATTTTATCGTTTGAAAAAGATTATCCAAACGCGACTGTTATTTTGCTTGAGCAAAACTACCGTTCGACCAAGCGGATTTTGCAGGCAGCAAACGAAGTGATTGAGAACAATTTGAACCGTAAACCGAAAAAATTATGGACGGAAAATCCGGAAGGAAACAAAATTGTCTACTATCAAGCAATGAGCGAATCAGATGAAGCGCAATTTGTTGCTGGCAAAATTAAAGAATATGTCGACAGCGGCAAACGAAAGTATTCTGATTTTGCGATTCTGTACCGCACAAACGCACAATCGCGCGTAATGGAGGAAGTGTTGTTAAAATCAAATATTAACTATAAAATTGTCGGCGGCATTAAATTCTATGACCGAAAAGAGATTAAGGACATTTTGGCGTATCTCCGCTTAATTGCCAATCCGAATGATGACATCAGCCTAGTGCGCATTATTAACGTGCCAAAACGTGGTGTCGGCGCTTCCTCGCTTGATAAAATTATCAGCTATGCATCGGAAAACGGATTATCCATTTTTGAGGCGCTTGGAGAAATTGAACAAATCGGGTTAAGTTCACGAGTTGTCGCGCCGCTTGTTCAATTCCGTCAGCAAATCGAACATTGGGGACAAATGCAAGAGTATTTATCCGTTACTGAGCTTGTCGAGGAAGTATTGGACAAGTCTGGATACCGCGATATGCTGCGTGCAGAGAAAACATTAGAAGCACAAAGCCGTTTAGAAAATATTGACGAGTTTTTATCCGTCACGAAACATTTTGAGAATACAAATGACGATAAATCCCTTATTGCCTTCTTAACGGACTTGGCGTTAGTCGCTGACATTGATCAGCTTGATGCCGAAGAAGATAATCAAAACGATGCTGTTGTGCTCATGACACTGCATTCTGCAAAAGGGTTGGAGTTCCCGGTTGTTTTCATCATCGGGATGGAAGAAGGAATTTTCCCTCACAGTCGTTCACTGGATGATGAAGCGGAAATGGAAGAAGAACGCCGCCTCGCTTATGTTGGCATTACGCGCGCGGAAGAAGAACTGTTTTTAACAAGCGCGCAAATGCGTACACTGTTTGGTCGAACAAGCATTAATCCGGTTTCCCGTTTCATTAGCGAAATTCCAGATGAACTGATTGAAAATCTTAACGAAACAATGCGGAAAAATTCTCCGTTTACTGCGCGACAACAGACAAGAACGATGGTGCGCCCTGCTGCAAGAGCAACAGGCGGCGAAGTCATTGATTGGAGAGTGGGCGATAAAGCGGAACATAAAAAATGGGGAATCGGTACTGTTGTCAGCGTAAGAGGCGAAGGAGACGATAAAGAGTTAGATATCGCCTTTCCAAGTCCAATCGGTATTAAACGTTTGTTAGCGAAATTTGCGCCAATCACAAAAGTGTAAAAGAAAGGATGGAAGCGATGGATAAACAAGCTGCGATTGCGCGTATAGAAGAGCTTCATCGTCTTTTAAACCAATATAACTACGAATATTATGTGTTAGATAAGCCATCGGTGCCGGATGCGGAGTATGACCGTTTAATGCAGGAACTCATTGCGCTTGAAGCGGAATATCCCGAATTAAAAACAAAGGATTCACCGTCACAGCGTGTTGGCGGAAAAGCCTTGGATGCTTTTGCGAAAGTGGAGCATCGCACGCCGATGCTCAGTCTTGCCAACGCGTTTAACGAAGGAGACTTACGGGACTTCGATCGCCGCGTTCGCCAGGAAGTCGGGGATGTGAAATATGTTTGCGAGTTAAAAATTGACGGGTTAGCTGTTTCCCTACGCTATGAGGACGGATATTTTGTCCAAGGGGCGACGCGCGGTGACGGTTTAATCGGTGAAGATATCACCGAAAACTTAAAAACAATCCGCTCTCTGCCGCTTCGTTTAAAAGAAAACGTGACGGTAGAAGTGCGCGGTGAGGCGTTCATGCCGAAGAAGTCGTTTGAAATTTTAAACCAACAGCGCAGTGAACGCGGAGAAGAACTATTTGCTAACCCACGCAATGCTGCGGCAGGTTCGTTGCGCCAGCTCGATCCGAAAGTTGCCGCGTCCCGCAATTTAGATTTGTTTGTGTATGGCCTTGCCAATGCAGAGGAACTTGGTATTGACTCGCACAGTGAAGCGCTGGACTATTTGCATGAGTTAGGGTTTAAAACGAATCCGGAACGCCGCGTATGCGCGAATATCGATGAAGTCATTCAATTTGTCACGTCATGGCATGAAAAACGTGCACAATTGCCTTATGAAATTGATGGCATGGTTATTAAAGTGGATTCTTTTGAGCAGCAGGAACAGCTTGGCGCAACGGCAAAAAGTCCGCGCTGGGCAATTGCGTACAAGTTTCCAGCTGAAGAAGTGGTGACAAAACTGATTGATATTGAATTGAGCGTTGGTCGTACAGGTGTAGTCACGCCAACGGCCATTTTAGAACCTGTTCGTGTAGCAGGAACAACCGTACAACGTGCCTCTCTTCATAATGAAGATTTCATTCTCGAAAAAGACATTCGAATTGGCGACTACGTTGTTGTGAAAAAAGCTGGCGACATTATTCCGGAAGTTGTCAATGTGTTGCCGGAGCGCCGCACGGGCGAAGAAGTGCTGTTTTCCATGCCGACTCATTGTCCAGAGTGCCAAAGTGCGCTTGTTCGTTTAGATGAGGAAGTGGCATTGCGCTGCATTAATCCAAAATGTCCGGCGCAAATTCGTGAAGGTTTAATTCACTTTGTCTCACGCAATGCGATGAATATTGAAGGACTTGGTGAAAAAGTGATTGCCCAATTATTTAAAGAAGGGCTTGTTCAAGATGTTGCCGATCTTTATACATTAACAAAAGAGCAGCTTATGAATCTTGAACGAATGGGAGAAAAATCAGCAACCAATTTATTAAATGCAATTGAAGCGTCGAAAGAAAATTCATTGGAGCGCTTGCTGTTTGGCTTAGGTATTCGTCATGTCGGCGCGAAAGCCGCAAAAATTTTAGCCCAGGAGTTTGAAACGATGGATCGCCTAATGCAAGCAACAAAAGAAGAATTAATGGCGATTCATGAGATTGGCGAAAAAATGGCCGATTCCATTGTCACCTATTTTGCTAAACCGGAAGTGACCGACTTAATCAATGAATTACGTTCATATGGCGTAAACATGACATATAAAGGACCGAAAGCGGTGAACCATGCGGAAACGGATTCTTATTTTGCCGGAAAAACGATTGTTTTAACGGGAAAGCTTGAGAAATTATCGCGAAACGAAGCGAAAGAAAAAATTGAGCAGCTTGGCGGCAAAGTGACAGGAAGCGTCAGCAAAAATACCGATTTAGTCATTGCTGGAGCGGACGCAGGTTCGAAATTAACGAAAGCGCAGCAGCTAAACATTGAAATTTGGGATGAAGCTCGCTTTCTTCAAGAAATTGAACGATAGGGGGCGAATGAGATGAAAAAAATAGCTGTTCTACTCTCTGTGGTTATGCTCATTCTCTCCGCATGTGCACCAAAGTTTGAACAGGAAGAGGAAATTGTTCAGGAGACGGATAATAAGCAACAGAAAGCGGTTATTCCAAAATACAACATCTCCGATTCCTACTATCGAACGATTTTACCGTTTAAGCCAGGGGAGGCAAGAGGGCTTGTTGTTGAAAATTTAAATACCCGTTTGGATGTTGACGAATTTGAGTCTGGTTTAATGCGCCTTGCTCAAGAACGCTTTTCTCCAAAAGACTATGTATTCCAAGAAGGGCAATCTTTAGACAAAAAAATAATTGAAAGCTGGTTGAAACGAAAACTGACAAAAAAGCAATTGAAAGAGGAAAATTTGGACGAGTCGAAAAACGTCGGCTTAAATCCGATGATGAGCGATGAAGGGACAAATGAAGAAAAAAACAAAAAAAGCCCGATCTATTTAGCTCATATTATCGAGCATGACTACTTAGTGAAAAATGATGATGAGAAAGTACAATTAGGCGGGGTCGTCATTGGCTTGGCAATGAATTCGGTCCACTATTATCAGACAGAAGAAGGCTATCCGCGCGAATTTGAAATTGAGGACAAAGTCATTGAACGGGAAGGAAAGCGAATCGCTGCAGAAGTGCTTTCGCGTTTGCGCAAAATAAAAGACTTAAAAGAAGTACCTATTACAATTGCCCTGTTTAAACAACAACCGGCAACATCCATTATTCCAGGGCATTTCTTTGCGGTCACTCATGTCGATCAAGGTAGTTCGTCTATTGATGATTGGGAAGAAGTGAATGAACAATATTACTTATTCCCTTCCGATGAAGCGGAGAAGAATCATCGCGAAGATATGATGAAATTTAACAATTTTAAATCAGATATTGACGAATTTTTCCCTAACTACACGGGTGTAATCGGCAGAGCATTTTACCGCGATGATCAACTGCAGCAATTAACGATTAACATTCGGATGCAATTTTACGGGAAAGCAGAAGTGATTGGCTTTACCCAATATGTTACAGGACTTGTGATGGAGCATTTTCCAGACTATATTAACGTAAATGTTTATATTTCTTCTGTAGGCGGTCCGGAAAGCTTAATTATCCGCAAAGCAAATGAGGAAGAGCCTTTTGTTCATATTTACCAATAGAGAATTTTTAAAAAAATTGAATAAGCGTGTATTATCAGTTAGAATGATAAATGTAGTTTGTAAACGCTTTTGTAATTCAACAAAGGGGGCGCAAAAGATGGTACAACCTTACAAACATGAACCATTTACAGATTTTACGGTCGAAGCGAATAAAAAAGCGTTTGAAGACGCTTTGAAACTTGTAGAATCATACCTTGGAAAAGACTATGACTTAATTATCGGTGGAGAGCGCATCTCTACAGAAGACAAAATCGTTTCCATCAACCCGGCAAACAAAAACGAAGTAATCGGCCGCGTGTCTAAAGCAAACAAAGACCTTGCGGAAAAAGCAATGCAAGTGGCAGATGAGGCATTTAAATGGTGGAGCAAAACAAAACCAGAAATGCGTGCGGATATTTTATTCCGTGCAGCTGCCATCTTGCGCCGCCGCAAACATGAGTTTTCCGCGTTGCTTGTAAAAGAAGCAGGAAAACCATGGAAAGAAGCGGACGCTGACACAGCAGAAGCGATCGACTTTTTAGAGTACTATGGTCGTCAAATGTTAAAATTAAAAGACGGTATTCCTGTTGAAAGCCGTCCAAATGAATTTAACCGTTTCTTCTATATCCCGCTTGGCGTTGGCGTTGTTATTTCGCCTTGGAACTTCCCGCTTGCGATTATGGCAGGTACAACAGTTGCCGCTCTTGTAACAGGTAACACTGTTCTTTTAAAACCTGCTAGTGCGACACCGGTTGTTGCTTACAAGTTTGTAGAAGTGCTTGAAGAAGCAGGTCTTCCAGCAGGCGTCTTAAACTACATTCCAGGAAGCGGTGCGGAAGTAGGCGACTACCTAGTTGACCATCCACGTACTCGTTTTATCAGCTTCACTGGTTCTCGTGACGTAGGTATCCGTATTTACGAGCGCGCAGCGAAAGTACATCCAGGTCAAATCTGGTTAAAACGCGTCATCGCGGAAATGGGCGGTAAAGATACAATCGTTGTGGACAAGGATGCAGATTTAGAATTAGCAGCGCAATCGATCGTTGCCTCTGCATTCGGCTTCTCAGGTCAAAAATGTTCGGCATGCTCTCGTGCAGTTGTGCTTGAAGAAGTATATGACCAAGTATTAAACCGCGTTGTTGAATTGACAAAGCAATTAACAGTCGGCAACCCAGCAGAACAAAGCACATTCATGGGGCCTGTCATCGATCAATCTGCTTACAACAAAATCATGGAATACATCGAAATCGGTAAACAAGAAGGCAAGTTAATGACTGGCGGCGAAGGAGACGATTCACAAGGCTTCTTCATTCAACCGACTGTATTTGCTGATGTTGATCCAAAAGCTCGCATCATGCAAGAAGAAATTTTCGGTCCAGTTGTTGCTTTCACGAAAGCAAAAGACTTCGATCATGCGCTTGAAATCGCGAATAATACAGAATATGGCTTAACAGGCGCGGTGATCTCTAGAAACCGTTTCAACATTGAAAAAGCGCGTGAAGAGTTCCATGTTGGTAACCTTTACTTCAACCGCGGCTGCACAGGCGCGATCGTTGGTTACCAACCATTCGGCGGCTTCAACATGTCTGGTACAGACTCTAAAGCAGGCGGCCCAGACTACTTAATCCTTCACATGCAAGCAAAAACAACTTCAGAAATGTTTTAATACAGAAAAACCCTCTCTTCCGTGGAAGAGAGGGTTTTTCGCTAGAATGAACATTAGCCTCGTGAGCAAAAGTCGTATAAATCTAAACTAACGATTATTTTATGAAAACTGTCAAATACATTAATTAGACCTAATACGTGGATGAGTTGATCATCGGTGAAATGATGTCTTAATTCTTCGACATCCTGTTTTGTAATGGAGCGCGGAGATATCCGATATTGTTCAATGAATGAAAATAACTTTTGTTCAAGTGGTGAAAAATGTGAGAAGTTATTGTTCCGAATGGCTTCAGCAATTTGTGTGTTCACCTCCTCATTCTCAATGTATGAAAGGCTCATACAAGTCATACAACCGTTGATATGAGCTAAATACAATCGGATTTTTTCCTTGATTTCTTTGGACAATAGATGGTCGTTCCATAAAAAGTGATAAAGCTCGTCATAAAGCGATTTTAATGTTGGGACTTTTGATAGTGCTTTTTCAAAATTCGTTCCTTCGCGTTCTGAAAGTGCAATACGCGGCATGCTCAATCCTCCTTTTCATCAACTATTTTCATTTTATTGGATAAAATCGCTTAATCCTATTTCTTATGAAATTGATTTCTGATAATATCTTTACAAATGACATATAATTTTTGTTTGGAGGATTCAAATGAAAATAGACGAGATTGACCGCCGTATTTTACTAGAGTTACTGAAAGATTCAAGATTATCCATGAGAGAATTGGCGAAAAAGGTAAATCTCTCAGCTCCTTCTGTAGCAGAACGGGTGAGGAAGTTAGAAAGTGAAGGAATTATTGAAGGATATACTGTGAATATAAACTATAAAAAATTAGGATTAGGTATTGAATGCTTAGTAGAGGTCACCCTTAAAAATGGGGAGTATGAACGGTTTAAAAGGTTTATAGAGCGTGATTCGCGTGCCGTTTTTTGTTATCGAATCGCGGGAAAGGCTTGTTATATGGTAAAACTGCGTCTAGCAGCGTTACATGAATTAGAAGAATTTATTAACGAAGTCATCAGTTATGCCGGAACCGTTTCCCATATTATTTTGTCAGAAGTAAAAATAAAAAATAGTTTTTTAGAACAGTTGTGAAGGTTTAGCATAATCAATGAATGATTTTCCTGTTGGAAGGGGTTGCATAACGAATTTAATTATCCACCGGCTTTCAACAATATCAGCGGCAAATGTTGCTTCAATGGGCGAAAGTTTGGTATCATCATTATATTGTGAAAGGTCGAAACTCTCGGAGGTGAAAGGGTATGTCAAGAATTTCTATTGAACAAGTAAAACACGTGGCCCACTTGGCGCGTTTAGCGATTACCGATGAAGAAGCTGAAATGTTTACGAAGCAATTAGACGCGATTATTACATTTGCCGAGCAATTAAACGAGCTTGATACAGAAAACGTTCCGCCAACATCACACGTGCTTGATATGAAAAACGTCATGCGCGAGGATGTACCAACACCGGGAATTCCGCGTGAGGAAGTCTTGAAAAACGCACCGGACCATCAAGACGGGCAATTCCGCGTACCAGCGATTTTAGAGTAAGGAGGGAAGACGATGTCATTATTTGACCATAAAATTTCTGAACTACATAGCATGCTACATAAAAAAGAAATCTCTGTTTCTGATTTAGTCAATGAATCATTTAAACGCATTTCTGAAGTAGAAGATAAAGTGCAAGCGTTTTTAACATTAGATGAAGAAAACGCCCGCGCAAAAGCGAAAGAATTAGATGAAAAGCTTGCGACAGAAAAAGAATTTGGCTTACTTTTTGGTATGCCGATTGGAATTAAAGACAATATCGTAACAAAAGGGCTGCGCACAACATGCGCAAGTAAAATTCTTTATAACTTTGACCCAATTTATGATGCGACGGTCATGCAGCGCCTGCATGAAGCGGATGCGATTACGATTGGTAAATTAAATATGGACGAGTTTGCGATGGGCTCATCGACTGAGAACTCTGGCTTCCAATTAACACGCAACCCTTGGGATTTAGAGCGTGTACCGGGCGGTTCCAGCGGTGGTTCCGCAGCAGCGGTTGCCGCAGGGGAAGTACCGTTTGCGTTAGGTTCTGACACAGGTGGTTCTATCCGTCAGCCAGCAGCATTCTGCGGTGTTGTTGGGTTAAAACCTACATATGGCCGTGTATCTCGCTTTGGTCTTGTTGCCTTCGCATCTTCACTTGACCAAATTGGACCAATTACGCGCACAGTAGAAGATAACGCGTACCTTTTACAAGTGATCGCAGGTCTTGACCCAATGGACTCTACATCTGCGAACGTCGATGTTCCTGATTATGTATCCGCATTAACAGGCGACATTAAAGGCTTAAAAATTGCTGTGCCAAAAGAATATTTAGGTGAAGGTGTATCTGAAGAAGTTCGTCAATCTGTATTAGATGCCTTAAAAGTATTGGAAGGCCTTGGCGCAACATGGGAAGAAGTATCGCTTCCACACTCTAAATATGCATTAGCTACTTATTATTTATTAGCGTCTTCAGAAGCGTCTGCGAACCTTGCCCGCTTTGACGGTGTTCGTTACGGCTATCGCACTGACAATGCGAAAAACTTAATTGATATGTACAAACAAACACGCAGTGAAGGCTTCGGTAACGAAGTAAAACGCCGCATTATGCTTGGTACATTTGCGTTAAGCTCTGGCTATTATGATGCTTACTACAAAAAAGCGCAAAAAGTGCGGACATTAATTAAACAAGACTTTGAAAAAGTGTTTGAAAAATACGATGTCATTATCGGACCAACAACGCCGACACCTGCGTTTAAAATCGGCGAGAAAACAAGCGATCCATTAACAATGTATGCAAACGACATTTTAACGATTCCAGTCAACCTTGCCGGCGTTCCGGGAATTTCCGTTCCGTGCGGATTCGTTAATGGCTTGCCAGTGGGATTACAAATCATCGGTAAACACTTCGACGAAAGCACAATTTACCGCGTTGCTCACGCGTTTGAACAAGCAACTGACTATCATAAACAAAAACCAGCACTGTAAGGGGGTAAGAAGAATGAACTTTGAAATGGTCATCGGACTTGAAGTCCACGTCGAGCTGAAAACAAAGTCGAAAATTTTCTCAAGCAGTCCAACCGACTTCGGAGCGCCCCCAAACACACAAACGAACGTGATTGACTTAGGTTATCCAGGGGTTCTCCCTGTTTTAAACAAACAAGCGGTTGAATTTGCGATGAAAGCGGCAATGGCATTAAACTGTGAAATCGCGACACATACAAAATTCGACCGCAAAAACTATTTCTATCCAGACAACCCGAAAGCGTACCAAATTTCGCAATATGACCAACCAATCGGCAAAAATGGCTGGATTGAAATTGAGGTAAACGGCAAAAAGAAAAAAATCGGTATTACGCGCATTCACCTTGAAGAAGATGCCGGTAAGTTAATGCATACAGGCGACGGTTATTCACTAGTTGACTTTAACCGTCAAGGTACACCATTAATCGAGATTGTATCAGAGCCAGATATCCGCTCACCGGAAGAAGCATATGCGTACCTTGAAAAGTTAAAATCGATTATCCAATATACCGGCGTGTCCGATTGTAAGATGGAAGAAGGTTCGCTTCGCTGCGACGCAAACATCTCGCTTCGTCCAATCGGTTCGGACAAGTTCGGTACAAAAACAGAGTTGAAAAACTTAAACTCATTCAACTTCGTGCGTATGGGCTTGGAATACGAAGCGAAGCGCCAAGAGAAAATTCTTCTTTCCGGCGGAGTGATTCAACAAGAAACACGCCGCTTTGACGAAGCAACAAAAACAACGATTTTAATGCGCGTCAAAGAAGGTTCGGAAGACTATCGCTACTTCCCAGAACCAGACCTTGTTGCGCTTTACATTGATGATGAGTGGAAAGAGCGCGTCCGCGCAACGATTCCAGAGCTTCCAGACCAACGTAAAAAACGCTACATTGAAGAACTTGGTCTGCCTGAGTATGATGCAAAAGTGTTAACATTAACAAAAGAAATGGCAGACTTCTTTGAGGCGACAGTAGCAAACGGTGCCGATCCGAAACTTGCTTCCAACTGGCTGATGGTTGAAGTATCCGGATACTTAAATGCGGAACAAAAAGAGCTTCATGAAATCGCGTTAACACCAGAAAGCCTTGCTGGTATGATTAAACTAATTCAAAACGGCACGATTTCTTCAAAAATCGCGAAGAAAGTGTTTAAAGAGCTTGTCGAAAAAGGCGGAGATCCAGAACAAATCGTCAAAGAAAAAGGTCTTGTCCAAATCTCTGATGAAGCGACATTGCGCAAAATCGTTCTCGAAGTGCTCGATGCGAACCCGCAATCTATCGAAGACTTCAAAAACGGAAAAGACCGCGCGATTGGCTTCTTAGTCGGTCAAATTATGAAAGCGACAAAAGGACAAGCCAACCCGCCGCTTGTTAACAAGTTGCTGTTAGAAGAAATTAATAAACGTTAATGTTTAGCGCTGGCTGTGTGCGATACGCAGCCGGCGTTTTTTGTTATCAACTTTCAAAGTCGTATAAATTAAGAAGCCTTGGCAGTGACGTAACAGAAGCCGATCATCTATTCCATGAATTCCAAACAAAAATGGGCAATGTCCTTGAGGAAGAGGAATTATGAGAGCCAGATTTCTTGAGGACGATCTCTTAATAAACGTTGAGGAGGGGCATTGTTCTCGAGTAGCAATATTTATATGAATTTTTATCGTCGACTTACAATAGCGTTGTAACTCCAGGAGATCGACGACAAAAGAGAATTCCAGAAAACGCGCAGTTACAGACGATTTTCGTACTTTACAAAAAAAGTGAAGGGTAAAAAAGGAATTTTTCATATCGCATAGAAAAAAGTTATAATATCAACGATTTTTTGGGGTTTTTATCTTAACTATGAGGAATTGAAACAGTGTCACAATTTGAGTGCATACTGTATTATAGGAGAAGGAAAAATGCATGTTACAAGTTCATCATATATGGTTATTAAAAATGGAGATAAACATTTATTAGTAAAAATTATTGGTGAATATGAAGCTGAAAAGCAAGCCTATAACGATATGATTGATATACTGATGGGTGGAAAATCAGCAGAAGTAGTAGAAAAGATATTTAAGCAAAATAATGAAATTTAATTTACAATCAATAGGGGGTAGATAAAATGAGTGAAGAACAAATTCGAAAAGAACTAGGTGAATATATTGAAAAGAAGATGGTTGAAAGAGAGGCGTATTTACGCAGAGAAGGGAAAATTAAAAAAGGTCGGAAACTTTCTCGTACTTACATGGCAAAAGAAGTGCTTGGAGTATCTACCACTTGGTTTAGTGGTATTATCAACGGAGAATATGAAGCAAATGATGAAATTTTAATTCGAATTGCTCAGTTTTTAGAAATTGATGAACATGAGTTATTTAGAAAGGCAAGAAGAGTTCACCCAGATATTTTAGAAAAAGTCAAGCGTGAATATTTAGGCGAATATTATGTGCCAAATTTGTAAAGTATTAATTAATACTTATTTAAAGGTGTTGGTAACGGATATTATCGAGGAAAGTTTTGAATAATCTAAAATAATTACTTGCTAAATAAAAAATATGTTGTAATCTTTCTTAGATATGTGATTAATTGGTAGTGAGTTGTTTTGAAAAATCAAAATAATAACGGTGAGTACAGTTTGTTTTTGTTTGTGTTAGATGTATTATATATTTTCTTTTGTCCTCCAATGTTAAAGCTGTATCTTTTAGTTGCATTTATTACTTGGATTATGTGTTATTTTAAACATGCATAAGAAAGTGGAAAATTAAATTGGCAAACAGTTTTATCTTAACTATAAGGAATTAAAACTTGATTTTCGCATTAGTTGTGGAGTTTTTTAGTCATTGTTTTTATCTTAACTACAAGGAATTGAAACAACTCAATAAACGTGCACTTGTCTTCTCAGCTGTACGTTTTTATCTTAGCTATGAGAATTGAAACACCAACATTTCTAATGCGATCTTATTAGCCCCCTAATGAATTTGGACACTCGATAAGGTTGTTTTTTACGATCGTAGTGATCAAATGAAGGGGGTTTTGGAGAAAACATTCCAAGGAATTTAAATTGCAAGTGGTGAAAGAAGTATTAGAAGTTGGACATAAAGCATTAGTGGCTAGACGGTATGAGATTAGCTCGAATCTAGTCCAGCGATGGGGGAAAGCTTATCAAGAAGGGCAACTAGAGGAATTGTCTGAAATCCCCTCCTCTTCGGCTGAGGTAAAAAAGCTGAAGGAGGAAAACGAACAACTCAAAAAGTTATTAGGGAAAAGATTTAGAAATCGCGATTTTGCGTGATTTGATAAAAAAGAAGAGACCTCACTTACTGAAAGATTGGAAGCAGCCGAGCGAGTGGATCAAGAAAGGATATCCGATTACGAGAGTGCCGGAGATTTTTGAAATCAACCGCTTGACCTATTATTACTAACAAAACGGAAAAGTGGGGGAGAAAGCAGTAGCCGGGGGACATCCAACCTCCGGCTACTTTTCTTGCCAAAAAAAATAAAATTAAGATAGGATGTGTCCAATATTAGGGAGCAATCCGATTTTTATAGATTACTATGTAATTTTTTCAGATTAAAGTATATTAAAATAAGTTGTGTATTAATAAATATTAGACATCAAAGATGAACGTGGAGGAAAATATATGGAATGGTTGATAGTATGGGCTCCAATGCTTGAGTTTCTTATAGGGGGCCTAGCTGTTTTTTTCTTGGCTGAGAAATTTAAAGAAGTAGCATCTATCATGATTTTTCAGTTTATACTATATATGGTTCTTATGAATGCCTTACTGATATATGGTTTTTGGATTAAACATTAGAAGTTTTCTAGGTTTATCTATATAAATCCAGATTGATTTGCCGACATATATAAAACGTCTCAACCGCTCTTTTGTCTAACATAAACGCCTTACTTATGTCGATTTTTCAAGATGAACTTATATAGAGAAACTTCTAATACTTGTAAGTAAATACATATTGCAGTTCACATATATGAATATCCCCCTCGCTCCACGCAAGGGGGGAATCTATATAAAAAGGGGGATGATTAGGAAGCTATTGGGCTGCTTTTAGTTGCTCTAGTTCTTTTTCGACTTCCTCTTGAAGCAGAGGGTCGAGGTGAAGCGGTTTGGTTGATTCGTATACATAGCCGCTCGCCTTTACTTCGGCTTCAAGGACGAATACGCGCTCTTCCATTCTTGCAAATCCTTTTAGTGCACGATCTGGACTAAAAGAAATGAGTGACGTATTGATATCTTTAATCGCTTGCGCGGCATGGGCGCGGGCGATTAAGTCCAGCTGCTTTACTTTTAGCTCCTCATACTTTTCTTTGAGCTGCTTTAATTGTTCCGTTAAGTATGTTGTTTTTTCTTTTAATGCTTCATATTGTTGTTGATAGGAAGAAAGTTTTTTCTCATAAGCAATTTTTTCTTGCAGCGCCATTTTCGCGATTGTTTCTTCCTCGCGTTCTACGGCCAGTTTCGCTTGGCGCGTTCTTTTTTCAATCATTTCTTTCGCTTGTTGGATCAGCCGTTCATAGCGTTGTTCAACGGCAAGTTGTTGCGATAAGGCAGCTTGTGCTTTTTCGATTTGTTCTTCGAGCTCGCGAAGGTATTGTTTTGTCATGCTGATCGGGTCTTCTAATCGATCGACAAAGTCATGTAAATCGGCGAGCATAACGTTTTTGACCCGTTTAAAAAGTCCCATTATTCTTCCTCCTTTTGAATTTTCTTTTCCCATTCATCTAAAAAATCACGTTGCTGCATGATAGGAGTTGTCAATGATGGCAGCTCTCGGCGTTTCGTTTGTTTATAGATGGCGTAAACGGCGAATAATACTAACGGAATAAGCAAGATTTTTGGTAAAAGCGCCACGAATCCAATGACCATGAACGCCAGTCCTGCCCACTTCCACACATGGGAACGGTTCGCTGTTTTCCAAATTGGTGTTATGTCAAGAAAACGGACACGTTAAACAGAGAGAAATAGCTGAATTTATGCAGCTACTTTTCTCTGGTTAGCGTAGTAAGCAGCCTCAAATTCCCATGGCGATACATAGCCAAGGGCGGAATGACTTCTTTTGCGGTTGTAGAAGCATTCGATGTACTCAAAAATGGCTTGTTTCGCTTCTTTTCGCGTGCGGAATCGATTCGGATAGATACACTCTTTCTTGATTAGGCTATGAAACGACTCCATACAAGCGTTGTCGTAACAGTTTCCACGTCTCGACATGCTCACTTGAAAATGATGTTCCTGTAAAAGTTGCTGATAATCATTCGAAGCATATTGACTCCCACGATCCGAATGATGAATCACTCGTTCCGTTGGTTTTTCGCTGTTTAAAGCCCGTTGTAACGCTTTGATGACTAACTCTTTTGTCATTCGTGTATCGATATACCATCCTACAATCTTACGAGTATATAAATCCATGATACTGGCTAAATACAACCAGCCTTCATCGGTAGGAATGTACGTAATATCCGCCATCCATACTTCATTCGGAGCCGTTGCTTGGAAG
>DASQMX010000021.1:0-16221 GCA_035645275.1 Anoxybacillus sp.
CCTCCAAGCATAACTCAACAGCTTGAATCTTGTATTCTTGATCAAATGTTCTCTTTTTCATGATTGGACACCTCGAACCTATTGTAATTAAGTTTATTATAATCTCCCTGTTCTCCGTGTCCAATTTTTAGACTAACATCACTATATTGCCTATACTTATTAGGTTTATATTCTCGTATATCGCTTATTTTTAGGGTAGCCAAAAGGTAAAATATCAGATTGCGGAGTGAATAAACAGTGCGTAATGAAAAAGAAATGCTGAATTTAATAATAAACACTGCCAAAAATGACGAGCGAATACGTGCTGTACTAATGAATGGATCACGAGTAAACCCTAATGCTAAAAAAGATTTTTTTCAGGATTATGATATTGTATATATCGTTAATGATATAGAATCTTTTACATCGGATCATAGTTGGGTAGATATATTTGGAGAGAGAATAATGATGCAAATGCCAGAAGATATGGTGCTCCCACCTGCCATTAACGATGGACGTTTTATTTATCTTATGTGGTTAAAGGATGGGAATCGTATAGATCTTACCTTAATTCCTTTGGAGAAAATGAATGAATTGATTAAACCTGATAGCCTGAGTAAAGTGCTTTTAGATAAAGACGGCATTATAAGGTCACTTCCACCTTCAAGTGATAAAGATTATCATATAAAAAGACCATCTGAAAAGGAATTTGTTGATAGTTGTAATGAATTTTGGTGGATTTGTATGAATATAGCTAAAGGGCTTTGGCGTGAAGAACTGACATACACTATGTTTATGTATGAACAAATTAATCGGAACGTGTTAATCCGAATGATGGAATGGTATATCGGCATTAAAACAAACTTTACAAAAAGTACCGGAAAACTTGGTAAGTATTTTGAAGATTTTCTTGAGAAAGACGAATGGAATGAATTTATTGCAACATATACAGATGCAAATTATGAAAACATATGGAAAGCACTCTTTAATATGTGTGATTTGTTTAGAAAAATAGCAATAAAAGTAGCCGATCATTTTGAATTTGAATACCCCTATGATGATGATAAAAATGTTACTGCACATCTAAAGCATATAAAAAATCTATCAAAGAATGCTAAAGAAATGTATTAGTTATTAGAGCAGGCTTTGAATATCCTCTGTTTCCTCAACTCCCATGGAAGAACAGAATTTCTTCTATAATCTGTGGTGCCGTGAAACAAGGCATGGGAGGCTAACGGGCGCGATAATTGAAGAAGACATACAAAAAGATCAATTTCAGTCTTTTTATTATATGAACGTGTAGCAGAGCGGTATATGTTACCATGAAGATGATTTACGCTAGAAGGATTTAAAAAAAGCGTTCAGCAGAATAAATAAAACAACGATAGCAACAACAACAAACACTTCTTTTTTACTGGTATTTTCATTTTCTCTATTTTGCTGTTTTATCTTTCTGTATTTCCTTTGTATCTGTTTTTGGACCTGTTTCTTTTTATCATCTAATTTCATTTTATCCGAAACCCCTTAAATAGTAAAATATTACCAAATTAATTATTACACAATCCGACTATTACATGCAATAGAAGAGTACCGGCTTGTTCAACTATCCTGAAAATTAATATTTTCATCCTTCTGATAGTGCCGCTATCATTATGTCTAAATAAAAGACTGCAAGTGATCACAGGAGACGGCCAAGGAATTAAGAAAGGTATTGCGAAACGACTAACAGTTACGGATTTGCAAGTAGTTCTAAGTGATATAAATGAAGTTTACAGACTTCTAGTAAAACCCGTTAATTTATATAACTTTTGACCTATCAATCAAATCATTAAAAAATCAGACTAAAGAATCTATTTTGTGGGACATGTTTATCATATAATTTACAGAAAGTTCAGATTATTTATTTAGTTATTAGTGGAGTTGTACCTGTTTTAGCCATTTCATTTTATAGGAGGGATTAGTATGGAAAATACTATTCGCTTGATTCCATTTAAGGTTGAAGAAAAGCTTGAGAATGTAAAGGAAATCCCTGAAGGCGTCCATATGGTACAAGCACCTGAGATTTGGAAAGAAGGTATAAAAGGTAAAGACATTGTGATTGCTGTCATTGACACGGGATGTGATAGAAACCATCCTGATTTAAAAGATAGAATTATTGGCGGCAGAAACTTCACCACAGATGATAATGGTGATATTGATAATTATTCAGATTATAACGGTCACGGAACACATGTGGCTGGAACGATTGCCGCAACAGAAAATGATCGAGGTGTAGTCGGTGTTGCCCCTGAAGCAAAACTATTAATTTTAAAAGTGTTGGCGAATGATCCAAACAATCCGGGATCAGCAACTGGTAAATATGAATGGATTGTAAATGCCATTCACTACGCTGTAGATCAAAAAGTAGATATTATCTCCATGTCATTAGGCGGTCCTTCCGACGTGCCGGAATTACATCAAGCCGTTAAAAGAGCTGTTGAAAACAATATTTTAGTTGTATGTGCAGCAGGAAATGAAGGAGACGGAAACGAAAGAACAGAAGAACTTTCTTATCCAGGAGCCTACAATGAAGTTATTTCAGTTGGAGCCGTCAGCCTCGATGGTCAAATATCTCGATTTACCAATTCCAATAAGGAAATTGATGTTGTTGCACCAGGGGAAAAAATTCTTTCTACCATTCCCGGAGGAAAATTCGCTGTTTTTAGTGGTACATCGATGGCAACTCCTCATGTTTCGGGGGCTTTGGCTTTAATCAAGCAATTATCTGAAAAAGAATTTGGCCGAAAGCTTACAGAACCTGAGCTCTATGCTCAATTAATTAAACGGACAATGCCGCTGGGCTTTCCGAAAGCATTGGAAGGAAACGGGATTGTTTACTTAACGGCACCGAATCATTTAAGTAAACGTTATAAAAAACCACAAGTCTCAAGCACGTAAAATGGACTGATCCACTTATTTGAGACATAGAAAGTCTGTTTCCTGAAATTAACATTAAATTTGCTTGGATTCCAATTTGATAATAATAATGGATATAATTTTGAGTCATTTGTTTTACAATAGAGTTAGTGAAATATTGTTTTTCTTGTGAATAGAATATTTCCGCATTGACTACGTTTACTTTGATAGCAAAAAGCATTATTCACATAAATGGACGGATTTTGAGAAGTGGACGAGTCAAGTAAAATAGTTACTTAACCATATTTTTTTATTATAGCTTTTGCTTCAAAAATTGGACTGTGGCTGCGCTTGTTGGTACAGGTATAGGGAGGATTTTCAGAAAATTAAGAAGGGAACGGGCTGTAGCAGAAGAACAGGTTGATCTGTAAGCTTCGAAGTTAATTATATAAAAAGGGTTAGTCCCTCATCACGTTAATTGATGGGGACTGACCTATGCTTATCAGCCGAACGCTGGCAGATTGCTTTGTCGGTAAAGGTATTGCTCTTCAGCATGGAAGGGTGAATGAAATTCAAAAAGGCCCCTGTTAATACAGAGACCTTTCCTTCAATTTCAACCTACACTAAGAAATAAAAGACTCCGGAAATAAAGAAACCGGTAATGAGCATTATAATCAATCCAAAGCCCATGATGTCCTTAGCTTGCAACCCTGCAATGGCTAATGCTGGAAGTGCAAAGAACGGTTGAATCATGTTTGTCCAAGCATCTCCCCACGCAACAGCCATCGCTGTCTTTGATAAAGATAAACCTAAATTTTGTGCAGCCTCCAACATAACAGGGCCTTGGACCGCCCACTGCCCGCCGCCTGAAGGAACGAAAAAGTTAACAAGACCTGCACTCCACAACGTTAATAAGTAAAATGTGTTTTCATTTGCGATGGATATGAACGCATTAGATAGAACTCCAGCCAATTCAGATGACGAAACAATACCCATTAGCCCTGCATAAAAAGGAAACTGAATAATAATTCCGCTTGCGTTTTTAACAGAACTTGTTACTGCATCCAAAAATTGTTTTGGTGTTTTATGCAATATAATTCCGATAAAGAGGAATAGAAAGTTAATAATATCAAGATTAATAACTAACCCGTTTTTCACAAAATAATATACTACAAATGAAAGGCCTAACAAACCAATAAGCAAAGATAACAACTTACTGTTTTCCAGACGATCAGCTGGTGTCATTTCAGTTTGAACTGCCGTCGCTGCCTGTATATGCTCCGCTTCATCTAATAAAGAGCGATCTATCACAAATGTCTGCTCTTTTGGAGGCATCATAAGTCTAT
The DNA here is from genome assembly GCA_035645275.1 of Anoxybacillus sp. Lineage (GTDB taxonomy): Bacteria > Bacillota > Bacilli > Bacillales > Anoxybacillaceae > Paranoxybacillus. The sequence continues at coordinate 4,221 of DASQMX010000021.1, forward strand.
TTATTATCGGCATTAAGATAAAAAGCCCAATGACAAGGATTAAGTTATATGTAGAAAAAAGAGTTTCACTTGTTGGAACAACCCCTATAAGCTTTTCCGCAAAGTGACCGGGAGTCGCAATGGTTAAAGCGACTGATCCAGAAAGCCCTCCTGCCCAAACAATAAATCCGCTATAGGCGCTGAATATTAACAATCGATAGTCGACACCCTCTACTTTTTTTGCTAGTTCTCTTGCAAACAGTGCTCCAATAATTAAACCGAATCCCCAGTTAATCCAGCTTGCAAGCAGAGATATTAAGGTAACAAGAATAATGGCTTGACCAGGTGACTTTGGTACTTTGGCTAAGTTCCCCAACAATTTTTTAAAAAATGGACTGCTTGCCATGACATGTCCTGTTACAAGAATAAAAACCATTTGCATAGAGAAGGTTAATAAACTCCAGAAACCGCTACCCCAATATTCGAGAATTTGATAAGGTGTGCTATCCGTAAAAACAATCGCAAGGCCGCACACGAAAAAGGTAAGCAAAATAACTAATAAAAACGGGTCAGGCATATACCTTTGCATCAATTTGTTCGACAATGAAATCAATAGCTTCATATCATACTCCCCACCATGTTGTTGTAAGACCGTGTTAAATAAGTTATTTCCTTTTTAATATTAGCAATATTATTAATTCTTTTGGTTTTTACAAAACCCTTTATGATTTTTCTGACAATTTATTGCATGTTTCAACAAACACCCTTAACGTGAGTTAGTAGATAGATGATGCTTCAAATAAAAAGAAGAGTACGTCCCTCAATTTGGTACCTCTACAAACGATAAATGCTTATGATCCGCTTACTGTTGATTCATTTTTTCGGAACCATTCAAAAAATGCTGATTGGGAGTAACTGATTCCACTAGAAAAGTAAAATATCAAAAAATATGTAAATTATTATTTAAAACATAACATTGTACTTTATGATGTACTGAACAGAAAAACTTCGTACGGTTTATGCACTAGGGGGCTTAAATGGGGTGAGAAGGAATGATCTCATCCGACTCTCAATACCCGTTCTGGTTAATACCAGCGTGGGGAAGTGCAGGTGAGGAATATGATGTTAGTCTAAAAAGTTGATTAATGAAGATGTTGTTGCACCGTTTCAAATAGCTGAAGAAATGCAAACAAAAATTAATATTTGGTTTTCGAACGGCTAATTTAGGTCATTATTTTTTAACTAAACTATGTTCTAAATAATCATCTAAAATAAAAGAAATATACAAATAATAAGGGGGTATTACAAGTTTTGAGTTATATAAAGTTTTCTTATACTTTTTCCTACACTCTATTTTTGAATTAAGTTTGTTCTATGCCAATGATAATCTTTCAGGAAATCATTTCATTTAACAGTGGTGTCTTTTTTGGTCTCAATGTTTGCAATGGGATTTCTTCTTGGTGTTTATTATTATGAGGGGTAACTCGGAGTAATTTGCTTGAGTAACGGGAATTGGAGTTAATAAGCGCTTCTGCTACTCCTTTTTTCACTAATGAGATAGATTGATGGAAGGTAAGAAGGATTTCAAATGCTTAATGACAAACAAACCGCACTTTTTTCAAGAAGATGCACATGTTGAATCAGCGTTGGACCACGAGAATCAAGCCGTGATCGAATTTTGATTGTCTCCGACGGGAGCACCCCAGCTTATCGTCAATTTCTTTGTCATACGGAAATCATCTTGTAGTAGTTTAGTAGTTTATGTATTAATTAAATAATAATATTTATCAAACAATATTAAAAATTATTTTATAAATATTTTAAGTAGATAAATAAAATAATTTAAATAATATTGATGGTAAAAAAGTTGAGCAAATTACATATAATGTGCAGAGGATAGGGGGGGAGGGAAAAGTAAAAATCATATCGCTCAGGGGAATTAATCAAAAGCCGTCCCCTATAGGGGACGGCTTTTGATTACGCCTTCAACACGTCATGGTCTACATAACGTTCGCCATTCAGCTCACTGATGATGTTAATGGCGACTTTTGCGCCATCGCCGGCAGTAATAATGGTATGCACGCTGACACCAGCGACGGTTCCGGCGGCCCAAATTCCATCGACATTCGTACGTCCGGAAGTGTCCACATCGATGACGGTTTTAATTCGCGGTTCTGTACCCGGTTTTGTTTTGACGCCGATTTTTTCCGCGAGGTCTGTCGCTATACCTGTTGCCAAAATAACATGCTTTGTTTCAAACGTAGTGTTGTCTGTTTGGATGAGGAAACCTGTTTCTGCTTTTGTAATGTCGACCACTTGTGCGTTTACAAGTTCTGCTCCGAATTTAACTGCTTGTTTTTTTCCGGTTTCCACTAAATCCGGACCTGTTATTTCCATCACTCCATAATGGTTTTCTACCCAAGCCCGTTTTGTCATGCTTTTGTCGTTATCGATCAATACCGTTTTCTTTCCTGCTTTTGCCGTAAAAATAGCGGCACTTGCTCCCGCTGGACCAGCACCAATAATCGCTACATCATACATTGTTCTATACCCTTTTCTGAAAATTTTTACATTTATTATTTTAGCATTTCCATGATTTTCATCATAACAATATGCTTAATTTTTATTGGTCGTGTCGCAAAACGCATAATCCATGCATAAATGCACGAAAAAAGCCACCATCTCGAAATCATATACAGTGACCAAAGAAGAATCTCCAAGTTTTGAAGTTCTTTAAGAAAGAAATTCTTTAGTTTAGAATCAATTTTGACAAAAGGCGAATTTGGATTATCCCGCATATCAACGTAAATTCTTGTCCCTATAGTTTGCCATGGTGTCCTACCAAGGTGAACATGATAATCGTGGCTTTACGCATAAAATATTTCCCTTATTATTGAATCTATGGCTATGATAGCAGTAAGAATACGGATTCGAAGTGAAATCGTTCCTAACAGTTATAATTTATTGAAATCCATAAATTCTGCAAATTTAGTTTATAAAATAAAAATTACTTCTCCTATATAAATCGCCCAAAGGACAGAAATAAGGAGAACATACAGATTTTTATTCAAAAGTTTTAAGTCTCAACGGTTTAGTTCTATATACCATTCTGTTACTTGGAAAAGGTTGATTTAATCACTCCAAATATGTAAAAAATCCAACAACAACTTTTTGAAAATATATAAAAGTGAATGGGCTGAAAGGAAGGACAAAAGTGAGAAAAATTTCATTTAAATTAGGAATATTATTTTTTGTATTCGTATTAGGAATAGAAACGGTTTTATTTGTGTCATTATATGTTACTCTGGTTAATTCTAGAATTAATGAGGAATTTGAGCAACTGCTAGCAAGAGGGAATAATCATCGCGATGTATTAGAAAAAAATTATGACCCTTCCACGTTAGAACATGTCACAATGATGGAGTCTGAGGCGGAGACGGACGTTGTTATTACAAATGACAAGGGGAATGTATTACATTTTTCAGATCATATTTTACCATTTGCCAAAAGAATTATAAAAAACAAAGCTAAAAACATTCCCCATGATGGTATGATTGTACAAAAAAATTGGCAAAGAGAGTCGTATATTTCGACAGTAAGCCCGATTCGGATTGACGGCAAGATAAAAGGGTATGTCTATATGTTTCAAAATACGGATTCTATTCAAAACATGATTTATAAGTTAAAGCATCATTTCATTGTGGTTGGAATTCTCTCTGTATTTTTAACGATTATTACGATTGCTTTCTTATCAAGAGTTATTACTATTCCTCTTATTCGCATGAAACAGGCGACCGAAAAATTGAGTAAAGGTGATTTTTCTGTTCGTTTGCATGTAAAAGGAGAGGACGAATTGGCGGAATTAGGGAAAGCAATTCAAACATTGGCAAGGGATTTAGAATACTTAAAAAAAGAAAGAAAAGAATTTCTCGCCAGTATTTCTCATGAGCTTCGTACCCCTCTAACTTATATAAAAGGATATGCTGATATAGCTAAGAGACCAAACATTGGGGAAGAAGAGAGAGAGAAATATTTGTCCATTATTTATGAAGAAGCGGAGCATATGCAAAAATTGGTAAAAGATCTTTTTGAATTAGCAAAAATGGATCAGCATTCATTTCAAATTCATAAGGAACCGACCAACTTATGTGCATTTTTAAGAAAAGTATACGAGAAAATGCACCCTGCTTTTCAGGCGAAAAACATGTCTCTTGTATATCATTGTGAAGGAAACATTACTGTCCATATAGACCAAAAACGTTTTGAGCAAGTGATGATGAATCTGTTAGACAATGCTTTAAAATATTCTGATCAAGGTTCGACCGTTTCTATTGATGTAAGGGCGGAGAAAAAGAACGTGGTGATTATTGTTTCAGACGAAGGAACAGGAATTCCTGAAGAGGATTTGCCGCACATTTTTGAACGGTTATACCGAGTGGATAAATCAAGATCAAGAGCGAGCGGTGGGACGGGATTAGGCTTAGCGATAGTAAAAGAAATTATTGAAGCGCACGGAGGTTCTATTTATGCGGATAGTATCTACGGAAAAGGAACTAAAATGATTATTACATTACCGGAGGGATAAGCATGTACACGATTTTACTTGTTGACGATGAAAAACGAATGTTAGATTTACTTGATCTTTATCTTTCGCCTAAAGGATATCATTGTGTAAAGTGTGAATCCGGTTTATCAGCGATACAGTACTTAGAAAATAACAAAACTGATTTAGTGTTGCTGGATATTATGATGCCAGAACTGGATGGTTGGGAAACTTGTAAACGAATTAGAGAAATTTCGAATGTTCCTATTATTATGGTGACTGCAAGAGATCAAACATTAGATATAGTAAAAGGACTTAATATGGGAGCTGATGACTATATCACAAAACCATTTGACGAATCCGAGTTGCTTGCTCGAATAGAGGCTGTACTGCGCCGTTCAGTAGGAAAACAATCAAAAATTGAGTTTCAAGGTTTAGTGTGGGATGAAGACCAGCATAAAGTTCAATATAAAAATCATCCTATTTGTCTAACACCTAAAGAGTTTGCTGTATTAGGGCTTTTTCTGAAAAATCCAAGCAGAGTGTTTAGCAGAGAACAAATCATCATGTCATTATGGGGCTATAACGCAAATACAGAAGAGCGGACTATCGATTCTCATGTGAAAAATATTAGAGAAAAGCTTAGACAAGTTGGTTTTCCAATAGATCGATTTCTGCAAACCGTTTGGGGAGTGGGATATAAATGGGAGGCATAAAGTGAGAAGAGGATGAAAGAGCAAATCATTACACTACTCAACACATATGAAAATGTTGCTTATCTGATTAGTATTGTTATAAATGTTATTATAAGCATTTTAGGATTTGTACCAAGCGTTTTTCTAACGGCTGCCAATTTGGCTGTGTTCGGGTTTTGGGAAGGTACCTTTTTATCTTTTGTAGGGGAAGCAATCGGAGCCATTGTCTCTTTTGTTTTATATCGTAAAGGTTTTAGGAAATTTTCTGAAACGAACTTGTTTTCTCATCCGAAAGTCAGACGTTTGCTTGAAGCCAAAGGTTTAGAAGCCTTTTTTCTTGTTTTATCTTTGAGGCTTCTTCCTTTTGTTCCGTCAGGAGTAGTGACCTTTGTTGCAGCGATAGGAAAAACCTCCTTACTTATCTTTATTATTGCTAGCTCAATAGGGAAAATACCTGCATTACTTTTAGAAGCCTATTCGGTTTATCAATTGATGAATTGGATATGGCAAGGTAAAGTGATATTGACACTTCTGTCTGTATTTTTATTCATTATTTACTTGGAAGAAAATCAATCGAAAAACGGCTCAAACTAACAAAACTTAAATGGATTTGTGAAGAGTGACAAAGAAGTTGCTAATATCATATGTAGAGAAACAAACTCCATAAATTCTGCAAATATTTCTGCTATAAAATGTACTTGTCTATTTCATACACAAAAAGGGGTATTAGCAATGAAAAAAATGACGAAAGCGATTATGATTACATCGTCCATTCTTCTTCTAAGCGCTTGTTCATCATCCAATGAAAAAGAACAGTCCTTTATCACTAGCAAAGAGCAAGCAAAATCCAATGTATCTGTTACAAATAATCCTTTCTTTAAAGAGAAGAAAGAAGGAAAGATTGAGCATTTACATGGAATCGGTTATGCCGGGAATCAAAACGCGATTTACTTTGCTACACACGAAGGTTTACACGTTTACCAAAATAATAAGTGGTATGAAACGACTTCCAATAAGCATGATTATATGGGCTTTTCTGCTACAGACGATGGATTTTATTCATCGGGGCATCCAGAAGAAGGTTCATCTTTAGGAAATCCTCTTGGTCTTGTAAAAAGCTTTGATAATGGACAAACATTGATGAATCTAGAATTTTATAAAGAATCTGATTTTCATTATATGACAGTAGGCTATAAAAGCCATACGATTTATGTCGTGAACCAAGAAGTAAACAAAACGCTAGGACAAGGGGTATTTTACAGTAAAGACGACGGCAAAACGTGGTCGCAAAGTCAATTAAACGGTCTACCGCCAACTTCTGCAGGAACGATTGCTGCCCACCCAACGGACGAAAATATGGTCGGCATTAGTACGTCTGAAGGAATTTTTGTTTCAAAAGATAATGGAAATACTTTTGAACGGTTTACTCGAAAGCTAAATACGACGACTTTTGTCTTTCAAGAAAAATCGATTTTATTTGCTGCTGTAGAGAACAATAAGCCTATACTCATAAAACAATCATTAGACTCAAAACAGGAGGAAGTTCTTTCTGTCCCTGCACTGGATGAAAAAGATCATATCATGTATATGGCCTCTAATCCGAAAAATGAGAAGGAAATTGTTATAGCCACTATGAATGGGGATATTTTCATGACAAAAAATAACGGTGAGAGCTGGGCAAGACTAGCATCGAAAGGGACAATATAAAAAATTTTCAAAAGACATGCGTACAGCATGTCTTTTATGTTTATTATTAAAAAATATAAAACTCCACAATTTCTGCAAAATTCACTGCTACAATATAGACATCAGATAGAGAAGAAGGTGAGAAGAAGTTTGTATTCGTTCTTCAGTCAAATAAGTAACCTTTTAAGTCAACCGTTTCTAAATATTGCACATAATACAACAACTATCCCTATTTTATTAGCCTTTGTTCTTGGGATAGTAGGAGCGATGGCCCCGTGTCAAATAACCAGTAACTTAGGTGCTATCACTTTATACAGTAATCAGTCCTTGCAAAAAGGGATTGCGTGGAAAGAGTTGCTCCTATTTATTTTGGGTAAAATCATTGCTTTTTCTGGTTTAGGTTTGATTGTCTGGCTAATGGGGAAAGAGATTCAAAGTACATTAACATTATATTTTCCGTGGTTAAGAAAGCTAATCGGTCCCATTCTCATTCTTGTAGGCTTATACTTGTTAGGGCTTTTTAAAATGTATTGGAACGTGACCTTGTTCAAAGTACCTGAGAGATATTTAAATAAAGGAAAAACAGGCTCTTTTTTAATGGGTTTCAGCTTTTCATTAGCTTTTTGTCCAACTATGTTTGTGCTGTTTTTTGTTACTCTAATGCCTCTAGTATACTCAACGTCTTACGGAGTGATATTACCGAGCATCTTTGCCATCGGAACCTCTATACCTGTTATTTTCTTCATCTTCATTCTTTGGTACTTAGGATTTAGCGGCACTCTAATGAAAAAAGGAAGGCAAGCAGGAAGTTTCGTTCAGAAAGCAGCTGGAATCGTGATGGTTTTACTCGGCATATTAGACACCATCACTTATTGGTTCTAAAGTTATGAAGCGTAGGAAAGTGAATGGCGATGCTATGAAGATCGGGATGATATTATTCTAGGTTATACTAATCGCCGTTGTTTTTTATCTCTTCAATCATTTTATCAATGACCGCAAAGAAGAGTTATCTCCGATTGGAATATTAAAAGTACGATTAGCCAAAGAAGAGATTACTTTAGACGAATTTGAACAGCTGTCCAAAAAGTTATAATAAAATCTCGTCTTTTTCGTTATATTAAGCACAAGAAATGAAGTTTACAATTGTTCCCCCCTTTCAATTTTATATAGATGAAAGAAGTTGTTGATAAGAGATTATCAACAACTTCTTTTGTTTTTTAGCTTTTTTAAACATAATGACTCTTTATCTTCATTCAGCTTGACCTCTTCTATTTCATGTATTCTTTATTAGTTTAAAATCGTTATGGAGCGAACTATGTGGGAAAAAAGAAGGTATTTTAGTGCTATTCTCTAAAGAAATATATTTTTTACCGGCAATCATATCGATTGTATTTTATACCCGCTACCGGTATAATGTATTTAAGAATAGCTATTAAAGAGGTGATACCAGTGAATCACTATGAAGATAACAATATAAATAAAAAAATGGTTCCGAGAACAGAAAAAGAAATTGAAAGCATCATCAATCGCCTGAAGCGTATTGAAGGACAAGTACGTGGTGTGCAAAAGATGGTGGAGGAAAATCGTTATTGTATTGATATTTTGGTTCAAATTTCGGCAATTAATGCGGCATTAAAAAAAGTAGGATTTAACTTGTTGGAACGTCATGCAAAACATTGTGTTTCTAAAGCTATCCGCGAAGGCAGTGGGGAAGAATCCATTCGAGAATTAATGGATGTTATTAAACAGTTCTCAAAGTAAAGGAGAGGAAAGCTTTATGAGTGAACAAAAGCTCGTAACTCTTAGGGTGACTGGCATGACATGTGCAGCTTGTTCCAATCGTATTGAGAAAGCGTTGAACAAGATGGATGGAGTAGAAGCCAACGTCAATTTAGCGATGGAAAAAGCAACGATTAAATATGATCCAGCTAAACAAAGTGTAGCCGATATCCAAACGAAAATTGAGAATTTGGGGTATGGGGTTGCGACTGAAAAAGTAACGCTAGATATTGAGGGTATGACATGCGCGGCATGTGCGGCACGGATTGAAAAAGGGTTAAATCGTATGGAAGGCGTTACAAGCGCTGCTGTAAACTTGGCGACAAACAGTGCTGTTGTAGAATACAATGAAGGCATTGCATCTGTAGAAGACATTTTAGAGAAAATCAAAAAGCTTGGGTACAAGGGGCAGATTCGAAACGAAGAACAAGATCAGGCAGGTCGGAGAGAAGAGTTGCTTAAACAAAAACAACGGCAACTTGCCATTTCCATCATTTTATCACTGCCTTTGCTTTATACAATGATTGCTCATATGCCGTTTGATATAGGCTTACCGATGCCGCGCATTTTGATGAATCCGTGGTTCCAGCTTCTTTTGGCTACACCCGTTCAGTTCTACATCGGTGCTCCCTTCTATGTAGGGGCGTACAAGGCATTACGAAACAAGAGTGCGAACATGGATGTACTAGTAGCGCTTGGAACTTCGGCAGCTTACTTTTACAGCTTGTACGAAGCTTTCAAAACATTAGGAAATCCCGAATATATGCCAAGATTGTATTTTGAAACGAGTGCCGTGCTGATTACGCTTGTACTTGTCGGAAAATACTTTGAATCACTTGCGAAAGGACGAACAACAGAAGCCATCTCTAAACTGTTGAGCCTACAGGCTAAAGAAGCTCTTGTCATCCGTAATGGAAAAGAAATAAGAGTTCCGCTGGAAGAAGTTGTGATAGGCGATACCATTCTCGTCAAACCGGGAGAAAAAATACCGGTAGACGGTACCGTCATCGCCGGAGTATCCTCTGTAGACGAATCGATGATTACCGGTGAATCCATTCCTGTTGATAAGAAGGAAGGCGACTCTGTCATCGGAGCAACCATTAATAAAAATGGTGTACTAACCATTCGAGCCGAAAAGGTTGGAAGAGATACAGCACTTGCCAATATCATTAAAATCGTAGAAGAGGCACAAGGCTCTAAAGCACCTATTCAGCGTATGGCTGATGTGATTTCGGGTATTTTCGTACCAATTGTTGTAGGAATTGCTGTCGTTGCGTTCATTATATGGTACTTCTTTGTAGCGCCAGGTGACTTACCAAAGGCGCTTGAGGTGGCAATTGCGGTTCTCGTTATTGCTTGTCCTTGTGCGCTTGGTCTTGCCACACCGACATCCATTATGGTCGGTACAGGTAAAGGTGCAGAAAAGGGGATCCTTTTTAAAGGAGGTGAGTACCTAGAGGGAACGCATAAAGTCAATGCTGTGTTACTCGATAAAACAGGAACAGTGACAAAAGGAAAACCAGAAGTTACTGATGTACTGGAATTCCAAGAAGGTATGCTTGACCACGCTGTTTCAGCTGAAAGTGCTTCTGAACATCCGTTGGCTCATGCGATTGTGGAATATGGGAAGAAACGAGCGATTTTGGTTAAGCCGTTGGAGCACTTCTCTGCCATTACCGGTCACGGAATTGAAGCGACCATTGATGGCAAAAACGTTCTTGTTGGAACGCGAAAACTAATGAAGGAACGCTCTGTAGAGATTTCCATGCATGAAGATAAAATGGTAGAGCTTGAAAAACAAGGGAAAACTGCCATGCTCGTTGCAATCGATGGGCAGCTTGCCGGTATCATCGCTGTCGCTGATACTGTAAAAGAAAGCTCAAAAGAAGCCATTCAAACATTAAAACAAATGGGCATCGAAGTGTACATGGTAACGGGAGACAACAAACGCACAGCGGAAGCCATTGCTAAGCAAGTGAATGTGGATCGTGTATATGCAGAGGTACTTCCTGAAGACAAAGCGAATATCGTCGAGGAGCTGCAAAAACAAGGGAAACGAGTGGCGATGGTCGGTGATGGAATTAATGACGCTCCAGCTCTTGCGAAAGCGGATATTGGTATGGCCATCGGCACAGGAGCGGATGTCGCCATCGAAACGGCCGATGTTACGTTAGTCGGCGGAGATTTAGCCCATATCCCGAAAGCGATTGAGTTAAGCCGCAAAACAATGAAAAACATTCGGCAAAATCTGTTCTGGGCGTTGTTCTATAATACCATTGGCATACCTATAGCCGCTGCTGGATTATTGGAGCCTTGGGTTGCCGGAGCTGCCATGGCATTCAGTTCCGTATCTGTTGTGACAAACGCGCTTCGTTTGAAACGCGTGAAAATATAAAAGACAAGTAAGGAGGAATCAATGATGACTATTACATTACATGTACAAGGAATGACTTGCGGACACTGCAAAGCAGCAGTAACAAACGCTCTTCAAGAGCTAGATGGGGTGAAACATGTAGAAGTACATCTACAAGAAGGTACTGTGGATGTCGATTATGATGAAACAAAGGTAAGTGTAGAAAAACTCAAAGAAGCGATTGAAGAGCAAGGTTACGATGTGAAGTAACATTAAAATCCCCTCCAAATTTTATGAAGTGACCCAATAAAATGAGACAAGGAAAAAACACCTCCTGAATCGAATGTATAACTCAATTCGATTTATGGAGGTGTTTGTCGTATGGGGACAAGAATTCATTGGTACTATGTCAAGAAAACGGACACATTAAACAGAGAGAAATAGCTGAACTTAGGCAGCTACTTTTCTCTGGTTAGCGTAGTATGCAGCCTCAAATTCACATGGCGATACATAGCCAAGGGCTGAATGACTTCTTTTGCGGTTGTAGAAGCATTCGATGTACTCAAAAATGGCTTGTTTCGCTTCTTTCCGCGTGCGGAATCGATTTAGATAAATGCACTCTTTCTTGATGAGGCTATGAAACGACTCCATACAAGCGTTGTCGTAACAGTTTCCACGTCTCGACATGCTCACTTGAAAATGATGTTCCTGTAAAAGTTGCTGATAGTCATTCGAAGCATATTGACTCCCACGATCCGAATGATGAATCACTCGTTCCGTTAGTTTTTCGCTGTTTAGAGCCCGTTGTAACGCTTTGATAACTAACTCTTTCGTCATTCGTGTATCGATATACCATCCTACAATCTTACGAGTATATAAATCCATGATACTGGCTAAATACAACCAGCCTTCATCGGTAGGAATGTACGTAATATCCGCCATCCATACTTCATTCGGAGCCGTTGC
>DASQMX010000022.1:0-4767 GCA_035645275.1 Anoxybacillus sp.
ACGGTGAAGAGTGTTGTAAGCCAAACCTAACTCTTTTGCCACTTGTGCGATGGACTTGTCCCCCTCCAAGCATAACTCAACAGCTTGAATCTTGTATTCTTGATCAAATGTTCTCTTTTTCATGATTGGACACCTCGAACCGATTGTAATTAAGTTTATTATAATCTCCCTGTTCTCTGTGTCCACTTTTTAGACTAACATCACTTCTTACTGACTATGATGATGTATTCAATATGTTTAAGTCTGTTTGTTATCAGTTAACTGACAGTGAATTGGATAAAATCGTTGAATATGAAAACGAAAAAAAAGCAACGATTCGCTGGGGAATTTGGCATATCGCGGACCATAATAGATACCACCAAGCCCATATTAACCAACTTCGTAAATGGTTTAAAGCGGAGAAAAACAAGGTAAATTTTTAACTAACAACAGAAGCGATTTTTTTAATAAGGCAACCGCTTTTCTGTTAGGCAAACGGGTAATTTAACGAATATTAATGATTCGATTTTGTGTAGCACCAGAGAAAATCAAAGAATTTTTAGTTCAGTGAGGAGGTGTAACCAGGTAGTTAAAGGATGTTGTATAAAAATCATTAGAGAATTGCATGATGGAAAAATTTGTGATAATATATCTCATAAAACAGTAAATGGTAATTATATTAGGTAAAAAATATACTAAAAGCAATGAAGAGGAAAAGTAAAATGATTCCGTCCTTTACAGAGAGCTTCGGTAGCTGAGAAGAAGCAAGGACGCTCATTTGAACAATGGCCTCGGAGCTGCGGGCTGAACTTATCGTTTCGATAATAGTAGGCTGCGACGAGATTGTCCCTCGTTACAAAGGACAACAGTATAAGAGCGCATTGTGCCGCTCCGTACTGGCAGAGGCCTGCAGTGTGAGCTGCCGGCGAATTAAGGTGGTACCACGGGGATTACATAGCCTCGTCCTTATCTTTCGGGATAAGGGCGAGGCTTTTTAATTTATAAACGAAGGAGGAATGGGACATGAATGTATTTATCGGAGGAGCATGGCCATACGCAAACGGGTCATTGCATATTGGGCATATCGCTAGTTTACTGCCCGGAGATATTTTAGCGCGTTACTATCGATTAAAAGGGGCAAATGTTCTGTATGTATCAGGAAGCGATTGTAATGGCACCCCCATTGCCATCAGAGCCAAGCAAGAAGGGGTATCTGCGAAGGAAATTGCTGACCGTTATCATCATGAGTTTCAAACGTGTTTTCAACAATTAGGATTCACCTATGATTGTTATACGCGTACAGATAGCAAACATCACCACGAAACGGTACAGCAAATCTTTTTAGAGCTTTTGGATAAAGGGTTTATTTATAAAAAGAAGGTAAAGCAAACATATTGTGAAACGTGCGAACAATTCTTGCCTGACCGTTATGTGGAAGGTATTTGTCCAAACTGTGGCGAGCATGCGCGTGGCGATCAATGTGAGCATTGTTCAACGATTTTAGACCCTGCTGATTTGTTAGAAAAAACGTGTAAACTATGTAGTAATACACCATCATTGAAAGATACGGAACATTTCTATTTTGCCTTAAGTAAATTTCAAAAGCAGCTTGAAGCTTATGTAAAGGATGCAAAACAAAAAGAAACCTGGCGCGAGAACGCCATTCAGCTTACGGAGAGGTATTTAAAAGAAGGATTGCAGGATCGTGCGGTTTCTCGTGATTTGCCTGTTGGAGTGAATATTCCGGTTAAAGGATATGAAGACAAGAAAATTTATGTCTGGATTGAAGCGGTATCTGGTTACTATTCCGCTAGCAGGCAGTGGGCAAAAGAAACGGGGAATGATGACAGTTTGTTTTGGCATGAAAATACGAAAACATACTATGTACATGGTAAGGATAATATCCCTTTTCATACAATCATATGGCCGGCGATTTTATTCGCATTAAATAATAAAGCATTGCCAAAACATATTGTTTCCAATGAATATTTAACCCTTGAGAAAAAGAAAATATCGACAAGTAAAAACTGGGCAGTATGGGTGCCGGATTTACTCGAGCGATATCATCCCGATTCCATTCGTTACTTTTTAACGATTAATGCGCCGGAGAATCGCGATACAGATTTTTCTTGGAGAGAGTTCATTTATAGTCATAACGGGGAGCTTCTAGGTGCATATGGAAACTTTATCAATCGAACGTTAAAGTTTGTTGAAAAATATTATGATGGAGTGATACCTAAAGGAGAAGTCGATTCAATTATTAGGGAGAAGTTAGACAGTTTATATGATGAAGTAGGACATCTTATTGAAACGGCTCATCTCAAACAAGCATTAGAGGGAATTTTTTCCTTTGTACGTTTTACCAATAAATATTTTGATGAAAAAGAACCTTGGAAGCAGCTGAAAGAAAATAAAGCATTGTGTGATTCCGCTATTTATAACTGCGTTCATATGATTACTAATCTGGCGCAAATTTTGTCACCGTTTTTACCTTTTTCTAGCAGTAAAATTAAAGAAACACTCTCAATTGCGGAATGGAAGTGGGAGCAAATTTCTATATCATCAGCTCAGAAAATAAATAGTGTAACTCCGCTATTTGAACGTATTGATATAAAAAGAATGGATGAGGAGTTAAAGGGATTGACCATTAATGATTAATGATTAATGATTAAAAACTTCTTCTTTAAATTGTTTTCTTTAAAGAAGATATATGCATTACTTCATTTTTATGAGACTGTCGGTACCGTCAAGAATTTGGTGTAATGTAAGATAGATAGAGTATCTCTGAAATGGATTTAGAATAGAAGGAGGCTGTTTCCTTCGAATTATATCCATTGTATACACCGTAGTGAGCGAAAATTATACTCTGGCTCCAGCCTTCGTTGAACAATTTTACTGAATACGTTTTTCTGATTTTTCCATGAAAAACCCCTTCATAGTAAACAGTATCAGCCTTTCCTTTTTTCTGTCTACTATAAGGGGATGATATCAAAACGATGGCCAGACTTTGCGAGTGTGTTTTATGCCTTTTGTTCGAACAATTTTATGATTTCAATAATGACGTTCGTTGCTTTTATCATGTTATCGACAGAAATATATTCGTAGCGGCCATGGAAGTTTTCGCCGCCTGTAAAAATGTTCGGAGTAGGCAGTCCCATGTAGGAAAGCTGCGAGCCGTCCGTGCCGCCGCGGATTGGTGAGATTTTTGGCTCAATACCTAGGTTTTTCATTGCTTCGTACGCAATGTCAACAACTTCTTTGACAGGCTCAATTTTTTCTCGCATGTTATAATATTGGTCTTTGATTTCGATCGCGATTCGCTCTTTTCCGTACTTTTCTTGCAGTTTTGCTGCAATTTCCTCCATCTTTGCTTTTCTTGCTTCAAATTGTTGTCGGTCAAAGTCGCGAATAATATAATGAAGCTTTGTTTCTTCTACATCGCCTTGGAAGGATAGAAGATGATAAAATCCTTCATAGCCTTCTGTATATTCCGGTGCTTCGTTGGCTGGGAGATATTCGTGAAATTCCATTGCCATTTTCATCGAGTTAATCATTTTTCCTTTTGCTGTACCTGGATGCACGTTTTTCCCTTTGAACGTGATTTTCGCCTGCGCGGCATTAAAGCTCTCATACTCTAGCTCTCCAAGCGGGCCGCCGTCTACGGTATAAGCATATTTGGCACCAAAAGCAGCGACATCAAATTTATGCGGACCTCTGCCGATTTCCTCATCCGGTGTAAAAGCGACACGAACTTTCCCGTGTTTGATTTCTGGGTGTTGAATGAGGTACGCCATTGCTGTCATAATTTCGGCGATTCCTGCTTTATTGTCTGCACCTAACAGTGTCGTGCCATCTGTCGTGATTAACGTATGTCCTTTGTAGTTTGCGAGTTCGGGAAAATCCGTTGGAGAAAGAACGATATGTAATTCTTCATTCAATATGATATCCCCGCCATCATACGACTCCACGATTTGCGGCTTGACATTGGCTCCGGTAAAATCCGTTGCCGTATCCATATGCGCCAAAAATCCGATCGTTGGTACATCTTTATCGGTATTGGAAGGTAAAGTTGCCATCACATAACCATTTTCATCGACTGTTACTTCCTCCATACCAATGGCTTTTAACTCTTCTACGAGCATCTTCGCAAGCGTCCATTGACCGGGTGTAGAAGGACAAGTATCGCTGTTTGGGTTCGATTGGGTGTCGATTTTCACATACTTCGTAAATCGTTCGATGATTTCGTGTTTCATAAATCGTCATCTCCTCTTGTTATCTTTTTCCTATATATTTTATCACAAAAGTGAAATAGCTCCTATTGAAAGGGGAGAACGAAGGAATTTTAGATTCATCATAAAATAGAATGGTATAAAAAGGTTATGCAAAGTTGGGATGAACATAGGGAATGTACGAGCTGTAAAAGAAGGTTTAACATGTTCGCCGAGAAGTCTCCCACCTCTAAGCGAAGTGTAGGTGGGAGAGGTTCACTAGAGACATCCATGCTAATAGCTTTGGCACAACGATACATTAAAATAATCTATTGGTGTTATGTCAAGAAAACGGACACGTTAAACAGAGAGAAATAGCTGAACTTAGGCAGCTACTTTTCTCTGATTAGCGTAATATGCAGCTTCAAATTCACATGGCGATACATAGCCAAGGGCGGAATGACTTCTTTTGCGGTTGTAGAAGCATTCGATGTACTCAAAAATGGCTTGTTTCGCTTCTTTTCGCGTGCGGAATCGATTCAGATAAATACACTCTTTCTTGATGAGGCTATGAAACGAC
>DASQMX010000023.1:0-70327 GCA_035645275.1 Anoxybacillus sp.
CAGTGATTATGTAGGTAATGTAATACGTCAACTCTATCCACAAGCCTCGCCAAAGATTCGCACGATTTATTCCGGAGTAGATACCGAGAGATTTTTACCTGGAAATCATCCAAAGATGCAAAAAATTCGCAATGAAATTCGTCGAGCAAATGGTTTAGAAAACAAAACGGTTATTTTATTTGCAGGAAGACTTTCGCGTAATAAAGGGGTCGATCGGTTAGTTAGAGCGTTACCGGAGCTTTCAAAAAAATTTAAAGATTTAGCTCTAGTAATAATAGGAAGTAAATGGTTTAGCCAAAATGACGTAAACGATTATGTAGCTTATGTACGGTCATTGGCAGAAAAGCTGCCAATACCAGTTGTGACAACAGGCTTTGTTGCACCGGATGAAATACAAAATTGGTTTGCTGCAGCTGATTTATTTGTATGTACCTCGCAATGGGAAGAACCGTTGGCACGGGTACACTATGAAGCGATGGCGGCAGGTCTTCCGATCGTAACAACCGCAAGGGGAGGTAATCCAGAAGTTATTCTCTTAAACGAGAATGGCCTTATCGTGGAGAATCCGGAAGATCCAGGCTGTTTTGCAGAAAAGATTTCACAAATCTTATCAAACAAGTCATTGATGAAAAGAATGGGGGAAAAAGGAAGGGAATTGGCTGTTACTCGTTACAAGTGGGACAGAGTAGCTTCCGAGCTGCTGGAAGTTTGGGAAAAAGCTCAAGAAGTTGAAAAAGAAAAAATGAATGAAGAATATATTGCTGAATCGGAAAATAATAAAATCACAGAAGAACAAACAAAAGAACAAGTCAAAGAACGAAAGAAAGAACGAACGAAAAAACAAGCGAAAGAACAAGCGAAAGAACAGGCGAAAGAACAAGCAAAAGAACAAGCAGAAAAACAAGCAGGAGAACAAAAAGAGAAACAAACAGAAAAAGGTGCGATGGAACAAATAAAAGATTCACCATCTGAAATTGATTCAATTCGTAAACAAACTAGAGGCAAAATTTACAGAAAACCTTTTGTCATTACAGGCAGTACTAGAAACAAAAATCCTAAGGCGAAAAAAGATCTTGCAAAAATTACCACAAAAGCACAAAAAACGAGAAAAATCGCTGGGCTAGAGGCATAACAAGCAGCCGATAAGATTGGCCAGGAAGGATTTGTTAGCAGGTTGAGAGCTTCATTATTCATGAACAGGACATTTAACATGTTCACCGGGAATTCTTCCACCTCTAAGTGAAGTGTAGGTGGGAGAGATTCATAAGTGTGTTTTATAAAACAAAGGGCTCAGAACTAAACCAAATCTGAGCTCTTTTAATGTAATATACCATTTAATATAGATGCAGATTGAATTTTCGACATATATAAAGCGTCTGAACAGCTCTTACAAGGAACAATTCAAGCTAATTCGCGTCTGAATTATCGATATAATCGAAAAGTAAATAAACAAGCAAAAACGCTAGGATAATAAAAATCCCAGCGTTTTTTATCTCTTTATTTTGCGTTGCCGTTATTGTATGAACGCCTCGGTCAGTAAATTAATCAAGGCATATTCGAACTCTAGTTACATTTGTACTCTTTATTTTATTGGGCAGAGAAAATCCGCCAATTTTATCATTCAATGCTTTTGTTCTTATAAAGTGAAAGGGGGATCTCTTCAAGCTTGTTTTTATTTTTTACGTAAAAGCAAATGTTCGAATTTCTACATTGTCGCTTTTGTATCTTCATAATGAGCTTGTTCTCTTTTTTCGCTCTTTTTCCGAAAATATGTCGCTAAGAGCGGTCCGGAAATATTATGCCAAACGCTAAAAATCGCACTTGGTACCGCGGCTAACGGAGAAAAATGAGCGGTTGCCAATGCGGCGCCAAGACCGGAATTTTGCATCCCTACTTCAATAGAAAGCGCTCTTTGTTTCGGTTCCGTCATTTTAAATAGCTTTGCAAACCAGTAGCCCAATAAAAGTCCAAGAAGGTTATGTACTACAACGATTGAGAAAATCGCCAATCCACTTTTAGCAATGGCTTCTTTATTGAGACCAACAACCGCGGCAACGATGGCGACGATACCGATAACAGACACAATTGGAAGAGCTTGCACGGCTGCTTCTACTTGCTTGTTGAAAATTAATTTTACAATGAGTCCTAAAACGATAGGAACAATTACGATTTTGATAATGGACCAAAACAATGCACCAGCAGAAACTGACAACCATTTGTCCGCAAACAGCAAGATGAGGGAAGGTGTGACAACAGGCGCAAGCAAAGTCGAGACAGATGTCACAGCGACAGATAGCGCGGTATCTCCTTTAGCGAGATACGTTATCACGTTGGAAGCTGTTCCTCCGGGGCAACACCCGACAAGAATAACTCCAATCGCCACTTCGGGAGAAATTGGCAAGAGTGTTGCTAAGGCAAACGCCAATAAAGGCATAATGATAAACTGGGCGGCTACGCCAATCAAAACATCTTTTGGCCGTTTAAATACTTCTTTAAAATCATTAGCTGACAAAGTCAGTCCCATACCGAACATGATGATTCCGAGCAAAGGGACAATGTATGGACCAATCCACGTAAAACCGTTAGGATAAAGAAACGCTAATACGGCAAATAAAAGAACCCACATAGCAAAAGTGTTGCTGACAAAATGACTAGCCTTTACTAAAGCTTTCATCCTCTCACTCCTATTTGTATAATATATTGGTATATTATAAATATTATTTTGAAAATTTCAATAACAAAAAATAATTACGAATATATTTCCGGGATTTGTCTGAGCAGATATTTTAAATTTATTAGAAAGTTAAGTTCAAAAATATTCGGAAATCTAAAATATTTTTATCTACCCCTTAAAAGTACGATGAACAAACGAACTCAATATTTTTGCGTAGATAAAAAGGGGGTAGCAATGATGTTAACATTTTGGAAGAGTCTTCATGGAATCAACTTATGGAAATTAAACAGAATGTTTATCAAATTAGCCGTATCAAAAATATCGTTAGAGGAGCAAATTCAAAATGGAATGTTAAAGATTGAATTTAAACCAAAACAAGCGATCTCTTTGATAGGAACGGAACAAAAGAAAGAAATCGAACAAGCCATCGAGCAATTGGAAGGTTTCGAAATCTTAAAACTATGTTTGTTTGAGGAATGTGTTCCCGTTTATAGAGAACAGCGTAGCCTTGGCATTGTATCAAGATGGCTTGAGATACATATTAAACGGGATAATGAACAGCAAAAGGCTTCATAAGGATAGTTTGTAAAACAAAAAGGATGGATGGAAGCCTGATAAACGACGGTTTCATAAAAAATCATGTACATGTTTTATAGAAAAATAGATAGCAGAAAAAGCAATTTCACAAGCTGTATCCATAAATCACAAGAAAACGGATGAATATTAACACGAGAAGATAGTTTGTGAGATGGTTAATAAAGTCGAAGAAAAATAAAAGATAAATGTACAAAAAAGCGTCGCACTCTGAAAATAGGTATCGACGCTTTTTGTTTTCCATAAAAAGGAACGTTTAAATAGTATACGATTGAAAAGACAAGTTGCTTCTTGCATCAATCGATTTTCTTATACTTCTGTTTTCTTTTGTCGGCGAATGCCCAATAGACTTTCTTCCTTTATGAAAGGCCTGTAAACACTTAGTGAACTTCTTCCGCGATTTTGAATTCTAGCGTAAAAAGAGAGAGTTATTTTATCTTTTTGCTTCGATCTCCCTTTTTACTCGAATAAAGGCGATGAATTGATTGAGTTCATCTTGTGAAAGGTTCTTGCCATCTATCGTTAAACGAACGTTAGCTAATAGATCTTTTTCTGTCAGCTCCAAATCCTTCGTTTTGTCTTCATGTTCTAGCTTAAAAGAGGAGTTGTCTACTATACCTAATAAATAGTCAACGGATGTTTCGAACAGGCTAGCAAGCTCTTTTATGGCTTCCAAAGACGGTTGACGGTATCCCGATTCATATCCTGCGTATGTACTTTTTGCAATTCCAAGCCGATCAGCTGTATATTGCAATGACCATTTTTTTCTTTTCCGCAATTCCGCTAATCGTTTCGATATCACCGGCTTGTATCCTCCTTGCTTTCTTTTGTCTTAATTATTTAAAGTTGAATAATAAATTATAATGTTCGCGAAATGAATAAAAAATACTTGTTATCCTTATCAATAATTACTATAATTTTAATCGGTTGGTCGCGTATCGCGCACATTCGATACTTATAATTTACACTAAGCTGTCTTTTGAAAACAACAGGGAGATGAGTTCTCTTTATTTAAGAAGAAATAAATCGTCTACTTTGAATCGATCTTTTCCCAGAGGAGGTGTGGAAGATCAAAAAGTTATTATTATTAGCTACCGGCGGAACGATCGCTTCAGTCAAAGGAGAAAATGGTTTAACACCGCGTATGACAGCAGAAGAGCTGGTCAGCTATTTACCGAAACAAGATGAAAAATACATGATAGAAAGCAAAATTTTAATGAACATTGACAGCACGAATATGCAGCCGGAATATTGGGTGAAAATTGCTCAAGCCATTTATGATAATTATGATGCTTACGATGGCTTTATCATTACCCACGGAACGGATACGATGGCATATACAGCGGCGGCGCTTTCGTATATGCTGCAAAACTTAAATAAACCGGTTGTTCTTACAGGATCTCAAGTGCCGATTGGCTTTAAGAAAACAGATGCGAAAAAGAATATCGCTGATGCGTTTCGATTTGCCTGCGAGGATATTGGTGGTGTGTACATTGTCTTTGACGGCAGAGTGATTATCGGGACAAGAGCTGTGAAAATGCGGACAAAAAGCTATGATGCTTTTGAGAGTATTAATCATCCGTACATCGCCTATATCGATGAGTCGGAAATCACGTATCATTTTGAAATTCCGCCTGTAAAAGGAGAAGTAAAGCTTGATACATCGTTATGTCCGGATGTTTTCTTGTTAAAACTTTATCCTGGAACAAAACCGGAAATCTTTGATTACATAAAACATCTTTACAAGGGAGTTATTATTGAAAGTTTTGGAAATGGCGGAGTGCCTTTTCAAGAAAGAAACTTGCTTCCAAAAATAAAAGAACTGATCGATTCAGGAATAGCGGTTGTCATCACCACTCAATGTTTAGAGGAAGGGGAAGACTTAACCCTTTATGAAGTGGGGCGTAAAGTTGCGCAAAATATGGTGATTCTTTCAGGGGATATGAATACAGAAGCGATTGTCCCGAAGCTAATGTGGGCATTAGGAAAAACAAACAAACTTATGGAAGTAAAGAAAATTATGGAAACTCCAATTGCAAGGGACATTACTCCGAAAGCGGAAAAAAGAAAGTGGGGAGTAGAATGATCGAAATGAAATTAGGCCGGCGAGAAAAAGACTTTCTCGGAGAAAAAGAAATTCCTGAGGACGCTTACTATGGCATTCAAACAATGCGTGCGGTTGAAAACTTTCCGATTACGGGATATCGTCTTCACTCGTCTTTAATTCAGGCGATGGCGATGGTGAAAAAGGCTGCCGCATTAGCGAACATGGAAATAGGACAGTTAGAGCCGCGCATCGGCAACGCGATTGTTACGGCAGCACAAGAAATTATCGAAGGGAAATGGCACGATCAATTTATCGTTGACCCTATTCAAGGCGGGGCTGGTACATCGATTAACATGAACACGAACGAAGTGATTGCTAATCGAGCGCTTGAACTCATTGGTGAACGGAAAGGAAGTTATCATATTATAAGCCCCAACAACCATGTAAACATGTCCCAGTCAACGAATGACGCTTTTCCGACCGCGATTCATATTGCTGTTTTAAGTATGTTAGAGAATTTGTTAGCGACAATGAAACACATGCATGATGTCTTCGCGGAAAAAGCGAAGCAGTTTGATCATGTCATTAAAATGGGACGCACGCACTTGCAAGATGCCGTACCTATTCGGTTAGGACAGGAGTTTGAAGCGTATCGGCGCGTCTTAGCTCGTGATATTAAACGGATTAAACGCTCTCGGGAGCATCTTTATGAGATCAACATGGGAGCCACGGCGGTTGGAACGGGGTTGAATGCCGATCCCCGCTATATTGAACTCGTCATTAAACATCTCTCGGAAATTAGCGGATTTTCGCTCATGGGTGTCGAACATCTCGTCGATGGTACGCAAAATACCGATGCTTACACAGAAGTTTCCGCAGCGTTGAAAGTGTGCATGATTAATATGTCGAAAATCGCCAACGACTTAAGACTAATGGCATCGGGACCTCGTGCGGGATTCGGTGAAATTACATTGCCAGCTCGACAACCTGGTTCTTCTATCATGCCAGGAAAAGTGAATCCGGTCATGGCTGAAGTTATCAATCAAGTTGCGTTTCAAGTCATCGGCAATGATCACACAATATGTTTGGCGTCAGAAGCGGGTCAGTTCGAGTTAAATGTGATGGAGCCGGTGCTTGTTTTTAACTTGCTTCAGTCCATTAGTATTATGAACAATGCGTTCCACGTATTTACGGATTACTGTTTAGTAGGAATTGAAGCAAATGAAGAGAAGTTAAAGGAATATGTAGAAAAAAGTGTCGGCGTCATTACTGCCTTAAATCCTTATCTTGGCTATGAAACAGCATCTCGCATTGCCCGCGAAGCCGTGCTGACTGGAAGATCCGTCCGTGAACTATGTAAATCTTATAATCTATTAACAGAAGAAGAACTGGATGCGATTTTAGATCCTTACGAGATGACCCGTCCTGGCATTGCGGGATCGAAACATCTCTTAAAAAATTAAAAAGTGAAAAGTACGAAAGCTCGCTGTATAAGACAGCGAGCTTTTATTTTATATCATAAGTTGGATGTAATTCAAATGCTTGTGAATTTCGATTGGATCCGCTCGCGAATCGGCTTAATACGTTAAGGCCATCAATAAAAACATAGCAATATCTGTTTCTGTGAAGCCGGTAAATGTCATAGATAAATCTTCTTTCATATTTGGCATTATAGCCAAAATTTTTATTTCTATAAAAATAAATGATGAGTCTATTTCGAAGAAGAATGAAGATTATTTTACTACTAAAGTTTTATTAGTCTATTTGCGAAAGGAAAGGTTTTTAATTTCTACTAAATAAACGCTTACAATAGGTATAAATACCTATTTACAATATTATAAAAATATATATTAATAAAAAAGAGAAAAAATTTAGTTATTTTTCTATTTTTTAAAAATAATAAATTTCAGCTGTACCAATCGAGCTAAAAAAATGTGGAAAAAGAGAAAGGACCACGCGCTAAAGGAGAATAGAAATGGTCTACGATGGAATTATTCTATCATTGTTAATCGGTTTTTTTCGCGGCGGGAGTTTGAAAGGATTGGCATATATGAAACTTAAGGGGGGATGGTTGTTTCCTCTCTTGTTTGGCATTGAAATTTGTATATTTTTGTTGCAGAATAAGTGGAGTATAATCGCTTCTTTAAGCAATTATTTATTTATAGCTATTTACATAGTTGGACTTGCTTTTTTATGGTTAAACCGACATAATCAAGGCTTTATGATTATTTTCATTGGAGTTTTCTTAAATTTTATTGTTATGGCTTTAAATGGTGGAAGAATGCCGGTTTCGATTGAGGCTGGTCAATTTTTAGGCCCGGAATATATTGAAGCTTTAAAAGCGGGAACATATGGTAAACATATAGCGATTAACAATTCGACGTTGCTGCCGTTTCTAGGCGACATCATTCCGCTTTCCGCTCCGTATCCGAAGGAGCAAGTGATCAGTATCGGTGACGTTGTCATGAACGTAGGCGCGTTCATCTTCATCCAGCACCTTATGCTGGATGACAAAAACGCAAAATCTTCCCTTCAAACGGTCAATGAAGGGAGGTGAACGCGATGAACGCAACAGTGAAAAAAGCACTTATTAATTTATTCATTATTAGTTCTGTAATAGTGGCTTTAACTTCAGGATGGAAAGTAGTATGAAACTAGAAATGGGGAAAAGTAATTCTTAAATTGCTTTTCCTCGTTTTTAAAAGATGAGAGTGATTAAAGATGAACACACGAAGTGGTTTTACACCTTACTTAAAAGTATATGTATCATTAATTACGATATTTGGTCTATCTATTTTTTGTTTGAACAGTAAATTCTTAACACATACATTGGAGGAATGGGTTTTAATTTACATCTTAACGGCTTCTATTTTATTAGTAAATTATTTTTTGGTATATATACCTCCTAAAGGTAATTCTATTTCTATGGATTCTGCAATCTATTTAGCATGTCTTTTTCTTTTTGGGCTTGATTTGACGCTGAATGTTTTATTTTTAAGCAGTCTTATTTATGCCTTGTATAATAAAAAGATTGTCTGGTGGAAACATCTTTTTAATTTTTCAATGTATTGTTTAATGATTAGCGGTGGGTATTATTCATTTTTAGTGTTCGGTGGGAAGATCGGAGGAATAGATACTCATAATATTTTCTCTTATATAATTTGCTTAATCGTTTACTTTATCTTAAATACCTTAGTCATAGCCTTATTTTTTGTTTTTTTCTCACCTAATAGTTTGTATGAGGTACTTAAAAGAATTATAAAAACAGGAATTTTGAAAGAATCAATTGTCAGCTATTTTTTTGCTTTGTTACTGTCTCTTGTTTTAACGATTTTAATGCAAGAAGAAAAATATTTCGGCCTATTTTTATTTACAATTTTAGTGGTGTTAATCTCTTTTGCCTTTAGCAAATTCTTATACTTGTACCAAGATGTTTCAGAAAAAGCCAACAAAGATTATTTAACAGGACTTTACAACCACGGCTTCTTTAAAAATGTGTTGGATGAGCAGTTTGCTAAATTGGATAAGTTGAAGGAGCCGTTTTGCGTGGCGTTGCTTGATTTGGATGATTTTAAAAAATATAACGATCGGAACGGCCATCTTCAAGGGGATGAATTGCTAAAGTTTCTCGGAGAATTATTGAAAGCGGAAATGGAAAGCGAAAAATATGTTCTTGCTCGATATGGCGGCGAGGAATTTGCTGTTTTAATGAAGAACACGACAAAAGAGGAGGCGTGTGCCTTTTTTGATCGATTGCGCAAAAAAGTGAATGACACGTATTTTGTGGGAGTAGAAAATCTTCCGTACCGTTGTCTTTCATTTTCTTGTGGGATTGCCGAATATGAAAAAGGCACATATGATGCCGGTGAGTTAATCCATAAAGCCGACAAAGCGTTATATTATGCGAAAGCGCAAGGAAAAAACAACGTGCAAATGTATGATGAGAAAAACGTCTGCTTTGATGCAATGCAGTTTAAAGAAGAGCTCGACGCAATAGAACAGCTTTTGAAAATCTTTTTATCAAAAGATGTGTATACGTATCGACATAGTAAAAGAGTGTTTAAGTATGCAGTGGAATTCAGTGAAAAATTACAGTTGAGTAACCATGAAAGACAGACGCTCATATTAGGTGCACTTATTCATGATATCGGTAAATTAGAAGTACCGCGTGATATTATTAATAAAGAAGGAAAATTAGAACCTCATGAATGGGAAATTATGAAGAAACATGTGACATGGGGAAAGGAGATTCTTGCTGCGGATAAAAGGTTTGAAGAACTTATTCCGCTTGTGGAGCTTCATCACGAACGATACGACGGAAAGGGGTACCCGTACGGTTTAAAAGGGGAAGAGATCCCAAAACTTGCCCGCATTTTATGTATCATCGATTCATTTGATGCGATGACAACGGAAAGACCGTACCAACGAACAAAAACGTTCGAAGAGGCAATTGAAGAATTGAGACGATGCGCTGGCAAGCAGTTTGATCCGACATTTGTCGAGCCGTTTATTGACATGATTGAAACGAATAATTTGAAAAGACAGCATCTGTTAGTTAACTAGAATAGAGTCAATAAATGCTAGTGAAGACAAGCAAACGATTTGTTTATTATCTGTTTGGGAGCATCTCCGAGAGAAGCGCTTGCGGAAGGCAGGTGCTTTTATTATGCTAATATGTAATTAATTGAACTGTGTTCTAAATGAACATTGTGATTAATACAAGTTTCACATGCAAAAATCAAGGAAGGGATTACTCAATCTCTTCCTTGATTTTTGAAAAGATGGTAGAGTTTCGGGCAGATTTGCTGGCTTGCTTTGTCTGAAATAAAGGAGGATTAAAACCCGTAATGAATTCAAATTATTTGAGTGCTTGCAATTGTTTATCTTTTTCGCTAATCACAATGATTGGTTTCTTTTTTGGATCAAGCTTTTGCATGATTTTTAATAAATTTTTTTCTGACATGGCGATGCAGCCGAGTGTATATCCGGAAGGTCGAGGCCAAATGTGTATAAAAATGGCACTCCCTTTTCCTTTTCTGATTGGGCTTTCATTGTAGCGGACAACAATGGCATATTTGTAAAGCGGATGATTTAACCGTTCAAACGATTTCCAGCGTTTTGCTGGGTTTCCGCGGTAATGAACCCATTTGTTATAGTCAGATGATAACGGATCATCGACCCAATAATCGTACTTTGTCGTTTGTCGATAAGGCATTTTTACACCACTCGGTTTTTTGCTTGTTCCAAATGCAGTGCCGAGCCGGAAGACGCCGGATGGGGTTTTGCCGTCACCTTCTTTTTTGTTCGTCGTAATACCGTTTTTTCCGACGACGACATCGATTTCCGTCAATACCTTTTTCCACATGCCGTTTTCTTTTTGATAGACAACGAGCTTCCCATTTCGTGCTTTAGCATAATTCGTTGTGACGACTAAAACTTGTTCGGTGCCGTTAAGTTTATTCAGTTTTTCATACCATTTTCTTTCCACGGTTGATGAGTTTGCAAATACATGGAGAGAAAAACAGTTAATCAACGTTAGACAAAGAAGCGATAGAAAAATGTTCCGCATCTCTGAAGTCCTCCTTTTTATTTCGGTACTGTATGATGAAATGGTATAGCGAACGCTTAAAGTTTTAGAACTATTTGTCCCCGTTTCATATTGTCGCGTAAAGAATGAAATCTTCGGCACTCTTTTCATATTCTATTTTAACAACTGAAACTCCCTCATCATATATTATCGCGATAGATTATCGATTTCGTACAGGAATTCGCGTATTTATCAAATGATATCACCGTTGACCCGCATTATTAAGGATAAGGGATTGGTAAACAAATCAATTATGGTGTATTTAGAAAAGTGTGTATGTAAGCTTAATTTTTGAGGAGCCAGGTGATAAATGAAATGAGCAAATTGGCCGTATTCAAAATCGCACTGCATAAAAACTATTAATCTTTCTTTGCTGAAACAGCTTTCGGAGCGGAGAGTAAAACGCCGCTCCCATTTTTGAAGTTAATCGCAACGTAAAATCTCACCAAGCTTTAATAGCTTTAATCTTTTATCATCCAATTGGCGCCGTTTCCATTCGGTAAGCAAGCGGTCAAGCGCTTCTTCTGGAGTATCATCAGCGAGGCGAAATGCTCCGTAGTGCATCGGGATAAACGTTTTCGCTTTACAGTCAACAAAAGCCTGTACCGCTTCTTCTGGAGTAACGTGCTGCAGCCCCATAAACCATTCCGGCTCATATGCACCAATTGGAAGGAGTGCATAATCAATTGAAAAACGGTCACCAATTTCTTTAAAGCCTCGGAAATAACCGCTGTCTCCTGCGAAATAAAACGTTGGTTTTCCATCCGCTTGAATGATCCAACCACCCCAGTGTGATGTATTCATATCGAATAACGATCTTCTTGTCCAATGCTGGGCAGGAACAAATGTAAGCGTGATGTTGTGATAATGTTTTTCCTCCCACCACGAACATTCTACCACGTTTTTCATTCCTTTTTTGCGAAATAACCGCCCAAGACCAATCGGCACAAAAATACGCGGGTGTCCTTTTAACTTTCTAATGCTTGCGAAATTTAAATGATCGTAATGGCTATGGGAAATTAAAACGATGTCAACAACCGGCATGTCACTGAGCGGAATTCCAGGACGGGTTAACCGTTTTACCGTTCCTAAGCGATTAACCCAAACAGGGTCGGTGACAATCGTTAATCCGTTCACTTGAATGACGAAGGTGGAATGGCCGACCCATGATAAAAGTGTATGTGAGCGATTCGTATGCAAGAGAGTGTGTTCCGGCTTGTCTACATGTGGAACTTGATAAGAGCTATTTTTTTGTTTTGTTTTTCGCTCTCGCTGCCAGCGCCGAAAATCAGCAAATGTCTTTTTCATCGATACGTTATCAAGATTTTCATAACGTTTTCGTATCATTGACTTTCATCCTTTTTCGTCATTGATATTGATGTTTATAAAAGAGGTGAATATTGGTATGATGATTTTTGTAAACGATTAAAAAAGTAGATAGTTTTACAATAGCAAAAACTTTTTATCGTTGACAAACGATACTACTGTGAGGGACTTGGTATATAGATAATCATGTCGAAAGGCCTTCATTTCGAAAAAATAAAAAGACCCCAGTGATTGCTTGTGGTAAGATAGAGAGAAGTGACAGAAACCCTCCGTTTTACATTCTATAAATTTTGACATACCTAAGACAAATCTACTATCCATATCAACATAACGAATGGAAAATTAATCCATATGAAACAGAATGTATCAAATTAAGTTAAAATAAAAAATAGAAAAATTAATTGGCATTTTATAAAATAAATGGTAATATCATGGTAACTGAATAAGTCTTATCAAGAGTGAACGAGAGATTGGGCTCGATGACTTCACAGCAACCTGCGGCTTAGCGTAAGGTGCTCCTACCCGCAAAGCGTTTCGCTTTGGATGATAAGAACGGCTATACGCTCTTTTCGCATCATTCATGGCGAAAAGAGTTTTTTATTTCTCAATGAACCGTTCGGTATCATCCCACAATCATTATTGAAGGGGGAGAAGGAAATATGAACGCAAATGGTATAATCCGCGGCTACATGGCGTGTCATATGAAAGTAGACTCGTTTGCTTCACATGTTGCCCATTGTGTGAGACGTCAGCTTCTAGAATTTGAGCCAACGGCGATTTTTCATATGGACCATCATACGAATTTTTTCTTATTTTATGGGAAGGCGTTTAGCAAAACGTTTCTATTACTGCTGACGTTTGCGGAAGTAGAAGCGTTAAAAGCAGAAGGGCCGTACGCGCTTGACCGCTGTATTTGGGAAGAAATACAGGCAAAAGGCCTTTCAATCGAAAATACAACACACTATTTACAAATGGTATTCGGGAACAAATAGTGATAAGAAGGGGAGAGAGAACAATGGCGGTAAAAAAATTCGAACATGTTGGCATTCAAGTAAAAGATATTGAAACATCGAAGCGGTTTTATCAGAACGTTGTCGGTTTGGAGTTAATCGATGAAATGATTCATACAGACGGCGTCATGAAGCTGGCGTTTCTTGGTTTGAAAGACTCGATCATCGTTGAGCTCATTGAAGGATACAATCCGGATCTTCCTAGCGAAGGGAAAGTGCATCATGTTGCTTTTACTGTAGAAGGAATCGAACAAGAAAAAGAACGACTGCAATCGCTAGGTGTGACATTGGTTCGGGAAGACATAACTACATTGCCAAACGGTGCAAAATATTTGTTTTTCTATGGCCCAGACGGTGAGTGGATTGAGTTTTATGAGCCGGCGAAGTAAGTGGATAAAGGTGTCCCGAAGCCACCGGGACACTTTTTTATTTATCTTACATAATGGATCTGAACGAACACTGTTTCAAAAACAGAGGTGTTTTTAATGTTAGTTTTCCATCCTCCTTGTTTCCTCGTAGAAAATGTTTCAAGCGAAAAAGGAGTTTTTATCTAAAGTCTTTAATATAATTCTTAATAGCCGATGATGCTTAAGTCTTTAGAATCAGCATTTCTCGAGGAAATCGATCAAACAGCAATCGCTCAGTTGGAAAAATGGAGTTATGTAGACAGTGTTGACAAGGCAGCTCCACTTATTTTTCATCTTTGGATGAAAGAAATTCCAAATGTTTTATTTAAAGAAGAAAATCCAAAACAAATAGATGAATTGCTCGAAGGAAGCAGGCAGTTGTCGATGAATTGATTAGAAGAGCGGCAAACGGAGATGTATCGCCATGATTTGCAGAAAAAGGTAGATTTACAGAAGTATTATATACATCTCTTCACAATGTTTTGGAGCGATTAAGCGACAAGTATGGTGATGATCGATCCGAATGGAAATGGGGAGACTATCACCAGCTGTATTTCGTCCAGCGAAAAAGAAAAAGTGTCGGGAGAGATGAAGGAGATTATCCAAGGTTAAAAAAGGGAGAAAAAGCGGCAAGCTTTTTTCTAAAAAAGGCAACTTATCATCCATCATGTCATTTGCCACGAATGCTGAGGGATAAGGAAGAATACCTTACTTTGTTACACAATGTAGAAGGGTTAGAACTAATTGATTTGCCATATCAATTACATGAGATAGCAGTTTGAGGGAAATGAGACCGTTATAATAAGCGGTCTCTTAATTTTTTCTTGATACCCCAAAATGTGCGAAAGACTACCGGCACTAGTCCATTCAAGATTTAACTATCCACGTATACATATATTAAGTCAAAGGAAAGAAGGAATGAACCATAGATAGGTTATGTCTTCCTCTTGCTTTTGATATACGAAAATTCAAAGGAGTGGAATGTATGAAAAGAAATACGAGTTGTGGCTGCGATGGTCATGACAAGTGCCCGAAGCCATTTGATTGTGACAAAGCAGATGTAAAGCACGTAGATTGTAAGGTTGAAGAGCTTTGGAAAAATGGTGAAGAAAAAACAGTGATTCTTCAAGAGATAGAGTTACAAGCTCTTGTTGAAGCAAATATAAAACTCCCTTGTTTTGCGCGGGAAATTAAACGTATACGCAAAAATGTTTCATTGAAACAGTGTAAAGTTCTTCCTTCTATCACGGATAAACACGGTAAAAAAGTGAAAATATGGGTAACGGGTGTCGTGCACAAAAATATTGAATTTGTTGAGGACTGCAGTGGACATGTGAAACATTTAAGTATAGATGTTCCTTTTCACTGTTTTCAAGAGGTAAAGCTTAAAGTCCCTGTTCAAGGTGCGTTTAATTTTAGTACCAAAAGCAGCGAAGTTAAAGAAAGAAGAGAGATCGCATTTAATGGGCATGAGGCAGATCGTTGCACAGTCGGGTCCTTAACATTCGAGTTTTTTAATGAACCAGTCAAATGTAAATTGCTTTATGATTTCGTCCACCAATTAGACCTTTTAGAAGATTTTGATAATTGGGGACGATTCGACAAAATCACAGAGAAAATGGAAGTCATACTTGGAATTAGATTGTTACAAAAACAAACAAAAAAGCGTAAGCGACGTAAGCATTCTTACACCGACTCAACAGAAAGTTATTACTCAACAGAAAGTTATGGCTCAACAGAAAGTTATGGCTCAACAGGAAGTTATGGCTCAGCAGGAAGTTATGGCTCAGCAGGAAGTTATGGCTCAAAAGAAGTTTATGACTCGACAGAAAGTTATTACTCAACAGAAAGTTACGAATCAACAGAAGATGGTTCTGACGAAGAAAATATTGACAAAGTATTCAGGGGATAACAGTTAAAAAATGAATGAAATTCTATAAGAAAAAGGGTGTCTCAAAATTTGAGACACCCTTTTTTAGTATATTGGTAATGATTTACGTGTGAATAGGGGGGAGCGATAATCAAAATACGTACAATCGCTGCTTCAAAGATAACGCTCAGATTGAGTTAAGATTGATGTACTGCGGCTGTAATAGATCGATCGATAAGTTAGCTGTTCCGTGAATACACAGTTTAGACGCTCCTGCTTGAGAACCTAGTTGTTCATGCCATACGAAGTTAATACGACGTAGATCATGCTGTACTTGATCAGCAAAATGTTCATGAAATTCACGGTGATAGATGATCTCCTTGTCATCATGTGATTGGAATATAAACTCTCTTTGAGTTTTGCCGGACATTACAGGAAGGGAAAGCCAACTGGTATTTGTTGTTTTTTCCCACGGTACTTGAATATTTACCGTATGAAGAGAATGTATATCGCTTACATATTCGATATCTGCCATTAGTACACCTCTTAAAAATATGGTGGTTGAAGGAAGAAGCACTCGGCTTTCTAAAGAATGAATGGACCAGTCAATTTTTGTTATATTTGATATTGGCAATAACAAATCGAATGAATCAAAAATATCGATATCAATATTCACCATCGCAAGCAATACAGGAAGCTTTACGATTGGGAGAGGCTCATTCTGTAAATAACTATGAGGGAGAACTGACTTTAGGAACTTATGGCGGCACTTCTCCTTTTTATCTTCTTTATCTTTTCCCTTGAAGGTCTCTTCTTCCAAATAATCATGTAAGGAAAAATGTTCTTCCAGCGTGGAAGAAATCCCCTCTAAAATCGAAGAATCATCGTCGTATAAGGAAGCCTCCTCATCTGGTAAAGAAGAAGAATCGTCATCCTGGATTGAGGAGAATTCCTCGTATATGGAAGAAATATCTTCCGACGAAGAATCATTGTCGTATAAGGAAGCCTCCTCATCTGGTAAAGAAGAAGAATCGTCATCCTGGATTAAGAAGAATTCCTCGTATATGGAAGAAATATCTTCGAACGAAGAATCTTCATCGTATAAGGAAACCTCCCCATCTGGTAAAGAAGAAGAATCGTCATCCTGGATTAAGAAGAATTCCTCGTGTATTGAAGAATCTTCCTCCGATGAAGAATCATCGTCGTATAAGGAAAACTCCTCATCTGATAAAGAAGAATTGTCATCCTGGATTGAGAAGAATTCCACGTGTATTGAAGAATCTTCCTCCGATGAAGAATCGTCGTCGTATAAGGAAAACTCCTCTTCGGTCAATGAAGAAGAATCGTCATCCTGGATTGAGGAGAATTCCTCGTGTATTGAAGAATCTTCCTCCGATGAAGAATCATCGTCGTATAAGGAAAACTCCTCTTCGGTCAATGAAGAAGAATCGTTATCCTGAATTGAAGAGAATTTCTCGTGTCTTGAAGAATCTTCTTCCGACATGGAAGAAATTTTCTCCAGAATCGAAGAAGTATCCTTCTGTATTGAGCCTTCTAAAGATTGATCCAAATTCTCTTTGGGGGTCTTATTACCTGAGAAGGATTCGTTGATACTCTTTAGATCGTGAGAAAAGTTATCTTCTTCTAATAATTCAATTTTTTTGGCTGCAAAAGCATCATTTTCAACCTGATACTCTAAGGATTGTGAATTTAATTGCTCCTCCAAGGAATCCTTTGAATTTGTTTGCGGAATAACAAAGTTAGATTGATTTGGGGATGTATGTTTCATTTCTGTTAAAGTTCCTGATTGAATGAATTCATTTACAAAATCATTGCTGATCTCTTCTTCATTGTTTGTTAAGGGAGCATTTTGTAAATGTAACTTATTTAAGTAATCATTCACTTTTTCACTTTGGTAATCTGTTCCTAAAAATGATTTGTTGACGTTCTTTGGATCAACAAAAAAGTTTGTTTCTTTAGCAGCAAAATTTTCATTTTGAAATAGGTGTTCTGTTTGTTGTGAATTTAGTGGTTTTTTTAAGGCATTCGTTGAATCTTTTTCTGGAGCAACAGAGTTAAAAAGATTTTCCCCTATATTTTTCATTTCAGTTGAAGTTCCAGGTTCAGTTGATTTATTTACTTGGGTATTGCTTTTTCCTTCCTCTTGCTTTTTTATAAACTTAATCTGACTTCCGACAACCTTAGGAGGAGGTAAAATTAACGGAGTAGAGGCTAAAGGTGTAAATGTTTTGTTGGTTGAGGAAACTTGCTTCTTTGGCTCTTTTCTTGTTTTTGCATTTTTTCGAACAGGTGAATTCAAGTTACGTTTGTAATTGTTCTGATACTGATTATCCGCGTGCTCCTTTATTTGATTACTAGTTAGATGAAAATGTCTCATTGTCTTGTTGTTCTTAAGTTCAGTTGAATTTTCATCCCTTTTTTCGTGCAATAGATTCTTTTCTTGAAAAGTTTTTTTCTCATTGTTCATTTTATAATGGAAGGTACTGCTTAATGAAGCATCCTTTCCCATTCCCTCCTCTTACTCACTTCTCCGTTCATATAACATGCTATCCATTAATACTTAATTGTTGATGAATAATGGAGTTCCGTAAAAGAAATAGAAATCTCATAAAGTC
Source organism: Anoxybacillus sp. (assembly GCA_035645275.1). Lineage (GTDB taxonomy): Bacteria > Bacillota > Bacilli > Bacillales > Anoxybacillaceae > Paranoxybacillus. The sequence goes on from DASQMX010000023.1 coordinate 18,152, forward strand.
TAGAAAAGATGTGGATAATTTTTTATTAAAAATCTAAAAAATGGGAAAGGGGATTATACCAAATAATTAGTATACCCCCTACGAACTTTTTCATTAATAAAATAAGTTAATTAATCGCAGTCGCAGTCGTAGTCGTAGTCACTGCTATCGTACCAATCGTCATCATTGGTTGTTGAAGAAACGCGTATTTGTTGATTTTGAAGTACCTTTAAAGTAATATCAAGCACCATTTTTTCTTCTATTGTTGAAAAGTAACCTTCTCCAATTGGAGCTGAGTCAGGAAGATGAACTCTATCTATCGCTTCGTCCCATTCAATAATTTTGCTGGAAATCAGTTCACAGAATGGCAGTTCATTATAAAATTGGCTACTTTCTTGATGAAACTGGGAAAGATCGCTTGTTTGTAATTCATCTTTTTCCGGATAGCCTGAAGGCAACGGTTTTGAAACCAAGAAATCAAATTCATGGCGTTTGTTCATTTCCGGCATTACTGGTTTTGATAAAAAGTCCTTAATTTCTGTTACACATTTAAACGGAATGTCAACGGTTAAAGAATGTAAATCGGAAGCGATTGTTTTTGAAGTGTTTGGTTCAATTTCTTTACAAGGACTTGCATATTGAATATTTTTTCGAACAAACCCTTTAATAAATAATTTGTTTGTTGGCAGTAGTAGACGGCACTGAGTTAATTTAACACTCTTTTTTACATCTTTTATTTCAAGTACTGGTTCTGGAAATTTAATGGTAGCATCTGTATTAATCTGCACAGTAAGTTCAGCTAAGACGACAGGAACTTTTGTAATGATTTTTCCAATCGAAACTCGAGGGTGATGATGATGGTTTTTACATTCACAATGTTTTGTTGAAGATTCACATTCATGGTGTACTTTTCGTTTGTCTGAATCAGACATACAATCTCCTCCTTGGAATCAAGATAATTCATCGTATGCAGGATGAATGACTATGTATGGGCAAATGCCCATGGGCATTTGCGGAATTAAAATGATACTTGCCTAAAAAACTTATGCAGAAAAGTGTGAATCACCGAGAAAATAGTTATAAATATATGGATAATTAACGTTCATGAACTCTTAGGGAGCAATGTAAATTCAAGTTTACTGAAAAGATGTTAAAAATTTCATACATAAGCGTGAAAAGTATAAATGCATTTTTTAAACAATCGTTTGGCAGGTCTCTTCCTCAACAGTCGTTATCCTTTTTCATTTATATTAATTACTCCATTAGATTTTAGATTCGATTGATCGTATACGAACTCGCGTTTGAAAATGGGTAGTACAAACTTCAATTTTTAATACAGAGACAAAATATAAAAAATTGTAAATCATACATAATTTTTTAAAAAGTTAATAGGTACTAGCACCTTGAAACTTCCAATCTGCATAGGATTCAATAGGAGGAGGATTAAGATGAACAGAGAAAATTTTCTTGCCGTTGATATAGGGAACAGCTGGTATAAAGTACTGATTTCTGAGAACGGAGTAATAAGCGAGTATCAAATACCTAATGCCATTGCGTTGTTTGATGAAGAATTTTATGAAAAGCCTTATGATGAAGAAGATGTCGTTCTCGAAGAAAACCTCATTGTTGAGGTAAAAAGTCAAGCGATCGCAGATAAGCGGGAAATTTATTATATAGGGAAGGCAGCCACCAGGCAAAGGAATGTAAGCTTGCCCTCCTTTAACAATCAGAAAGTAGAAGAGGAACGAACATACATTCTTTTATTTGGGATTGCAGCCTATCATGCAGTTTTGCTACATCCTAAAGAGACGGAAATCAAATATGAAATAGATCAATTAGCTGTTTCGCTGCCAACGACACAATATAAGGAGAAAAAAGAACTGTTAAAACAGCGTTTAATAGGTACACATACGATTATTTTTCATAAGGTGCCTGGTATCCTTGAACCTAAAGAGGTAGTCGTCAAACTCGATGTAAAAGATGTGATTGTCGGTGCAGAAGGAGCCTGTGCCTATTTAGGCCTAACCCGTGATCAGCAAACGTTAGGAATTAAAAATGATTCCCTTGTAAAAGAATCAAGGAAAGGTATTATCATTGGTGACCTTGGAGGAGACTCTGTTGATTTTGTTGGCATCAAGAATAATAAACCTGTGGCCTCGGTGGAAGGAGAACCGTTTGGAATCAATCAGTTCTTAGACAATATTATTTTAAAAGTCAGCAAGAATGAACTATATAAATTTGATTCTCGGTCCGAGCTAGAGGAAAAGTTATGCGCAGGTCCATCGGAGTGGTACGTAGAACCTTTTGCCGGTGTAAGAAAAGACATAAGTAAATATATCATTCCACAGTTGAAATCCATGGCAATTAAATATCTTGAACTTTTTGATCGTGTGCGTAGCAGCTCAAGTGAAATCAAAGGTGCAACTCGGTACATTGCTGTTGGGGGAGCTGCTAAACTTGCGAAAAGGCAAATTCAAGAAGCTGCAGTTAAATGGGCGGAGAAAGGGCGTCCAATTGACTTAATGTTCCCGGAAGATCTGGAAAAGCTGAATGTACTTGGACTTCTGATTCTGGCAAAAATGAATCACTTAAAAAAACAGCATCAAAATACATCCAATTTAGTTTCTGCTAAGGGATGATGAGAATGTCTAAAATCTATACCGATTATATGAATAGAATCGCTTTAACGATTCCAGATCGATTTATCGATGTAAAAACAGGTGAGTCCTACTCAGTTTCACCAAAAATTCAGGAACAAATTGAATATCACACAAAAAACAATACACTTATTCATCTTATTTTTTCAGCCCTTAATAGTTATTTAAATACTAGAACGGCACAACGAGTTCCTGATGAAATTTTATCTGAGCTGGCAGAAATTAAAAAGATGCTGGAACAAGGGTATATACCAGCTCAGCATTCATCAATATCTCTTCCCTCTAAAGAAAAATCAGCACCTAAAGATTTAGATATACGAGAGGTAGAGGATATTCTAGAAGCTTTCGGAGGTTAATTGTGTAAAGTAAAAAGGTGAACTCAATATAAGAGTTCACCTTTTATTTATATGATGTTAAATTTATTAAAAAGTGTTGAACAGGTAGTATTTCAATCATCCTCTCTATCATTAATGGAAGTATGGAAAGACCAAATTTTCTCAGGTGTTAATCAGGTAGGCTAAATAAAGTTTTTTGTCTAGCGGTAAGCAACGCGCTCCCATTATTCTACATAGGATGATCTATAAGGATACAGGAGGAAGGCAGGAAATGCCACAGAAGCAGGAAAGATCAACATTTATACATATTCCTGTTTTAACCAAATCTTTTACCTTTTCGGAATCAACTTGAAAGCATGGAGAACAAGGATGGTTCTGACCACGTTTTGGGCAGGAATTTGAATGATGTTTCTTGTCAGATTTAAATGTAAGCAGTTCTAGAACCGCACAATTGCCATCCAGCTCCTTTATCTTGAAAATGAAAGTAGTAAAACAAGCAAACCTTTTCTTTTTTGAACAACTGCTTATAAACGTTGTAACACCTGTAGCTTTAAAAGGTTTGCGATCTTTACAGTAAAGGATAAAAGGAATGGTGTTCTTTCTTGGTTTTTTATGCTTTTTTCCTAATAGCTCGTTTATGGCTTGCTTACAAGAGATATCGCATTCTTCTTTTTTCTTTGATTTCTTTTGTGCTTCAAGAATAGCCTCTAATATTTCTTCAACACATTTGTTATGATCTTTGCAACGCTTCTTTTTATTTTTATGATGATTGTGACACTTACTCATTGATTTTCAACTCCTTTAAAAATCTTGGATTCTTAAATAGCATATGGATTTAAACCTATATTTGAGTGAGGCTACTGCCTAAAAGTAAGAAAAAGTTTCAGAGATAAACGAAGAAAGATGGACAGCATTGCTTGTCTAGAAAATATCATTTAAACGAGTTATCTAGCCTAATCACTAAAACGAAGCATTTTACTTTTACCTTTTGGGGAATTTGTGTATGATGAAAGTGTAAAAATGGTAATAGACGAGGAGGGTGTTACGAATGAGTAAAAAAGTGTTAATTTTGACAGGAGATGCAGTGGAAGCGTTAGAGGTGTACTATCCATACTATCGTTTGCTAGAGGAAGGTTTTGAAGTGACGATTGCGGCACCAAAGAAAAAGAAACTACATACAGTCGTACATGACTTTGCTGATTGGGATACGTACGTAGAAAAACCAGGCTATCTCATTGATGCCCATGCAGCTTTTTCGGAAGTTGATCCAACACAATACGATGGCCTGATCATTCCAGGAGGCCGTGCGCCTGAATATATTCGCCTTGATGAAAACGTACAAAAAATTGTCAAACACTTCTTCGAGACCAAAAAACCAATTGGTGCCATTTGCCATGCATCACTTGTGTTTGAAACGATTCCTGAAGTCGTTAAAGGACGCAGCATGACAGCATATATCGCTTGCAAACCAGGTGTCGAAGCGTTGGGTGCTACTTATGTTTCTGAAACGACTCATGTCGACAACAACCTCGTATCTGCTCATGCATGGCCTGATTTACCTGTATTTATGCGCGAGTTTATTAAATTGTTAAACAAATAGTCAAAGGCCTGTTTGCTGAAAGATAGTTATAGGATTATTAGATAGGAGAGCTTCACGAAAATGTGATGGGCTCTCCTTTTTTATTGGAAGGATTAAGACATTGAGGATTATGATGAGAAAAATCAATATGCTTTTGGTATTTTGTGAACTTAATGAACAAAATGTTTTTTATTTTTATAATATTTTAATTCCGAATATTCTTGATATAATTCCGTTAAGAGTGTAAGCGTTATCAATTGGTTGAATGAAGGAGGTAAAACGTATGTTTAAAGGTAAAAAGAAATGGTTGCAACTTTTTATGGCTGGAATTTTTAGCTTAGGTCTTACCGCATGTGGAAACAGTGAAGCTAATAAGGCTTCAACATCGAAGTCAAGTTATCCTGAAAAACCTATTGTTGTTGTTGCGCCTTCAGGTGCAGGAGGAGGATGGGATTTAACAGCTAGGGCATTAACGAAAGCGCTTAATGAGACAGAACTTGTTAAACAAACGATGACAGTTGAGAATAAACCTGGCGGTGGAGGAGCTGTGTTCATGGCAGAATACGCTACTCAAGATAAAAAGAATGACTACAAATTGTTTGTAAATTCTCCGCCAATCATCATCAACAATTTAAAGGCAGAAGGGAATAGCCCATTTGGTTACAAAGATACAACACCGCTTGCCCAATTAACAAAAGATTATGGAGCTATTGTTGTAAAGGCTGATTCAAAATTTAATTCTTTGCAGCAAGTGATTGAGGAAATAAAGAAAGCTCCAAAGTCAGTAACAGTAGCTGGCGGTTCTGGTCCAGGTTCAATGGATCACTTAATCGCTGTTCTCCCGATTTATAAGTCGGGCCTTGATCCCCAAACGGTTAAATATGTTTCCTACGACGGTGGAGGAGAAGCGATTGCCGCTCTACTTGGTGGAAATGCTGATGTAATTGCAACAGACGCATCTGCAGTAGGGGAATACTTAAAAGCGGAAAAAGTGAAAGTTCTGGCCGTATCTTCTCCGGAACGTCTTGAAGGAGACTTAAAAGATGTCCCGACGATGAAGGAGATAGGAATTGATACAGAGTTTACAATTTGGCGCGGTGTTTTCGGCCCTAAAGAAATGTCCAAAGAGGCAAAGCAATACTGGACGGATAGGCTGAAAAAACTTTCTGAACACGAAAAGTGGAAAGCAGAATTAGAAGCCCATGGATGGCAGGCAGAATACAAAGGTCCTGAAGACTTCGTGAAATTTCTGGAAGAACAGGAGCAGCTCATTGGTGACATGTTGAAATCTTTAGGAATGAATAAATAATCATAGAGGAGCTGGCCTAAAAAATGTCAAACTCCACAACCGCCATATATAGTCATATTTAGTGAGTGTCTTATCTATTGTGGATGGTGCGTGAGGTCAGACACATAATCGGTCAGCCTTTTCTTTTTCCATTATGGTGAAAGAGGTGCATGTGATGAATAAAACGTTTGATCGTTACGCAAGCATCCTATTTCTTATGATTGGTGCAGCGTTTATGTTGGAAAGTTTTAGAATTGCTAAAAGTGCTTATGGAAGCAATGTAGGACCAAATGTGTTTCCGTTTCTTTTAGGGTTGATGCTCGTTTTGCTTAGCATCAAGCTTTTACTCGAAACGTTGAAGTACAATGCTGGCCATTTGTCAAAAAAGAAGTTGCAATACAAAAAATTTTTAATTATTTTAGCAGCTGCTATTCTTTATGCCATGTTACTTGAACCATTGGGATATGTGGTGACGACTTTTCTTTTCCTTATTATCGGATTTCAAACGATGGAAAAAGGCAACTTGTTAAGAACGGTATTCATAGCAGGGGCGTTCTCCTTTGGTGTCTATTATGTATATGTAGAAATTTTGCAAGGAACTTTACCAGGTTGGCCAGTTTGGTTTAGTTAGACAGGGGGACGAGGGCGATGGATGTAATCAATTTCTTGTTAGACGGATTTCAAACAGCATTGTTGCCGCACAATTTGCTTTTTGCATTCATAGGCGTATTAATAGGGACGGCCGTTGGGGTATTACCAGGTATAGGGCCGATGAGTGGAGTTGCTTTGTTAATCCCTGTAACTGCATCGATGACAGGTGGATTAGAGCCAGCTGAAGCGGCAACAAGTTCGATTATTTTACTTGCGGGTGTTTATTATGGTGCGATGTATGGGGGCTCAACGACTTCCATCTTATTAAATACACCCGGTGAATCTTCTTCGGTGGTTACGACATTAGATGGTTATCAGATGGCGAAGCAAGGGAGAGCGGGCTCAGCCCTTTCGATTGCGGCAATTGGTTCATTTTTTGCTGGAATAGTAGCGCTCATTGCACTTACACTTCTTGCCGAACCGCTTTCTGAAGTTGCATTGAAATTTGGACCGGCTGAGTATTTTTCACTCATGCTGCTTGGGTTGGCGGCTGTGAGCGGACTTGCGGGAAATTCGATGACAAAAGCATGGATGATGACGGTTTTTGGTTTATTGCTTTCGACAATCGGGATCGATGCAGTATCTGGTGTGGCTAGGTTTACGTATGATATTTCTGTCCTTTACGGTGGCTTAGAATTTCTCACAATCGCTGTAGGTTTATTTGCTCTCGGTGAAGTATTTAAAGCCATTCTTCATAAAGAACAAAATGAAGGAGAAGTTGCTAAAGTCGGCAGAATCCTCCCTTCGAAACAAGAGTTGAAGGAAAGTTCAGGGCCCATCGTTCGGGGCTCTTTGTTAGGGTTTTTCGTTGGTGTATTACCAGGTGCTGGAGCTACGCTTGCTTCCTTTTTCTCTTATATTTTAGAGAAAAAAATCAGTAAAAATCCTGAGAAATTCGGAAAAGGGGCGATTGCTGGAGTCGCTGCTCCGGAGTCAGCCAATAACGCCGCCTCTGGTGGTGCGATGATTCCATTATTAACACTCGGGATTCCCGGTTCAGGAACAACTGCTATTTTAATGAATGGGAGCGCTCATTATGTATAACGTACAGCCCGGTCCGCTTTTATTTGATGAGCATCCAGATGTTGCTTGGGGATTAATTGCAAGTATGTTCATTGGAAATCTCATGTTATTAATTTTAAATATGCCTTTAGTAAAAGTATTTGCGAAAATTATCGAGACACCTCCGAAGTATTTAATTCCGATTATTATTGCCATTTCCATTTTCGGTGTATATGCCGTTCAAGTAACGACATTTGATTTGCTTCTGTTAATTGGCTGTGGTTTAGCCGGGTACTTGTTAGCTTCTAATGATTTTCCGCTCGCACCCGCTTGTACTCGGGCTGGTGCTTGGGCCAATGATTGAAAATAACATGAGAAGAGCACTCACTGCTTCAAACGGAGACTTTATGGTATTTGTCGAAAAGCCAATTTCTCTTGCTTTTATTATCATGGCACTTTTATGGATTATTGTACCGATTTTGCTTAAATTAAGAGGAAAAACGCTAGTTGTTAGCGAAGAAGCATAAGAAATGGAAAAAGACTTGCTGCCTTAGGTAGTTAGTCTTTCTTTTATTTATCCCGTTCTAATTGAGGAAGTCTCAAAAGCCAAGTGTCAGATCCCTCAACCATATAGGATATAAAAACGGATAAAAACACTATATATTGTGGATTTCACGTGAGGTCAGACACTTATGAGTCAGTCTCACTAGAAGTGCGATAAGTTCAACTAACATAGACCCCAGCTGATGAAGTTTCACTTTATTGAACATCTGGAGGAGCTTATGAAACTGCAAAGTAAGTTGATTTTAATTATATGTTCACTTATTCTGTTCGTTATTTTATTTTTAGAATTATTATTCCAGTAAATGTTATCCGTTACTTTAAAGGAGCAAATCGGCTTAAGAGCTTTGAGCGTGGCAGAAGCGGTTGCTTCTAGTCCAACTATTAAACATGCATTTAAAGAGAGGGAGCCATCGAACATGATACAACCATATGCTGAAAAAGTTCGTCAGAGAACTGGTGCAGAATTTGTTGTCGTTGGCAATACGGAAGGAATTCGCTATTCTCACCCCATTCCTGAACGAATCGGCAAGAAAATGGTCGGTGGAGATAATGATGCTGTTCTTTCAGGAAAAGCAGTTGTTAGCGAGGCCGTAGGGTCGTTGGGACCTTCGATAAGAGGAAAAGCTCCTATTTTTGACGATAACGGAAATGTCATTGGAATTGTTTCGGTTGGTTTTCTGATTGAAGATGTCCAAGCGCTCACATGGCCCTACCAATTGAAAGTTTTGATGACCGGGATTATTGCATTGACATTGGGAGTGATCGGTTCCATTGTGATTGCCCGCGGAGTGAAAAAAGCCATTCATGGTTTAGAGCCAAAACAAATCGGATTACTATATCAAGAAAAACAGGCAATCCTTGAGGCAATAAGAGAAGGAATCGTTGCGATTAATGCTGATGGAATGATTACGATCGCTAACCCGACAGCGGTGTCAATATTAAATGTACCCGAAAAAGATATGGTAGGAAAACATATTCTTGATATCGTTCCAAACTCAAGGCTATTGGAAATCATCAAGACTGGGAAGGTAGAATATGATGATGAAATGTTAGTAGGAGAACAAATTGTCATTACGAATCGCATCCCTATTGTTGACAAAAGTGGCGCTGTCATTGGTGCTGTCTCAACGTTTCGGAATAAATCGGAGCTTTATCATTTAACTCGAGAACTTGCACAGGTGAAAAGTTATGCTGAAGCACTTCGGGCGCAAACGCATGAATTTTCTAATAAATTATATTTAATTTCAGGTCTTATTCAGCTTGAACAATACGATGAAGCACTTGAATTAATTACAAAAGAATCGAACATTCAACAAAATTTAATTCGATTTATTATGGCTGAAATTCCCGATCCAATTATTGGAGGGTTATTAATTGGTAAATTCAATCGGGCGAATGAATTAAAAATCAACTTTGATATTCATCGTGAAAGCAGCTTCAAAGATGTCCCGGAAAAAATGAACCGAGATCATCTTGTGACCATTATCGGAAATATTATTGATAATGCTATGGAATCGGTTTTACAAAATCATCGAAAATTGATTATATTATTAAACCGGTAATGTTGGATCGGTTTAAAGAGACATTAAATAGATATAAAGAGTATTATCATACAATGAATCGATTGATGGATGAAAAAGAAACAATAAATCAAGATGAAATCGATAAATTGATTGGTAAAGAAAACAAAGAGAGCGTCGATGAAGACCTTCCGAAAGGAATCAATCGATTAACACTTGATAAGGTGATTGATGTTATCAAGAAGAATAAAAAGGGAATGACAGCGGAAGAGGTAGGGCAGCAAATCGGGGCGAGCCGGACAACAACGAGAAGGTATTTAGAATATCTTGTTTCTATCTCCCTTGTTACGGCTGATATATCGTACGGATCCGTTGGAAGACCGGAGAGAATCTACAAAATAAAGGAATAGATTTTTAAGATTGATTTTTGGAATAGGGAGGCGACTTGTTACATAAGGGGACTCCTCTAAAGAAAGTTGGTCAGTGTCATGAATAAAGAGGGGAATATTCGCTAGATAGGATATTGCATGTTCAATAACGAAATGAGAAATCATGATAGTGTCCCCCCCCTTTGGAAATGTGTTTTTAGGTCAATGTATACCATTTCCAAGGTGGTGGATTTTTTATGCGTCCATTAGGCGCTTTGTATCATGTTCGGTTAAAGAATAAATTTTTTTCACTTTTTCTCTAAACTGCTCAATATAAACAAACCGTGCTTCACGTAACACTTCTTTTCCATCGACATATAAAATCATCACTGGTGCAGTAAAGATGGAAAGATGACCGGCAATTTCCGGGACGTGATCGACGTTGGTAAAAGCTAGTTGAATCTTTGGAAAATCAGCGATGACTTCTTTTATTTGTGGCAATAAGGCATGGCATACACTACAATTGGTTTTCGATATATATAGAAACGCTAGATGGTGATTTTTCACAAAATGATCGATTTCTTCGATTGAAAATAGTTCATTCATTGCTAGTCTCCTTCCATAATGTGATTTTCATCAATTGAATCTAGGCAAAGAGATTTTATAACTATCCATTTCGCTCAGTCAACAATCTCCTTATATTATTTTTCGTAAACACCATTTGTATACATTTCTGTTAAGTTATAAACAACATTGTCAAGTGAGAAAGGGACATCTTGCTCAACCAGTTCTCACGTGTACATTTCATTGTCATAAAAGCATTCTTTTGTATTTTGATTGCTTATATGTCAATTAAGGAATTAGTTCATGTATATCCTTCGATGACATCTGTAAGTTAATTCCTCAACATTTTGCTTTCTCAATCTATTCCTCCTCCTTTGTTAAGCCTAAAGAGAATCAAAATTTCTCCAGTGTGTTTCAACACAGCGACCCCCTCTTATTAAGTTTTTTATTGTTGTTTCATGTAGATTTCAGTAGATTTATAATTACAATTAATTCAGAAAAAATAAAGTTTTTAAAAAACAAACTCTATTAAACAATATTGTTGATTTTTCATTACTGCTGAGCATGTTCAAAAGCGTGAATCACCGCGAAAATAGTTATTTGCTAACGGGGCCGGGGCCAAAAGTAAAAAAGGAAGGGGGGTTTTCTTTGATTAGTTTTCATCAAGTCAATAAACATTATGGAAACTTTCATGTCCTCAAAGATATAAACCTTCACATCAACCAAGGGGAAGTAGTAGTTATTATTGGGCCATCTGGTTCAGGAAAAAGTACGCTCGTGCGCTGCATAAATCGACTTGAAACGATTACAAGTGGCGAATTGATTGTCGACAACGTAAAGGTAAACGACAAAAAGACGGACATTAACAAACTGCGGCGCAATATCGGTATGGTGTTTCAACACTTTAACCTTTATCCGCATAAAACGGTTTTGCAGAATATTATGCTGGCGCCTACAAAAGTGTTAGGCATTTCTGAGAAAGAAGCAAAAGAAACGGCGATGTATTATTTAGAAAAGGTAGGAATACCTAACAAGGCTAATGCTTATCCATCAGAACTATCAGGCGGACAACAACAACGTGTAGCGATTGCCCGCGGATTGGCAATGAACCCTAAAATCATGCTGTTCGATGAGCCAACTTCAGCGCTTGATCCAGAGACGATTGGCGAAGTGCTTGATGTAATGAAAAAGCTGGCAAAGGAAGGAATGACGATGGTAGTTGTTACTCATGAAATGGGCTTTGCTCGTGAAGTAGCCGATCGTATCGTTTTCATGGATCAAGGAAGAATTCTCGAGGAAGGACCGCCTGAGCAGTTTTTTGCTAACCCTCGCGAAGAACGGGCTCGTCTGTTTTTGAGCAGAATTCTTAATCATTAACCAAAGAAAAAGGAGGATGTTTTGTATGAAATGGAAAAATGTATGGAAAAAAGTGATTGGCATTGGACTTACTGCTATGCTTAGTGCCACCATGTTAGTAGGATGCAGCGGTGGAACGGAAACGGGAGGAGAAGACAAAACGAAGGAAACGAGTACAACGGAAGGCAATACGTTAGAGAAAATTAAAGAAAGAGGCAAACTCATCGTTGGCGTTAAATATGATTTAAATCTTTTCGGGTTAAAAGATCCTAAAACAGGAAAAGTAGAAGGTTTTGACATTGACATCGCCAAAGGATTGGCCAAGAAAATTCTTGGTGATGAAAACAAAATTGAACTGAAAGAAGTAACTTCTAAAACGCGTATTCCAATGTTGAATAACGGGGAAATCGATGCGATTATCGCGACAATGACAATTACAGAAGAGCGGAAGAAGGAAGTTGACTTCTCTGATGTCTATTTCATGGCTGGTCAATCATTGCTTGTGAAAAAAGACAGCAAAATTAACGGTTTGAAAGATATTAAAAAAGGTGTAACCGTTTTAACCGCAAAGGGCTCTACGTCCGCACAAAACATTCGTGAAAAAGCGCCTGAAGCGACCGTTTTAGAATTTGAAAACTATGCGGAAGCATTTACAGCATTAAAAGCTGGACAAGGTGATGCATTGACAACAGATAACGCGCTGCTCTTTGGTATGGCGAAGCAAGACTCTAATTATCGAGTAGTTGATGAAACATTTACAGAGGAACCTTATGGAATAGCTGTGCGAAAAGGCGATAAGGAGTTTTTACAAGTGATTAATGAATATCTTAAAGAGTTAAAAGAAAGCGGCGAATATGACAAAATCTATGAGAAATGGATTGGCGAAAAGCCGAAGCAATAAAGTGCAACTTCATCAGTGGGGCGGTTCTTTATCCCCCGCTGATGTTAGTTGAACTTATCGCACTTCTAGCGTCCGTTATTTTCCACCTGTAGAGGTGGGAGTCTTACGGACGATGAGAACGGGATAAAGAATTTGTAAGCAAATGAGCGGATTCCCTGCCGCTCATTTGCTTCTTCCTAAAGAGAAAAGGGGGAGCGACAACACGATGCTTGATTTTTCAATTATTGTTGAGCATTGGGATATGTATATGCAAGGCTTTGGCAACACAGTGAAAGCAATCAAGCTTGCTTTATTGGGCAGCTTACTGATAGGAATCGTGATCGCTGTATTCCGGATTGCCCCAGTAAGACTGTTCAATTGGCTCGGGGCGGCATACGTTGAATTTATCCGAAATATACCACTGATTCTAGTTGTATTTATTTTTTTCTTTGGGTTCCCGGCGCTCGGAGTTCGTTTAGATTCGTTCACTGCTGGAACTTTAGGGCTTACTGTTTACACTGCAGCTTTTATCGCTGAAGTGATTCGTGCGGGAATTCTTTCTGTTCCTAAAGGGCAGATGGAGGCAGCGCGTTCTTCAGGTCTTACCTATTTACAGGCAATGCGCTACATTATCTTGCCTCAAGCGATCAAACTTGTTATTCCACCGCTGGGCAATCAGTTTATTAACCTAGTAAAAAACTCTTCCGTACTGGGAGTTATTGCTGGGCTTGATTTAATGTATTTCGGGGACTTAATTTCATCGGAAACGTTTGTTACGTTTGATGTTTACATTTTTGTAGCAGTGTTTTATCTCGTCTTAACCGTTCCACTAAGCCTCGGCGTCGGTTTTCTCGAGCGTCGTTTGGCAAGAAGACGATAAAGGGGGGGAGATAAAATGGATTTTATTGGCGCATACTCTCCGATTCATCTTAAATTTTTGCTTGAAGGTTTTTTAGTTACGCTTGAAGTAGCATTTATATCGATTGTGCTCAGTTTTGCGATTGGAATTGTTATAGGAGTGTTGCGTTACGCGCGAATCCCTGTCGTTGCTCAAGTTTTGGCGGTAGGGGTTGAGACGATTCGCAATCTTCCTCTGTTATTGATTATTTTCTTTACCTACTTTGCTTTGCCTGAAGTAGGTTTGAAACTGGATAAATTATATGCGGCGATTTTGGCGCTTGTCATTTTTGAATCAGCGATGCTGTCAGAAATTGTACGAAGCGGATTAAATTCGATTGAAAAAGGACAAATTGAAGCAGCGCGGGCATCTGGCCTCACCTATATACAGACGATGTGGTACATTATACTGCCGCAAGCATTGCGTCGCATGGTACCGCCAATTGTAAGCCAGTTTATCTCTTTATTAAAAGACACGTCGCTGGCTGTAGTCATTGCTTTGCCAGAGCTGATGAACCATGCGCAAATTATTAATGGAAGAAATGTCAACTATGTCATTCCTATTTTCCTGCTCGTTGCTCTCATGTATTTTACAGTGAATTATTCGTTGTCCTTGGTTTCCAAACGATTAGAAAACAAACAATTATAAATATTTTAACTTTTTGTATTGCTAAATCTCCATTTCTTAATATAATTTATTATAATTAGGAAATGGAGTTATTATTTTCTAGTGTAAAAGGGGAAGTCCATGCGTGATCGTCTATTGTTGTTGCTAGTGATTATGCTAGCTACTGCTTTTTTTGGGGAAATGAAAGTGACTCCATTTGGTGGTACGTTTCGATTTTCGTTGGGAAGTGTTGCCTTCTTTTTCGGATTGTTATGGTTTCATTCCGTTCCTACTCTTTTGGCTGGTTTTTGTACGGGAGTGTTTATTACAGGATTTCGGGTTGCCATCGATGTAATAATAGAAAATCTATCATGGTACGAAAGTCTATTGACTCATTTTCCGGCTGCTTTTTATTACTTTAGTTTTGCTTTGTTTGTTTATTTAATGAGGACGTGCCAATATACGGAGTTTCCGATTCGGGTAGGATTGATTGGAGCGACCATTGATTTTGCTTCGAACATTATTGAACTATCGATTCGACAACTCATGGGCGAGTCGCCACTCATTATAAAGGAAACTATTTTTATGTTGCTTTTGTTCGGCATCTTACGCAGTTTCTCTGTAGTGGGATTGTACAATATTTTATCGATTCGCCAAATAAAAGCTTTAGGAGAAGCGCGACGGCAAGAACTCGAACGCCTTGTGATGATTAATACAAGTCTTTATGAAGAAGCGTTCTATTTACGTAAGTCGATGACACATATGGAGGAAATTACGCGGAAAAGCTACGAGCTTTATACACGTCTGCTCGAGTCGGAAAAAGTAGAGCCGAGCATGGCTTTGTATATTGCTGAACATGTACATGAAGTGAAAAAAGATTCGCAACGAATTTTAGCTGGTTTGTCTAAGTTGATATGTCAAAAGGAATTTGCCTTACGCATCAATATTGCTGAACTTTGTGGAATGGTCGTCCGCGCCAATCAAAAATATGCGGAACTCTTAGGAAAATGTATTCGTTTTGAAAAAAAATGTAGTGTGAATTTGTTTACCAATCAGATATATGCTCTTCTTTCAGTGTTGAACAATTTAGTAGCTAACTCAGTGGAAGCGATTTCATCTTCAGGCTGGATTGAACTGCGGGTAGAACTGGAAAAAGGCGAAACCGTGTTTTATGTGATCGACTCTGGACCGGGAATTCCAAGAGAAGACTGGGATTGGGTGTTTCAACCAGGATTTACTACAAAATATGATGAACAGGGTAACCCGTCGACAGGAATCGGTCTAACGCATGCGAAAGAGATTGTTGAAAGTTTAAATGGACGCATACAATTAACCCATGATAATTCCGATAGAACGCAATTTGAAGTAAGAATACCAACTGACCAACTACTTCGAGAGGAGGAGGTCTGATGTCGCTTCGTTTTTTTCTGATTGAAGATGACCGGGTTGTTCGAAAAATGCTGGAGAAAATTATTACGGAAAACGGTCTGGGCGAGGTAGTAGGACAGGCGGAAGATGGACTCGATGTATCGATTGACCAATTGTATTCGGTTGATGTCGTGCTTATTGATTTGCTCATGCCGGGACTTGATGGCATTCAAACGATGAAAAAATTAAAAGCAGAAGGATTTGCTGGTCAATTCGTTATGATTTCCCAAGTAGAAAACAAAGAAATGATTGGACAAGCTTATCTGCAAGGTGTAGATACATATATTCAAAAACCGATTAACCGTTATGAAGTTGTGTCTGTGTTGAAACGGGTCGCTAATCATCTGTCTCTCGTCTCTTCCCTTCATTCCATCCGTAAATTGGTGCAGGAGATAGATAAAAAAGAGAAGAACGATTATAGTGAGACAGAACAAACAAGATTAAGTGTTTATGAGAAGAATCATCTTCAACAGAAAGTACGCCAGCTTCTTTTGCTATTAGGAATTGCCGGTGAAGCTGGAGCATCTGATTTGTTGTTAATTATGCAATGGCTTGCTGAGAAAGAAGAAAAAGACCAGCCGTTAAACGATTTGCCGCAGCTGAAGGAACTATATATGCAAATCTTGCGTCAGATACAGAGAAATGAAGACGAAAATTCGTTACAAAAAGAGATGCGGGCTATGGAACAGCGAATTCGCCGCATGGTCTTTCAAGCTTTTACCCATTTGTCTTCACTTGGCTTGACTGATTACACGAATCCTACCTTCGAGCACTTTGCCCCACGTTTATTTGATTTTGAGGAAATTCGCTTGCGTATGAAGGAATTGGAAGCTGGCGAGAAAACGACGAAGTGCCGGATTAACGTAAGAAAATTTCTCTCCGCTTTTTATATGGAAGTGAGAGGATAACAGCATATACGGCAACTTAATTTTTCAACAAATTTGGAGCAGAAATATTAAAAATAATGGAAATATGATAAAATGAACAAAAAAGGGAGGGTATGTAATGAATTATTCAACAACGTATCAAACAAGCCCAGTAGCTAAGTTAGTTTATGCGTTTTTAACAGCATTAGCGGTTGCTGCTTTCGGATTTTTTGCCGGACAATGGGTTCCGGTAAGCATGGTGCTTCCGCTTATTATTTTAGAATTTATTTTATTATTTGCCATGATTGTAGCACGAAGCAAGAAATCAGTTGGCTATCCTCTCATGTATAGTTTTATGCTTGTATCAGGATTGACTCTGTATCACGTGATTGCCAACTATATCAATATTCTTGGCGCTGGCGAAGTATTTAAAGCATTTGCCTTAGCGGTTGTTTCGTTTGTAGGTGTTGCGATTTATGCAGCAAGAACGAAAGAAGATTTTTCGTTCTTAGGCGGATTTTTAACAATGGGCTTGTTTGCTTTATTAGGATTATTGCTCATTCAATTATTTATTCCGTTTTCAAGCGTAGGGCAAATGGGAATTTCCGCTTTAGGAATTCTGATTTTTCTCGGATTTACGATTTTTGATATTAATCGTTTAGCGCGCTATGGCTTTATGGAAGAAGAAATTCCAATGATTGTCGTCAATATTTATCTTGATTTTATTAATTTATTTACGTACATTTTACGCTTCTTTGCAAGCGATGAAGATTGATAGAGCATTTATAAAGGACTGTCCTCGATTTTGAGGACAGTCCTTTTTCTTTTTTATAAACAAACTATTTTTTAACGCTTTAACGTTTTAATGTGACGGGGGTCAGACCCCTAAATCAAAGATGCACAACAAAAAGGCGAGATTACCTTTCACTTGATACATTGCTATTTTACTTAAATGTCAAAGACACAGGAGAAAAACTACAAATGATGACGTATAATGAATAATGAAGATTTAGAACGCTTCGCTGAAGAACTAACCGTGCTGTTTTTCTATGGTGTAAAGGGGGAAAGAGACAGATGACACTTTATCACTTTAACGTATCGGGGGTCAGACCCCTTTTAGAAAAACAAAAAGAATATTTTCGTACGGGTGTAACGAGGGATATTGATTTTCGGCTTCGACAGTTAAAAAATTTGAAATCTGCGATTAAACGGTATGAAGAAGAAATCATCCAAACGTTAAAAGCGGAGTTGCGCAAGCCAGAGTTGGAAGCATATAGTGCAGAGGTTGGGTTCGTGTATGAAGAAATCAATTTTATTGCGAAGAGACTGCGCAAGTGGGCAAAACCAAAACGGGTGAGAACACCAATTACTCATATTGGCTCGCGAAGCTATATTTATCCGGAGCCGTACGGAGTCACTTTAATTATTTCTCCGTGGAATTATCCGTTTCAACTTGCCATTGTCCCGTTAATCGGTGCTATTGCTGCTGGCAACTGTGCGGTAATCAAGCCGTCGGAATATACGCCGAAAATGTCCCATCTTCTTAAAAAAATGATTTCAGAAACATTTGATGAACGTTATATTGCTGTCGTAGAAGGTGGGGTGGATGTTAGTACAGAATTGTTAAAATTGCGTTTTGACCACATTTTCTTTACAGGTAGCGTTCCCGTTGGAAAGATTGTCATGGAAGCGGCTTCCAAACATTTAACGCCCGTTACGCTTGAACTCGGCGGAAAAAGCCCAGCAATTGTAGATGAGAGCGCAAATTTAGAACTTGCTGCCAAACGAATTGTCTGGGGGAAATTTTCTAATGCTGGTCAAACGTGCATTGCTCCTGATTATCTGCTCATTCATAAACATGTCAAACAACCGCTGATTGAAAAAATGAAATACTACATTCGCGAGTTTTATGGAGATAGCGAACGATATTCCGCGATTGTGAGCGAACGTCACGCTGAGCGTCTTGTTCATTTTTTGAAAACAGGAACGATTGTCCATGGGGGACGTTATAACATCGAAAAACGTTGGATTGAACCGACAATCGTCGAAGGAATTACGTGGGATGATGATATCATGAAAGAAGAAATTTTCGGCCCAATATTACCGGTGCTCGAATATGAATCGATTGATGAGGTACTTCAAATGATTCAGCAATATGAGAAGCCGTTAGCCTTATACTTATTTTCTGAAAACCGAAACGTTCAAGAAAAAGTGATTGAGCAAATTAGCTTTGGCGGCGGATGTTTGAATGATACAATGCTGCATATTGCCAATCCGTACCTTCCTTTTGGCGGGGTAGGGCAAAGCGGAATCGGTGCCTATCACGGTAAAGCTAGTTTTGATACTTTTTCACATTATAAAAGTATTCTTAAACAAACGACAAAATTTGATTTATCTATCCGCTACCCAAACAATCCAAATGCATTAAAATGGATAAAAAAACTCTTCAAATAAACATTTTAGTTATGGGTCCCAATTGGCTTAATTGAAAAAGATGATTGGTCAAAAAGGAAACTTTCATACGAAGGTCCGACACAAATATTTTTATATACAGATGGTTTACTCGCGGCTTTCGGGAAAAATTTAAAAGATTGCCACGAAACTTTAAAGTCTTTGCACAATGTATATAAGGAAGAAAATCATCGAACCGTCGAATCGATTCAACAAAAAGTCATTAAATTTGCGGAAGATAACGATATTTCTCTTGTTTGCATTCGTATTTATTCATAAATTGTGAAAAGCCATGAAGACACGCTTACCTCGTTTTCATGGCTTTTTTATCGTGGTTGTAAAATAGAATCAGTTTTTTCATTAGCAAACCATGTAGAAAACGACCATTTTGGATATAAATTAAGCTTACAAAAGAAAAAATTTTAAAATCACCTTTACTTGTCATTAAGCAACGCATTGATTTTTAATAGAAAGCGTCGCCCATTTTCTATTAAAATATTAGTTGGGCCAAATGAGGTGAGGAAAAGATGAGGAAAAAAAGTCTTTCTCAATTAATAGAAGAATTAAGAAACAATCCGAATGTCGCGTATTGGCATGAAATAGAACCGCAAGAAGCGAAAACGGTTCCGATGCCTGACAGCGTTGACGAGCGCCTTCGAAAAGCGTTAGAACAAAGAGGAATTGCTGCACTTTATACTCATCAATACTCTGCTTATGAAGCGCTTCAAGAAGGAAAAAATATTGTCGCAGTAACGCCAACCGCTTCTGGTAAGACGCTTTGTTATAACTTACCAGTGCTTCAAGCGATTGCGCAAAACCCAAGCCACCGGGCGCTTTACTTATTTCCGACAAAAGCGCTTGCGCAAGACCAAAAAAGTGAGTTAAACGAGATCATTGAGGAAATGGAAATTCCGATTAATAGTTACACGTATGATGGTGACACGGCGCCGAGCATCCGGCAAAAAGTGCGGAAAGCGGGACATATTGTCATAACGAATCCTGATATGTTACATTCTGCGATTTTGCCGCACCATACAAAATGGGTATCATTATTTGAAAATCTAAAATATGTCGTTATTGATGAACTTCATACGTATCGAGGGGTATTTGGCAGTCATGTTGCCAATGTGATTCGGCGCTTAAAACGCATTTGCCGTTTTTATGGAAGCAACCCCCAATTTATTTGCACATCAGCAACGATTGCCAATCCGAAAGAGCTTGCCGAACATTTAACGGGGGAACCAATGACCCTTATCGATAATAATGGAGCTCCTCGAGGGCGGAAACATTTTGTTTTCTATAACCCGCCTATCATTAACAAACCGTTAAATATTCGGAAAAGCGCTGCCGTAGAAGTGAATCATCTTGCTAAAGAATTTTTGAAAAATCATATCCAAACGATTGTGTTTGCCCGCAGCCGTGTAAGGGTAGAAGTGATTTTAAGTCATATTCAGGAACTGGTTAAGGACGAGCTAGGTCCTAAAACGATCCGGGGTTACCGTGGAGGGTATTTACCGAAACAGAGAAGAGAAATTGAAAAAGGGTTACGGAATGGTGACATTATCGGAGTCGTTAGCACAAATGCCCTTGAGCTTGGCGTTGATATCGGTCAACTTCAAGTATGTATTATGACCGGTTATCCTGGAACAGTCGCGAGCACATGGCAGCAAGCAGGACGGGCTGGGCGAAGACATGGTGATTCGCTCATTATTATGGTGGCCAGTTCTGCGCCAATGGACCAATATATTGTCCAGCATCCGGAATACTTTTTTAACCGTTCGCCAGAATCTGCCCGCATTAATCCAGATAATTTAATTATTCTTGTTGATCATTTAAAATGTGCCGCCTATGAATTACCGTTTCGCAAAGGTGAAACATTTGGTCATATCGAAGTCGATGAAATCATGGAATTTCTTACGGAAGAGCGGGTGCTTCACTACAGCGGCGGAAAATGGTATTGGATGAATGACTCGTTTCCGGCACATAATATCAGTTTGCGTTCTGCTTCGCAAGAAAATGTCGTTATCATTGATATCTCCCAAACAGCGAATCATAAAGTAATCGGAGAAATGGATCGTTTCAGTGCCATGACTTTATTGCATGAAGAAGCGATTTATCTTCACGAAGGAATACAGTATCAAGTAGAAAAGCTGGACTGGGAAGAGAAAAAAGCGTATGTAAGAGAAGTGGATGTTGAATATTTCACAGATGCCAACCTAGCTGTGCAACTAAAAGTGCTCGAAGAAGATAAAACAGCCGAAAGGAAGTTTGTCCGTTTACATTACGGTGATGTAATGGTAAACGCTCTTCCAACGATATTCAAGAAAATCAAGCTAAGCACGTTCGAAAATATCGGTTCTGGTCCCATCCATCTGCCGGAAGAGGAGCTGCATACTAGTGCAGCATGGATTGAGTTTTCAGACGAGATATTTCCTTTAGGTACTCAAACGTTGGAACAAGTACTGATCGGCATTTCTCATGTTTTAAGCCATTTAGTCCCGATATTTGTCATGTGTGACCGCGGTGATGTGCATGTCGTACCACAAATAAAAGCGGCACATTCTGGATTGCCAACGATCTTTTTATACGACCGTTATCCAGGCGGTATTGGATTATCGGAAGAAGTGTTTAAGCGGTATGACGAAATCATCAAGGAAGTGAAAAATGTAGTTGAAAGTTGTCCGTGTGAAAAAGGCTGTCCTTCGTGTATAGGAGTGACAGAGGAAACAACCGATGATATAAAACAAACGATTTTAGCGTTTTTAAATAAGCTGGAATAAAAAGCAACCATCATTTTTGTTGACAAATACAATATGCGATATCTAAAGCGAGAGGTAAGCGATGTCCATTCAGAAGAAATTATCGAGATTAAAAGGCTATATGTCCATCTCGTCTCAATCAGACGACCAAAAACAGCAATTATCACAACAACCGAATGAAAAAGTGTCTATTGCCTATTTGGAACAGTGGGAGTCTTTCGGGGCAAAGCCGTTTTTCTTTGACGGTCAATATTGTTTCGTTCGCAAAGTGAGTTATCCATTACATTATCAACATGGTCATTACCAACTTGGCGAACTTTATGACGTTCATCGTCAATGGAAACATTCACGCTTGGAGCATCCGCTTTCAAGCAAACATCATGAAGTCTCTGATTTGTTTTTCTTTGATACAGAAACAACAGGATTAGGCAGCGGAGCAGGCAATACGATTTTTTTGCTTGGCCATGCCCGAGTGCTTGATGATCGGGTTGTGGTTCGCCAACATTTTTTGCCGAACCCGGGGGCGGAAGTAGCGCTTTATCAAAGTTTCTTATCTGAAGTAGACTATACAACCCTTGTTACGTATAATGGTAAAGCGTTTGACTGGCCCGTATTGAAAACGCGCCACACCTTTATCCGCGATGTTGTTCCGAAACTTCCGGCATTTGGGCATTACGATTTGTATCATGCCTCAAGGAGAATTTGGAAATATAAGTTGGAATCAGTACGTTTAGTCAATGTGGAAAAAGAAATACTTGGCATTGAACGTCACGAAGATATCCCGGGCTTTTTAGCACCGATGTTGTATTTCGATTTTCTTTCAACGCAAAATCCAGAAGGAATTTTCGGTGTGTTAAAACATAATGAAATCGATGTGTTGTCATTAATTGTGTTGTACATTCATCTTTCAAAACAAATTTTAGGCGCCATTGAGATGAAGAATGCCGCTGAACAGTTTGAAATGGCACGCTGGTTTGATGCATTAGGGGAAATAAGCGCAGCGCAAGAAACGTATGAGCGGGTAGCAGAAAGTAATGGACAAGAAGCGGCAAAAGCAAAATGGAATTTATCGCTTATTCATAAAAAAGAAAAACGATATGAAGAGGCCGTTGCCATGTGGCAGGAGTTGTTACAAGATAAGAGCGATTTATTAAAAATAAAGGCTGCCACTGAGTTGGCTAAAGTATATGAACATCATTTCAAGAAAGCAGAAGAAGCGTACACGTATGCGTTACATGCTTACGAAATATGGAAGTCGCTTGTCCGAACTTTTAAACAAAAAGATGAAACGAGAGAGCAGGAATTGTTAAAGCGTCTCCATCGATTAGAGCGGAAATTAAAAAAATGATTATTTCCTTGGCAAGCGCAAAAGCCGACATAGAATAATGAATTTTCTGGGAATTTTCTAAAAACTTGTAGAAATATCGAAAAATATGTAGAATAACTATTTGTGAGTAAACGTGAATTTTGTATATTTCGATGGAGAGAAAGGCTTTGATGAGCATGTATAAGAAAATATTATATTTATTTTTTGTGGTTGTTTGTTTAATTGCCGTCGTTTTTTCTAATTTGAAACACAGTTTCTATACGTTTATGTGAAAAATAGGTGTTTGTCTTAGTACATGTCTACTCCTTTCATCATAGGCTGATATTGTAACACAGCTTAAAATGAAAGGAGTCATGTTCATGTATTGCGGACCAAGACCAAATGTGATAGGGCCAATCGTTCATCCAACGAAATGCTGCACACAACATCATTTCCAAGCGACGATTGTGCCGCATATTCATCCGTCTCATACGATGCATGTCAATCACCATCTTTTTCAACATCAACACTATTTCCCGCATACGGAATCTGTCGTAAGTGATGTATCCAACCAGCACTTACATTGTGGTGGACCTGGTCCATTTCCTCGATTTCCATGGGGCTATTAAAAAAGGGGAAACAGGAACTGAAATGTTCAGTTCCTGTTTTTTATAATAAGGGGGAAGGCGATGATCAAAGTTCTTGCCATCACTGGCTATAAACCGTATGAACTTGGTATTTTTCATCATCAACATCAAGCGATTCCGTTTATTAAAAAAGCGATTGCCAAACGACTGATTCCGTTGGCTGAAGATGGATTAGAATGGGTGATTATTAGTGGACAGCTCGGGGTCGAACTTTGGGCAGCAGAAGTTGTCTTTGACTTGCAGACGGTTTATCCACAGCTGCAGTTAGCAGTACTTACTCCTTTTTTGGATCAAGAAGAAAATTGGAATGAGGAAAATAAAGAATATTATGAATTTATTCTTTCTCAAGCTGATTTTGTTGACAGTATTACTAAACGCAAATATGAACATCCAGGCCAATTTCGCTTGAAAAATCAATTTATTGTAGAAAAAAGTGACGGATTATTAATTGTTTATGATGATGAAAAAGAGGGCTCTCCGAAATTTATGTTAGACGTTGCGAAGAAAAAAGCAGAAGCAGGGAAATACGACATTTTTCCCATTACTTTTTATGATTTACAGGCTATCATTGAAGAGGAGCAAATGAACGATTGGTAAATTGACAATATCCTTGATTTTTGAAAAAATAAAAGGAAAGCGGAAGGAATTGAGGTGATTGGGAATGCTATCAGATCGCATCAAGCTAACGGTGAAAGACATTCTTGAAAAAGAGTTTAAAATAAGCATGAGAGGTTATAATCAAGATGAAGTCGATAAATTTTTAGATTTGATCATTAAAGATTACGAAACATTTCATCAACAAATCGAAGAGCTGCAACAGGAGAATATGCGCTTGAAACGGCAGCTGGAAGAAGCGCAGAAACGCCAGCCTACTCAAGCAGGAACAACAAATTTCGATATTTTACAAAGACTATCTAATTTGGAGAAGCATGTGTTTGGCAGTAAATTATATGATTAATACATAATCCAAAATTTACTATTGAAAAACGAGAGGAACTTGACTATAATACAACATGCCAACCATTAATAATGTTCGGGTAATCGCTGCGACAATTTTTTGTCGTAGAGGAAAGTCCATGCTCGCACGGTGCTGAGATGCCCGTAGTGTTCGTGCCTAGCGAAACCATAAGCTAGGGCAGTCTGGCTACGGCTGGGCTGACGGCAGGGAAAGAACCTAAGTCCACCTGAGGATATGGTTCGATTACCTTTAAAGTGCCACAGTGACGTAGCTCTAAGGGAAACCTTAGAGGTGGAACGCGGTAAACCCCACGAGCGAGAAACCCAAATGATGGTAGGGGCACCTTCCCGAAGGAAATGAACGGAGGGAAGGACAGATGAGTTTTTCATCTGTAGATAGATGATTACCGCCGGAGTACGAGGCGAGAAGCCGTCTGCAGTACGAAGGTACAGAACATGGCTTACAGAACATTATTAATGGGATTAAGCAAATAAGAAAAGCTCTCCGACATTTGTGGGAGAGCTTTTCTTATTTTTAATAAAAATATGTTTATTTAAGGTGAAAATTCATTTCTAAGGGCGGAGAAATTTTTCCGGAAATGTTAAAATGAACATATACATAATATCTATCGTTTATTTCGGTACGTGTTTTTTAAAAAGTGTGGGGGAATAAGGATGCATAATGATAACTCAAAAACGTTAGAGAAAACGACATTTTTCGAAATTGCCAAAAAAGTCATTGAATATACAGGAGAAGGTGTTATTGTTACCGATTCAAAAGGTAATATATTATTAGCGAATCCTGCTTTTGAAATAGTAACTGGCTATAGTGTCGATGAAGTGATTGGGAAAAAACCACATATTTTACAATCTGGATTGCATGATAAGAAGTTTTATGAAAAAATGTGGAAAGAAATTAAAAAGAAAGGTTTTTGGAAAGGTGAGATTTGGAATAAGCGGAAAGATGGAGAGCTGTTTGTCGAGTGGCTGACGATTAGTGCCGTAAAAGATAAAGAAGGAAATGTGGTAAATTATGTCGCGATCTTTTCTGATATTACCGAACATAAACAAAATGTAGAGCAGTTAAAGCGGTTAGCGCATTATGATATATTAACAGGTGTTGCGAATCGCTACTTGTTTACGAAACGTCTAAGAAGTCTTATTCCAACATCGCGCAAAGCAAATATCATCAGCAATTTGCGTTATTGCTTTTAGATTTAGATCGATTTAACAAGGATACCATGTTTCAAAACCGGTTCTGCTTCCGGAACTGTATGAGTTGTTAAAAACTTGGAATCAATGATGAATAGGGTGAGTGAAATGGGAACTATTACATTAATCGCAACAGCGGCAATGGGAGTGGAATCGATTGTCGCTGATGAAGTGAGAAATCTTGGTTATGATTGTACTGTAGAAAACGGAAAAGTTACGTTCGAGGCAGATGAACTCGCGATTTGCCGTGCTAATCTATGGCTGAGAACGGCGGACCGCGTCAAATTAAAAGTAGGTGAATTTAAGGCCACGTCTTTTGAAGAATTATTTGAAAAGACGAAAGCGTTAAATTGGGCTGATTTTATCCCAGCTAATGCTGAATTTCCTGTCATCGGCAAATCGGTAAAGTCGAAATTATTCAGCGTGTCTGATTGTCAGGCGATTGTGAAAAAAGCAGTGGTAGAAAGCTTAAAACAGCATTACCGCGTTTCTTGGTTTGAAGAAACTGGTCCGCTTTACCGGATTGAAGTTGCTTTACATAAAGATATTGCGACATTGACGATTGATACGAGCGGAGTGGGTCTTCATAAGCGCGGCTATCGTGTTGGACAAGGTGAAGCACCATTGAAGGAAACATTGGCCGCAGCGCTTATTCAACTAACAAATTGGACTCCAGATCGCCCTTTTGTTGATCCATTTTGTGGTTCAGGAACGATTCCAATTGAAGCTGCTTTAATTGGTCAAAATATTGCTCCTGGTTTTAACCGAGATTTCGTTTCTGAACAGTGGGATTGGATCGGAAAACGGAAATGGGAACAAGCACGTCAAGAAGTAGAAGACTTGGCTAATTACGATCAGCCGCTTGAAATATATGGATTTGATATTGACCATCGCATGGTGAACATTGCAAAAGAAAACGCGCTTGAAGCTGGATTAGCCGATTTAATTACGTTTAAACAAATGCAGGTCAAAGACTTTTCATTAAAACAGCCATACGGCGTGATTGTTGGCAACCCGCCTTATGGTGAGCGCTTAGGAGAACGAAAAGAAGTAGAAAAAATGTATGAAGAAATGGGCAAGACATTTGCTAAGCTTGATACATGGTCGATTTACATTTTGACGTCTCATAAGGAATTCGAGAAATATTACGGCAAGCCAGCCACGAAGCGGCGCAAACTCTTTAACGGTTTTATTGAAACCCAGTATTATCAATATTGGGGGCCGCGGCCGCCGAAAAAAAGTTGATATATCAAGAATTTGCGCGATTTTTTACATGGTGAGCTAGAAATTATGAGCAAATTTTAAGCCACACTTTAAGAGAGTTGGAAAAAGGAAAAATGGAGTATATGAAACAGAAAAAATAGAGTTGTCATCTGTTTGTATGAAGTTATAGACCATTTGTTAAAGCCAGATGACAGCCTGTCGTTTCACAATCCGGAGCGGGAATTGGATTTTATAATGTTAATGAACGGCTGAAATCGCTGCTTGGAGAACATGCGAAACGACTGCTTATATCTCAAGAGGAGAAAAGGTACGACGGTTCAGCTTGTTATGCCATATAAGCAGGAAGAAAGGAGGGAATGCGTTTTTGCGTATTCGAGTGATGGTCGTTGATGATGAACAGCTGAGCCGCGAGGAACTCAAACATCTTTTAAGTGCTTATCAGCAAATTGACATAGTTGCCGAAGCGGATTGTGGGGAAAGCGCTTTAAAGAAGATATTGACATGGCAGCCTGATGTTGTTTTTCTCGATATTGAAATCGGAGAAATGTCAGGATTCAGCTTGGCGAAAATGTTGCAACGGTTGAAACAACCGCCGAAAATTGTCTTTGCTACAGCCTGCCCTAATTATGCGGTGGAAGCATTTCGGTACGAAGCGGTCGATTATTTGTTAAAACCGTTCGATGAGGCCCAAGTGAATGAAACCGTCATGCGTTTAATTCGCCATTTTCAAAAAGAACGTGAAACATTTCCCGAAGTTCCAGCTTCGATTCGCAAGTTAGCGATTGAGGAAGATGATCGTATCGTCTATGTCTCGCCGCATGATATTTTGTACTGCTTTCGCGAAGTAAAAGAGACAGTGATTGTGACAAACGCAAAAACGTATTATACGAAAGTTCCTTTAAAGGAACTGGAACAAAAACTAAAAAATTATCTGTTTTTCCGCACTCATAAAAGTTATCTTGTGAATGTCGAGAAAGTCAAACAATTAACACCATGGTTTAATGGAGCATACCAGTTAACATTGACTGGTGTTCCAGATAAAATTCCAGTCAGCCGCAATTATGTTAAATTATTGCGCCAAAAATTAGAACTGTAATTTTGGGTAAGAAGCAAGTGCATTTGCATCTTTGGTGGGGATTTGGAAAGGAGGCTATCTCAAAAGTATAGGGTTAGACCCCGCAACTAAATATAAAGATCATATGTTGGGATAAATGAACTACATATTATTTATGAAATGTGCGTGAGGTCAGATCCTTATGAGACATCCTCTAGACAACAAAAGAGTTCTGGTTTGAATTTCAAAATCTTTAATAGCAACATAAAACGCACCGCCTTTTGTTGATCATTTAGCTAAAAATTGAACATATAAATAAAACGTTTGGGTAATTTTTTAAAACCCAAACGTTTTTTAAAATATTTTTTGCTCTTCAATTATCACACTTGTTAGTTAAGTAAAGGTTATATTGTTGCTGTTTGATTGCTTATCCCGATATGCTGAACAATGTTCATCTGTCACCAAAATATCAACCTTTATTTTGCTTCCATTTCCCGCTTTAGACGAATAAAGGCAATAAATTGATTTAATTCATCTTGTGAAAGAGATTTTTCGTCTATTGTCAAACTGATTTGACTAAGGATATCTTTGCTCGTTAACTCAATCGTATCACGTTCGCTTGCATAAGTTTCTGTCATACCTAATAAATAATCGACAGATGTTTCGAACAAAACGGCGAGTTCTTTTAACGCGTCTAATGAAGGTTGGCGATATCCTGATTCATAGCCGGCATAGGTGCTTTTTGCGATGCCAAGTCGATTCGCTGTATATTGCAGTGACCAATTCTTTGTTTTTCTTAGCTTGGATAACCGTTTTGAAATCATTGAACTGCTCTCCTATCCCGTCTGTCATGATTAAAGATAAAACGTTCGCGAAATGAATAAATAATACTTGTTATCTAACTTGGAAATGGAATATAATTTAATCATTAAGTCGCATAGCGCGTACGAATGTTATATCGTAATACATACTGTTTTTTAATAAAGTATAACACATTTTTAAAATGTGATGAACTTTTTCTTCTAAAAAATGAGGATAGAAAGGTAGAGTGAGATGTCAATACCAAGTGGTGCAAGTATGCATATTACAATCCGTCTTCAATTTCAAAAAGACCTTGTTTCGTTTGGAGACATTGCGACTGCCATTGGAAAAGCTGGCGGGGATATTGTCGGGATTGACGTGATTTCTTCCAGTAAAACCCATACGGTTCGCGATATCACTGTCAGTGCGTTCGATACAAAACATAGCGACTTAATTACGGACATGTTGAAAAAAATTAATGGTGTCAAAGTCATTCATGTATCTGACCGAACATTTTTAATGCACATTGGCGGAAAAATTGAAATGAAATCAAAAATCCCAATTAAAAATCGCGATGATTTATCACGTGTTTATACTCCAGGAGTTGCCCGCGTTTGTACAGCGATTGCTGAAGATCCAACCAAGGCTTATTCACTGACGATTAAGCGTAACACTGTCGCTGTTGTTTCAGATGGTACAGCGGTGCTTGGGCTTGGCGATATCGGACCGCATGCGGCAATGCCGGTCATGGAAGGAAAAGCGATGTTGTTTAAGCAGCTTGCCGGTGTTGATGCGTTTCCGATTTGTTTAGATACGAAAGATACGGAAGAAATTATTCAAATCGTCAAAGCGATTGCTCCTGCTTTTGGGGGAATTAACTTAGAAGATATTTCTGCCCCTCGCTGCTTTGAAATTGAAGAAAGATTAAAGAAAGAATTGGATATTCCTGTTTTCCATGATGATCAGCACGGTACAGCTGTAGTCTTGTTGGCTGGGCTGTTGAATGCATTAAAAATCGTCGGCAAAAAATTAGAGGATATTAAAGTTGTTTTAACGGGAATTGGTGCAGCTGGAATTGCCTGCACGAAAATTTTGCTTGCTGCCGGCGTGCGCAACATTATTGGTGTTGACCGACACGGGGCAATCCATCGAGGGGTAAATTATGAGAATCCGTATTGGATGGAATATGCTCAAATAACAAATCCAGATAATTTAAGTGGAACGTTATCCGATGTAATTAAAGGTGCCGATGTATTTATTGGTGTTTCTGCGCCAGGCATTTTAACAGTAGAAGATATTAAGAAAATGGCAAAAGATCCGATTGTTTTTGCAATGGCGAATCCTGTACCGGAGATTGATCCGGAACTTGCTGAACCATATGTTCGTGTCATGGCGACTGGAAGATCGGATTATCCAAACCAAATTAATAACGTTCTTTGCTTCCCTGGTATTTTCCGTGGGGCGTTAGATTGCCGGGCAAAAGAAATTAATGAAGAAATGAAATTAGCAGCAGCCCAGGCAATTGCTTCTGTAGTAACAGATGAAGAATTAAGTGAAACGTACATCATTCCAAGCGTTTTCAACAATAAAGTAGCAGAACGGGTACGCGAAGCGGTTATTAAAGCAGCATATCGTACAGGAGTGGCCCGTAAAGAGGCGATCGCTCCTACAGAGTAATTAATTACTTATAACTTATGTGCTTGCATAACATAAGTCGATGTTAAAATTTCAGATATTTTTAAAGGGCACTTGCAGCAAAAGCAAGTGCTTTTTTATGAATTTTATTTTTTAACAAAACTATGTTCTAAATGAAAAATAGAATTAAACAGCTAAACAATAACTAATAAAGTTCTTTTATCTACTTAATGAAATCATTTTTCACAAGTATTTGAAATGCAATATATCTTTATATTGAATTGCGTTTAACCGAAATATAAATTCGTATGTAAATACTAATTTTGGTATAATATTGATAATTGAAAATTCTCGGTTAAGGAGTGATGCATTATGGTGAAGAGAAAAAGAAAAATCGTGAAAAAGAAGATCATGGAGGCATTCTTTTTATAACCGAGATTTTTGTACGGGATAAAAAGATTCCTCTATGATCTGAGAATTTCGGATTAAACATATAGGAGGAATCTTCATTGAAACTTGAACAGTTAGGCTGGAATTCATTTTTTATTAAGAATTTTGAGCAATATGATCAAGAAGAATTTACAGTCGGTAGAGTTATTTTAGAACATAAACATTTATATCGAATTGTGACGGAATACGGAGAATTACTTGGTGATCTTGCCGGGAAGCTCCGTTTTAATGCTGTCGGACGCGCAGTAGGCGATTGGGTAGTCATTCGTCCACGCATCGATGAGAAAAAAGCAACAATTCAAGCGGTGCTGCCAAGAAAAAGTAAATTTTCAAGAAAAACAGCAGGAGAGGCAACTGAAGAACAAATTGTCGCGGCAAATGTTGATACGGTCTTTCTTGTTAGTGCGTTAAATCAAGATTTTAATGTAAGAAGGATCGAACGATATTTAATAATGGCGTGGGAGAGCGGAGCAACCCCTGTTATTATCTTGAACAAAGCAGACCTTTGTTCGAATGTAGAAGAGGTCGTTGCGGAAGTGGAATCAGTCGCGTTTGGAGTTCCAATACACCCGATAAGTGCCTTGCATCAAGATGGTCTAGATGTACTAAAACAATATTTATTACCTGGCAGAACTATCGCGCTTCTTGGTTCCTCAGGGGTTGGAAAGTCAACGATTATGAATCCGACTGCTTGGCAAAGAAGAACAGAAGGTACAAGAAGTAAGAGAAGGAGATGACCGCGGAAGACATACAACGACTTATCGTGAATTATTTTTGTTACTAACTGGGGCATGTGTCATTGATACACCTGGTATGAGAGAGTTGCAGCTTTGGGAAGGTGAATCAGGTTTTCAAGAGACATTCGAAGACATACAGGAATTAGCTAGCCAATGTTATTTCCGCGACTGTCAGCATGGAAGTGAGCCAAAGTGTGCGGTAAAAGCTGCGATCGCAGCCGGAGCGCTCACGCAAGATAGATATGAAAGTTATATAAAACTGCAACGAGAACTCGCATTTCTAGCACGAAAGATGGATAAAAAAGCACAGCTGGCGGATAAAGAGCGCTGGAAAAAGATTCACCGTGAACTTCGAGGATTTTATAAGCGTAGATAGTTTTTATATGAGAAAGTCTGTTTCAGCTTAAAGCAGACTTTTTCAGTTGAAAAAATGAGGGAGTGTAATAAAAAATGACTAAGTTGCAATATAAAATTGTTCATGAGTTACCTGCTGTTCAAGATTATTTACGTCTTCGCAAAGAAAGCGGATTAAGCGAAAAAAGTATAGAAGCAGCTGAACGCGGATTGAAAAATTCTTTATTTGCAGTAAGCATATATGATAGAGAAAATCTCATTGGCATGGGACGAATAATCGGTGATAACGGTTGCTTTTATCAAATTGTTGATATCGCCGTAGACCCTCATTATCAAGGGCAAGGACTTGGACAACTGATTATGAAGGAGATAATGGACTATCTCGAAAACAATGCTCCTAAAAGTGCGTATGTTAGTTTAATTGCTGATGCACCTGCCAATAAGCTGTATGAGAAGTTTGGTTTTGCTTATACATACCCAAAATCGCATGGGATGTACAAAAAGTATTAGTCATAGGCCCTTCGTCTAAAGCTGTGACAAAACATAAAAATCATGTAGAATATGACAGTGATAAGGTGTGAATATGATAATAGGTATTGCATCAATTGTAGTAGGTCTCATCATTACTGCTGCCTCTTTGTACTATGCTTATTTAGATGTAAAAAGTGAGACATGCCTATGGAAAAAGTGGTTCGTTTTCATGAGTTATTTGACAGGTTCTTATCTTGGAATCACTTTTTAAGCTTGGGGCTTGTGCTAATTTTTGTTGGCGTTTTATTCTTTTTGTAACAGGTTGTTTTTAAGCTGAATATTAAGTGAGGGATGAATATGTTAAAAAAATTCACTATCCGCACATCAAAGCGCGATGAAATGATTGATATTACGAATTATGTCCAAGAAGTCGTGAAGGAGTCTGGTATCGAAGAAGGCGTGGTTATTGTCTATTGTCCGCATACAACGGCTGGAATTACGATTAACGAAAATGCCGATCCTGATGTGAAACGCGATATGATGCGCCGCTTTGATGAAGTGTATCCTTGGGAACACCGATTAGATCGGCATGCGGAAGGAAACACAGCGGCACATATGAAAGCAAGCACAGTTGGGGCATCACAGCATGTCATTGTGACGGAAGGAAAACTCCTTTTAGGCACGTGGCAAGGAGTCTACTTTTGTGAATATGATGGTCCGCGTCATCGAGCATTTTTCGTAAAAGTACTTAAAGGATAAAGAGAAAATTTTTTGAAGCTGTCCTAATTTCTATGGGGACAGCTTTTTTTCATTGCAAACGCTCTTCCATTGGTGATGGATGTTTTTGATTGTTTTTAAACAAAAAACTGAAAGAAATTGATTGAATTTTAATGTTTTTGATTGATTTTTTAAACCGCTTCCATTATGATAAAAATACAGATGACATCGTGGGGGTGAAAGATTGCTTACAGCAGAACGCCACCGCATTATTTTAGAATTGTTGGCAGAAAAAGAAGTAGTGAAACTCCAAGAGCTGGTCGAGGCAACGGCTTCATCTGAATCAACGATTCGCCGCGATTTAAGCCAATTGGAGAAGGAGAAAAAATTAAAGCGCGTTCATGGCGGAGCAGCTTTACTACAGCAGAAAAGAGAAGAGCTAAGCGTTTTCGAAAAATCAACAAAAAATATGAAAGAAAAGCAGATCATTGCTAAGTATGCAGCAAGTCTTGTAAAAGACAGCGATTGCATTTATTTAGATGCTGGAACGACCAC
Source organism: Anoxybacillus sp. (assembly GCA_035645275.1). GTDB lineage: Bacteria > Bacillota > Bacilli > Bacillales > Anoxybacillaceae > Paranoxybacillus. The sequence continues at coordinate 52,023 of DASQMX010000023.1, forward strand.
ATTACAGATGATTCCCTTTCTTGAAGCCAAAGATATTGTCGTCGTTACGAACGGGATTATGCATTTAGAAGCTTTAATGGAAAAAGAAATTCCTACGTACTTGCTCGGTGGGATGGTGAAAAAGAAAACAAAAGCTTTAATTGGCCGTGGTGCCATTAATGCTCTGGAAAGCTACAGCTTCGATAAATGTTTTATAGGAGCAAATGGTGTTCATATTGACTACGGTTATACAACGCCAGATCCGGAAGAAGCGTTGGTAAAGAGTTTAGCCATAAAACTATCCCGGCAGGCCTATATTTTGGCTGACCATACAAAAATGAATGAAAGTACATTTGCGAAAATTGCTGATTTAGAAGAAGCAACGTTGATTACCGATGAACTTGATGAAGAATTACTAGCACAATACGAAGCAAAAACAGCAGTAGAGGTAGTGACAAAATGATTTATACATGTACATTAAACCCTTCTGTCGATTATATCGTTGAAGTAGAACGTTTTCGAATTGGTGAATTGAATCGGGCAGCGAAAACAGCTGCATTTCCTGGTGGAAAAGGGATTAATGTGTCCCGTGTTTTAAAACGGCTTGGCGTCGATAATACCGCTTTCGGGTTTATCGGGGGATTTACTGGGGCGTTTATTGAAAGCGAATTAAAGAAGGAAGAAATTCACGCCGATTTTGTCAAAGTAAACGGGGATACACGAATTAACATTAAACTAAAATCTGGAGAAGAAACAGAGATTAACGGACAAGGCCCAAGCATCCTTCCTGACCATCAAGACGAATTAATGAACAAAATTCAAGTATTAAATCAAGAGGACATTCTTGTTTTAGCTGGAAGCATACCTCCATCTATTTCAGCTGATTTTTATAATCAAATGGTTGATATAGCGAAGCAAAAGGGTGTCAAAGTTGCCGTTGATACAAGTGGACCGGCTTTAAAGCAATTCATTCAACATCATCCATTTTTCATTAAGCCGAATCATCATGAACTTGGGGAGCTATTCGATACAAAAATTTCGTCTAAAAACGATATTCTCTCTTACGGATATAAACTGGTAGAGCTAGGTGTCGAAAATGTCATTGTGTCGATGGCGGGTGATGGTGCGTTTTTCTTTAATAAAGAAAAAATCCTTTTCGCCACAGCTCCAAAAGGAATCGTAAAAAACTCAGTCGGAGCAGGGGATTCGATGGTTGCAGGATTTTTAGCAGCATATTTAAACGAACAAGATATAGAAAAAGCGTTTCAATACAGCGTAGCAGCAGGAAGCGCAACGGCCTTCTCGGAAGATTTATGCACGAAAGACAAAGTGGAACAATTACTTCATGAAGTGAAAGTGACACAAGTATAGCGAGGGGGAGAGAAGATGAAGATTACGGATTTATTAACGAAAGATACGATGATTCTTGAGTTGAAAGCAAAAACAAAAGAAACTGTTATTGAAGAGCTTGTCAACAAGTTAGATGAAGCAGGAAAGTTACATGACAAAGAGGCTTTTAAAGAGGCGATTTTTGCTCGTGAAGCGCAAAGCACAACCGGTATTGGGGAAGGAATTGCCATCCCGCATGCAAAAACAACAGCGGTAAAAACTCCGGCAGTGGCATTTGGCCGTTCCAAAGCTGGAATTGATTACGAGTCTTTAGACGGTAAGCCAAGTCACTTGTTTTTCATGATTGCTGCTCCCGAAGGTGCGAACAATACCCATTTAGAGGTGTTATCACGCTTATCCACTCTTTTAATGAACGCTTCTTTTCGTTCAAAAATTGAAAGCGCTTCAACTTTAGAGGAAATAGTAGAGATAATTCGTGAAAAAGAAGCCGAATTACTTAATGAAAATGAAGAAACCGCTTCTTCCACGAAAAAAGTGTTAGCTGTCACTGCGTGTCCGACGGGAATTGCCCACACCTACATGGCGGCCGATGCGTTGAAAGCAAAAGCAAGAGAAATGAATGTCGATATCAAAGTGGAAACAAACGGCTCAAGCGGCGTGAAAAACGAGTTAACGGAAAAAGAAATTGAAGAAGCGGTCGCTATTATTGTCGCGGCGGATAAACAAGTGGAAATGGAGCGGTTTAAAGGAAAACATGTCATTCAAGTGCCTGTCGCTCAAGCGATTCGAAACCCGCAGCAACTCATTGAGCAAGCGTTAAAACAGGATGCGCCGATTTATCAAGGGGACGGAAACGAACGTAGTTCACATCTAGAAAGTTCTCATAACGAGCGTACCGGTTTTTATAAACACTTAATGAACGGTGTATCGAATATGCTTCCATTTGTTGTGGGAGGCGGTATTTTAATTGCAATTTCGTTTATTTTCGGGATTAAGGCGTTTGATCCAAATGATCCTTCCTATCATCCGATTGCGAAAACGTTAATGGACATCGGCGGGGGAAGTGCGTTTGCGCTCATGATTCCTGTTCTAGCCGGGTTTATTGCCGTGAGTATTGCGGATCGTCCAGGTTTTGCTCCAGGTATGGTAGGCGGCTTTTTAGCGGCAAACGGCGGCGCTGGATTTTTGGGTGGATTGATTGCTGGCTTTCTAGCAGGTTATTTAGTCGTAGGATTAAAGAAAGTATTTAGTCGTTTACCACAATCGCTAGAAGGAATTAAACCGGTGTTGCTTTATCCGTTGTTTGGTATTTTAATTACCGGATTTGTGATGATGTATGTAGTTATTGATCCGGTCAAAGCATTGAATGACGGCATGAAGCATTGGTTAGAAAATATGGGAACAGGCAACCTTGTATTATTAGGATTGATTCTTGGCGGAATGATGGCTGTCGATATGGGAGGACCGATAAATAAAGCAGCGTTTACATTTGGAATCGCAATGATTGAAGCTGGAAATTATGCGCCGCACGCAGCCATTATGGCAGGGGGAATGGTGCCGCCGTTAGGGTTGGCGCTTGCGACTACTTTCTTCAAGCGTAAGTTTACAAAAGCGGAGCGTGAAGCGGGAAAGACGTGCTATATTATGGGGGCATCGTTTATTACAGAAGGCGCGATTCCATTCGCAGCAGCGGATCCAGTGCGCGTGATTCCTTCGCTCATTGTCGGATCTGCCATTGCCGGTGCATTAACGATGATGTTTGGCATTGGCCTGCCGGCACCGCACGGGGGAGCGTTTGTCATTCCGATTGTAAAAGGAAATCCATTGTTATACGCACTGGCTATTTTAATTGGTTCGGTTGTAACAGCAGTAATGGTTGGCTTGTGGAAAAAAGAAGTGAAAGAATAATAGAAAAGCTCAGTAAGAATACAAGCGAGAGTAAATACCGAAAAGGGGCAAGGTTAAAAATAACTTTGCCCTTTTTTATGTTTTACCATATTGAAACTTTCAAAAAAAGGAAGGAAAAATCTTTTAATTTTTGGGGGATTTAGTGCTAGAATAAGTGGTTGTAGAAGAATCTGCTATTAGTAATGGAGGAGAAAGAAGACGGGAATGAATACGTTTCTGCAGTTAAATACCATTTTTATCAGTATTTTAATAGAATCTTTACCGTTTTTATTAATCGGTGTCTTTATTTCCGGTATCATTCAAATGTTTGTTACGGAGGAAATGGTCAAAAAGTGGGTTCCAAAACAGAAAGTAGCGGCTGTACTCTATGGAACTTTTTTCGGCGCGCTGTTTCCTGCGTGCGAGTGTGGGATTGTCCCGATTACGCGGCGTTTAGTGGCCAAAGGGGTACCGCTTTACGCTGCGATTCCGTTTATGTTAACAGGGCCGATCATTAACCCGGTTGTCTTATTTTCTACTTTTATTGCTTTCGGTAGCAGCTTAAAAATGGTGCTTTGTCGTTCCATTTTTGCGCTTAGTGTTGCGGTACTGCTTGGATTGTTGTTGGCGGTGCAATATAAAGGTAAAGGTGATCAATTGCGGAAAAAAGAAGTCATTCCATCTTTCATGCCGAAAACATGGAAGGAAAAATGGATGGGAACGCTTGAGCATAGTATTGATGAGTTTTTTACGTCTGGAAAATATTTGATCATCGGTGCGTTTGTCGCATCGGCGATGCAAACGTATGTAAAAACATCGACATTGCTTGAAATCGGTCAAGGCAAAATGTCTTCATCTCTTGTGATGATGGTGCTTGCGTTTGTGTTGTCGCTCTGTTCGGAGGCGGATGCGTTTATCGCTTCTTCGTTTCAAAATACGTTCTCGTTTGGCGCCTTGGCAGCCTTTTTAGTGTACGGCCCGATGCTTGACATTAAAAATACGCTTATGCTTTTACAATCGTTCAAAACACGTTTTGTTATTGTGTTGATTGCTTACATTACCATTTTTGTTTTTGTCGGTTCATTATTGATTTAGGAGTGAAGTAGCATGCTTCGCACATACATTTTGCTCGGTTTTACTTTTTTATTTTTTCACTTGCATACAACGGGAGAGATAAGCAAATACATTAATATGCGATATTCCTATTTATCGTTCAGCGCGATTTTTATTTTCGCGTTTCTTACAATTGTCCAATTTAGGATGGCGAATCAGAAAGAAGAAGACCATCAATGTCATGATGAGTCGTGCTGTCATCATCGTGAAGAAAATGAAACAAAGCTGAAAAAAGCATTGAATTATTTGGTTTTTATCTTTCCGATTGTTTCCGCGTTGGCTTTGCCAGTTGCCACGCTAGATTCGGAGCTCGTAAAAGCAAAAGGGTTTCGTATTCCAGGATTTGAAACGGAAAGTGCTGATCCGTTCGTGCAGCGTCAATTTCTCCGTCCCGATACAAGCATTTATTACGGCAAAGAAGGCTATAATGATTTAATGCGGAAAGAATTGGCGGTGTTTGCGCAACGATCTCGTCTTGTTCTTAATGACAAAAACTACTTAAAAGCGATGGAAACGATTTATCAATTTCCAGGGCAGTTCAGCGATAAAGAAATTGAATTTGCCGGATTTGTATATCGCGACAAAACAACGAACAGCCAGCAATTGTTCGTACTTCGCTTTGGTATTATTCATTGTGTAGCCGATTCAGGAGCGTTTGGATTGCTGACGGAATTTCCCGAAAAGCCGCATTTAAAAAATGATGAATGGATTCATGTAAAAGGAAAATTATCGACCATTTACTTCCAGCCATTCAATGTTACCATTCCATATGTTCAAGTAAAAGAATGGCATAAAATTAAACAGCCGGAAGAACCGTACGTTTTTCGCGGGTATGACTAAGCTTCCAACAAAAAAAGTTGTCCGGGGCCTCCGGACAACTTTTTTTGTTGGCATAAAAGAACGGTTGGCTTTAGAATTGTTGGTTTTTCTTTGTGTTATTGTTCAGTTAAAATCAACGGTCCGTTTTTTGTGATGGCAATCGTATGTTCATACTGCGCCGAGAGTGAACCGTCAATCGTTCGTGCCGTCCAGCCGTTATCGTCCATTTTACTTTGCCATGCGCCGATGTTGACCATTGGTTCAATCGTAATAACCATTCCTTCTTTTAATCTTAGTCCTTTTCCTGGGGTGCCAAAATGGGGGATGTACGGATCTTCATGAATCGTTTTGCCAATTCCGTGTCCTGTAAAATCACGAACGACTGAGAATCCATGTGCTTCAACGAACGATTGAATGGCGTGACCGATATCGCCGATACGATTGCCAACTACCGCCTGTTCAATTCCCTTATATAAAGCCGTTTTCGTTACATCAAGTAACTTTTGCACTTCCTCCGTCACTTCACCGACTGGATATGTCCAAGCCGAATCGGCAAGCGCACCGCGTAAATTTACAACAATATCGATGGTAACAATGTCTCCGTTATTCAACGGCTCTCTACGTGGAAAGCCATGGCATATTTCATCGTTAATCGAAGCGCATATCGCATACGGGTAACCTTTATATCCTTTTTGTTCCGGAGTTGCACCGTGCTTACGGAGAAATGCTTCAACAAACTCATCAATTTCCATCGTTGTTATTCCTGGCTTTATCATTTTGGCGATTTCTTTATGGCAAGCTGCAAGCAATTTTCCTGCTTCATGCATTAATTCCATTTCTCTTTCTGTTTTTAATACAATCATTGAAGAAATACTTCTCCTTTTCTCATGAAATTTGGATTGATTTCCATTTTACAATATAAAAAAATAGATGACAATGAAACGGCGTAGCGATAAGATAAAATAATCATTTTAGTCAGAAAAATAAATATTTAAATAGTATTAACAATTAGCGTAATTTTTTGATAAAATAAGAAGAAAATATACATATATTGTTATTTAAAGAAAGAATTTCATAGAAGGGGTTACATCATATGAAACAAATATTTGCGCCAGGTGCATTGCTTTTAAATCGTCTAAAATTTAGTAAAAAGTTCCTGTTTTTGTTTATCATTTTTATCATTTCACTTGGGACGATTGGCTCCTTTTATATTCAGTCGCTAGAACAAAAGACAAATTTTGTAGAAAAGGAGAAGATAGGGCTTTTATATATCGAAAATTTACTGAATAGTTTATACGCATTACAAAAACATCGCGAATATAGTGTTATCTACTTAGCAGGTGATCCTTCAGTAGAACCTAAGTTAAAAAAGACAGAAAAAGGAATCAATGAAACGCTCAAACGCATTGAAGTGATACATAAACAAAACAAAGATTTGTTTCCTGTAAGCGAACAATGGAAAGCCTTTCAGGAGTCCTGGAAGCAGATTGAACAAAATTGGTCTACTTTTACGACAGAGGAAACGGTTAAACGTCATAATATTATGATTAATGATTTAACGTTGCTGATGACGATGATTGCCGACCGTTCCAATTTGACACTTGATAACAATATTGATAACAACTACCTTGTGCGGCTCATTATCGATAAAGTTCCCTATATAACTGAACTGATTGGGGCAACACAAGCATTTGCTTCCGAAATGGCCATTAATAAGAAAATCGATGAAAATGGAAAAGCAAAGCTCACGTATTTGGTGAATTCGCTCGAAAGTTCGATTATTTCGCTTAATAACTCAACCATCTCTATTTTCCGTGAAAACAAAACGAAGCAAGAAAAATTTAATCAATATAAAGATGCGGCGATGACAGAGACATTTGTGATTTCGAATGTGATTGACAGCGAATTTTTGCGGACGACGACTATTTCAATTGAGCCGAACATCATTTACGATAAAACGAATGGAGCACATGAGCAACTATTTAAAACAGCGCAATTTGGCATTAGCATTCTAAAAAAAGCCATTAACCAAGAATATAACTCATTAAATGTCGATAAATGGAAAACGATTGCTGTCATTGTTTTTGTATCGATGATTATTGTTTATTTGTTTAGCGTTTTTTATCGTTCTATCCGTGATCATATCGATTTAATTGAAACGGTGACAAAGCAGGCGGCAAAAGGGGATTTAACTGTGCAAATGAATGTCCATACAAAGGATGAGTTTGCGCAGATTGCCGCATCTTTTAACTCATTAATCGAATCATTCCGAGACATTATTTCTGTGAACCAGCAGCTTGTTGAAGAAGTTTCTGCTTCTTCACAAGAGTTGACAGCGATTACGGAAGAAACGATGCAGGCCACAAGTCAAGTAGCGGTAACGATGGAAGAAGTGGCCAAAGGAACAGGAAAACAACTGCATTATGCAAAACAAAACACAAATGCCATTCAATCGTTAATGAAAGATACGAATTATATTTCAGAGCGCGCTAAACAGGTGGCATCTTCATCAGTGGAAATGAACAACGAAGCAGCAAAGGGCACGGCGTCGGTTCACGAAATGATCGGGCAGATGAGAAGTGTCAATGAATTAGTATCACAATCGACACAACTAATTCGTTCTTTGTATGAACGCTCTAACAATATCGGGCAAATGACACAAATGATTACAACGATTGCCGAGCAAACGAACCTTCTTGCCTTAAATGCGGCAATTGAAGCAGCAAGAGCAGGTGATCATGGAAAAGGATTTGCTGTTGTGGCCAATGAAGTGAGAAAGCTTGCTGAACAATCTTCACAATCTGCTAAACATATTCACATGCTGTTAAGTGAAATACAAAAAGATACTTCTCAATCCATGACTGCGATGGAACATGTGTTGCAGGAGGCACAAAAGGGAGTCAGTGTTGCTAATGACACCGGAACGATTTTCGAGAAGATTTTAGAGGCCACCCATCAAGTAACAGAGCAAATTAATGAAGTTTCATCAAGGCTGACATGGATGGAAACATCATTGCAAGGGCTTGTTTCAACGATTCACGAAACAGAGAATATTTCACAACAATCTGAACAACAGACACAGGCAGTGGCAGCAGCTTCCGAACAATTGCTTGCGTCGATGCAGGAAATCTCTTCATCTGTCCAATCTTTGAATGATAAGGCACAAGATTTGTTCCAAGCCGTTGAACAATTTAAGCTATAAGGCGGAGGCTGTCTCAAAAGCCAAGGGTCAGACCCTTATGAGACAGCCTCTTTTTCTTTCTAGACAGTTGAAACGATTTTCGATTATAAACGTATATGAGTATGTCAACTTTGATCTTTTTATAAGGTAGGTGAAGGCAGTGGCAAGATTAGAGTATCGGCTCTTATTGGATCATGAAAAATATAAGTTGCTTTATTTTTACGAGAATATTGACTTGGAACAAATCATTGCTCGGCGCGAATGCGAATTTTTTGTGAAAGACGGGGTGACGTATAGGCAGCTTTCTTCTGCTTTAGAGAATGAGACATTTGCCATTTATGTAGAGAAGTATGAACAAGGAGTAAAAGAAGATGAAATAAATGGTAATGGTCTTTTACTCGAAGTTCGCGAGTTAAATTCCGAGAAGAATCATCCGATGATTACAATGCTCAAACTGCATTCCCATCTTGAGATTATGGCCTATATCGGCAATTCATTTACCTATTTTCAAGGAAAGGAATGGCTTCGGGATTGTGTGGAAATCGATGAAGATCGAAAATTGTATGTTCTTTACGTGACACCAACAGGTTTAATATTGGAACAAGAGGGGAACGGAATATGAATAAAACAAAAAGAATGATGCTCGGGGTTGTAACAACATTAATGGCTGGTTCATTAGTTGCTTGTAATAATAACGACGAAAGCTTGCCGCTGCTTCCGAATGATCAAGATTGCGATGATTGGGAATGGGATTCGGATACAGGTACGTATGTGTGCGATGATGATGATAGCACGTATTACCGCCATTATTATCATGGCGGAAGTTATTACCCTTCCAAACGGAGTTTAGAGAAATCACCGTCATATAAAAGTGATCAAATGACTCAAGAATTCCAAAATCGGGCGAAATCAGGAATCGGTTCAGGGACAAAAGGCGGTTCATTTGGAGGATAATGATGTATTCTTTAAAAGAACATAAGGAGCGCAGGGAACAATTTTATAAGCGGATGGAAGGGTTTTGGCCCGATTTATATGCTGTGGAATATGCGTTGTTTGATTATTATGCTTTAACGAAAACTGAAGTGAAAGCAATGATTAACGCGACAAACCGAATTGGGCACATTTATCGAAAAACAGCACAGCTGCTTCGGAGACTGCCGGAAGAAACGTTACAGTTATTAGGTTTTCGTGCTGAAGTCATTCCATATTTGCGCATATCGGTGCTTCCGCAAGAAGCCGTCATTGCCAGAGCGGATTTAGCTTATGTAAATCATGAATTTAAGTTAATTGAACTGAATGCGGATACTCCGACGTTTATTCGCGAAACATTTGATATCAATGAGCGCATTGCCAGTGAGTTTCATACTCAATCTCCTAATACGGGTGCAGCGGACAGATTAGCGCTTGCTTTAAAAAGCGCGATTGAACAGTCATTTGGTGCTATATGCAGTAATGGGAACCCATATGTCGTTTTTACCTCACACGAGGACCATATAGAGGATAGAGAAACCGTGCGCTATCTGCAACGTTTAAGTAGGCTGGAAGCGGCATATGTTCCTCTTCATAAACTTCGCGTAATTGCAGAAGATATTCGTTTAAATGATGGAAGCATTCTAAAACGCGGTCTATATGACAGCGGCGGAAAACGAATTGATGTGCTGTATCGACAAACATATCCGCTTGAACATTTGCTCGAAGACCGCTCTCCCGATGGTGAGGAAGTAGGAAAATTATTGCTGCAACTATGGAATGAAAGAGAAGTGGCCCTGATCAACCCGCCATCTGCGTTTTTACTACAATCGAAAGCCGTTCAAGCATTAATATGGGGATTGCATGAAGAGAGAAATCAGTTTTTTACAGAAGAAGAGCATAGTTGGATTTCACAACACTTTTTGCCCACTTATCTAGATGAAGAATATTTTTTGACGAAAAAAGAGACATATGTACAAAAACCTGCGTTTGGGCGTGAAGGGGATACAGTCGTTATTAAGAATGAAGAAGGAAATCCGATTTTTGCAGACCTTCAGCAAACGTATGTCGATGAAACGCCTGTTTATCAGCAATATGTTTCTTTGCCCGAAGCGATGGTAAAAACGGTAAAAGGATACGAAAATGTAAGGCTTTTGCATACTTGTTTTTTAATTAACGGAGAAGCGATGGGAATCGGCTTGCGCGCGGGCGGAATTATTACTAATAACTTATCTTACTATTTGCCGGTGATGATAGAAGGGAAAGGATGAAAATGATGTCATATATAATCAACTTTTTTATTTATACGGTGTTAGGTTTCGTGTTGATGGGAGTTGGGATTGGCTTATTTAGTCTGACAACGAAATTTTCCGAGCGGGAGTTAATTCGCCAAGGAAATATCGCGGTAGCGTTAAAGTTATGGGGGAAAGGAATTGGATTAGCGATTGTCATTTATGCTGCTTGGAGCAACAGTGTCAGCTTGCTCGATGCAGTTATGTGGGGAGTCATCGGGATTATTACACAAATTCTTGCTTACTTAGCTCTTGAGTATATTTTTACACCTAAGACGAACTTGGCGAAAAAGGTGGAAGAAGGCAATCTTGCCGTTGGTTTCAGCTTATTTGCGATTTCCGTTATTGTTGGTTTGATTGTTGCAGGAAGTATGTCTTATTAACGATTCTAAATCATCCGCTATGTGGTTACACTGCATAGTGGATGATTTTTTGTTAAAGAACTGAGCGGTCATTCACGCCATGACGATTGGTTGCATTAAATAGTAGATATAAGCGAATAAGGAGTGGTTGTATGCGTTTACAAGATAAAGTGGCCATTATTACAGGTGGGGCAAACGGAATTGGTTTAGAAGCGGCCAGGCTTTTCGCGAGTGAAGGGGCTAAAGTGGCATTGGCCGATTTTGATGCAGCGACAGGTGAAAAGCGAGTAGAAGAGTTAAAACAGCAAGGTCTTGAGGTAGAATTTTTCCAAGTGAACGTTGCCGATCGCACAAGCGTCGACAAAATGGTCGAAGATGTTATCGATTGTTTTCAAACGGTTGATATTTTAATTAATAATGCAGGGATTACACGTGACGCAATGCTAACAAAAATGTCACAAGAAGATTTTCAACAAGTATTGAACGTCAATTTAACCGGCGTGTTTAACTGTGCACAAGCGGTAGTTCCGCATATGATTGCTCAAGGAAAAGGAAAAATTATCAATACATCTTCTGTTTCCGGAGTGTATGGCAATGTCGGACAAACGAATTATGCGGCAGCAAAAGCAGCGGTAATCGGGATGACGAAAACGTGGGCAAAGGAGCTTGGGCGCAAAGGTATCAATGTCAACGCGGTTGCTCCGGGGTTTACGGAAACGAATATGACGGCAAAAGTACCGGAAAAAATTTTGCAGCAAATTGTCGCATCGATTCCACTACAAAAACTTGGAAAACCTTCCGATATTGCCTATGCTTACTTATATTTAGCGTCCGATGAATCCGATTATGTAAACGGCACGGTATTACATGTCGATGGTGGAATTATGATGTAAACGAATAAGATTTTTATTGGCAATTTGGTTTTCATATATTGAAAATTGCCATAGGTTGGGGCTGACCTATAAGTGTTTGACTTCACGAGCGCTCTTATTTAATATTGTTATGATTGAGGGGACTGATACTTTGCTTTAGGGTCAGACCTTTTTATTGTTCTTTTTATAAAAACGTTCTCTTGTCAATGTTTTAGTTTTACTGATATAATATTCAACTGTCGGTTATCAGTCGATCGCTGATAATCGGGGTGGGGCGAGGGATTAAAAAAAGGAAGGTTTATAGAAAGGATGTTGCGAAACTTTTTTACACGGCGATTTGATTTTGAACGCAATGGGACAACAATGAAAAAGGAATTGCTTGCTGGCACAGTTTCTTTTTTCACCATTGTGTACATTATTGCTGTCAATTCGCTGATTTTGTCTGAGGCTGGCATTCCAGTAGAGGCTGGGATTATCGCGACGATACTTGCTTCATTTTTTGGCTGTATGCTCATGGGGATTTTAGGAAATGCACCAATTTTGCTTGTTCCAGGTATGGGAATTAACGCCCTTTTTGTGTACACGATTGTGCAGTCGCTTGAGCTATCATGGCAAGAAGCACTTGCGGTCGTTTTCATATCTGGCATTTTATTTAGTATCATTGCATTTACACGTTTGTCAGACTTACTTTCTCGCGCGATACCGCCTGCATTAAAAGAAGCGATAACAGTCGGTCTCGGGCTGTTTTTAACGTTAATTGGTTTAGAAAAAGGCGGGCTTGTGACAAGAGGAGAAAATTCGATGATTGCTTTGGGCAATTTAGGCGATCCGCATGTGCAAGCGACACTTCTAACGCTTGTCATTACGCTTTTCTTATTTATGCGGAATGTGAAAGCGAATTTCTTGCTCAGCATCATATTCGGGACAGTCATTGCGTACTTGTTTGGGCTTCTCGATATGCATGAACTGAAGAATACGGCGTTTTCGTTTGAGTCCTATCAAAATGTATTTGGTGCTATGTCTTTTGCCAGCATTACGTCACTAGCATTTTGGATTGCTGTATTTTCCTTAACGATGGTGCTTGTCTTTGAAAATATCGGACTTGTTCATGGGCATGTAACTATGTTAAATCAGCCAGAAAAATACCGTCGTTCTCTACAGGCGAATGCCTTGTCTGCGCTGTCATGCGCTTTCTTTGGTACGAGCCCGACAGTTTCCACTGTTGAAAGTGCAGCTGGCATTGCTGCAGGTGGAAGAACGGGGGCTACTGCCGTGACGGCCGGAGTTCTATTCTTGGCGTCGGCACTTTTTATTCCGATAATCAAATTGATTCCTAGCAGTGCAATTGCGCCAATTTTAATGATTATCGGCGCTTTGATGCTGCAGCATATAAAAAATATTGAACTCAATGATTTTTCCGAATGGTTTCCGGCGTTTGTGATTATCGTCATGATTCCTTTTACTTATAGCATTGCTGATGGAATTGCATTTGGGTTCATTCTTTACCCGTTATTAAAAATAGCAGTCGGGAAGACAAAGGAAGTATCCGTACCATTAGTGACCGTTTCGATTTTATTTCTCATGAACTTTGTATTTCATGTGATATAGATGAAAAAAGCTGACGAGGTGATTGAACTTCCTATACAAGGTTGGAAAGTTGATCCCTTTCGTCAGCTTTTTGTTAATAAGCTAAAATTTTTTCTTTTCTCGCTGAAGAGGCATGTGGCAAAGATTGAATGAGCGGAAGATAGACACATACTTGAGTTCCTTTGTTTATTTCACTTGTAATCTTAATAGTTCCGTTCATCGATTCGATAATACGGTAGACAACCATCATGCCGAGCCCGGTTCCTTTTGTACCTTTTGTTGTGAAATAAGGCTCGCCGAGGCGCTCGATTTGTTCTCCTGTCATTCCTACACCAGTATCAGAAATTCGAATCAGTACGTTATTTTTATCGAGCGATACATAAATATCCAATAATCCTCCATTTGGCATCGCTTCAATGGCGTTTTTCATGATATTAAGTAAACACTGTTGGAACTTTTCCCGCTCCCCCTTCACATTGAAAGGGATGAGAGAAGTTTGAATTTCCACACTGCTCATGTTCGCTAATGGTCGTAAAATATCAATCACTCGTTCAATTTCTGTCTTTACATTGAGTTTTTCTACACATTCGGGAGCCGGTTTGGCAAACGTCAGATAGTCTGTAATAATCGCTTCTGCTCTATCTAGTTCTTCAATGGCGATTTTAATATATTCTTTTCGTTTTTCTAAAGGGAGCTGTTGCTGCTCTAATAATTGCATAAAGCCGCGTGATGCAGTTAATGGATTGCGCACTTCATGAGAAATTGAAGCAGCTAGATGACTGACTACTTCCATCTTTTCTGCGCGTATAATTCGTTTGCGAACTTCAATATTAGCTTGCAAAGCTTCTCTTAAATAACAAGTTAACAGCATGCTAAGTGGCTGAATTGGCAAATAAACGAGCCACATCGTCCAGAAGAAATCGGAAAAGCCGTATAAAAGCCGAACCATGATAATCATTAACATTCCTGAGAAGCCAGATAACACAAAGCTAAGTAAAATTTTTTGTTTAGAGGATAAGGTGATAAACTTTTTGGATAGTAATACACAAATCACTGTTTGAAAAATCGCGGAAATGATAGTGATACTCAATCCCTTTCCCCCAAAAAGAGAACGATAACCGATTGTGACAATACATAAGAATACACTCGCTAGTGGTCCGCCATATAGTCCACCTAACCAAAAAGGAATTTGTCGTAAATCAAACATATATTCTTTATCAAAATCGACAGGAAAGGTAATACAAAAGATAATCGCAATTGCTGCAGAAGTAGTTAAAATGTGACGTTTTATTTTTTCTGAGATATTCCTTTCTTCCATCCATAAAGGAATGATAAAGATTGGAAGCAAAATAAAAAATAAGTTTAATAGAAAATCTTTAATAATCTCAATCATTGGTGCCCGTCCTTTAACACATATAAATATTAGTATTATTTACAATTTAGTAATTTTTTCAACAAAAATTATTTACATCTTACATTGTAAACAAAATTTAGCTAAAATGTTAAGACTGAATATTTCGAGTTTTTATAACATAAATCTTCATGGTTCAACATTTGTAGTAATCATAGATTGTGAGAACAAGTTCATGTGTTCATTATTCTGAAAAGGAGATCATCTCGGCCATTCAATGGTGAAGCCCCTTGATTTAACGAATACGACAACGATCCTTATACTTTTTGTCGCTTAATGTTCTTTTTTGCGACTATTTCATATTCTTTAGTATAATTTGCTGAATTTTTTTTATTTATTATTCACGGAATAATTTTTTATAATCTTTAATATAAGTGAGTAACGAGCAAAAGGATGAGGGAGGGATGTTAAGTGATTAAAGTCTCCTGCAAACAATTGACGCGCTGGATTCAGCAAAAACAACCGGTAACGATTAAAACAGCACAAGGGGAAACAACTTTTCTCATCGTAAAATTATATGAGGATGCCAAAAAATTGTTTGCTTACGACCGGCATGCGAAGTTAACAAAAATCGCATTGGATGATATTATTTCTATCCAGCCTGTTCGAATTTATGGTTCGTTTTATGTACAAAATCGTCTCGTAAAAGCAATCTGGTGACTCTCTCTTTTTTAAGAGGGAGTTTTTTTTATTGAGTAATTATTATATAGTAAATTTAATTAATAGAATTTCAAGGGGGAGAGGCAATTGAAAGGTAAACGCATTGTTTTATGTGCATCGAGAAAATTAGAGGAAATGAGTACATTAATAAAAAAGCAAGGAGGAATACCGCTCTTAAGGCCTGCACAAGGCACCGTATTTGCTAGAGAAGAAGAGTTGAAAGAGGAGCTTCGTGCACTTATTGAAACAGAAATAGATTGGGTTGTATTCACAACAGGGATTGGTACAGAAGCAATTTTTTCAGCGGCTGAGAAGTTTGGATTAAAAGAGGCTCTTGTCGGGCGAATTCAAGGGGCAAATGTAGCGATTCGCGGCTATAAAACATTGTCGGCATTAAAAAAGATAGGAATTATACCGCATGTTTATAGTGATGATGGGACGACGAAGGGATTAATTGATACGCTGAGAGAGTTTGAGTTTAATGGAAAAAATGTTGTCATTCAATTATATGGGGATACCGCACCGGCATTAAAACAATTTTTTGGACAAAGAGGAGCAAAATGTTCTGAATTATTGCCGTATCGACATATTGCACCGGAGCGTGAAATTCTTGAACAGCTTTATAATGAGATTACAAGCGGTGAAGTCGATGCAGTTTGTTTTACCGCAGCGATGCAAGTGAGATTTTTATTTGAATTTGCAAAAGAATATAAGGATGTCGCATCACTTCAGCGTGCATTTGGTCATCACGTCGTCGCTACAGCGGTTGGAAAAGTAACCGCTGAAGCTCTTCATGAAGAGGGGGTTCAGCGCGTCATTGCGCCCCAGCTGGAGCGAATGGGAGCGATGATTATTGAGCTGTCCGACTTTTTTAAAAAAGCAGGCTACAATGTCTAAAACCTTCTTTTTATAGAAACATGTTTTAGCGAGTTCGTTTGTTCTGGAAAAGAATCGAACAACTCGCTTTTTTATGCGAACAAATTTTCTTGTTTTGTGGTATAATAATGGCTACATATCGTTTAGTTTAGAAAGAGTTAGGTGGTTTTCTTGCGGTATCATACACATATTGTAACATCATTGGCTATTGGTGGTGGCATTGCCTCACAAACTTCTCTATCGTTTACGATTAGCTATGCTGCGGGAATTATCATCGGCAGTTTGCTTCCAGATATCGATGAGCCGAATTCTTATGTAGGCAGGCGGTCACTAGGAATGTCCAATAAAGTGAAACAGGCATTTGGACATCGCGGAATGACTCATTCCATTATTATCTGGGCAATCATTGCTGTTGTGCTGCTTTCGGAGTCCCGCTCTTTATTTTTCTATGGCTTCATCATCGGGTATTTACTTCATATTCTTGAAGACTTTTTTTCGGTCCAAGGCGTTCCGCTTTTTTGGCCGTTTCAGACAAAGCGTTATAAATTTTTTATTACCTATCGGACTTCGAGTTTTTTAGAAATGGTCATTTTTTATATTTCGTTTGCCTTTTTTGTCTATATAGGTGTGAATCACCATTTATTTTCTGAACTATTCCAATCGATCATTACCTTTTTGCAACGATTATTGTAAAATGAAATTCCTCGAGGCGTTTTCCGTTTATTTTTCGTTATTTTTTGCTTTACGTATTAGTAGGAAAATACAAATAATAGAATGATGAAACTTTCGGGATGCCTTTATCGTATATACAATTTGTAGACGAAAACCGTTTGTTTTTGCAAAAGAGGTGGCCATATGGAAGCGCCGTTTGAGTTACTGATATATGTATTTCTTTTTAGCACGTTTTTCACGACGATTAAGCATTATTTTGTTTATCAAAAAGGAAATAAATGGTTTATTCATCATATTCGTTTAGATGATGTAAAAAATGAAAAAATTTGTAGATATTATTTCATGACCATCTATCCTTTTCGAAATTTTTTTGTGTTGCAGCAGAGAAAAATTCCTCATAGTGATCAATCACGAGCTGCTGATGATGAAGGAAGTAGGCTCCTTGTTTTTCCATAACGCAATGAAAAACAAGGAGGAAGCTAGTATGAAGGGAAAATTATTTCTTCTTTTTTTGTTCATAGTAACCGTTTTAAGCGGCTGCGGTACAAATGCACCGATTAACGAAAACAGTCAAGGAATTTGGGATCATTATTTTGTCTATCCAATGTCAAAAATTCTATTAACGTTAGGTGCTTTTTTTGGCGATAATTATGGACTAGCAATCATTACCTTAACGTTGATTGTTCGTTTCTTGTTATTGCCGCTTATGTTAAAGCAATTTCAAACAACTTTAGCCATGCAAAAGCTTCGTCCGGAAATTCAACGTCTTCAAGAAAAATATAAAGGCGCTGATTTACAAAAACAGCAACAAATGCAGCAAGAAATGATGCAACTGTATCAAAAGCACGGCGTGAATCCGATGAGCGGATGTCTACCGGCGCTCATTCAAATGCCGATTTTTATGGCGCTTTATTACGCGATTTCGCGGACGCAAGAAATTAAGCTTCATTCATTTTTGTGGGTGCAGCTCGGACACCAAGATCCATATTTCATTTTGCCGATTCTTGCTAGTTTAACGACGTTTATTTCCATGCGCCTTTCACCATCTGTTACCAGCGAAACATCACAGCAGATGGTGATGATGTCATACATCATGCCGGTAATCATTTTCATTGGCGCAAGCTCTGTTCCAGCCACGAGTGTTGATTAACCATAAAATGGGATTGTAAGCAAAAAATCAGACAAAAAGAGCCACTCTCCTGTACAATGTTTGTTACCCCTAACAAAACACCAAGGAGAGTGGCTCATATATGAAAAAGATTACCACACTCATTC
>DASQMX010000024.1:0-27838 GCA_035645275.1 Anoxybacillus sp.
TATAGAGGGAGGTGAAGAGTCGATGCGCATCCATAAAGCCTACCGATTTCGTATCTATCCAAACAAACAACAAGAAATCCTCATTGCGAAGACGATCGGCTGTAGCCGCTATGTGTTTAACCATTTCCTTGACAAATGGAGGAAAATGTATGAACAAACAGGAAAAGGATTGACCTAAACGATTTGTTCTTCCCATCTCACTCAACTAAAACAAGAATTAAAATGGCTCTATGAAGTCGATTCGACCGCCTTGCAAAATGCCCTTCACCATCTAGCGGAAGCGTTCACTCGTTTTTCAACAAACAAAATAATCCCCCAACATTTAAAACTAAAAAACATCCCGTTCAATCGTACACCAGTCAATGCAACATTTCGAAAAAAGGAAAACCGTCGATCGAGGTCGTTGGAAATAAAATAAAATTACCCAAACTCGGTTTGGTCCGCTTTGCGAAAAGTCAGGAAGTGAAAGGGCGCATCCTCAGCGCTACCATTAGGCGCAACCGAAGTGGAAAGTATTTTGTTTCCATTCTCGTTGAAACAGAAGTACAGACGTTACCAAAAACCGGTTCAGCGGTTGGTATTGACGTTGGTGTGAAAGACTTTGCGACGCTCAGTACAGGAGAAATAGTTGGTAACCCGAAATTTTTTCGCCGATTAGAAGAAAAGTTGGCAAAAGCGCAACGGGTGTTAGCAAGACGGCAAATAGGCGGCTCGAATTGGCATAAGCAACGGATCAAGGTCGCGAAGATTCATGAAAACATCGTCAATGCTCGAAACGATTTCTTGCAAAAACTCTCCACTCACATCATCAAAAACCACGATGTTGTTGTGTTGGAAGACTTGCAAGTAAGAAATATGGTGAAAAACAAAAAAATGGCAAAGTCCATTCATGAAGTGAGTTGGTCAACATTTCGCAAGATGCTGGAGTATAAAGCGAAATGGTACAACAAACAAGTCGTGACGGTGGCAAAAAACTTTCCATCGAGTCAACTTTGTTCCACATGCGGCTATCAGCATAAAGAAGTGAAAAGATTAAACTTGCGTGAATGGACTTGTCCATCTTGCGGAACGCATCATGGGCGAGATGTGAACGCAAGCATCAATCTCCTTCGGGAAGGGCTTCGATTGTTAGGATGTTCTAACTGAACCGCTGGGACGGCGGGGATCGCTTGGTCCATTTCCCTTCGATAGAAGGGATTACCCAAGAATCTCCCACTTCTAAACGAAGTGAAAGTGGGAGTAGTTCAAGTGATATTGATTTGGCCCCAATTGCCTGAAACGATTCCGCGGCATTTTAATTTTAAGGGAGAGCCGGACGGATTCGGCGGCAAAGGTTACATTCTCGTACTGCCTTTTGTAGGATTAGGACTTTTCATTTTAATTACCTTGCTAAATCAAATTCCGAATGCGTTTAACTATCCGGACAATGTGATCGAAGAGCAAAAGCAGCAGCTTTATGTTCATTGGCGGATTTGTCTAAGCTGGCTGCAAACGCAAATTATTTATTTTTTGTTATATGGTGTCTGGCAAACGGCTCAAGTGGCTTTAGGAAAAGCGAGTGGATTAGGAATTTATGCACTTCCAATCTTCTTATTTATAGTACTTGGAACTATTATATATTTTGCGGTTCGCGGGCAAATGCTGACCAGATGATTATCTTTTTAGATCATCATCTGGTTTTTGTTTAGCCGCGCTTTATAAAGAAAGGAAGCTCTGTATGCCCCATTTCGCGCACGTATACGAAAAGCTGTCCTTTATGATGAATTTCATGGTCCATCCCTAATTGAAGAAATTGAAACACAGGGATTTTCATGCCAAATCTTTGCGTAAGGTCAAGGACGCGGTCTAATTCTTCCTCTGTAAGCGATTCGAGTAAGCTTTTTGTTTTTTCTGTGTAGGTTTCTGCCACTTTGCGCAAGTCTGTTTCGGTTTCCTCGATTTTTTCACTGAACACTGCTGAATTGCCGCTTTTTGCGACTTTCGCAAATCTATAGAATGAAAAAAGTATATGAGTAACTAAGTCTTTTACTGTCATGGATGTCGGTGTTGGTTTGTAATCATAATGTTCCTTTTCGATTTTGTTCACCAGTTCCACCGTAACACTGCGATGGGCTAAAAAACGTTGAACAAGCTGGTTTGTGCGGTTCATGGTCAAACTCCTCCTTAGAAAACTAATATTAGTTTTATCGAAGATGTTTTTCTGATTTTATACTATATTTTTTAAATGATCTAAATATACCTTTTACTTAGAAACATGGAGATGGGATTATGCATTACAAAAGCTTTCATGAGCCATACTATTTAAGACAATGGTGGAGGCATGTCTTTCTGATAATTTTGTTTCCGAACGTTTTACATAATTATATAAGACGTTTGATTGAATTGAGGGAGGGATAACGATGCGCTGGAATGCAAAATATTATTTTGATCCTCCGAAAGTGTTAGTGGGCGGATTTGCAGTCATTATTTTCATTGGTTCGATTCTTTTAACACTTCCGATTGCGACAAATGACGGAAAAGGTCTCCCGTGGCTGGATGCGTTGTTTACCGTCACATCAGCTACATGTGTGACGGGGCTTGTCGTCGTTGATACAGGAACGACGTTTACGTTGTTTGGACAATTGGTGATTTTATCGTTAATTCAAGTTGGCGGGTTAGGGTTTATGACGTTTGCGACGTTTTTTGCTTTTTTGTTAGGAAAACGCATTTCTCTAAAAGAACGGATACTGCTTCAAGAGTCGTTGAACAATTTAACCATTGAAGGAATTGTAAGACTTGTGAAACGAATTCTTATTTTTACCGTTATTATCGAATTCATTGGAGCCGTTTTATTATCAATTCGTTTCTCTTTTGACATGCCGTTATTAAAGGCGCTTTATTTTGGACTGTTTCATGCCATTTCCAATTTTAATAACGCAGGATTTGATATAATGGGCGAATTCAGAAGTTTAACCGGATATGTAGAAGATCCGGTCGTTACGCTTGTTGTATGTGCGCTTATTACGCTTGGAGGCATCGGTTTTATTGTGATGAATGAAGTGTATGAGTATCGAGAAACAGGACGTCTGTCTCTGCAGGCAAAAATTGTTGTTTTTACAAGCTTGTTATTAGTTGTGATTAGTACATTGGCAATATTTTTGTTGGAGCTGAATAATCCGAAAACGTTGCAGCCGCTGTCTCCACTTGGGAAGTTCCTAGGTTCGTTATTTCAGGCGGTTACTCCGCGTACAGCAGGTTCTAATACGTTAAACATTCCCGACTTAACGCAGCCTACTTTGTTTTTAATAATCGTTTTAATGTTTGTCGGGGCTTCTCCTGGTTCAACAGGGGGCGGAATTAAAACAACGACATTCGCTACGTTGTTGGGAGCGGTTTGGTCGCAAATTAAAGGAAAAGAAGATGTGATTTTCTTTAAGCAACGCATTGTCTATGACACGATTTATAAAGCGTTGACGGTGACATTTAGCGGTTTATTCATTGTGATCACGGTGACGATGTTATTAACGATTACAGAGCGAGGGAAAGACTTTTTAATGATTCTGTTTGAGGCGACTTCTGCGTTTGGAACGGTAGGGCTTTCGATGGGGCTGACGACGGAGCTGTCTCCTATTGGGAAAGTTATCATTATTTTAACGATGTTTGCCGGCAGGTTAGGGCCATTAACGATTGCATATGCCGTTACATTACGCAGAAAACCGGATCCGTTCCGCTATCCGAAGGGAAAAATTATGATTGGCTGATTGCAAGGAGGTGTCGCCAAATGAAAAAGCAATATGCAGTCGTTGGTTTAGGAAGATTTGGTTCAAGTATTGCTTCTACTTTATTTGAAGCAGGTAATGAAGTATTAGGAATAGATATCAATGAGGAACGGGTGGAGCAATTTAAAGATTGTGTTACACATGCTGTTGTTGCTGACTCTACTGAAGAAGAGGCATTAAAGTCGGTTGGCATTCGCGATTTCGACACGGTCATTGTCGCAATTGGAAATGATATTCAAGCCAGTATTTTGACGGTGCTTGTTCTCAAAGAATTGGGGATCAAGCAAGTTATCGCTAAAGCTCTCAGCAAGCGTCACGGGCAAGTTTTATATAAAGTAGGGGCGGATTGGATTGTCTTTCCCGAGCGGGATATGGGCGAGCGTGTCGCACATCATCTTATGTCGCCTAACGTCCTTGATTTCATTGAGCTTGCGAAAGATTACAGCATCGAGGAGATTAAAGTGCCGATGAGTATGACGGGAAAAAGCCTCAAAGAGCTGGATTTACGCGCCAAATTTAACTTAAGTGTAATTGCGATTAACAGTAGGGGGAATATTCATATTTCCCCGCCTCCCAACCAAATGATTGAGGAAGATGACGTGTTAGTGGTAATCGGGAAAAATGAGGATTTGAAAAGATTCGCGAATTTGCAATGATAAGCTTATTGCGAAACCAAGGGCTGATAAAGTGTCGATTCTTCCAATCCCTTAATTTGTGTAAAAGACACAAATGAAGAAAATGAATTCAATTTTCAGTTAGATGATTAAAAAGAAGGAAAGAATGAGGCTAATCCAAAAGCAAAGTGTCAGACCCCACAACACAATATATAGGACATCACCTTGGGTAAATGAACGATGTATTGTGAAATACACGTGAGGTCAGACACTTATGGGTCAGCCCCATGAATTTTGTACGATTCATTCGTTACTTGTAACCGCAGGCAATAAAAAGCTTAACACTGATGCGCCAATGAGTAGAATAATCGAGTAAATAAAAGAGAGGTCATAGCTCCCTGTAACATCATAGAGAAGACCGGGGATATACGAACCGATGGCGGAGCCAATTTGGTGACTTAAAAAGAGCCATCCGATTACAACACCGACCGAAAGATGTTTAAAATATTCCGTTGCTAATTTAACGGTAGGAGCGACGGTTGCAAAGTCAACAATTCCAAAGGAAATCGCAAATATGAGTAATAAGTATGATTGAGATATAAAGAAGTTAAAGAATGACGTCTCATGGACAATTATAAGTAATATTGCAATGGAGATGGCTCGCGCTCCATAAAGAAAAGCCAACATGTTTTTACAACTTAACCGGTCCGCTAAATGGCCTGATACAATCGTTCCGAGTATATTAAATGCCGCTAATAAACTAACAGCTGTACCTGTTAGAGTGGGAGAAAAACCACATACTTGAGCGAATGGGATCAGATGAGTATCAATTAAGTCGCTCGTGGTGACTCCACATACAAAAAAAGGAAGTAACAAAAATAGAAATCGTTTTGTTTTAAACAATGTTAAAATGGATACACTTTCTTTTTGCTCGTTCTTCTTTGTTTCTAGCTTTGTATTCTCTACTTCTCCATAGGCGGTCGTTCCTTTTTCAGAAGGAAAAGTGCGGATAAAGAGAAAAATGAGCGGAAACACGATAATGGTTAGAAACGATCCTAATAGTAGAACCGTATGCTTCCAGCCAAATTGCTCAATTAAAAACAAGGAAAAAGGAACGAGAAGCAGCTGTCCTGCCGCTGTGCCCGCAGACATTAATCCAAGCGCAAAGCCGCGTTTTTCCGCAAACTAGTTTGCGATAACGACAGAACCTGCGACATTCGAAGCACCCCCGAACCCAACAGATGCTACGACACCGTACAAAACCATGAGCTGCCAGGGACTATTAACAAAAAAGGTGCAGATGGTTGTTAAACCAATTAACAAAACACTGAAAGAAAGCACCTTTCTAACACCATATTGATCAATTAATTTTCCGATATAAGGTTGTGATAACCCAAACACGGCATAACTAATAAACGCGATGAGCGATATGACACCACGATTTGTATGAAATTCATCTTCCCATGGAGTAATAAACGCGCCAAACGACAGTCTCACTCCTTGGGCAGAAAGCAAGGCAATAAAGGCGAGGAATAGTACGATCCACGCGTAATGAAAGCTTCGTTTCATCTATAAACACCTTCTTCTCTTGTTGATTTACTCAATATTATCAATTTATTAGATTTATAAAAATAAATTTTAAAAAATGAAAAAATTTTATTTCCATTAGTGGGTTGTGATTCGCGAAAAGCGGTATTAAAAGGGTTTCATCAAGCGGGACTTCAGCCTAAAGTCCACCTTGAAGTGCCTTATGATTCGTTATTAAGTTATACAGCGGCTGGATATGGAATCACCTTCATTCCTTCGATTCAGGCGCAAAATATGACACAAAAAGGGGTCGTCTTTAAAGACATCAAAAACAATCCGATTCGAAGAAAAATTTATTTACTTGCTCGATCCCAATCTATACTCGAGCTAATTGGACAGCATATCTCATAGATAAAAATATGTCGAATGTAGGGGGAAATATTTCCCCGGAAATCGACAAAACATGATAATTGTTCGTTAGGGATGAGCGATAAGTGTTTGACCTCACGCGCAATCCACAATATATAGTGTTATGTCCTATATATTATGGTTGTAGGGTCTGGAATTTTGTTTTAGGGTCAGCCTCAATTTTATTTAATCTGTTTTTCGAATGTGAGTTTATATGTGCTGAAGTTGAACCGGAAATATTTTTGAATATAATGGTGACCTTCTCCTTTCTTTTGGAATATAAAGTAAATGGATGTTTACCTATAAAGGAGGAGAAAATGGTGCATCATCAAACTCATACGCATCGCCATTTAGCTTGGCATGAAACATTGGAATTACATGAATTAATTGCTTTTCAAGCAAATGGATTAATGAAAATGAAAAAGGCTATCGGAAAAGTAGATTGCCCGACTCTAAAGTCCATATATGTGGCGACTATTGAAGGATTAGAGACGAATTTGCGCGAGCTGTTGCAATTTATTCCTGCCGCTCCGATGTACGGAGAAGTCCGGGGATTAAGAGATGACCGTGCCTTTTATGCTGGCGATTTGTTAGGATTCGCCAAGACAGCGGTACGTAATTACGCAATAGCCATTACGGAAACAGCAACTCCTGTATTAAGAAAAACATTAGTCAAACAGTTAATGAAAGCAATTGATACACATGAAAAGGTATTTAACTATATGTATGAGCGCGGTTACTATCCAGCGTATGATTTAAGCCAATTGTTAATAAATGACGTTCGTAATGCCAATAAAGCGATTTCGATGGCGTATGAAAGATAGAATGAGATTAAAGCCTCCATCGGTAAAAATGATGGAGGCTTATTTTAAACAGGATTTTAATAATTTAACAGTCCAAGTTTTATTGCTTTTACAACTGCGTTTTATTGCTTTTACAACTGCGCCGACTCGATGCCATGTTTATTTTATCGCTAAGATGAAAATAAGTCAGCATTTTTTATTCTTTTACATCCTCTCCGGCGCTCCAATCCCTAACAAACGCAATCCTTCTTTTAATACGATTGTTGTTGCGCGGACTAAGGCAAGACGCGAGTTTAAATCTTCATCTTCGGCAAGAATTTTTGTATGGGCGTAATAGCTGTTAAATGCCTGTGCTAAATGGATGACATATTTAGCGATTAAAGAAGGATCGAGATGTTCATACGCTTTCTGAATGACATTCGGGAACGCGGCGAGCAGTTTGACGATTTCCCAGCTTTCGTCATCTTTCAGTCCGTGAATGTCGTTTGCCGCGGCTGTTTGGGCATTTCGTAAAATCGAGCAAGCTCTTGCGTACGTATATTGCACATAAGGTCCTGTTTCTCCTTCAAACTTCAGCATATCTTCAAGGGAAAATTCGATATTATTGATGCGCTCATGTTTTAAATCATAAAAGATGACCGCACCGACGCCAACTTGACGCGCGATTTCGTCTTTGTTTTCTAAATTTGGATTTTTTGCGGCAATGTTTTGTTCGGCGAGTGTGATCGCTTCTTTGAGAACGTCTTCAAGCAAAATGACGCGCCCTTTTCTCGTTGACATTTTTTTGCCGTCTTTTAAAATCAAACCGAATGGAATGTGAACCATCGTTTTTGCCCAAGCGAAGCCGAGCTTTTCGAGCACAGAGAACACCTGCTGGAAATGAAGGCTTTGTTCGTGTCCAACGACATATAAGGCTTTAGCGAATTGATAGGTTTCATAACGATAAAGTGCCGCCGCTAAATCGCGGGTAGCGTATAATGTCGCACCGTCTGACTTTTTAATGAGGCAGGGCGGCAATTCTTTTTCGTCAAGACGGACCACCATCGCTCCGTCCGATTCGCTTAATAGACCTTTTTCTTCAAGCAAATGCACGACGCGCTCCATTTTGTCGTTGTAAAACGCTTCTCCGTGGTAGGAGTCAAACGAAACGCCTAGCAATTCATAGATGCGGGAGAAGTCTTTTAAAGACTCATCGCGAAACCATTTCCAAAGCCGATATGCTTCTTCGTCGCCGTCTTCCAGCTTTTTAAACCATGCTCGTCCTTCACTTTCAAGCTGTTCGTTCGTTTCGGCTTCTTCATGAAATTTGACATAGAGGTTAAACAGTTCTTTAATCGGGTTTTCTTTAATTTTTTCGTCATTGCCCCAGCGTTTGTAAGCGGCGATGAGTTTACCGAATTGTGTGCCCCAGTCACCTAAATGGTTAATTCTTACTGCCTTGTAGCCGCATTTTTCGGCGATGTTGGCGATGGCGTTTCCGATGACGGTCGAACGGAGATGCCCCATCGAAAACGGCTTGGCGATGTTCGGTGAAGAGAAATCAAGGACAATCGTTTTTCCTTCTCCTAATGACATGTCCCCATAATGATTGCCTTGTTGTAAAACCGTTTCAATGACTTGCTTGCTGACCGTTGTTTTGTTTAAGAGGACGTTCACATAAGCGCCTTTTGCTTCGACCTTTTCAAAAAGCGAATCATCAAGTTTTTCTGCAATCTCTTTCGCGATGAGAGCAGGCGATTTTCGGAATGTTTTGGCCAAAGTGAAACAAGGAAAGGCAAAGTCCCCGTAAGAGGCATACTTTGGAACTTCGATGAGTTCATATACTTGCTGTTTCGTTAAATGTTCGCTAAGCAAATTGGTTAAGCATTGGGCGAACTGTAATTTGTAATCCATCAGACACTCTCCTTTGCTTTGTAGTCAAATAAAAAAGCCCGTCTCCTGATAGAGACGAGCTATTACCCGCGGTACCACTCTAATTGTTTACATAAAAACCTCTCTTGTTTATAACGGGGGACTCCCCGGCGAATCTTACTAACCGACAGGTATTCAGATTAGCATCTCCGAAGTGCGCTTCGTTATATAGTCCGCATCAGGCTTCCACCATCCCTGACTCGCTAGTGCTTCCTATATAACTACTCTCTTCGTCATCGAATTGGATATTAATTTTTTTAGTATTATAATGGTTTTTCCGAATTTTTCAAGTTATTTTTGGCTTGATTCGTTAATAAGCGTAAGAAGTTTGTTTAATGCATCGTTCGCTTCGGATTTTTTCATGTTATCAATGTATTTTTGTCTGTCGCGATAAAGCTGATAAACGGCTTGCAGCAATGACTCATTCGATAAATCTTCTTCCATCAGCACTTCACAATAACCGGCCTTTTGGAAGGAACGGGCATTTAAAATTTGGTCGCCGCGGCTGGCGCCTTTTGACAGCGGAATAAGCAACATCGGTTTTCTTAATGTTAAAAATTCGAAAATGGAATTGGAGCCGGCACGAGACAAGACGATATCCGCCATTGCCATTAAATGAGGCAGCTCATCGCTTACATATTCAAATTGTTTATATCCTTTATAATTGATTAAGTCAGGGGCGATATTTCCTTTGCCGCAAATATGAACAATTTGGAAATCGGATGTGAGTGTTTGTAAGTTGGCGCGCAGCACGTCATTGATGCGCTTCGAGCCTAAGCTTCCTCCCATGACAAGGAGAACCGGCTTTTCTTTTTCAAAGCAGCAATATTCAAATCCTTTGTTTGCCTCTCCTTTGAATAGTTCTTCTCTTACAACCGCGCCGACATAAATGCCTTTATCTCCCTTTACATGTTGCAATGTTTCCGGAAACGTAACGCATACTTTTGTCGCAAAAGGCATGGCAATTTTATTGGCAAGTCCCGGTGTTATGTCCGATTCATGGATAATCGTCGGCACACGGTTGAGCCACGCGCCGATAATGACAGGAACAGAGACAAATCCGCCTTTGGAGAAAATAATGTCGGGTTTTTCCCGTTTAATAATTTGATAGGCTTGAAGTGTTCCTTTGATGACTTTAAAAGGATCTTTAAAGTTATTCCAATCAAAATAGCGGCGCAATTTTCCTGTTGAGATAGCGAAATACGGTACATTTTCCACTTTAGAGAGCAGTTCTCGTTCAATTCCTGTGTGTGAGCCAATATAGCTGATTTCCCATCCTTGTTCTAACAACTTCGGAATAAGCGCTAAGTTGACTGTCACGTGTCCAGCGGATCCTCCGCCTGTAAGAATGATTTTTTTCTTCAACGATCATCACCTATCTTTATAAGATTTATGTCCAACGTTCATTTATAACGTTCTGAAGGTCATCTATTCCAATGAAAATGAAGGATTTGTAACATATAGTTTTAACATATAGTTTTAACATATAGTTTGCAGGAAAATGGGCTCTTGTTCAAGGGGTAAGAAAAGATATGTGCCTCCATTTTTTACAACAAAACAATACAATATTGTAACAATCTATCCAATAAAAATAAATGAGTCAAAAGACAGGTAAATCTTTCTCTTTTCTAAAAAGATAAACTATAATGAAAATGTGCTTATTCTTTTGAAAATAGGAAGAGCAAAGATGATAACACTTTCATATTTAAAAACGGTTTATTTATTGTTAAAGTGATATAAAGTAGATTATTAGTATTATAGTTCATAGCTTTGGAAAAAAAGCTGATAAAGAGGTGTATTTTTTGGAAATTTTATTGCTGGCTCTGCTCGCTTTTTTTCTGTTTTACGCTGTTATTCCGACCGTTGTGATTCGCGTTTTTTCTTTGCGTATTTATAAAAAGGGAAATAAGCGAAATACGATCGCTTTAACGTTTGATGATGGTCCAGATTCCATATATACTCCTCGTTTATTAGATTTATTGAAAAAATATCAAGTAAAAGCCACTTTTTTTGTTGTCGGGGAAAAAGCAAAGCGGCATCCGGATCTTATTAAACGAATGCATCAAGAAGGTCATGAGATTGGGCTGCATAATTACCGCCATATTAGTAATTGGTTTGTACTTCCGTTCTTTCTGTCACGGGGATTACGTAAATCAGCTGACATTATTGAACAAATCATTCAAGAAAGGCCGATTTACTATCGTCCGCCTTGGGGGCATTTTAATTTGTGTACGCTTCCGTTGCAGAAGCAGTATAAAACGATTATGTGGACACATATACCCGGGGATTGGAAAGAAGGTGTAGGAGCTCTTGAATTGTTTCACCGTTTAAAAAAATGTCAGCAAGATGGTTCGATCATTGTGCTTCATGACAGCGGCGAGACGTTTGGAGCAGATGCGAATGCTCCGGAAAATATGCTGGCAGCGTTAGAGTTGTTTTTGAAAGACGGGTATACTCAAAAAATTAGATGGGTAACGCTTAGCGAGATGCTGAATGCGAAAAATAAGAAACAAATTTCATAAATAAGAGGGACGTATGGAGACAAATGCAATTTTAATGTATATACATGCCTATGGATATATAATCATTTTTCTTTTTCTCTTTTTCGGAATTGTCGGGATTCCGGCTCCTGAAGAAAGTTTATTGTTTTTGCTTGGCGTGTTGATTGCCCATCAGCAATTGGCATGGGAATATTGTTTGCTTGCGGGATTGTTAGGAGTTAATGTCGGTATGCTGAGTGCTTATGGAGCAGGTTTTTTTCTCGGTCAGCCGTTTATTAATAAATATGGAAAATATGTCGGGATTAACAAGGATAGGTGGCATAGAGCGGATGCAACGTTTCGAAAATACGGGAGATGGACCATTTTATTTGGTTATTATCTTCCGGGGATTCGACAAATTTCACCGTATATGGCGGGGATGACAAATTTTCCGTTTGTTCCTTTTTTGCTGCTTTCATGTATAGGGTCTTTATTATGGACAATTCCATTTGTGTTATTAGGCGCTTTTTTCGGAGAACGGTTCACTTTTCCTCTTTCGTATATTCCGTTGATTGGTTTAGGCATGTTTGTCTTGTTCATTCTCGGAGTTTGGCTGAATCAGATGATCAAAAAGAAACAATACGGAAATCGGTAAGGAGCTATTGTAATGATGAAAGTTCTTGTTTTGCCGTTGTTTCAAATGCCTTCTGGACACCATAAAGTAGCGGATGCGCTCATTTACTCTTTAGAAAAACAAATTCCGTCTGTTGTTTGCAAAAAAATTGATTTTTTAAGCTATTGCAATGAGCACATGGAAAAATGGATTTCCGAAATGTACATTCGCTGGATTCGTTCATATCCAAATTCGTATCATCATATTTATAAAAAATTAATGTGTGCTGATTCCCAGCGCCTAGAAGTTGCTCACTTAGAGCCGTGGCTTCCTTATTTTGAGCATAAAATGAAAAAAATGTTAGAGAAGGAACAGCCCAACCTGATTATTTGTACGCATTCGTTTCCTTCCCGTGTTTTACAACGGCTGAAAAAGCGAAATAGGATAAAGACGCCTGTGATTAATGTGTATACCGATTTCTTTTTGAATGGTATTTGGGGAAAAAACGGAATTGATTATCATTTTGTTCCTCACCAAGAGGCAAAAATCGAATTAATGACAAAACATAGAATTTCGAAGGAAAAAATTATCGTTACGGGCATTCCTGTTCATGAAGCCATTACTCCGAGAAATACGGTAAAAAAATCGGCGAATCGTCTTAAGCATATTTTATTTGCCGGGGGCAATCAAGGATTAGGCAATATGGCCGAGTTCTTTAAAAAGATGGGAGAATCCAGCCATTTTCAGTACTCTGTATTGTGCGGAAAAAACGAACAGCTTTATAAAGAAATTTTGAGCTGGAATAATGCGAATATACGTCCACTTCCCTATATATCCAATATGGAGGAAATGAACCGTCTATATGATCAAGTTGATGCGATTATTACCAAACCTGGTGGTGTAACAGTAAGTGAAGTGCTGAAAAAAAGGTTGCCGTTATTTACGGTTGCTTGGCTGCCGGGTCAGGAAAAAATTAACTTACAATATCTTGAACGAAGGGGACTTATCTATAATTTATCTGGACTGGACTCTTATGAGCAGAAAATTTTGCAAGTATTAAATGATGAAATGGAACAAAACCGCCTCAATAAGCGAATCAATGAATACTTCGAAGAGATTGAAACAACAGCGCAAGAGGCAGTAAAAGACATCATTACAGCAAGCCAAAATATAAAAAAACAAAGAAGGTATTAAATACTGTTGCTAATATTGCTGAACATTTGCGCGGTACATATATGGGCGCGGCAAGCCTCCAATGGATTATGGGGGAATGCTTGGGCCTTTGGTTGGTGGATTTTTATTTGAACGTTCTCTCGGACATTTGCTTTTTTCTATATTAGGTATTGGCTGCATTATCGCCGGAGTTATTTATCTTTCTATTGACCGTTATTATCAAACAAAAACAGCCAATAAAGTGCAACTTCATCAGTGGGGGGTTTTTCATCCCCCAATGATATTAGTTGAACTTATCGGGTTCTTAGCGTCTGTTATCTCCCACCTGTAGAGGTGGGAGTCTTACGGACGGTTAGAACGGGATAACAGCAGAGACCATCTGACCATTGTCTAAACGTCGGATGGTTTTTCCGTTTTCATTTGAACGGCTGCAGTAGCGAAACGAGCCTGATTTATCATATAAAATTATGAAGGAGCACAGTAGCTGCAGCTGCACGGAATTTCTCAGTAATTTTTTTAATAACGTGTTACAATAACAATTGGCGAAAAAAGATGAGGAGGGACCCCTGATGAAAACGAGAATTGGAGTATTATACGGCGGAAAGTCGCCAGAACATAAAGTATCGCTGCAGACGGCGAAAGCGGTCATGAACGCTATCGATAAAGAAAAATTTGATGTTACACCGATTTATATTACAACAGAAGGAAAATGGGTGAAAGGTGAACGTTTAACTGGAGAAGTAAAGGATGTAAAGGAACTAGAATTGAAGTCAGAAGCAAATGCTATCTTGCCAGTGGCCTTAAATAAAGCGGGGGCTCCTGCAACAACGGAAGAAAGTGAAGGAACGATTGATGTCATTTTTCCACTGTTGCATGGACCAAATGGCGAAGACGGAACGGTTCAAGGTTTGCTTGAATTATTGAACATTCCATATGTCGGAAACGGCGTGCTAGGCTCTGCGGCAGGTATGGATAAAGTTATTATGAAAAACTTATTTGCCCAAGCAGGCTTAAAGCAGGCAAAATATGTTTGGTTTATTAAAAATGACTGGAAGGAAAATCCTGAGGTTGTTTATGAAAAAGTAGAGAAAGAACTCGGTTACCCTTGCTTTGTCAAACCAGCAAACGCAGGTTCAAGTGTGGGAATTAGCAAATGTAAAAACCGCCAAGATTTAGAGGCCGCGTTTATTGAAGCGTTTAAATATGATCGGAAAATTATTATCGAAGAAGCGATTGTCGGCCGTGAAATTGAAATCGGCGTCATCGGCAATGATAAGCCGATTTGCTCGGTTGTCGGTGAAATTGTTCCGAAAAAAGAATTTTACGACTATCAAGCAAAATATGAAGATGGCGACACAGAGCTAATTATTCCGGCTGATGTGACGAAAGAACAGTATGAAACCATTAAACAGATGGCGATTACTGCATTTAAAGCTCTTGATCTTTGTGGGCTTGTGCGTGCTGACTTTTTCTTAACGAAAGACGGTATTATTTACATTAATGAAGTCAATACAATGCCTGGTTTTACCCCATTCAGCATGTTCCCACTTCTTTGGAAACATACAGGAGTTTCGTATCCGGAACTTATTGAGCGTTTAGTGCAGTTGGCCATTGAACGCCATCAAGAAAAACAAACGATTACGTATACGTTTTAAGAAGATAAAAAGAGGCTGTCTCATAAGGGTCTGACCTCACGTGCGTTTAACAATATCTAGCTCATTTATCCAACATTACGTCCTGTATATTGTGTTGTGGGGTCTGACCCTTGGCTTTTGAGACAGTCTCACAGGATACTTATGAGTGTTTAGTGCATTATACTGTGAGGTCAGACACTTTATTAGAGAAGCAAGGTGAAAAATGATGATTACTCGTACATTGCAGGAAATTCAAGAAATGACAGCAGGAAGCGGCTTATCTGTACAGTATAAGGATCTTGTTATTTCCGGTGTATCAACGGATACAAGAACTCTCTGCAAAGGCAATCTATATATTCCGCTTAAAGGTGAAAAATTTAACGGCCACGCATTTGTGAAAGATGCTTTTGCCAAGGGAGCTGTTGCGGCATTATGGGAAAAAAATGAGCCTGATTTTCCGCAAGACGTGCCGCTCATTTTTGTTGATGATACACTAGTGGCGCTTCAACGTTTAGCAAGCCGCTATCGCGAGCAGCTTTCTGTCAAAGTCATCGGCATTACCGGAAGCAACGGTAAGACAACGACAAAAGATATGACAGCGGCGATTTTATCAACGCAATACAAAGTACAGAAAACAGAAGGAAACTTAAATAACCATATCGGTTTGCCGCTGACATTGCTTCGTCTGGAAGAAACGACAGAAGTGGCAGTAGTGGAGATGGGAATGAGCAATTTTGGTGAAATTGAGCTTCTCTCCAACTTGGCGAAACCAGATGCCGCTATTATTACGAATATCGGAGAATCCCATATGCAAGAGTTAGGGTCGCGCGATGGGATTGCGAAAGCAAAATTAGAAATTGTGTCGGGATTAAAAGAAGACGGTGTTTTCGTCTATAATGGTGACGAACCGCTTTTAACAACACGTGTACAAAAGATGAATCTCTTCCAGAAGACGCTGACGTTTGGCAGCCAAAACAGCAATGATTATTATCCGCTTACGGTTTCTTTAAAAGCGAATGGAACGACTTTTACTGTGAATCAAGCGCCTGATATTTCTTTCTTTATTCCTATTTTAGGAAAACATCATGTCTATAATGCTTTAGCGGCCATCTCCATCGCTCGTTTCTTTGGCATAAGCTGGGAGAATATCAAATCTGGTCTTGAATGTTTGCAAGTAACAAAAATGCGTATGGAAATCATAAAAGGAAAAGACGGTTTAACGATTATTAACGATGCGTATAATGCCAGTCCGACATCAATGAAAGCGGCACTTGAGTTGTTGGGGGAATTGACAGGCTACGAAAAGAAAGTGGCCGTTTTAGGGGATATGCTTGAACTTGGCGAGAAGGAAATCGAGTTTCACGAAGAAATTGGCCGAATGTTAAACGAAAACATAGCAGATTATATCTTGACGTATGGACGGCTCGGTAAAGCGATTGCTTTAGCAGCGCAGCCAGCTTTTCCAGAAGGACGGGTAAAAGTGTATGACAGCAAAGAAACACTGGCAGCGGACCTTGCAGGGCTTGTCTCTGGAAAAGATGTTGTTCTTTTAAAAGCCTCAAGGGGTATGAAGCTGGAAGAAGTAATCAAGTATGTAACAGACTAAGCGGCTGACCCGAAAGCAGAGTGTTAGACCCCGCAACACATATGTGATATGTTGTGGAATGTGTGTGTGGTCTGACACTTTTGGGTCAGCCCTTTTTTGGCTATGCTAAAATAAGCAGCATCATCAATATACAACAGGTGATTGGTTATGATTGGTTGCTTATGTATACACGGTTTTACAGGAGGGCCTTATGAAGTCGAGCCGTTAGCTCAATATTTGCAAGAAAGAACGAATTGGCTCATTGAAACACCTTGTTTGCCGGGGCACGGCGAGCAATTGCAATTAAAGGGAGTTACATATGACCAATGGCTGCAAGCAGCGGAAGAAGAATTACAAAAGCTGTTAAACAAATGCGATATCGTTTATTTAGTCGGTTTTTCCATGGGTGGCGTAATAGCTGGTTATTTAGCGACAAAATATAGTGTACAAAAGCTCGTCCTGTTAAGCGCGGCAGTTTATTATATCAATCCTAGACAAATGTTCAGTGATATTCGCGGGATGGTTCGCGACAGCTTGACAGGCAGGCTGAAGGAAAATCCTTTGTTTGTTCGCTATAAGACGAAAATTGTGCATACGCCATTAACAGCAACGTTGGAATTCCGGAAATTGGTCAGCGAAATTCGGCCGATGATGAAAGAGATTTCTGTTCCTACTCTGATTGTTCAAGGAGAGAAAGATGGAATTGTTCCACTTAAAAGCGCTCACTACCTATATGAAACCATTCGCTCTCCGGTGAAAAAACTGCTTTTGTTGCCTTCTTCCGGCCATCACATTTGTCATGGACCAGACCGTCAGCAATTATTTGTTGCGGTTGAGAAATTTTTAAAGGAAAATCTTTCATGAGGCTTTTATTGAAAATACAGTATTAAAGTGGTATGATACTTACAGCATTTAAAGGATGGGCATCTTCTGCTTTAGCGGAATGCCTTTTTTTATAAGCTAGAAATTTTAGAAGGAGTATGGAAGCGTTGATTACATTTCAAGAATTAGGTTTAAGCAAAGAATTAATGAAGGCGATTCGCCGCATGGGATTTGAACAAGCAACTCCAATTCAGGCGGAAACGATTCCGTTAAGCTTGCAAAATAAGGATGTAATTGGTCAGGCACAGACAGGTACAGGAAAAACAGCAGCATTCGGAATTCCGTTAATCGAGAAAATTGATATAAATAGCGATACGATTCAGGCGATTGTTGTTGCTCCGACACGGGAATTAGCGATTCAAGTATCGGAGGAATTGTATAAAATCGGAGCAACAAAACGCGTTCGCGTCTTGCCAATTTACGGCGGTCAGGATATCGAAAGACAAATTCGCGCTCTCAAGAAACGGCCGCATGTGATTGTCGGTACACCGGGAAGAATTATTGACCATATCAATCGGAAAACACTTCATTTGCAACATGTGCATACTGTTGTTCTTGATGAAGCGGATGAAATGCTCAATATGGGATTTATCGATGATATTGAAGCGATTTTAAGTCAAGTGCCTGCAGAACGGCAGACATTGCTGTTCTCTGCGACGATGCCGGAGCCGATTCGCCGCATTGCTGAGCGATTTATGAACAATCCGCATCTCGTTAAAGTGAAAGCAAAAGAAATGACCGTGCCAAATATCGAGCAATATTACTTAGAAATTCATGAGAAAAAGAAGTTCGATACGTTAACCCGTCTGTTAGATATCCAAGCCCCGGAATTGGCGATTGTGTTCGGGCGCACGAAACGCCGCGTTGACGAGCTTGCCGAGGCGTTAAATTTACGCGGCTATGCAGCGGAAGGAATTCACGGAGATTTAAGCCAAGCAAAGCGTCTTTCTGTTTTGCGCAAATTCAAAGAGGGTTCTATTGAAATTTTAGTGGCAACCGACGTAGCCGCGCGCGGGTTGGATATTTCCGGAGTGACGCATGTATATAACTTTGATATTCCGCAAGACCCAGAAAGTTACGTGCATCGCATTGGACGCACTGGCCGTGCAGGAAAAACCGGTGTGGCGATGACATTTGTCACTCCACGTGAAATCGGCCAGCTTCATAATATTGAGAGAACAACGAAGCGGAAAATGGAACGGATGAAGCCGCCGACATTGGACGAAGCGTTAGAAGGCCAGCAGCGCATTGCGATTGAAAAGCTGCTCGCAACGGTAGAAAAGGAAAATTTATCATTTTATAAACGCGCGGCCGAGGAACTGTTAGAAGAACACGATTCGGTTTCCCTTATTGCCGCTGCGATAAAAATGATGACGAAAGAGCCGGATACAACGCCTGTGAAATTAACGGAAGAGCCGCCGCTTCCAGTAAAAAGAGAGAAAAAACGTTCAAGTCATAAAAATGGAAAAGAGCAACCGCGGCATCGACAAATGAAAAAACGCCGCGCTGTCCGATAAAGGAAAAGAGTCTATCTCCTTTCAAAACCGGAAAATACGTTGAAGGGAGACAGACTCTTTTTTTATACGTGCCTACTTGACTAGCTTTTTTTAGAAAAAGCCATACTAAAGGTGATCTTAGTTTGAGGTGGTGAATCATGACAATTGTAAGACTAGGATATGTCGCAATGAGCGTTCATTTGCAAAATTGTTCACCGTCACAGACGATGACATTTTCGCAATTTCAGAAAATAAAAAATCGCGAAGCAGCAATTAAAAAATTGGAGCGGATTGCTGTTTCTAACTTAGAAAATTGTTTGCGGCTATTAAAACATAATAAGGCGAACGATATTCGCTTTTTCCGTTTTAGTTCAAGACTAATTCCACTTGCGAACCATGAAGAGTTAGAGGATTGGGATTATATAGAGCCGCTTCGGGATATATTAGGAGAAATTGCTCGATTTTTAAAAAATTATCAAATGCGAATCGATTTTCACCCCGATCATTTTGTTTTGCTCAATTCGCCTGAGCCGGAAATTTTGAAAATGTCGCTAAAAACGCTGCGCATGCATGAAGAGTTACTCAAGGAAATGAACATTGTCCCTGAACATCGCTGTGTCCTTCATGTAGGTGGCGGATATCATGACAAAGAACTAGCATTAGAGCAGTTTGTTCATAACTGGGGTTATGTCCCTAGCCATTTGCAACGGATGATTATGCTGGAAAACGATGATATGACTTTCACGCTGCAAAATACGTTATATTTATGTGAAAAGCTGGCGATTCCACTCGTATTTGATTTGCACCACCATTTGGCAAACTACGAGAATGAAGATTGGAAGCCGGACTGGGAACGCATCGTTGCAACATGGAAACACTCGCCGCTGCCGATGAAAATTCACATTTCCAGCCCGAGAAACGAAAAAGATTTTCGCGCTCATAGCGATTTTGTCGATGCTCAAATGTTCATGAAATTTTTGAATGAAATCAAAGGAACCGTTTCGCAAATCGACTGTATGATTGAAGCGAAGCAAAAAGATGAAGCTTTATTCCGATTAGTAGAGGATTTGAAACATTATCAAGAAATTGAGTTCATTGATGAAGCAAGCTTTTATGTACGGTAACCGTCAACATTGTGGCGGTTTTTCGTTTGTTTTCATGTATATTTTTGTTATAGAGGAAATGAATTTCCAAATGAAAAGAGGGGAAAACATGAGGGAAGAGCCAAAACAGCGGTTCGTGAAAGAGCTTTAACGGTTTGGCGAATTAGTGGAGCGATTTTAACCGCGATTACAAAAGCGGAAGCAGACAGAATAAAGAGCGCTTTGCTTGTTGATGAGTTGATTTCTTATGCGCAAATGGACGATTATGAGGCAACAATGAAAGAATTGATGATTGCTGCTTCTACGTCTGGCAGTATCGGTGTTGTTTTGCAGCAGGGGCATTTTTCAGCCAATTTGATGAGTTGATTCCTTACGAATTCTTTTTACAAAAGTTTCAGCAGTTCGCTCATTTGAATCTTATTATTATTTCTCTCATCGTCTTATTCGCTATTTTTTTAGGATGGTTTATTTCTATGTTTTATAACGGTTGAGAAATACGGCCGTTTTACCGTTGTCAAAAACGGAGA
Organism: Anoxybacillus sp.; assembly: GCA_035645275.1. Taxonomy (GTDB): domain Bacteria; phylum Bacillota; class Bacilli; order Bacillales; family Anoxybacillaceae; genus Paranoxybacillus. The sequence continues at coordinate 20,515 of DASQMX010000024.1, forward strand.
TGATTTACGTTGCGTTATCGAGTTTTTACAAAAATGATTGTGCTATTAAGGAAAAAGAGGATTCAAGCATTAGAAACTAGCCAATCTATTTTTCAGCGCAAACAGCAGCTGGCAACAGTTCGCCTGTCGATTCAATCTGGTTCACATTCAAAACATTTTAAAGTTGTAGATATCGATGAGGCACATATGGATGCCATACAAAAATGGTATCGACATCAGTAACTATATTGTATACGGATTTAGGCGGGAAGCGATAAAAGGGGCTATCGTTGCTCCGCCTATAAATCCAAATGTATGAGCAATCGTATTAATATTGGGGTTCATTATCGTCATAATAACACCAATGCATAAACTCGTGATAATAACTTGTGTGTGCCGGCGGTCGATGATATTTTTGTGGATGACAATTAAGTAACTATACACGCCAAACAGCCCAAAAATGGCACTTGAAGCGCCTAAATGGCTATACAGTGGCGGAAGGAGAAATAACGTAGCAACGTTTGCAAATATGCCACTCCATATATAGACAATGATGAATTTACATGTTCCGAGCATTTTTTCTAAAGCCGGGCCAAAAAGGATAAGAGAAAGAGAATTAATCATCATATGGCCAAAATGAAGATGCAAAAAAAGCGGAGTGAAAAGACGCCAATATTCCCCCATACGAATGTAAGCATTCGTGCCGATTAGTTTTTCTAGAACAAAATTGGCAAACGTCGTCTCAATCGAAAAGAAAGCCCAGCAAATAATATGAGTAATGATAATGGTTGAAACGATTGGATATAAGCGGACAAATGTTTGAACATTTTCAGTACGTACAAACACAAACTCCCCTCCTTGAGCGCTTGTTTTGTAAATATGTATGTAATAAATAGAACGAATAGAAGGAAGGAAGAGCCATGATTGTTGGAATTGGAATTGATATTGTAGAGATAAAACGAATAAAAGAAATTGTAGAGCGGCAGCCGAAATTTATTGAACGAATTTTATCAGAGACAGAGAAGAAAAGATTTTTTCAATTATCAGAAACGAGAAAAATAGAATTTTTGGCGGGGAGGTTTGCCGCTAAAGAAGCATATGCTAAGGCGGTAGGAACGGGAATCGGCAAAGAGCTGTCTTTTACGGACATACACATACATAATGACGAGAAAGGAAAGCCTTTTATCCCTTCAGTAACTCCAGAACAGCGCATTCATTTATCGATTTCGCATAGCGATGATTATGCGGTTGCACAAGTAATTATTGAGCGCTTGTCAAGCTAGGCTGCATATTTGCAATCCTTGTCTCATATATTTGTAGTGGGCAAGAGGGAGAACATCTCTCTTTATATGAGGCAAAGGGGTGGAAAAAATGAGGAGAAATTTATTCGGGGCATTACTAACAATTTTTTTAGTTTTTGCTTTAGCTGCATGCGGGGCAAAATCGCAAGAGGACGTAATCAAAGAACTTGATGAAAAAATGGAGGAATTGTCCAGCTATAAGGCGGAAGCGAAATTGACCTTAACGACTGGTTCAGAGCCGCAAGTGTATGACGTGGAGATTTGGCATAAGCAGCCATCCTACTACCGTGTCAATTTGAAAAATGCACAAAAAGATCAAAATCAAATGATTTTACGCAATGACGAAGGAGTGTTTGTCTTAACACCAGCATTAAACAAAAGCTTCCGTTTCCAAAGCGATTGGCCAAAAAACAGCAGTCAAGCATATTTATATGAATCTTTAGTAAAAGATATCTTAAACGATTCGAAGGCTTCCTTTAAAGCGACAAAAAATCATTACGTTTTCGAAACAAAAACGAATTATCAAAACAACAAAATGATTCCAAAACAACAAATTACTTTAAACAAAAAAGATTTGTCTCCTGTTTCTGTGAAAGTAATGGACCCAGATATGAATCCGCTGCTCACTGTCGAGTTTTCCAAAGTTGAATTTAATGCCAAGTTTGACAAAGATGCATTTGATACAACGAAAAATATGACAGGGGCGAAATTAGATGTTCCGACAATAGCACAAGAAGATGATGCAACGTTAGAAGTAATGTACCCGGTTGATTTGCCAGCAGGAGTTGAACCTATAGAAGAAAAAGAAATTGCAACAGAGAATGGAAAACGGATTATTATGACATTTGGCGGTGAAAAATCATTTACTCTTATTCAAGAAAAAGCGCGTATTCTACCAGCAACAAGTACATCTACGTTGATCAAAGGAGAGCCGGTTGATTTGGGATTTGCCATCGGTGCGCTTACCGATCAATCACTTACTTGGTCATATAAAGGTGTCGACTTTACGCTAGCTTCTAATGATTTAACGCGAGAAGAGATGATGATGGTTGCCCGCTCCGTACAAGGAACAGCTATTAAATAACATGTATTTACACAGGCTCAACGAATAAAAGGAGCCTGTTTTTTATCATTAACTTTTACGGTATTCGTATTTTTTTTGAAAAAGAAAAGTATAATTGAAGAGAGAAATCTTGTTTTAAATGGAAATTGATATGCATAAACAAGCAACTTTTCAGACGATAATATGTAGAGAATTAAGGAAATGGCTTTGCATGGAAAAGATTTAATGTTATTATTGAAATGAATGTGACTTAATTGGGCGGTAGTTTCTTGGAGGTGCGTGTTTGTGTCTGAATCCAGTGCAACAACAGAAATCGTAATTCGTTTGCCTCAAGCATTAGTAACAGAATTAGACGGAATTGTAAAACAAGAAAACGGTAATCGCAGCGATCTTATTTATCAGGCAACAAAGATGTATATTCGTGAGCGTAAAAAGCGCCAAATCCGTGAAGCGATGAGACGCGGTTATATGGAAATGGCGAAAATTAATCTATCCATTGCATCGGAAGCGTTTCTTGCAGAATATGAAGCCGACCACACCGTTGAACGTTTAGTTAGCGGGGGGTAATGCTTTGATTGTCAAGCGTGGCGACGTGTATTTTGCAGACCTTTCCCCGGTAGTTGGCTCAGAGCAAGGAGGCGTTCGTCCGGTATTAGTCATTCAAAATGACATTGGAAACCGCTTTAGTCCTACTGTAATAGTGGCGGCTATTACCGCACAAATCCAAAAAGCGAAATTGCCAACGCACGTGGAAATTGATGCGAAGCGCTACGGATTTGAGCGGGATTCCGTTATCCTTTTGGAACAAATACGGACGATTGATAAACAACGCTTAACAGATAAGATTACTCATCTCGATGATGAGATGATGGATAAAGTGGATGAAGCTCTTCAAATCAGCTTAGGACTTATTGATTTTTAATTTATGCAAACTGATATGTTTGAACATTCAGAAAAATAGCTACCATAAGCCGTAGCTATTTTTATTTTTTTATGTAGAGAAAAGATAACCTCTGTATTTCAATAACTATTTGTATGTAAGTTTTGGTAAAATGAAGGAACAAACCTTTTCAACATTCTAGGAGGAATTCGCGTTGGAGAAACGAGAAAAGCTGATTCACATCATTGCACAAGAGCTAAATATTGCCGCGCAGCGGGTAGAAAATGTCATTTCTCTTTTTGAAGAAGGAAACACGGTTCCGTTCATTGCCCGTTATCGCAAAGAGTTAACAGGTGCTCTCGATGAAGTGCAAATTCGTGAGGTATTAGAAAAATGGCAATATCTCCAAAATCTTGAGTCACGCAAAGAAGAAGTGTTACGGCTAATTGACGAACAAGGAAAGCTAACAGAGGAATTAAAAACAGCCATTTTACAAGCAACTAAATTACAGCAAGTAGAAGATTTATATCGCCCATACAAACAGAAGCGGCGTACAAAAGCGACTATCGCCAAGGAAAAAGGGCTTGAGCCGTTGGCAGAATGGCTTTTAACATTCCCGATGAATGAATCGGTGGAAGAAAAAGCAGCTCAGTTTCTTTCTGAGGAAAAAGAAGTCCATTCGATTGAAGAAGCCATTCAAGGGGCCAAGGATATTATCGCTGAGAAAGTTGCTGATGATGCAACGTTTCGCCAGTGGATTCGCACGGAGACATTTAAAAAAGGAATGGTTGTGTCCGTCGCTAAAGATACAGAGAAAGACGAGAAAAAAGTGTATGAAATGTATTACGAATATGAAGAGCCTGTTCATAAAATTGTTCCTCATCGAGTGCTGGCGCTTAACCGCGGGGAAAAAGAAGAAATTTTACGTGTTTCCATCAAAGCTCCTGTTGATGACATTTTAAATTATTTAAGAAAAAAAGTAATTTTAAATGAGCATTCAAAAGCAGCAAATCTTGTTTTGGAAGCTATTGAAGATAGCTATAAACGTTTAATTGAACCGGCTGTAGAAAGAGAAATTCGCAATGAATTAACGGAAAAAGCAGAAGAGCGTGCTATTCATATTTTCGCGGAAAATTTACGAAAGCTTTTATTGCAGCCGCCATTGAAAGGAAAGACGGTGTTGGGGATTGACCCTGCCTATAGGACAGGCTGTAAATTAGCGGTTGTCGATGAGACAGGAAAATTATTAAAAATTGATGTGATTTATCCGCATCCGCCAAAAAATCAATTAGAAGAAGCGAAGAAAAAGCTACTCGAAATGATTAAAAACTATTCGGTAGAAATGATTGCAATCGGCAACGGAACAGCTTCGCGTGAAACGGAACAATTTGTAGCTGATACGATAAAAGGGCTGAACGAAGACGTATTTTATATGATTGTCAATGAAGCAGGAGCGAGTGTTTATTCTGCTTCAGAGCTTGCCCGCAAAGAGTTTCCGGATTTGCAAGTAGAGGAAAGAAGCGCTGTTTCCATCGCGCGGCGTGTACAGGATCCGCTTGCGGAACTGGTGAAAATTGACCCGAAATCGGTAGGTGTCGGTCAATATCAGCATGATGTTTCGCAGAAAAAGCTTGCAGAGTCATTAAACTTTGTCGTTGAAACGGTTGTAAACCAAGTTGGAGTGAATGTGAATACAGCTTCTGCAGCATTGTTGCAGTATGTATCAGGACTATCGAAAACAGTCGCTGAAAATATCGTAAAGCGCAGGGAAGAACAAGGGAAATTTAAAAATCGCAGCGAATTAAAAACCATTCCAAGGCTAGGGGCAAAAACATATGAACAGTGCATCGGTTTCTTGCGAATTATTGATGGAGACGAACCTTTAGATCGAACAGCGATTCATCCAGAAAACTACAAAGAAGTAAAAGAGTTATTAAAACAAATTGGTGCTACGACAGAAGATTTGGGGAGTGAAAAGCTTCGCCAAGCGCTTGAAAATTTATCAATCAAAGAAACGGCAGACGCTCTTGGGATTGGAGAATTGACCTTAAAAGATATTATTGATGCATTAATTCGTCCGGAAAGAGATCCGCGTGATGATTTGCCGAAACCGTTATTGAAAAAAGATGTTTTAAAACTGGAAGATTTACAAAAAGGAATGGAACTAGAAGGAACCGTGCGCAATGTTGTTGATTTCGGAGCGTTCGTTGATATTGGGGTTAAGCAGGACGGGCTTGTTCATATTTCAAAATTAAGCGACAAATATGTAAAACATCCTTTAGATGTTGTTTCCGTAGGCGACGTTGTTAAAGTATGGGTAGAAGATGTTGATGTCGCAAAAGGACGGGTAGCTTTATCCATGGTGCCTCCTCGTTAAAAAGATTCTAGAAAAAACACTGCTTTTACGAGCAGTGTTTTTTTCGGTAAAAGAACCAACATTGGTTTAACAATTTAATTTGATATCTATTTTTTTCGTAATAAGCACGCATCATTTGATTTTTTAACCATGTAGGCATTTTGGCAAACCTCCATTAGATATTTGCTAAAAAAGTAGTATATAGTTTATGTATAAATAAGTTGTCCTGTGTTAAAAAGGAGAGAACGTGATGGAGCAAAGCAAGCTACAGCAATTGGTAGAACACATTTCCTTACAGTTTTTTGGCAAACCGTTTAAGCATCAAGCGGTTTTTAATCCGCGCTTGCGAACGACAGGTGGAAGATATTTATTGCGCTCTCATGACATTGAACTTAATCCAAAATATTATGAAGCTTTTGGGGAAGAAGAGTTGATTGCGATTATTAAACATGAGCTATGTCATTACCATCTCCATCTAGAGGGAAAAGGTTATCGACATCGAGACAATGATTTCCGCGTTTTGTTAAAGCAAGTGGGGGCACCAAGGTTTTGCAAGCCGTTGCCGAATGAATTAAGGAAAAAAAGTATCTCCATTCATATTTATGTTTGCACAGCTTGCGGTGTGCAGTACAAAAGAAGAAAAAGAATCAATACAGAACGCTATGTTTGTGGCAACTGCCGGGGCCGTTTAAAAAAATTAAAATAAATAGTTGACGGAAGATATATATGTATGTTAAATTATAAAAGCCGTCGTTGATAGGCGGTTTTCGAAAAGAAATTCGAAAAGAAAATAACAAAAATGTTATTGACAACTGATAAATATCCCACTATAATAAAAGAGTCAATTAGCCAACTAAACAAAACAGCTTTTAGAGGTTTATTCTTAAAGGGTATTGACACATCGTTTATTCCGCAATAGCTCAGCGGTAGAGCAACCGGCTGTTAACCGGTAGGTCGTAGGTTCGAATCCTACTTGCGGAGCCATTGGAGAAGTACCCAAGTGGCTGAAGGGGACGGTTTGCTAAACCGTTAGGTCGCGTTTTTGCGGCGCGCGGGTTCAAATCCCGCCTTCTCCGCCACTTTGAAATATGGAATATGGCCCGTTGGTCAAGTGGTTAAGACACCGCCCTTTCACGGCGGTAACACGGGTTCGAATCCCGTACGGGTCATCTTTTAGTGGGAGATGTTGGAAACTTTCGTTTTGTTGAAAGTGAACACCACCTCCCATTTGTTTGTCGTGGAGGATTAGCTCAGCTGGGAGAGCACTTGCCTTACAAGCAAGGGGTCGGCGGTTCGATCCCGTCATCCTCCACCATACAAATTGGTCCCGTAGTGTAGTGGTTAACATGCCTGCCTGTCACGCAGGAGATCGCGGGTTCGAGTCCCGTCGGGACCGCCATTGTTTTGAAAATATTATATCAATGTCGGATAATTTCTCGAATTTCCTGACAGAAATTCTTGAAATTATCCTGCGGTGTGAATTCATGGAGTATATTCAAAGAAGTATTTCACGAAGTAGCATCATTGGGCTATAGCCAAGCGGTAAGGCAACGGACTTTGACTCCGTGATGCGCTGGTTCGAATCCAGCTAGCCCAGCCATTGAAAAATGAGCCATTAGCTCAGCAGGTAGAGCATCTGACTTTTAATCAGAGGGTCGGAGGTTCGAGTCCTCCATGGCTCACCATTTTGCGGGTGTGGCGGAATTGGCAGACGCACCAGACTTAGGATCTGGCGCCGCAAGGCG